>JAFXAZ010000031.1 GCA_017521985.1 Lachnospiraceae bacterium
GAATGAATAAGATTTACGAAGTAAATACAGAGGCTATGTACATAGAGTGTGGTACCGGTTGTATTTATAAGCATCTTGAATGGGCTGCAAACGAAGTGGGTAAGGCAACTATGCATTATCCATCCTCTATTGCATGCTCTACAGTAGGTGGCTTTTTGGCACACAGAGGTATCGGTGTATGCTCTAATAAATATGGCAAGATTGATGATATGGTTCTTCAGATGGAAGTGGTTCTTCCAAACGGTGATATTATTTATACCTCTCCAACACCAAAGCATGCAGTTGGTCCGGATTTAAATCAGATTTTCATTGGTTCAGAAGGTACCCTGGGTGTTATCACAAAAGCACAGATGCGAATTTATGACCAGCCGGAGGAAAGGCGATTCAGAGCGTTCTTATTCCAGGATATGGATGCTGCGTTCAAAGCTTCCAAGGAATTGTTACAGAAGTTTAAGCCATCTGTTATGCGTCTTTATGATGAGGCAGAAACCGCATCTCTTATTAAAAAGGTTGTTGGTGTAGAACGTAAGGGTGCATTCATGAACATTGCTTATGAAGGTCTTACCAAGATGGTAGATGTGGAAGAAGAAATTTTACTTGAAACGTTTGCAAAGTATGGCGCAGAAGACCTTGGCAGCGAATATGGTGAAAAATGGTGGAAGGAAAAACTTACTTTCTTCTATCCTGGACATGCCCTGGATTTGCCAAAATTATATGGAACTATGGATACCATTGCTCCATATGGCAAAATTGAAAAGATTTACTATGCTATGAAAGAAGCTATTGAGACAAATTTCCCACAGGCAAAGTTTATCGCACATTTCTCTCACTGGTATGAGTGGGGTGCAATGATGTATGACCGCTTTATTGTTGATCCGGAATTTGTACCGGAAGATCCGGAAGAAGCACTCAGACTTCATCAGGCAATCTGGACTACCGGAATCAGAGCAGCATTAGAATATGGTGGTGTAGTAAACGACCATCATGGCGTAGGCATCAAGCTTGGACGTTATGTAAAAGAGCAGTATGGTCCGGCAATGCAGGTATTGGAAGGTATCAAGAAACAGCTTGACCCGAACGGTATCATGAATCCGTTTAAGTTAGGTCTTTAATTCCGGAGGAGGTAGATTGAATTATGATGTCAGAAAAAAGTAAACAACATGTAGAATCCTGCCGTTTTTGCTGGATGTGCCATCACATCTGTCCTATCGGAAATGCAACAGGATTAGAGCGAAATACAGCAAAAGCAAGAGCTTTGGGGCTTTCCCTTGTAAATCGTGGAGCACTTACGTTAAGTGATGTTATTGACAATATTTATGAATGTGCATGCTGTGGAGGCTGCGTAACGGATTGTGTAACCGGTTGGGACCCGGTCATGTTTACCAAGGAAGCCAGACTGGATGCTGCTATGGAAGGTGTACTTCCGGAATATATCAACAAGTTAGTGGATAACTGTTTGGAAACAGGCAATGCTTATGGCTGCACAGAAGTAGATGCCTGCTTAGCAGAAGCAATGGCAAAGCATACGGAGAAGACCGACGTATTATTATTCTTAGGTGTGGATGCTACATATAAAGTACCTGCAGCAGCCGTAAATGCAATTAAAGTATTGGAAAAAGCAGGCGTAAACTTTACCGTACTTGCAAAAGAGCCTGCAAGTGGTCAGCAGTTAGAATTTTTAATCAGTGCGACCAATGAGACAAAAGAGCAGATGGCAGCCTGTGCAAAGGAATTAAATGCATTTGCCAAGGTGGTAGTATTTGACCCACAGGATGCAAAAGTATTTAAGCGTGAATATAAGGAGTGGGGCGTAGAGCTAACCGCAGAAGTAGTTACCTTTACTGCTTACACAGCAGAATTAGTTAAAAATGGTGCTTTGGTGACAGTAAATACCGGCAAAGAAGTGGTATATCAGGATCCATTCCAGTTATCCAGAGATTTAGGCGAAACCACAGAGGCAAGAGAAGTAATCAATTCATATGCTGTATGTAACGAGATGCTCTGCCATGGTAAGGATACCATGTGGGCTGGCAATATCCTGATGGCAGAATGGATGCCGGAGGTAATGCTTCGTGTGGCAAGTGACCGTATCAATAATGCTAAAGGTGTGAAGGCAGACACCATTGTAACTGCAAGTGTATCTGAGTATGCAGCTTTAAAGACGGTAGCACAGGATGAAGTAAAGATTGTAGCTTTGGAAGAGTTGATTTTAGGAGAATAAAGTAATGTTAGTTTCATTAAAAGAAGTACTGGATATGGCCGGGAAGGGCGGGTTTGCAATTCCTGCATTTAATGTATATAACATGGAAACCGTAGTAGGTGTTATTGAGGCAGCGGAAGAGGCAAAAGCTCCTGTTATTTTACAGGTATATCCGAGATTAGTAAAAGAGGGAATTGCATATTATTTGGCTCCAATCATTATGGAAGCAGCAAAAAAAGCAAGTGTGCCTGTATGTTTTCATTTAGACCATGGTCCATCCGAGCTTGAAATGACAAGGGCTTTATATTGGGGCGCAACCGGTATTATGTTGGACGGTTCTGCACTTCCATATGAAGAAAATGTGGCTGCCACAAAGCGTGCTGTAGAAACCTGCGGTTATCTTGGACTGGTTGTAGAAGGTGAATTGGGACATGTAGGCAGTGTGAATGATGACGGCATGGACGAGTTTACGGACGTGGAGCAGGCGGCAGAGTTTGTAAAAGAAACCGGTGTAGCCTGTCTGGCTGTTTTGGTAGGAAATGCTCATGGTCGCTATAAAAAGCCACCGAAGTTAGATATTGATAGAGTTCAGGCTATTTACGAAGCCACGAATCATACGCCACTTGTATTACATGGTGGTTCCGGTATTTCCGATGACCAGATCAAGCTGGCAGTGAAAGCCGGTATTCGTAAGATGAATTTTGCAACGGACATTTGCTATACGTTCCTGGATGCTGTACAGGAAGAATTTGCGGATCCAAACAGAAGCATAGCATTGGATCTGTTTATGAAAAAGCCAATTGCTAAGGTAAAGGAATTTGCACTCAACAAAATTGAGCTTTTAGGTGCTGCAAACAAAGCATAATAGAGGTGTTAGTAAGAAATGAGTATGCAGAGGGTACGACTAAAATCAGAGTGTTTAAGCTGCATTGCAAAAAAATATTTGGATAAATATCCTGCAAACAGTACAGAAGAACAACAGGTGCGTTATAAAAAGCAGATATGTAAGGTACTGTCAGAAGCAGAGCTGACAGACAGTGCGCCGCTTCTGACAAAGAAAATTACCGATGTTCAAGAGAAGATATTTGGTGAAACCACTGATTATACTAAAATAAAAGCCTTTTATAATGATTATGTAATGAAAAAGTTGCCTGAGATAGAAGAAGGTGTTGCGCGGGCAGAGGATTCTTTGCTCCGTGCAATACAATATTCCATGACCGGAAATTACATTGACTTTGGAGCCTTAGCAGAAGTAGACAAGGATAAATTTGAACAACTGCTGAAAGATGTTCCAAATATAGAAATAAATACGTTGGAATTTGAAATGTTAAAGCAAGAACTGGAACAGGCTGAACATTTAGTGTTTCTCACAGATAATTGTGGTGAAATTGTTTTTGATATGGCATTTATCAAGTTGTTAAAAAAGCAACTGCCAAAGCTTCGCATCACAGGGATAGTTCGTGGTTTTCCGACTATTAATGATGCTACTTTGGAAGATGCCAGACAAATCGGCTTGGACAAAGAGGTGTGTGTTCTGGGGAACGGCAATGGTATTGCTGGTACCTGTCTGGAAATTTTGAGTGAAGAAGCAAAGAAATGTGTACTTTCAGCAGATGTAATCATTGCCAAAGGTCAGGGGAATTTTGAAACATTGATGGGATGTGGTCTAAATGTGTATTATATCTTTATGTGTAAATGTACAATGTTTGCAAATAGATTTCATGCAGATTTGTATGATGGGCTTTTATTAAACGACAAACGGTTGATGTTATAACCTATTTTAACGAATTGAAAAGAAGGGGGCTTCTTATGAACTTAAACGAAAACATATCGGTGCAAGTAGCAGGAATAGGTGCTTGTGTGACGGATATGCTTTATACGGTGTCTCAGTTTCCAAAAGAGGACACGAAGCTTCGTGCAGAGGGTTCCGTCATGGCCGGTGGTGGTCCGGTTGCAACCGGACTGGTGGCAGTATCCAAACTGGGTGGCAAAAGTGCGTACCTAGGAGTACTGTCTTCTGATGCCTCCGGAGCTTTTTTAAAGAAGGATTTTGAAAAATACGGAGTAGATACATCAGGTATTGTTACTTATGACAGCAGTTATGCTTCTTTTTCTTCCTGTATTTGGTTGAATGCAGAGACAGGAAGCAGAACCTGTGTATTTGACAGAGGAAATCTGCCTTCATACCGGATAACGGAAGAAGCTTGTAACATTTTAAAAAATGCCATAATATTAATGGTAGATGGAAATGAACTGGATGCGGCCATAGAAGGCGCAGACTATATTCACAAGTTTGGTGGAAAAGTACTCTATGATGCTGGTGGCAGATATGAAGGGGTGGAGGGACTTTTGCCGAAGGCAGATATCCTAATTCCATCTGCGGAGTTTGCACTTGGAATTACCGGTGCAGATACGATAGAAGATGCTGCAGTGTGTCTGTATGAGACATACAAGCCTGAGGTAGTGGTTATTACAGATGGCAAAAATGGCGGTGTCCTTTATCAGGGGGAAACAATGGAACATTATCCTGCATTTCCTGTAAATGCGGTGGATTCCAATGGTGCCGGCGATGTATTCCACGGGGCTTTTGCAGCAGGATTTATAAAAGGTTTCGATTATAAAACATGTTGCTATTTTGCAAGTGCTGTTTCTGCTATCAAATGTACCGGAGTAGGGGCAAGGGAATCCGTGCCGGATTTTGATACAGTAAAACAGTTTTTGGAAGAAAAGGGCTGTTCTATCCTTTGAACAAAGTGAGAAAGGTATAGGAAAACATGAAGTATTTACTTGGTATTGACTTTGGAGGAGGTTCTTCCAAGGCCACTTTGATTGATACATTGGGAAATATTGTTGCAGAGAATAACGTGGAATATCCTACGTATTATCCGAATTTGGGATGGTGTGAGCAAGAACCTGCTGACTGGAACAGGGCATTTTCAGAGAATGTGGCGGAGCTTTTGGACAAGGCTGGCATTTCTTCAGAAGATATATTGGCTATTGGCCTTGACTCTGCTACACATACTTGGGTTATGTGTGATGAAGCATTTAGACCACTGAGACCTGCCATTCACTGGACCGATTCCCGATCTCGGGACCAAGCAAAGAAGCTAAAGGCAGAATATGGCGATCTGATTTTTGAAAAGAGCTTCCATAAACCGGATACCATCTGGACTCTGCCACAGCTTGTATGGGTAAGAGAGCATGAACCTGAGAATTTTCGTAAGTTGAGATATATTTTCTTTGAAAAGGATTATATCCGTTACAGTCTGACCGGTGTTTACTGTACCGATTACATTGAAGCGCAAGGAAGTATGCTTTTTGACTGCAATACCAATCGGTGGAGTAAGGAACTTTTAGATATAGCAGGTATTTCGGAAGAAATGCTTCCACAGGTAGTAAAGCCTACCGATATTATCGGAAGTGTTACAAAAGAAGCCTCAGAAAGAACCGGATTGGCAGAAGGAACACCGGTAATTTGCGGAACTACGGATACCGTAATGGAGGTGTTTGCAGCAGGGGCAGTGCAGCCGGGAGATGTTACGGTAAAGCTGGCTACTGCAGGCAGAATTTGTGTTATTACAGATAAACCATATCCAAATCAGCATTTAGTAAATTATGCTCATGTAGCAGAGGGCTTATGGTATCCGGGCACCGCAACCAAGGCTGCTGCCAGCTCTTATCGCTGGTACAGGGATACCTTTGGCGGTAACTATGAAGAGTTAAATAATGGGGCGGAAAAGATTGCCATAGGATGTGAAGGACTGATGTATCATCCTTACATAAATGGAGAACTGACCCCGTATGCTGACCCACTACTTTGCGGCAGCTTTGTGGGCATACGTACGACTCATACGAAGGCACATTTCACCCGAAGTGTACTGGAGGGTGTGTCTTTGTCTTTGTTGCATTCCAAGAAAACCTTGGAAGAACTCGGCATTTCGCTGTCCGGAAGAGTCACTATTATCGGGGGTGGTGCAAAAGGAGAGCTATGGAGACAGATTACAGCGGACTGTTTAGGTCTTGAATTAGTAAAGACAGTAAGCAGTGATTCATCCTTAGGATCCGCTATGCTTGCCGGTGTGGCCGTAGGGGTATTTGCAACCCCGGAGGATGCAGTAAAAGCATGTATTAAAGTAGAAACTGTGACCGTGCCGGTAAAAGAAAATACAGAAAAATATGAAAAGTTATTCGAGGAATATGTGGCAGTGCATGACGCATTGATGCCTATTTATCGGGCAAGATAAGCATTCGATTTGGGAGGCGTAGTAATATGATGATTTCAGAAAAACTTCAAACTAAAGTAACAAAACAATGCGACGTCCTTGTTTGTGGTGGAGGTTTTGCTGGTATTTCAGCAGCACTGGCTTCTGCAAGGCAAGGAAAGAAAACAATTCTGCTTGAAAAGCAATTTATACTTGGCGGTCTTGGTACTGCTGGTCTTGTTACAATTTATCTTCCTTTGTGTGATGGTATTGGGCATCAGGTTTCTTTTGGTATTGCGGAGGAACTATTTCGTCTCGCTATTTCTATGGGAGCAGAAGACCGATATCCTGAAAATTGGCTGGATTGTAATGATACGTCTAAAAGAACAGAGAAAAATAAGCGGTTTGAAGTAAGATATAATCCTCAATTATTTGCACTGCTTGCAGAACAGCTTCTTGTGAAAGAAGGCGTGGAAATATTATACGGCAGTTATGCTGTGGCGGTAACAAAAAATGTGAATAAAATTGAAAGTGTGATTATTGAAAATAAGTCAGGCAGACAGGCAATTGTTACAAAGTCAGTTGTGGATGCAACAGGAGATGGTGATATTACTTATTATGCAGAGGCTCCTACAGAAGTATTCAAACAGGGGAATGTGTTGGCTGCCTGGTACTATTTTTTGAATGGGATGGGATATGATTTGAATATGTTGGGAGTTGCAGATATCCCTGATGAACAAAAAAAGGAAAGTAATCAAGTGGAAACGTTGGTTTCAAATCGTTTTACCGGATTGGATGGGGATGAACTTTCCTATATGACAAGACTATCTCATCAGTCTGTTTTAAATGATATTTTGAAGCGTAGGCAGAAGGACAAGACGTTGATACCAACTTCCATAGCAACAATACCGCAGATTCGTATGACCAGAAAGATTTTAGGCGAATATGTGCTACATGATTCAGAAATGCATAAGCACTTTGAGGATTCAATTGGCATGATTTCAGATTGGCGAAAGCGTGGTCCGGTTTATGAGATTCCATTTTCTGCATTGTATTCTAAGAAGATAAAGAATTTAATCACAGCAGGTAGATGTATTTCTGTAACAGATAGTATGTGGGATATTTCAAGGGTAATTCCAAGTTGTGCAGTAACCGGTCAGGCCGCGGGTACTGCAGCTGCACTTACAGATGACTTCGCTTTATTAGACGTAAAGGAACTTCAAAAAATATTGATAAACGCCGGAGTTGTACTTCATGAGTCGAGAGGTGCGAAGGAATGAAAATAGTCGTATGTGTAAAAAGAACAGCATCCGGTGAGTTGAATCCCTTTGATGCCTGTGCCTATGAAGCAGCATTACAGATACCGGATAGCGAAGTAATTTTACTTTCCATGGGCCCGGACAAGACTAAGGAGATGCTTTTGAACCTTACAAGACTTGGTGCAAAGGAGGCTTATCTGCTTTGTGATGGTGCTTTTGCCGGTGCAGATACGCTGGCTACAGCCTATACCTTGTCACTTGCCGTAAAAAAGCTTTCTCCAGATTTGGTAATCTGCGGCAGGCAAACCATTGACGGGGATACAGCGCAGACCGGTCCTTCTTTATCCGTAGCGGCAGATTTATCTCTGATTACGAATGTGATGCATATTAAGGAAACTGCCGGCAGACTGGTATGTGAGACAAGAGACATGGGTGTGCAGACAGCAGAGTATCCTGCGCTAATTACGGTAGAGCGTATAAATCATTTACGGTTACCGAGTATTCGCTCCAAAAAGGGAGCGGTAATTCGCTGGACAGCCAAGGATATTGATGCAGACTTAAGTCGGTGTGGTTTAAAGGGCTCTCCTACCAGAGTACTTGCATCTTTCCAAAATGAGGAAGGAAAGCGTAAGTGTAAATTTATAGAAATGACAGAATTGTCTGAGGCTATTAAACAGGGACTGGAAAAAGAAAGGCAGCATCTGAATCCTATACAGCAATCAGAGCGTAAGCTCAGAAAAGTCTGGATTGTGGGAGAAGCGCCAAGAAGCTTTGCAGAAAGTATCAGCGAGGATATCACTGCTATTGACAAAGAGGATTTTATGAAAGCCGGTGATACTAACAGAGATTTTGCGGTGAGATTTACAGAACATATCAGAGAATGGCAGCCGGAAGTAATTCTTTGGGGCAGTGATGTCTGGAGCAAGGCGGTAGCACCGCAGGTGGCAGCACTTTTGCAAACCGGACTTTGTGCAGACTGTACTGCTTTGGAAACAGACGGTGAAAAGCTTTATATGTACCGCCCGGCCTTTTCTGGAAACATTGTGGCAAAGATTGCCTGTATGACGAAGCCCCAGATGGCTACGGTGCGAACCTGGGAAGCCGGCAGTGCAGAGGTGATTTGTGCTCTAGGCAAAGGGGCAAAGAATGTGGTTCATGACGTGCAGGCTCTGGTTCAAAGAAAGAATGAGGTAGCAGCAAAGGGGAAAAGCGCACGTTGGGATATCGCAGCTACCAGACTGGCAGTAGATGCGGAAATGTTGTCTTATGACAGGCAGGTGGGGATTACCGGAAAGAGTGTAAATTCTGCAGTATACATTGCAGTAGGTATATCAGGAGCGGTTCATCATATCGCCGGAATGAAGCAGTCGAGTATCGTGATTGCCATAAATCCGGACAAGAAAGCCCCGATTTTTGATTATGCGGATTATGGAATTGTAGAAACCGCGGAGGATTTTATGAATTTTCTGAACAAGGAAATGTATGCATAATGTAGTAGTTGTTTATTTAGAGAAAGGATAAAAGAACATGAATTTCAAAAAGGGTTATAAAAAAACAATTGGATACACTCCTATCTGTAAGATTGGAGAATGTTCTTTAAAAAAACTGGAATTTGGTATTATAGAGCTGGAGGCAGGAGGTAAGCAGGAGTTTGATACCTTAGAAAAGGAAACCGCGTTTATTATATTAGAAGGACACTGTAATGTAAGCTTTGACGAGACATGTTGGGAGAATGTTGGTAATAGAAGTACCGTGTTTGAAAATCGTAAAGCTGAGAGCTTTTATATGCCAAGAAATCAGAAGCTTGTGATTGAAGCCGTTGACCATGTAAAGATTGCTGTGTGTGCTACCCCTGTAAGTGAAAAGACAGAACCACAGCTTTTAAGAGAAGATCATGTAGTATTAAGGCTTTTGGGAGAAGCGCCATTCCAAAGAGAGACAAGCTTTATTATCGATGGCAATTCTAACGCAAAAATTCTTACTATTGGTGAATCATATGTAACAGAAGGCAATTGGGCAGGATTCCCACCACACAAGCATGATGAGGACAATATGCCTACAGAATGTATTGCAGAAGAAATCTATTACTTCCTGTTTGATCCTAAGCAGGGCTTCGCTGTACAGTGCTTGTATACTTCTGATGGAGAGCTGGATGAGGCTTATCGTGTAAAAAATGACGAACTGGTAGAGTTTCCATATGGCTACCATGCTGCTGTGGCAACACCGGGCTATGCGACTTATTTCTTGTGGTTAATGGCAGGAGATTATCAGGGATTTAACAGAAGCAGTGATCCTGAGCATGAATGGATTGAGAAGCGATAGAAGGGAACCAAAATTGATATACACAGAAGTATGCGATAAGGAGCATTATGATGAATATTAAAAAAACTGAATTTGGTATTACAAAGGATGGTGAAAAAGCCAGCAGATATCTTATGGAAAATGCTTCCGGTATGGAAGTAGAGCTGTCTGATTTTGGTGCACAGTTTCTGGCTATTCGTGTACCGGATAAGGCAGGCGTGAAAAGAGATGTTTTATTAGGTTACGATACATTAGAGGAATATTATGATAATTCCTGTGGTTTTGGTGCTTTTATTGGACGAAACGGCAACAGAATTGCAAATGCCTGCGTGACTATAGAGGGGGTAGAGTATCAATTGGAGGCAAACAATCACGGCAATAATCTACACAGTGGCAATGACCGTTCCCATTATAAATTTTATCAAGCAGTTACCGGGGCGAGTGCAGAGGGAAGTTTCGTAGAGCTTTATCGTATCAGTCCACATTTAGAACAGGGCTTCCCGGGAAACTTAAAGCAAAAGATACGTTATACATTGACGGAACAAAATGAGATTATTATTGATTATGAGATGGATAGCGATAAGGCAACTGTAGTAAAC
>JAFXAZ010000021.1 GCA_017521985.1 Lachnospiraceae bacterium
CCTTGTTTGCTTCATAATAAGCTTTACCAATTTTCATATAAATATCTTTAATTTCTTTTTCTCTTGCAGCAATATCCATTTTAATTTTGGCCATATCTGCTGCATCCTGTGCTTTCTGCGCTGCATCCTTGGCAATTACACTGCCCTTTGCCAGTAAATCAGAGCCTAATACTTTTAAATCATCAAAAAATCCCATAATAACTTCCTCCGTTATTTTTTAATAAGTAAAGACTTACCGGTCATCTCTGCAGGCTGCTCCTTACCCATTACCTCAATAAGAGTCGGAACGATATCAGCAAGACAACCACCTTCTCTTAATGTGTAGGCTTCATCGTAATTTACAAGGATAAACGGAACCTGATTGGTGGTATGTGCGGTAAACGGTGCACCTGTTTCGTAATCTACTAACTGCTCTGCATTACCATGGTCCGCACAAATAAACATGGTACCATCTACTTCCTTAAGAGCTTCTACTGCCTTGCCAACACATTCATCCACTGCTTCTACTGCAGCTACAGCTGCTGCTTCTACGCCGGTATGACCTACCATATCCGGATTTGCAAAGTTAATAATAATTACATCATATTTGTCAGATTTGATTGCTTCCACTAACTTGTCACAAACTTCATAGGCACTCATTTCCGGCTTTAAGTCGTAAGTAGCAACCTTTGGAGAATTTACTAAAATACGGTCTTCGCCTTCGTTTGGTACTTCTACGCCGCCGTTAAAGAAGAAAGTAACGTGAGCGTACTTCTCCGTCTCAGCAATACGAGCCTGTGTCATACCATTTGCTGCCAACCACTCACCAAAGGTATTGGTCACTGCAATTTTGTGGAATGCTACAGACTTATTTGGAATGGTTGGATCATAGTCAGAGAATGCCACAAAACAAAGGTCTAATCTTTCTCTGTCAAAGCCTGCAAAATTGTCATCACAGAATGCTCTGGTAATTTCTCTCGCACGGTCCGGACGGAAGTTAAAGAATACTACAGAATCGCCATCTTTGACTGTACCGATTGCTTCGCCGCCCTCTGTAACAACGGTCGGCTTAACGAACTCGTCGTTTTCTCCCTTAGCATAAGAATTCTTCACTGCACAAACGCCGCATGCTGCAGTAAGTCCTTCGCCCTTGGTAAGTGCATCATATGCAACCTTTACTCTGTCCCAGTTGTTGTCACGGTCCATTGCATAGTAACGACCTGCTACAGAAGCCACCTGACCAACGCCGATTTCTTCCATCTTGTCCATCAGTTCCTTTACAAAGTCTGCTGCAGAAGCAGGTGGTGTGTCACGACCGTCTAAAAATGCGTGAACATACACCTTCTCTAATCCGTTTCTCTTTGCTAATTCCAACAAACCATATAAATGTGTATTGTGGCTGTGAACACCACCATCGGACAATAAGCCCATAAAATGTAATGCACTGCCTTTTTCCTTACAGTTGGCTACAGCCTTTAATAAAGCTTCATTCTCAAAAAAGGTGCCGTCCTGAATTTCCTTGGTAATACGTGTTAATTCCTGATATACAATACGACCTGCCCCCATATTTAAATGACCAACTTCGGAATTACCCATCTGGCCATCCGGTAAACCTACCGCCATACCGGAAGCATTACCTCTGACAAAAGGATACTGTGCCATTAAAGCATCCATAACAGGGGTTTTTGCCTCTGCTACTGCGTTGCCTGATGCACTCTCATTTAAGCCATATCCATCTAAAATCATTAAAACTGTTGGTTTCTTATTCATCATAATCTCCTTATCTTTACGCACTTTGGGCATGCATGCACACCCATCCCATTTTCAATGATATGATTATACACATTTTCCCTTCATTATGCAAGGCTAACGCAAAATCTTCATAAAATTAGTATAGACTTACCCCTTTAAAACTATTATAATAAAGAAACTCCTATTACGAGGTTATACATAATGATTACCTATTTATCCAAATTATTTATTAAAAATCATCAGGATTATGACAATCCCGATGTGCGCGCCCGCTACGGTATGCTTTGCGGCAGTGCCGGTATTTGCTTTAACACGTTCTTGTTTTTCATCAAATTTCTTGCCGGACTACTAAGTCATTCCATTGCCATTACTGCAGATGCCTTTAACAATCTGTCCGATGCAGGTTCTTCCCTAATTGCGTTATTTGGCTTTCGCCTTGCAAATAGTAAACCGGACATAGACCATCCTTATGGACATGGGCGCATGGAATACCTGTCAGGGCTTATGGTTTCTGCACTGATTATATTTATGGGTTATGAGCTTCTTACCTCTTCCATAAATCGTATCATCAAGCCGGAAGCCACTACATACAGTCCACTTGTTTTCGGCATACTTGTTATTTCTATTTTAATAAAATTTTATATGTTTTTATTTAATAATTCCATCGGTCGTAAAATTCACTCTTCGACCTTACTGGCTACCGGAACAGATAGTCTGAGTGATGTGTTATCCACTTCTGCTGTCCTTGGTTGCTCTCTTATCAGCCATTTCTTCCACATCAATTTAGAAGGCTGGTGTGGTACCATAGTGGGGCTTCTCATACTTTATGCAGGCTGGCAGGCCGCCAGAGAAACCATCTCTCCCCTTCTTGGAAAGGCTCCTGCCACAGAACTGGTTAACGACATACGAGAAATCGTTATGAGCGATGAGGGAGTGCTGGGCATTCACGATTTGATGGTACACGATTATGGTCCGGGGCGATTGTTTATTTCTCTTCACGCAGAAGTACCTGCAGATGGCGATATGATGATTCTGCACGATTCCATCGACAATCTGGAGCGTTCTCTTGGAGAAAAGCTTCACTGTAAGGCTGTTATCCACATGGATCCTATCTGTAACAAGGACGAAGAAACGGTTAAGCACCGCTTGGAAATGGAGCACTATATCAAAACCCTTTCCGACAAGCTCTCTTTGCATGATTTCCGCATAGTAAAAGGGCCAACACATACCAATTTAATCTTTGATGTGCTGTCCCCTTATGATTGTCCTATTTCCGATGAAGAGCTGCTTGCAAAGCTTAAAACTCACATTACATCCATGGAAGGCAACTTCTATGGTGTAATTACCTTGGATAAAATTTAAACCCAGTTTACGATAATTAACAGTGTTCCGTCTTTTACGGAAACCTCTGATGGAGCACCCACAAATTCATTACTGATACCAAGAGGAAGCGCATTGGTAAGTGTGGCATCCTTCAGTTCATATTTCAGCCCGCGGATGGTTACGCCGTGGGCTTTTTCATTAAGAGAAAAGATATTGACATAGCCATCCATGGTATCACGGAATGAAATCGTTTCATTCTGTGCCAGCAAAATCATGCCGGTACCATCCATAATATAACCAACCGCGTCTTGTTCCTTTAAATACTTTAAAACCTGAATGTTGGCAATGGTGTGCTCTAACCTACCGCCATTTGCTCCGTATAATCTAAAGCTTCTGTAACCCAGCTTCAGACCGTACTTTACCGCTGCAAGCATATCGGTATCGTCCTTTTCCACCGGAAGCGTCACAACCTTCTCCGGCAGTTGCTCCCGGATTGATTCCACTGCCTCTGTATATTCACCATCCAGAGAATCAAAATCTCCCAAAATCAAGTCCGGTTCCAGCTCCAACACGCCACAATACATCAAGCCTCCATCAGCAGCAATTACATAGTCTGTGTCTGGATTATAAGGAAGCGAACCTACCGTCAAGTCGCCCGCACCAATAATAATGCAAGTGCCTGCTTTTTTCATATCACTCATACATTATCTCCATTATTAAAACTGAAAAATAATACCTACTAATGCGGCTCCAATTAACCATACTACAGGATGTAATTTACCCAATTTTTTCACTTTCATAAGTGCAAATACGATAACAAATAAAATACAGGTCTTTATAGCAAGCACCTTTTCTCCTGCCTGTTCCACAAACAGTGAAACCACAAACACATTGTAAACTGCTGCTGCAATCAAACCTGCCACTGCAGGACGAATGGTATAGAATGCTGCTTTTACCCAGCGATTCTGGCTAAAGTTATTTAAAAACTTGGCAACCAAAACAATCACAATAATAGACGGAATGGTAAGCGCAATACTCGCCCATGCTCCACCAAATACACCTAACGCATCCACACCTACGTAAGTTGCCATATTAAGACCTAAAGGTCCCGGTGTAGATTCACTGATTGCTATCATATTGGTTACGTCTTCCATGGTAAACCAATCATACTTCTCTGCAAGGTCCATCAAATACGGAATGGTAGCCGGGCCGCCGCCCACTGCGAACAAACCGATTTTAAAGAATTCATAAAAAAGAAGCCAAATCAAATTATTCATGTTTTGCACCTCCCTTTATTTTTTCGTAAATAATACCTACAATTGCAGCTACCACCACGATTAACACAGTCGGCACATCCGTAAACATAGCAAGAATAGTGGCTGCAATACCAATTACTACACACAATGGAGACACCAGACTCTTCTTTGCAAGTGAAATAACGGTATTCAGCATTAACGCACAAACTACGCCTTTAATTCCCATCAGAGCATGCTGTACCCATACATTATCCATAAAATTATTTAAAAACAGACATAATGTCGTAATAAGAAGAATAGACGGGCTAATCATACCTGCAGTGCCCCAGATGGCACCCGCAAGCCCTTTCTTTAAATATCCAACATATGTAGCAGTATTTACCGCGATAATACCGGGTGTACACTGACCAACTGCATAGCAGTCCAATAACTGTTCTTCACTAACCCATTTTTTCTTTTCCACAAGCTCGTACTTGAGCATCGGAAGCATAGACAGACCACCGCCAAAGGTAAGACCACCAATACGGAAGAATGCCCAATATAGTTCTAAATATTCTTTCATGTTGCAATCCTTTTCTAAATTTATTTAGGGAGAAGACCCGAAAATCTTCTCCCTATAGTATATATTCTTTTTGGAATTTATGCAATCTTTAGTTATTTACGCTGGTAAAAATACCCATTCTGGACTGAGTGGTGCTCATAACATCCTCAATTTTTCTATCTCCACTGAAATATCCTTCTGCCTCTTCAGAAATAATTTCCATAGCGTCTTCATAATTGAAGTTTGCCTTTTGGTCTACGCTTAAAATAAAGTCAACCCATCGCTGTGCTTCTTTTTCCGTAGCAGGCTCCATAACAGTTTGTTCGCCACCAAGCCAGATGTAGTCATCATATTCTACTTTTTCACCATTTTCATCAAAATAGTAAGGCTTTTGTGTGATTCGTTTTGCCTGTTGCTCGATGCCCTTCTTCATAACCGGAATACCCCAATAGGAATATACCTCTGTATCCTCCGCTGCAACCTGATTTTCTTCGCTGATAAAGCTTTTTACAAACTCCCAAGCACCATCTACATAATCACTCTTTGCAGAAATTGCATAGGAATTCAATGCAGAAATCACACTACCTTTTCCTTCATCTGTTGGGAAACCAACCGGTGTACCTTCTGCGTTAAAGGTCCTATATACCGTGGACCATGCCTCATAAACACTATAAATAGTGCTGCTTGTTAACAAGGTCTTGTTTTCCATATACTGGGTCTCATAATGTAACCAATAATCATCATCACTATAAAGCTCATCATAATTAATCTCAGCCGGGAAGGTATTGGAAAATTCTAAAATATTTTTGTATATATCAGAATCAAAGTGGCACTCACCGGTAGCTTCATCTACCAACTGTGCATAATTGTAGCGTAAGGAATCACTTAAGGCTCTGCTCTTTGTCATTTCAGTAAACAATGCTGCTTCCGGATACTGCGCCTGTACGGCCGCAACTTCATCCCATGTAATACCGCTTTCTTCGCCCCAAACGCTGGTTTTACCATAAACTGTCCAGATATAGAACTGTGTAGGTAGCTCATAAAGCTTACCGTCCACCTCATATGCCTTAAATACATTTTCGGCATAATCTTCCATGTTGATGGATTCATCGTTTTCCATCAATTTGTAGAAATCTGCCAACAAACCCTTGGATGCATAATTTGCCATAGAAAACTGCTCATTCCCCTTGATAATATCAGGAATATTACCGGAAATAATATCATTATCTAATCTCGTCATGCCTGCATACCAATCTTCACTGGTAGAGTACTGTGAATAGTCTTTTACTAAAATCTTGTACTCATCGCTTGCCTTATTAAAATCAATTACTGCCTTGGTAACATTAGTATCAGTTCCATATGTAGCCATGGTCAGTACGTTTCTGTCCGGTACATTTTCCGGCGGAATCTTGCTAAAGGTTGCTACATGATTATTATAATCTACGATATCATTGTAAATACCTATGAAATGGTCCGCATCCTTAAAGCAAATATAGCGTACACGATAGGTAGCCAGGTCACTGTTGATATAATCCATAATAAGCTTCGGCTCTGTATCACCAAAATTATAACCATACACACCGGTACTATTGGCTAATACTAACTGGTAACCACTGTTTGTACCGTCATAAATGGTGTAATTCTGTAACGTATCCAAAACATCCAGTTCTTCTACAATTGCACCCTGTCGGATATCCACCACGGAATAACTCTGTTTGGTCCAGTCTGCATTCCATGTAGTAAATACCGGTGTACCATCCTTGTAAAATGCAGGAGTATACAAATTCTGTGTTACTTCATTCCCCTCAAATGTACCAAGGACATTTCCATCCATAGAAATTTCAAAAATCTTCTCATAGCAAAGAGCAAACAAAGTACCTTCTCCGGATTCCACGATGCAATTTACCCAAATATATTCTTCCGGCTCCAATCCTTCACTGAGATTTACATTCGCAAGCTCTGTACCATTTTCATCACATACAACGATATTGAGAGTTGTCTCATATAATTCTGTTTCCTTATTGTACCTTTCCAAACTGTCTACATATGCCAGTTTACCATCGGACAGAATCTGGTAGGAATAAATATTATGATAATCCTCATATACCACCTCATCCACAATCGGTTCTTCCGGAAGCATTACTGCGATATCATTGGAAGCCACTACCTTTTCCAGTGGCACTGCCTCTTCTACTTCAGATTTATCCTCATAGTTTTGCCATATCTGCTCATAAATGGTATGCTGCGACTTAACATTACCCTCCAAGTCCGCAGTCAGATACAATATACGATACCCGTTGCTTTTATCATCCTGGAAATATACATCTGCAATCATATACAGAGTGTCCCCAATTGCCTTCATCTGGCTGATATTAAAATCATCCGCATCTACGGTACCAGCAATTGCCTCCAAATCTACTACTTCGAATACACCTTCCTTACTTGCTGCATTGTTAGCTGCATTGCTGCCGCTTGGTTTATCACCACCACATGCTGCCAAGGACAAAACCATCACCACAGCAAGAATAAGAGATAACATTCTTTTTTTCATTATGCGTCGCCTCCTTTCGCTTTCACTTTGCGTGCATGTCTTTTTACACGCATCGCATAACAAATATCTTTGAACTTTTCGTAAATTCCCCGTGCCCTCCATTTGCGATGTATCCATAAATACCAAATTAATCCGATGAATACAATAGCCGCATATGTAAGAAGCACTAATTCTGTTAATAAAATTCCTGCTAATATATCTTCATAGCCTCTTGCCATGTTCTCCCAGTAAGGAAAAGTAATACCACTAAGACCCATGGAACGCGTGCCGAATTGTTTTAGAATCCCGATAAGCGACATAAACTCAAATCGTTTTTGATGCTCCACAATGGCCACATCCATACCATTCGTCTGCTTCTCCACAATTCCTGCCCCAAAACCCGTAACCGGATTTGGAATCAGATATTCTACACTTTCCAGTCCATGATATTGTCCATGATTATAAAGGGTTTCATGAGACACAAACACACAACTCTTGTCGTTGCCTGCCGCGTCATTAAAATAACCGCTTTCTCTCTCATAAACACCAACCACCATGTGCGGTATCTTTTCAATCAATACAAACATGCCGACCACATCATTACTACCGAACAACTGCCATGCAGTATCGGTGTCCAATATCACGCGATCCTGCATCAAATCACTTTCGCTGAAATAACCGCCGTTCACAAGCTTAAGCGGATGAAACTGAAAAAAATCTCCGCCTACACCATAAGCCTTTACACGGACATCATTGTGCTCTGACTGCATACTGATTTCTCCGGCAGCACTATATCCATATACCAAAAGTCTGGCTGTAGGATTTGCAGTTTGTGCAGTAATGGATGCTGTTTCCAACTCGTTTAAAATCTGATAATACCAGTTTTTCAGCTGAAATTCGGTTTGTTCCAAACTCTCACGCAGGAAATACTTTTCACTTTCCGAAAAGAATACACTGATTTGTGCCGTATTTCCTTCCGCATCCCAATTTACTGCCACCTGCTCATGCTGTAGTTGGTTTTTGAGTATACTTGAAAAACCATGCAGTCCCAGCGCCAGCAGCACACAAACAATGCAGCTAAGAAGTAAAATCCAAAGTCTTTTACGTTTCATACCTTACTCCTTAATCCGGCAAACGAATAAGCTGTCCTGCCTCAACCGGTTTTGTAGATGTTGTGATTACAAATTCCCAGCCCTCTAAAGCGCCTCTAATTGCAGACTGTGTATCATCACTGCCAAGCACTTCTATATCCACACGTTCTGCATAGTAACGATTTCCTAATGGAGAACTTTTCTGAGATACCTTTAAAATAAACTTGCCGTTATTATCCTCACGAATCGCACTGTTTGGTACGATATAATCATAATTTGCACTCTTTTGTCCGATGGAAATACTTAAGCTTTGTCCATCGCTCACATCCCCTTCTACCGTAAAGACTAAAACCTTGCTGTTTGCAGGATCTGTTTTACTGGTCTTAATCTGCTGAAGCACTGCCGTCACATCGGAATAATACCATGCATTCTGAATATCTGCCACATCGCCTTTACTTAAACGCTGTGCTTGTTCTTTCGTCACGGTCACTTCCATGGTGTAGCCTTTGCCATCCGGAAAAATGGTTGCCACTTCATTTCCCGGTGTGGTGCTGTTACCGGCAGTTAAGTAAATATTGTCAACTTTACCGGAAATAGGAGCCACAATGGTACTTTCCGTTGAGCCGCCCTGTAATTTTTTAATCAATTCTCTCTGCTCTGCGATAGCTTCTAATTCTGCTGATAAGCTGGTCTCTTGATTCATCTGAGTCAAAATATCATTTAATTCTGCCTGCTTTTCTGCAACTTTTTCTTTCTGCTCGTTCACATATTCCTTATTTTTATTAATTACATCATCATACTGTGAAATCGCAACGGAATGGTCTGGACCTGCAGCTTCATAAACCTTCCATGCGGCCTCCTCATTTGCCCTCGCTGTAGCAAGTATAGCATTTGCATTGGTAACATCTGCTAAAACCGCTTGATTTTTCTGTGCAACTTCCACTGCCGCTTCTGCGGTCTTAAGCTCGCTGTAAACGGTCGTATTTGCATTGTGACTTTCTAAATCTGCAAGTGCCTTATTCCACGCTGCCTGTGCCGCCTGCTGAGCTGTCATGTCGCCTGCCGTAGTTGCTGCTTCTAAGTCCGTTTTTGCCTTATCAATAGCACTTTCATAACCGGAACGGATTACTTCTGCCTGCTGGTAAGCACTACCATTTTTAATATCGGTAACAGCCTTCTTTGCTGCTGCCAGATTAGTTTCTGCTGCAGTCAACTTGGTAGCTGCCTCTTCCACGCTGGAAACTCCTGCCGCAGTAAATGCCGCACTAAGTGCAGTCTCTGCCTTTTGTCGTTCGGCAATACACGCCTCATAAGCCTGTCGTTTTTCTTTGGAAGAATCACTGCCTTCACCTGCTGCTTCGTCACGAGTTTCCTGAACCTTTGCAATTTCTCTTTCGTAAACGGCAATATGATCCTCTAACTCTTTTATTTCCTTTTTTAAATTCTGCACTTTAACATAATATGTATTAAAGTCCGTAAACTGACCATTCAAAATTTTGTTCGTAACTTCCGGGTCAATGTCTGCATTCAGTGCCTTCTGACGATAAGCATCCAATAAGCTGTCCAGGGTCTTCTGTGCCTGCTTTAATTCTGTGCTGTCACCTTCTTCCAGATAAAACAACACATCTCCTTTTTCCACATGGTCACCATTTCTTACCGCAACACTTAAAATGGTTTTGGAAGCATCTGTTTTAACAGAATACGGATCCCCTGCTTCAATGGTGCCGCTACCTCTTACCTTTGCCTGAATGGTACCACTTGATACATACTGGGCAGATACCTCCGGCAGAGAATAATTCATAATTGTATTTGAAAAGAAAGTCAGTACAAGCATAATTGTTAAAAATACAATCGCTGCATTTTTAATCCAGTCTCGCTTTTTTCCAACCTGTTCGTTCATATATTTGTCCTCGTCTTTCTATGTGTGATGTTAACCTTTGATACCACCCTGGTATGTAATACCTTCTACTAAATAATCTTCGCCATACAGGAATACAAATAAGCTAGGCACCATATAAATGGTAGCCACTGCAAAAGCCAGCCCCAATTCTCCTGTATTAATCTTGCTAAGAAATACACTAAGCGGATGCATCTGGGTATCTCCCAATAAAATCAATGGCTGCTCTACCATATTCCAATAATCAATAAACACTAAAATCGCTGCTGAGCATATAGCACTTTTACAAAGCGGTAAGCTGATGGATGTGAATATCTGTAGTTCACCGGCTCCATCAATTTCAGCAGCCTCAATAACTCCAACCGGTATTCGCCGCATATACTTTGTCAGCAAAAATACCGCAAATGGTGAGAAAATACCTGGAAGCCAGATAGCCCATCTGGTATCCAATATATTCAGCCAGTCACTTACCAGATAATTCGGTACTAAGGTTACCTGATAAGGCATCAGCATCAAAATAATATATGCAAAGAAAATCATTTCTCTGATACGCCCCCTGTAACGGCTAAAACCATATGCTGCAAGTGCTGCCACCAACAACTGAAATCCTACAATAGGAACCACCAATATAACAGAATTCCAAAATTTCAACAGGTATTCCGGACTCTTTAACAATACCGTAATATACTGACTAAAAGACACCATATCCGGTATAAATTTCAAATTTATTTTTTCAGCAATATATACCTTTCCGCCACTTTCGTTTTTTGCAAAAATCTGTCCGTAATTTGCATTGATTTCTGTTTCTGACATAAAAGAATTGGTAATCGTCAGTACAATCGGTGTCAAAAACAATACCGCAAAGATTGCTGCTATTAAAAACGCTATGGAAAGGCGCACCATTTGCGCTCGCTTATCGCGTTTTTTTGCCTTGGAAAGCGTCCTGGTCTTCTTTGGATTTATCATCAGCCTTCCACATCCTTTCCATAATAATTTTCAACTAAGAACATGATACCGATAATGACTATCATACATAAACTCATCAGCACTGCCGCTGCAGACAAATTCTGATAATCTAATTTTGCAAACATATTGTTCATGTAATGCTGCAACATATAAATGGTATCCACCGGATAGTCACCGGTCAAAAGATAAATCTCTCTAAACACCTTAAAAGAGTTAATTAATGACATAATGGTTACAAATAAAATGGTAGATGACATATATCGTAATTTAATATGATAAAAAATCTGCCACTTATTTGCGTTTTCCAGCCGTGCCACTTCAATCAGGTCCTCCGGAATATTAGACAAGGCTGCCATAAAAAGAATCATATTATAGCCCAGGTTCTTCCACAAAAACAGTACCACAACCACTATGTATGCCTTACTTGATTTTAACCAGTCAATTTTGTCTATGCCAAATGCACCAAGCCACTCATTTACCGCACCATTGTAGTGGAACAGTACCTGCCAGATTAATACGATACTGGCTACCGGCACCATCATCGGACTTAAGAAAAAGGTTCTGAACTGACTTCTAAACGGAATCTTCCACTCCAGTACAATCGCCAGCATCAATGACAACACAACTGCCAAAGGTACTGCTATAACAGAAAACTTTAACGTATTGGCTATGGCCTTTTTAAAAGCACCATTGTTGATTACTCTGATAAAATTGCCCAGTCCGTTAAACTCCATATTGATGGGATTATCTACCAAAGAATATACAATAACTACAATAAAAGGCAGTATAAAAAAAGCCATTACTCCCAGAAAGCTTGGAGCTAAAAACAGAGCAGAGGTTCGCTTGGCATGTTTTTCATGTTTGCCGCTTTTTGCCCACGTCTTTTTCATTCTGCTCTACCTCCCTTTCTTTGTTTTAACTATTTTGCATTAAATATAAACTGATTCTATTCTGAATTAGCGCTGCTACTTCATCTGCTGTCTTAGCACCACTTAAGAAGTAACTCACCTCTTCCATAATCATTGAAAAAATGGTACTGTCAGAATTGGTATAAACTCCTTCGATTCCATCCACCAATTCCAGCAGGATATCCGCGTCTTCCTGGGTACATGGTCTATATTCATACATCCAGCCTTCCCAGCCTATACTGCCGCCACCGTTTTCCGGAATCGGATTTCCTTCTTCATCTAAAATAAGCTCGCCATTTTCATCCTTAATATATTCCACCGTAATCTGGTCTGTAATATAGGCATCCAGCTCTTTCTTTAAACTTGGGAATCCCCAATTTCTATAATCCTCTGGCTCATAAGGCTGGGTCATCTTTTCAATAATAAATTCTGCTGCAATATCTTTATAATCAGACTTGGAACATATTGCATACGTGCTGCCATAAGAACTTAATAATGCACCATTACCGCTAACTCCCGGATAACCGATAAAAGTAGGAGTAATCTTATCCCCAAAATATGCAAGACAAACCTGAACTTCTTCCAAGGAACTGATACCGGCATCCATCGTTAAAACCTCACCATTTTGAATAAGAATCGGTGTTGCCTCCCCGCTGTAATCAGATTCCGTCGGGAAGGTTTTTGCCATTTCTAAAATAGCTTTAAATTCTTCGGAATCAAAATTGCAGCTTGCATTCTGTTCATCAATAAAATTCGTATAACCATATATCAAACACTTTTGAATAAAGTATTCCTGTGTATCATATTCACTAAAAGACATACCCTCCGGAAGATTTTTGATAACCTCCAACGCTTCCTGTAAGGTCCAGCCTTCCTTGTCTCCTACAATGGCACTGTCCGCCATAGTGGTCTGAATGGCAAAACGCCCCGGCATAGTGTAAAGCTTACCATCCAACTTATAGCTGTTTACCACACCTGCCACAAAATCCTCTTCGGAATAACCTGCCTTTTCCAAATAAGGGGTAATCTCTTCTAACGCCCCCTTACTTGCCAACGTTGCCATACTAATATTGCTGTTAGATAAGGAAATCATATCCGGTGCATCCTTTCCGGTAATGTCATTCAACATACGAGTAGTCGCATCAGATAAAAACTGTTCATAATTTTGATAATCTGCTTCTGTCATTGTATTATAATCCAAATAGGTTTTTAATTCAATACGATATTCGGTATTGGCCTTATTAAATGCAACTACATCAGCCTGAATATTACTGTCACTGCTTAAAGCTGCCAGGGTCAAAATCGTCTTTTCGGGAACAAGACTGGAATCGGTTTTTACTAGTTTCACAAAACCTTCTTCATCGCTGCTCCAATCGCGATAATGTGCAAAGAATGTCTTTTCATCCAAATAATTTACACCATCCACGTACTGACCGTTCATATCTACACTCAGCCACTGGAATACTTCTTCACTTTTTCCGGTTGTCAAATCTAATTTGCGTACAGATGTACTGTCACTGAAATAAAGCATATTATCTTCCGCAATATTAAAGAAACCATTTAAATTGTTATTGCCTAATTCATATTTTGTGCCAAAAGCCTTGGCATTTTTATCGATAACACCGATTTCACTGCCGTTCTGCCCGTAATAAACTGCATATACACTGCCATCGTTCATATTTCCCATATTCTGAATCCAGTTGTCTGTTTCCACACTAAAGAGCTTACTTCCATCCGGATTAACCGCTACGATTTCCTGCTCAAATTGCAGATAAACCACCTGGTCGCTGTCTACTGCAATATTATTGATATATGCATAATCACTCTTTTGAGCCATTTCCGCATAAATGTCAGCCAAATCAATTTCACCTGTCACCTGACCCGCAGCATCCATAAAAATCACACGATAGAAAGCCTGCCCTTCCCTGGTCTTTTCATCCCAGATATACTCCTGCACACATGCAGCAATACCACCTTCCTGCTGTACGGTAACCGCATTGATGTATTCATTTGAATTATCAGATATGTAAGGTATTTCCTCCAACGTGCCATCTACAAGACTATACTTCAAAATATTCTCGCTCTGTTGATGAGTTTCGTTGCTCCACTCACTCTTTATGCCAAGCATGTAACCATTTACCACACCATATGTATTGATATAGCCATTTTCCGGCTCTTCTACACCCCAATCAAAGTATTCGGGTACATATACATACGCCGGTCTTTCTACATTTTTCGTTTCTTCTGTATTGCCATTACCACATGCTGCAAGACCTGCAACCATGATTAGACTTAAAGCAAATGCTAATAATTTTTTCTTCATAATATCCCTCTTTTCTGCTCAAAATTTTCAGCCAATTTACTACCTTAAGTATATATCAGAATATAGTGGTTGTCACATTAAGTTTTTATGAAGATTTATGTTTCTACCAAGTATTTGATACAAAAAAAACACAGCTCCTTCCCCAAGAGAAAGAACTGTGCCTTTATTTATAATTTCACATTACTTGTTGTAGCAAACAATTTTGCCAAATTCAGCCTTTAAGGATGCACCACCAACTAAGCCGCCATCGATATTAGCCTTTGCAAATAATTCTGCTGCATTACCGCCGTTTACAGAGCCGCCGTACTGAATACGGATTGCTTCTGCAGTCTGTTCATCATAAACCTCTGCGATGCAGGCTCTGATTGCTGCACACACTTCTTCAGCCTGGTCGCTGGTAGCAGTAACACCGGTACCGATTGCCCAGATTGGCTCGTATGCAATAACAGCTGCCTTTGCCTGCTCTGCAGTTACATTCTGGAATGCAATCTTAATCTGCTGACGAACAAAGTCAATGGTTACGCCCTGTTCTCTCTGAGTAAGGGTCTCACCACAGCAGATAATTGGGGTAATTCCATGTTCGAAAGCTTTTAATACTTTCTTATTTACAGTAGCATCTGTTTCTGCAAAATATTCTCTGCGTTCGGAATGACCGATAATAACGTACTTTACACCTGCATCTACTAACATAGCCGGTGCGATTTCGCCTGTGAAGGCACCCTTTTCTTCATAGTACATATTTTCAGCACCAATCTGAATGTTTGTACCCTTTACTGCTTCTACTGCAGGAATAATATCAATTGCCGGTACACAGAAAACAACATCTACATCCTCATTCGCAACTAATGGCTTTAACTCTTCGATTAAAGCTACTGCCTGAGTTGGAGTCATGTTCATTTTCCAGTTACCTGCGATAATTTTTTTTCTCATATCATTGTCCTCTTCTGTACTAAGATTATTCAGCGTCATCTGCTGCTACAACGCCCGGAAGTTCCTTGCCTTCTAAGAATTCTAAGGAAGCACCGCCACCTGTAGAAATGTGGCTCATCTTATCGCCAAAACCTAACTGATTTACAGCTGCTGCGGAGTCACCGCCACCAATGATAGTAGTAGCTTCTGTTTCAGCCAAAGCCTTTGCTACTGCGATAGTACCTGCTGCAAGTGTTGGGTTTTCAAATACACCCATAGGTCCATTCCAAACAACGGTCTTTGCACTCTTAACAGCATCTGCATACATTTCAGCAGTCTTAGGTCCAATATCAAGACCCATCTTATCAGCCGGAATAGCGTCTGCTGCTACATAATCTACATCAATAGCCGCATCAATCGGGCTTGGGAAAGCAGAAGCAACTGCTGCGTCAACAGGAAGTAATAACTTCTTGCCGAGGCTTTCTGCCTTTGCAATCATTTCTTTACAGTATTCAAGCTTTTCATCATCTACTAAAGAGTTACCGATTTCCATTCCCTGTGCTTTTAAGAATGTAAATGCCATACCGCCACCAATGATTAAGGTATCGCACTTCTCAAGTAAGTTAGAGATAACATTTAACTTATCAGCAACCTTTGCACCACCAAGGATTGCAACGAAAGGTCTAACCGGATTTTCTACTGCATTGCCAAGGAATTCAATTTCCTTCTGCATTAAGTAACCAACTGCATTTTCGCCGCCCTTTTCAGAGATGAACTTTGTAACACCTGCTACAGAAGCATGTGCTCTATGAGAAGAACCAAATGCGTCACATACATATACATCTGCTAAGTCAGCTAACTCTTTGGAGAATTCTTCACCGTTCTTTGTTTCTTCTTTGCCACGGAAACGAGTATTCTGTAATAATACAACATCGCCTTCCTTCATAGCTGCTACTGCGTTCGTTGCAGCTTCGCCTGTTACATTGTAATCAGCAACGAATACTACTTCTTTGCCTAACTTTTCGCTGAGTCTTACAGCTACAGGAGCTAAAGATTCACCTTCGTTAGGACCATTTTTAACCTTACCTAAGTGAGAGCAAAGGATAACCTTGCCACCATCAGCGATTAATTTATTGATTGTTGGAAGTGCTGCATTGATACGTGTTTCGTCTGTAATTTTGCCTTCTTTTAAAGGTACGTTGAAATCACATCTAACGAGAACTCTTTTGCCGTTTACGTTGATATTATCAACTGATTTCTTGTTTAAACCCATCGTAATAATCTCCTTTATTTTACATGATAAGAGGTCCGGTCCAAGATGACCGGACCCCATTAGGTCAATTCATATTTCCTATTAAAACTTAAGCTAACTCAGCGAAGTACTTAATTGTCTTAACCATCTGAGATGTGTAGCTGTTTTCGTTGTCATACCAAGATACAACCTGTACCTGTGTATTGCCATCTTCCATAGGAGCTACCATTGTCTGTGTAGCATCGAATAAAGAACCGTATGTCATACCGATAACGTCGCTGGATACGATTTCATCTGTGTTGTAACCGTAAGAATCTGTAGCTGCTGCCTTCATAGCTGCATTGATTTCATCCTTTGTTACTTTACCCTTAACAACTGCTACTAAAATTGTAGTAGAACCGGTTGGGGTTGGAACACGCTGTGCAGAACCGATTAACTTGCCGTTTAATTCCGGAATAACTAAACCGATAGCCTTTGCAGCACCTGTAGAGTTAGGAACGATGTTCTGAGCACCTGCACGAGCACGTCTCTTGTCACCCTTTCTCTGAGGACCGTCTAAGATCATCTGGTCACCTGTGTAAGCGTGAACTGTTGTCATGATACCGCTCTGGATTGGAGCTAAATCATTTAAAGCCTTAGCCATAGGAGCTAAGCAGTTTGTTGTACAAGAAGCAGCAGAGATAATTGTATCTTCAGCTGTTAATGTGTCATGGTTTACGTTGTAAACGATAGTTGGTAAGTCATTACCTGCCGGAGCAGAGATAACAACCTTCTTTGCACCTGCATCGATGTGAGCCTGTGCTTTTGCTTTGCTTGTGTAAAAACCTGTACATTCTAAAACAACGTCTACATCAAGCTCGCCCCATGGAAGCTCAGCTGCATTTGCTTTTGCGTAGATTGTGATTTCTTTGCCATTTACTGTGATAGAGCTTTCGCCTGCTACTACAGAATCAGCATATTTGTATTTGCCCTGTGCTGTATCGTACTTTAATAAGTGAGCAAGCATCTCAGGACTTGTTAAGTCATTGATTGCTACTACTTCATAACCTTCAGCATCAAACATCTGTCTGAAAGCAAGACGACCGATACGGCCAAAACCATTAATTGCTACTTTTACTGCCATTTTGGAAATCCTCCTAAAAAAATAAATTATTTCATTACGCTTTTGGGCGCAATTCGATTGACAATTTTTTATCAGCATGAAAATTATACATTGTTTTCCTCTGTTTGACAAGTCCTAATATAAAGATTTTTCCATTTTTTCAATTTTTCATTCCATTCTGTGCATAAATATTGTATACTGTTAGCAATAACATAATACATAGAGCAGGAGAATATTTTATGCCTATTTTACATGATTTTCATATGCATTCTTCCTTTTCCAGCGATTCCACTGCTTCCATGGAATCCATGATTCAAAGTGCAATCAGCAAAAATCTTAAAGCTATCTGTATGACAGAACATTATGACATTGATTATCCAAATTACTTCAGCGACCCTACTCCGCCTTTTTTAGTGGATTTTGAAGCATACAGAGCACACTATTTGGAATTAGAAGCAAAGTATCGAGGTAAATTGGAGTTTTTATTTGGTTTGGAACTGGGTTTACAACCACACCTGGCACAGACCTATTATGAGTGCATTAAAAAATATCCTTTTGATTTTATCCTGGGTTCCATACACACTTGTAACGGAAATGATCCGTATTATTCTCAGTATTATTTCAAAGATATCGAAGAGGAAGAGGCATATCGCAATTATTTTAAGTTTATATTAGAAAATTTAGAGGTATATGACGGTTTTGATTCTTTAGGCCATCTGGATTATGTGGTTCGTTATGGCCCAAACAAAGACAAGTTTTATACCTATGAAAAGTATCAGGATTTATTAGACCCGATACTTATGAAGCTGGTTTCCATGGGAAAAGCAATTGAGTGCAATGCCGGTGCTCTTTCCCGCGGTTTAAAAACCACCAATCCAAACAGTATTATTTTAACACGCTACCGTGAGCTTGGTGGTGAACTGGTTACAATTGGAAGCGATGCTCACAAACCGGAAGCAATCGGTGCAGACTTTGATTTTGCCCGTGCCGTACTGTTAGAAAGTGGTTTTACCCACTACGCTACCTTCCGCAATCGTATTCCACAAATGCACAAACTGTAAATTTCCATATTTTTATACCTGATTTTTATAAATACAAATTGTGAATTTGTCCAAACAGTGCTATATTAATATAAATGTATATTTTTTTGACAAAAGGATGAAAACACTATGAGAATAGGCTTTGACAACGAGAAATACTTGAAAACACAATCCCAGCATATTATGGAGCGTATCGGTAAATTTGACAATAAGCTCTATTTGGAATTTGGCGGTAAGCTTTTTGACGATTTCCATGCTGCCCGCGTTTTGCCGGGCTTTGCTGCCGACAGTAAGCTCCAGATGCTTATGCAGCTTGCGGACCAGGCAGAAATTGTAATGGTAGTAAGTGCTGAAGATATCGAAAAAAATAAAATCCGCGGTGACTTAGGTATCACCTATGATGACGATGTAGTACGTCTTATGGACGAGTTCCACTCCAAAGGTCTTTATGTAGGCAGCGTGGTGCTTACCAAATATGCAGACCAGCATCGGGCTGTTTTATTTCAGAAGCGATTAGAGAAATTAGGCGTTAAGGTATATCACCACTATGCTATTTCCGGTTATCCTACCAATGTTTCCCACATTGTAAGCGAAAATGGTTTTGGTAAAAATGATTATATCGAAACCACCAGACCATTAGTAGTGGTAACCGCACCGGGACCGGGTAGCGGCAAGATGAGTACATGCCTCTCTCAGTTATATCATGAGCACAAGCGTGGTGTACGTGCCGGTTATGCCAAATTTGAGACCTTCCCTATTTGGAATCTTCCACTGGATCATCCGGTAAATCTGGCATATGAGGCTGCTACTGCTGATTTAAATGATATTAACATGATTGACCCATTCCATTTAAAGGCATATGGTGTCACTACGGTAAATTATAATCGTGATGTAGAGATTTACCCGGTATTAAATGCCATGTTTATGATGATTTACGGTGAAAGTCCATATGCATCACCGACCGATATGGGTGTAAATATGGTGGGCAATTGCATTATTGATGATGAGGTCTGCCGTGAAGCTTCCCGACAGGAAATTATCCGCAGATACTACAATACTATTGTAGGCGTTGCAAATGGCAAAAGTCGTCAGGAAGAAGTAAACAAAATTGAACTTTTAATGAGTCATGAGAAAATAAGCGTATCCGACAGACCTACCGTAAAACCGGCTCTTATCCGGGCAGAGGCTACCGGTGCTCCTGCGGTTGCAATTGAGCTTTCAGATGGCACGATGGTAACCGGTAAAACCGGTAATCTCTTAGGTGCCTGCAGTGCTGCTTTATTAAATGCCATCAAAGTTCTTGCAGGAATCCCTCATGAAAATATGATTTTGGCTCCTTCTGCCATTGCACCGATTCAGGAATTAAAGACCAAATATTTAAAGAGTAAAAATCCTCGTCTACACACGGACGAAGTTTTGATTGCCCTTTCTGCTACTGCTGCCTACAATGAAGATGCAGCACTGGCTCTCTCTCAGCTTCCAAAGCTTCGTGGCTGTCAGGTACACTCTAGTGTACTTTTATCCGTTGCGGACCAGAAAACCTTCAAAAAACTGGGTTGTGACGTAACTTGCGAACCAAAGACGATGTAACGCCGTGCGTATAATACGCAGAACTTTAAAATATGACATGGTAAAGGCTCAGAGATTTCCGCTCTCTGAGCCTTTTTATAACTTTATCCTATGTATATAAACGCAACCTTCCGGTTATGTCGCTGATTGTAACTTCATGCTGTGCCGATGCACTGTTTTCTTCAGTATATCGATGTCTACAAAGGCATTTGTCATCTTCTCACTGTATTCCACATAACGTCTGTAGGTAGATAGATAGCATTCTTCAATAGTATGAAGGCGGGGCTTAACTTCATTTTCCATAATAAGCTCCACTCGCTTTACACGTGTCTTCACGTCTGATACCTGTTCTTCCAGATTCGTCAATCGTGTATTTACAACTGTCACCTGTTCTTCCAGATTTGTCACACGTGTATTCATTTCTGTCATCTGGCCTTCCAGATTCGTCAATCGTGTATTTACAACTGTCATCTGGCCTTCCAGATTCGTCAATCGTGTATTCACAACTGTCATCTGGCCTTCCAGATTCGTCAATCGTGTATTCACAACTGTCATCTGGCCTTCCAGATTCGTCAATCGTGTATTCACAACTGTCATCTGGCCTTCCAGATTCGTCAGACGCTCGTCCATCCGGTCCAATCGTTCATCGATTCCGTCCAGCCGCTCGTCCATCCGGTCCAATCGCTCATGTACCGGTTGCAGCTTCACATCTAACAACTGTCCAATTGCATGTAACAACTCGATATCTGCCATGTCGATTCTCCTTTCCTTGATTTGTAAGTTTAATAATACTACATTTCAAAGTACTCGTCTACATTTTTATAAGAATATTGACAAAAAAATTAATCAAACCAAAATTCTTTTATGGCATAATATTCTGCTGCATTTTTACTTTCTATCTCACCCGCCTGTAAGCCCATGCTAAATTGCATAAAAAGACCCCATATTCCACATACAAGAATAAATAAAATTAACGTTTTTTGCAGACTGCTTCCTTTCAATCTTTCCCACAACTGCAAAAGTACCGGAATTGCCGCAAGAAAAAGCAACCACAAAAAATCTGCATAGTATCTACTAAGTATACCAGCCAACTGAGTATCTGCAACTACAATAATTAGAGCAAATACAATACAGGCGGTCACCATACCAAACACTTTCTTTTCTTTTAGTTTTTGTTTGACTTTTCTTAATGCAAGCAGCGAAAATAAAATGATATTGGTAAAAAAGGTGCCTCCGAACATTGCTTCACGGATTGTCTTCCCAATATACGGTGATTGAAAGCTTGTGGAAAATACGTATGGAAAGTTTGCTCCAATATTAGGAAACTGAAATAGATACATAAATATACCATCCACATTCCTTGCAAGATTGATACCTCTATGTGTCATATCATTGGTAGTAAGATTATAATTTGCTCCAAAATCTACCGGAGAACCAAAACGTACATAATTGTAACTCATTAATCCTGCTGCCACAATTATAAATGGTATCGCTGCCGGTATTATTCTTAAATATAATTTTTTGTGAGAGCACTTCCATTCTTTTCGGAAAATATCACCAATTATAAAAAACACAAGAAAAGAGCCTAATAAAAACTGGGGTCTGCATCCGGCAACCAGCGCCATACAAAGACTACCCAATGTCAGCTTTATCATTTGCGCTTTGCCAAAAATTGCTTCCCTATTCTGCTCTCTCTCCCAGGCTTCTGCTGCTGAGAACCACAGCCCAATTCCCCATATGGAAAAAGCCATGGCACATATAATCGGCAGAGAATAAAAATCCGGACGCATCATAAACATAAAGGTATTCATGCAGTTTCCGGCTATCACGGCTAATATTACCTGAAGTAAAAATGGTGTGTTTGGAAAATGCCTTTTCACAACCTGCTTTATGAAATAAAACATCCCTATAAGCACTGCTGCCCCTGCCAAAAAGATTCCCAACCAGGTAGGAAAGGCACTGCCGGTAAATACATAATATGGCAGATAAAACAAAAGCACCGGCACCACACCAAAATATACGTAAAATTTTCCTTCATAAAAGGCAGTATCCCACCCTGTATTTACATTCGGCACACTGTTTTGTCTCACGGTATAATCGTATGGATTTTCTATCTGTGCCAAATCCTCTTCTATGCCAATAGGAATACTTACTTCGCCCTGACTTATGGCTACAGCAAGCCTATGATACTGATGATGATGGGGCCATGGAGGATCCATGAACTGTGGGTTCAAGTTAATTAAACGGTACCACAAAATTAAGTTCGCCACAACTACAATACCTACCACAAAAACTCGCTCTTTTGCGGACCACTTTTTTTCATACAGAGAGGATCCCGGACGAATACACCATAATAAACTTATCCCGGCAAACACGACTAATAACCTTATCACAGAAAAATGTATCGGTACGCTTGCATTATATAACACTTTATGGACGGTAAACGTAGCATTTTCATTTGCCCAAAGATAAATACGCATGTCTTTCACATCACCATAACTATGAGCATTAACATACTTTGTTTCCTGCACATCGGAATATATGGTAACTGCAGGCAAATAGTACATATTTACATTACCTTCATCTGAAATTGCAAGCTGCAGCCTATACGGAACCGTTTCACCGTTTGCATTCCTACAATCTATGTCAAAAAACAAATATCCCGGTTTTCCACTCATTCCGCCTAGTTCCAAATACCCTTTTTGCCCGGATGCAAGAAATAGGAGTCCCTGTTCCTGCTCTGAGAACTCCTTGCTTGCCTGATATTCCATTGCTATATTTGCTGCACCTTTTACTGAAAAAATGGTATCCCTATTAAAAACAACCAGTTCAACTATAATACTAATGATAAAAAAAATAAGCGCTCGCTTTCGTACATGTTTATTCATATCTGATTCCTCACGTTCCTATGCATCAGTATTATTATCATACTACCAGGCTTATTTTTATGCAATCCAAAATAAGGCAAGGTCTATTTTTTCAGATATTCCTCGACCTTGGGGTCAATTATATCCGTACTTCTGGCCCATTCCTTCGTTCCCTCCACCTTATGTGCGGTTTGGGTATGTTTTGCCAAAAATCGGGTCAACGGATAGACATCCACCCAGATTTCATACCCTTCTTCTCGCCGCTTTTCATCAAAAATCAATTCCAGCCCCCAATGTAAATGTGTAACCTCAATATTATTCACATTCTCCTGTGTACTGTAACCGGTATGCCCCATGTAACCAATCACATCTCCGGCAGTCACCACACTGCCCTCTTCCAACCCTTCCGCATATGGGTAGTTCTGCCGCAGATGTGCGTAATAATAATAACGCCTCTCATCAAAACTTCGAATCCCTATACGCCAGCCACCATACTGATTCCAGCCTATTGCCTCTATCACACCGGACTCCACCGCAATAATCGGCGTTCCGGTCTGTCCCATCATATCATGACCCAGATGCTTTCTTTTATAACCATAGCTTCTCCCGGCTCCAAAATCATCATAGTGAGAATAATCAAACCCTCGCGCCAGCGGAAA
>JAFXAZ010000032.1 GCA_017521985.1 Lachnospiraceae bacterium
GGGATACTATCCCCATACAGTTCTCGGCTAAAGTTCCGCGAATTGGTACAATTATGAAGAATCACATTTAGAGCAGTTCCACATTTAGGTAGACTGCTCTTTTTATCTGCTCAAAATGTGATACTTCACTTAAACATTATACCATATAAAATCTATTCTTAAAATATTTTGTATAAATTTGTACAAAAAGCTTTTTAAATTTGGAAAAAAGCATTATAATGGTATCATCGAATTTTCAGATCAGAAAGGACTTATTTCATATGAAGAAAAAAACACTCGCAATTCTTTTGTCCACGGTAATGGCATTCAGCCTGTTAACTGCCTGCGGCGATTCAGATGAAGTTACTGCATCTGTTGCAACCGAGACGACAGAAGAAACAGCCTCAACCGAAAACACATCTACCGAACCGGCCACAGAACCGATTGTGGAAGAAAATCACGATGGTATGTACCGCAGTGAGCTAACCAACGAATGGATTGATGAAGCACTGCAAAATCAGCGTCCTGTTGCAGTCTTAGTTGACAACGAGAAAACCGCACTGGATCATTATGGTCTGACACAGGCAGACATCGTATACGAATTAATGAACAGTACCGCTAATGGTGAAATTACCCGTTTCATGGCTCTGGTAAAGGACTATGCAAGCATTACCCGCTTTGGCAGCATTCGAAGCGTACGTCCAACCCACTTTATGCTTGCACCGGAGTATAATGCAATCCTTATCCACGACGGCGGTCCATTCTATATTAATCCGTATCTCTCCAATCCATGGATTGACAACTTAAGTGGCGGCTTTGCCCGCATCGAAAACGGTAAGCCACGTGAATTTACAGAGTACGTAACCAACGGTGAAATTGAAAGCAGAATGAAAGCCAACAAAATCGACGTGGAATACAATGAATATTACCGCGGTGCACATTGGCTATTTGCAGACGAGAAAAACCCTGTAGACCTCTCCACTGCTAAGGATTCCAAGGATTGTACCTTTATCGACCTGCCATTTCCACATAATGAATCTGAACTGGAATATGACAAGGCAACCAATACATACCTGTATTCCGAATACGGCGAGCCACACATCGACTTAGAAAACGACAACAAGCAGCTGGCATTTACCAATGTTATTCTTCAAAGTGCAGAGGTGGTACAGCTTGACGCAAACGGCTACATGGAATTTAAGGTATTCCAGCAGAGCGGCGAAGGCTACTACATCACAGGCGGCAAGGCTATCCCTGTAACCTGGGAAAAAGGAATCGATATTGAACCAACCAAATTCTACGACATGTCCGGCAAGGAAATTACACTCAACACCGGCAAAACCTACGTTGGAATGGTATCCACAGAAAGATGGGATGAATTAGTTCTGAAATAAACCTGAAAATTTAGGGAAGTTTTCCAACATAACGGAAAACTTCCCTTTTTTACTTATAGACTATAACTGCTTTTTGGATACAGCAAAACAGGTAACTGTTCCCAATGCTGCAATCAACACCCAGATAAGAAGCGTAAAACTCCAGCTATATGCTTCGGAAATCACGGCAATACCATAGGTAGAAATGGCACTTCCTACGTAGGTGCAGGAGTTTAACACACCGGATACCGTAGAAACCTTACCATACTTTTGGAAAAATGCAGGAAGCATACATACCAACATCAGGTTTACACCATGCATACATCCGGTAAGCAAGGCGGAAAACAGTACGGAACAAGCGGCACTTCGTCCCGTAAAAAGAAGCAGTGCCAGGGCGGATATCATACCAACACCAAAGATTACGCCTGCGCATATCATCGGGTTTTTAAGCTTTCTTTGATATAACTCAGAAGTAACTCTAAAGCAAACAATACTGAAAACCGGAAGTACTACTCCTGTTAAAATAGAAATAATACTGCTCAAATTATAAGTTTCAGATATATAGGAAGGCATCCAGGTAGTTACACCATCTCTAAGCATACCCTGAAGCACAATCGCGAGCATAATGCAGAGCATGTGCGGTGTAAACAAAAAATTCTTACGACTGCCGGTTGTTTCTTTTACTTCCGCCTTTTTTGCAGTTACTTCCTTTGCTACTTCCATATTCGGGCAATTGCGATTCCAAACAAATAACATTATCACACCGCAAATAGCCGCAAATATAAACACTGCTCTCCAACCGGATAAAAAGATTAACACGGGAGCCAACAAATATACTGCTATGGTACCGAATGAACTGCCCCAGGAAACCGTCACCGTAGCCTTGGAATAATCCTCATTAGAGAAAAGAGTCGTCATAAGCTTCACAATCGGAGGCCACATAAAAGACTGTGCAAAGCCATTTACGCACCAAACCGCCAGCATCTGATATGGATTCGTACATAACGGAATCAATAAATTCATTAATATCGTAATAATAAATCCAATAGAAACTAATTTTTTGGGTGAAAACTTATCCCCCAAAATTCCACTGACAATCTGACCTGTACCATAGGTAACGAAGCTTCCGGTAATGGACATGGAAAGCATACTTTTTGAAAAAGAAGTAGCCTCCACCATTTCAGAAATAATTGCTCCGTAATTTGTACGGGTAATGTAGCTTATCATATACGTGAACATGAAAAGCAGTGTTATCTTCTTTATTTCTTTTTGATTTGTTATTTTTTCCATATTTATTTCATTGGATATTACTTCTTTTTGTATAAAATATAATCTTCTGTTTTCTTGAATGCTCTTACTTTTAAAATCCAGAAAACAAGTGATACTGCAAATAATGTCCAGAATACAATGGTCATAATTCTGCAGATTCCGATAACAATCGGCTCTGTCTCTTTAATGGTTGTGTTTGGACCAATTCCATTCATCGCCTGTGAATTTGCAATCGCATATAAGTTGTGGTGGCAAGCTTCTCTCATAGCAGTAACTGCTACAGGGTCTTTGCTGTACTGTGCTAATCCGCCGTTGCCTGTAATCATAAATGCAAGCATGGAGTCGAAGGTTGTGGTACCATTTATAACACCATCAATACCATTTACCATGGAGTTCAATACGTTGTCTGTAATCTGAAGACCGTTACAGTTCCATTCTCCGTTCATAATGCCTTTGATAAGTCCTGCGTTGGAACCGGACCATCTTGCACCCCAGCGGGTATAGGCCATCATAACACCATTTCCGGAGCCCTGAGAATCTTCCAAAGCGCCCTGGAACGCTCTCAAATAAATTTCACGAGCAGCCTGTTCATTCAGCCATACGCCAAGACCGATTCTGTCTTGTTCAGAGTCATTTAATGCAAAATGCTTCATTACAACGAAAACGCCTTTTTCTTCGATACCTTTTACTTCCCACTTACCAATTTCAGAAGAGAGGTATCCGTCTTCAGAATAATATTCAAAGTTTCGTCCGCCATATGGAGTTCTGTGTGTGTTTGCACCTGGTCCATAGAGGAAGGACACCTTTGCATCTAAGCAGTCATTACCTACAATATTACCAATTTCATAAGCCAATTCTTTATTAAAGGTTGCTGCCAATACATCCTCTGAAGTAAGTGCAGTAGTTTCTACACCGAGCTTGCTTCCAAACAATGCAACGGTCAAGCCCTGTGGACCGTTCTCATCACGTGTACCCGGAGCCTGTACAGATAAAATCGGCATGGTCCAATGGAAGGAGTCACCGATTAAGGAAACCATCTCATCAAAGGTAAGCTGATCTAACAAGGTATCCCACTTCGGGTCGTCATAGTCAAGTCCAATCATATCATAAAGCTTCAAGCCATTATCCGCTCCAAGTGTAGGCATTTCTGCTGTAGCATTCGGATCCGTCTTGTACTGCTGATCCTGCAGTGCCTGTACCAAATAATCATTCAATGCAATCTTAATCGTTTTTTCCAGGCTTGGCATGGTACCTTCCCAATCGTTACGTGTAAGATAGGTTACTTTTTGTCCCACATTTTCATTTAAATTCGGGTCAGAATCATTTAATTGATTTTTAATCTCTACGCCCGCATCGCTTACCGCGTATGTGGTGGTATCTAATTTTGGATTATTCCATGTTGCAACTAAAGAAGCATCTCCTGCTGCATCCATACGTTTTGCTGTGCTGCTTGGAGTAAATCCCTTTGCAGCTAAAACATTGTTTACTGCATTGTGAGCGTCTGTCGCTGCTGTAAAATAGTAGTCACCAGCATCTAAGATGTATGTGCCTGCACCATAAGCATCGTAGCTTGCTACATAATCTCCGTCTACTTCAATTGTCAGAGTCTCTGATTCACCCGGCTTCAAGATTTGGGTTTTACCAAATCCCACCAAGCTTACAGAAGCCTTTTCTACTTTATTTGCAATGTCGTAGTCTGTATACGGACTGGAAACATAAATCTGTACCGTCTCCTTACCGGCTACATCACCTGTATTGGTAACCTTTACTTTAATAGTGTAAGTGGTTGTAGCTGCATCATACGTAAGCTTCATATCGCTGTATTCAAAGGTAGTATAGCTTAATCCATAACCAAATGGGAACGCCACATCATCGCTATAGGTATACTCACCTGCATTACCGGAACCCATTACATAATCTTCATAACGTGTCTCATAATATTTGTATCCTACATAGATACCTTCCTGATAAATCATGTAGGTGTCAGCATGACCCGGTATCTTTGTTGTATCACCTTCGTAAACAACAGTAGAGAAATTCTTCATTGCAGGGCTGGAGTAGTTGTCATAGCAATAAGTGTCTACCAAGCTACCGGATGGGTTGATGGTTCCGTTTAAAATCTCTGCTACTGCATTGATACCCGTAGCACCTACGCCACCGATCCAAAGAGCTGCATCTACACCATATTCGTTATTTTTTAAGAAATCAACCTGAAGCGCATTGGATGTATTGATAAGCGCGATAATCTTATCCACCTTGCCTTCATCTTTCAACTTCTTGATGCCTGCCATCATGTCTTTTTCATCTTGGTTCAATGCAAGATAATTCTTTCCATCCCCTAATGAATGGTCGAAGTAACAGTCTGCACCTTCTCCGCCGATACGGGATAACACAACGATTGCTGCATCCCCATAATTTTCTACGGATTTCAATACATCTTCGGTATAAATATTCCATGGAGCTTCTGCAATTTCTGCCTTACCATAAGAGCTCATAGCGTCATCCGCAGCTGCGGAATCCTGTGCGGTAGCACCTGCATCCTCGCGGGTGTAAATGGATGCCTCTCCTTCTTTATAGAAGTTCCACAACGTCTCGTTTACTTCAAAATCTGCTTTTTCCAATGCCGTCTTTAAATCGTCACACTTTGTAGTGTCAACGTTTGCGGAACCTGTTCCGCCATATACGATATTTACAGATGATGTTGAGAACAGACTGACTTTCGCACCTACCTCAAGCGGAAGTGCAGCATTATCATTTGTTAACAGTGCAGCGCCTTCTGCTTCTACCTGCTTTACCAGTGCAGCACCTGTCGCTGTCCTTTCTTCTTCTGTAGCAAAGTCGCCTTCGTAATAAATGGCATCTTTGTCCTCATTCTCCAGTTCCCAGAATGTTCCACCAACAAATAATGCAATGGTGTTGTCAAACATGGAAACTACCACAAAAGCAATTGTAAAAATAATTGCAAGTGGAGCACTGAGAAGTGCCAAAAATTTCCACGGTCTTCGGGCTCTTTTGAGCGCTTTTTTGTACGTTTTCTTACGTACTTTACGTTCTTTTTTGTCCATAAAACCTTCCTCTTTCTTATTTTTTTCTAACGGGCCTTTGAAACTACGTCCAATATGAACTTTTGTCCTTTGCCATAACAATAGTATATCATTTTTTTACTGAAATGGAATATGATTTTGATAAAAATTAAAAAAATTATGGCCCCGCAGGTAATAATACTGCGAGGCCGTAGAATATGACAACTTATGCCTAGTTATGTCATAAATTATTTATCCAACGACTTCATCGTGGGGATTTTAATATTAAAATTCACGCATCTCTACGAACCTTGAGGACGGAGAAAAATAAAATCACAACAAAAAACAGAGTACTTTAAAGTTTTTCTTCTTAGCACTCTGCGTCTATTTGTTAAGTATTATTTAAAATAATTCACTATCTGCAATTTTCTTTAAACTTTGGATTACTGTATCGTAAGACTCCGGCACAAAAAGCAATCCCATTGTGATATCTTCATAATCCCCTTTATACACCTGCTTCTCTATAACCTCATGTAAAATCTCCGTTACACATACTCCGGGTTTTGCAGAAGGACAAACCGATAACTCTGCTCGTACCACTCTTACCTCCGGGATCAACGAAGATAATTCCCCCGAAATCCCTACAGATTCCACAATCTTATGAATATCATATAAATGTCTGGAATGGCGTTCCGTCTTGCCATCCATGTAATAATCGCACAAGGCAAATACCTTGTCCACCAATGTCCTCTCAATCGTCTGTGTTGTAATTTCGAAAGGCATTAAATTATAGTTTTCTGCCAAATCCAAGCGATTGATTTTCTTCAGAAAGCGATAAATATAATTATCTACCATACGTTTTGTGGTAGGAAATGGCAACATTGCCACATAGGTTTCTACCACTAACTCCGGTTTCAAAATACTGGACTGCTCATACATAGATGGATAATTTGCCCTATAGCAGTTATAATTTCTACGACTTCTTGTATTTTCAAGATTGTTTATCGGAAAATCAAACTCTTCCATAGTTGAGACTATAGCCTTTTTTAACTGCTTCTTTCTGCTTTCACCTGGCATGCCGGATTCTGCAGTATAAGACAAATCAATATCTTCTGAGAAACGGTCTAACAGCTGGTAACACTTTGTAAGAGACGTACCACCTTTAAATACTAAATCTGTTACTTTTTCAGAAAGTGCCTTAAGCGTAATAGTCACATAGTAATCTTTTTCAATTACGTTTGTTGGAATAGCTAATTCATTGGCTGCACCAATAATCAGTTCTTCTAATGCTTCTTTATCATGATGCAAATTCATAAATTATCCCCCATTCAATTAGTTTTTTTGCAGTTGCACCAGTTAACACAGACGATACTTCGGACAATTGCTCTTTTGTAAAACGCTTCTGTTTCACATACGAGATCATGGTATCGATGGTTTCTTTCATTGGCAATTCCGTATATTTCTCAGCCTGACCAATACTGTCTAAAAGCTGTAAAAGTTCTGCATTAGAATCAGAAACGGTAAGGGTAGACTTCTTGATTCTTACCGTCAGATTTCCTATCTTAACCATACGTCCATTAGTTGCTTCACGGTTCGTAACAACCTCTATTACTGCTGGCATCTGTGTGGTCAAACCTAACTGATTTGCAAAAGATATTCCTGTAACGTAACCATAAGTTTCTGATTTGCCCTGCACATATTTACGCGTAATAACAAGGAAAGGATCAAGATAACTCTTACCCAACAATCCGCCTCGTTTCGGTATATAATAGATTCCGTTATCGTATCTCTCCAAAAAACCTTTTGCCACAAGTCTCTTTACAGACTGGCGAACTGCATTTTCTGATAATCCTTCTACAGATAAATCATTTATAAATATAGGTTCATTATATCCAAAGTTTTCCATTAAGTAAGATTTTAACATACTCTCACCTCCACATATACAGTACCATATTTATATACTCATTGTCAATATTTATGTTGTTTCTTCTATCATTATACGCAGAGAATGGTTCAACTATTCATTTTTTCTATTTAGCTTTTATTATATTTTAAATAAATGGAATTGTCATTGAATCTGTAGTACAACTATTCTCACCCAAACTCATACCCCGGCTCAAACCCATCCACGATCCGCATCTCCTCCAGTTCAAACACCCGTAGCACCTCCGAACTCTCCACAGTCAGCACCTTCCCCCTTTCTTCCAACTCTCTTTCCCTCTGTTCCTTACTCTTGGTCTCATCCGTTGCCTTCAGCCCGCTCTCTGCCACAGCCTTCTCCGCAGCCGCCTTCGCCCGCTTCCTTTTCTCAGCCTCCAGCGCCTGCTTTCTCGCAGAATTCACCACCACCGGCTCTACATACCCTTCTTCGCCCACCGGTTTCACACGCACTGCCTCAATCTCCTCATCATTGTACTCCAGCAGATATGGATTCGCCCTCAAATACCGCTTATCCGCTTCCGCCGTATACTTATAATTTGGATGCTCCTCCAGTCGATACTTCTTCACCTTAAAAGGCCGCAATGCACGAATAAACACCAGACACTCTGTATTGCTCATCTGCTCCACCTGAATCCGGCTCATCAGCTCCCTGCCTACTTCCTGCTTATTCACACTGACAGACCCGGACTTTCCTCTGGAACTGCCAAAGGACAGCGTCTTTACCGATTCCTTCCCCAGCCTTTCCACAATAATCTTCAAGGTATCAGAATCCGAACCACCAAGGAAAATCGTCGTATCACAATTGCCGATAATCGAATTAGCTCCCTCTTCTCCATACACTTCCACAATCTGACTGTAATTCTGGAAAATCGGTACAATAGAAATCAGATATTTACGGCAGGTAGCAAGATACTCTCCCAGATTAGGAATCTTCCCGATATTCCTGCACTCATCAATCAAGCACTTTACCGGCACCTTCAGCTCCGGATCAGTCAGCCCCTCTGTCTCCATACGCACCTTTCCCTTCTGATACAGCAGAATAAAAATGATACTGAACAGCATAGCGGTAATCCAGCTATAGGTACGATCTGCCAACGGAATATTCAAAAACAGCACCATCTTCTCCTCTCCCAGCCTGTCTAACTCCAACTCATCCTTATAGGTCAGGTTATTAAATTCCGGAATATCCACGTACTGAGAAATCAGTACTGCAGTAGAAATCAAAATATTCAATGCAGTCTTCGCCGGAGCCTTCTTAAAGGTCAAATACTGATGATAAGCGTAGGAAGCCGGGTTAGCATCTCCCAATGCCTGAAACAGCCTGTCAAAATCTGTTTCTTCTGCCGCATCCGCATGCTCATCCAGATTGTTCATACGTAAGATTTCCAACACATTAGAAAAGTTTCTCTGCTCAATGGGCAGCACCTCCACTAAATATCCGATAATCGCACATAATAAAGCCTGACTTGCTTTTCTCCAGAAATCCCCATCTCCGGTGGTCTTGCCGGACCCTTCCTGGGTATTTTCAATCAACGTATTTACCCCTACCATAAGCTTATCTGCCGGAAATAGCTCAAAGGGATGCTCCGCGATATGTGCTCCAAGCTCTGCAATGGCTCCAAATAAGTTTGGCTCTGGCATCTGCAGATAAGTCACACCTAAATGAAGCCCAGCATATAGACTCATCAACATAACAATAGTCATATATACCGCAAGACTGGCTCTCCGACTCTTTTCCAAATTTTGCTTTTTTGACTGCATAAAAACCCTCCCGATTAAGCACACCTTATAATTAATAAGATGCACCGAGTCGGGAGGGTGAGAAAATATCTGTCTCCTTTTGCTCATACATTTTTTGAGCATAGGATTGAAACATCAAACATTACGATTTACCTTTTGGACTTGCGTATGTTACTATCCTGCCTCTTTTGTGTTCACTTACTTTGTGCATACATTCGATGATTTCTTTTTTTTCTGTCGGAATATCACTGCCAGAAAGATAGGTGTCAAGTTCGGCATAGCTTACTCCCATTTCCGTTTCATCCGTCTGGCCATCAAAAAGTGCTGCCGATGGAGCCTTTTGTATTACGCATTTCGGTGCATCCAGATACCGCAGAAACTCATATATTTCAGTAACAGTAAGATCAGCAATGGGGTTGAAGTCGTGAGCACCATCACCCCATTTTGTAAAATAACCCACATATGCTTCACTTCTGTTACCTGTACCCGCAACCAGACGATTCTCTGCTGCCGCAACAGCATACAATGTCAGCATTCGAAGCCTCGGTGCAATATTAGCAAGTGCCGCCGCATTTAAGACGGTAACGCCATCAAGTGCATGCAGTTCTGCTTCCTTTACAGGCGTTAAATCCACGGTACGGATCTCGATATGATACTTTGCTGCGACTGTGTTTGCATCAACAGTATCTTCATCATAATTTCTCTTAGAAGTACACGGCAAGATAAGTCCAACCGTGTTCTCACAGGCCGCCTTACAAAGAATTCCTACTAAAGCAGAATCTTTACCCCCACTGTTGCCATAAACAATTCCTTTTGCCCCGCTTTCGGAAAGAACAGCCTTTATAAATGCAACTCTTTTTTCAAATTCAATCTTATAATCACGCATGATTTCAACCTCTTTTCAATAAATGTCAGGACGTCTGTCACGGAATACAGGGATACTCCTGCGAATATTAGAAAGAATCTTCATATCACAGGCTGCAGATATGATTTCTTCATTTTCTCCGGCAAGAGCGAGCGTTTTTCCAAAAGGATCTATAACTGCAGAATTACCGCCATAAATAGTCTCTTCAGCCGTGCCGCAGGAGTTACAGCAAACCACAAACATCTGATTTTCAATCGCTCTTGCTATCGTCAGCGTCCGTAAATGAAAAGTTCGCTCTTTCGGCCACTGCGATACCACAAAAAGCATATCAAGTCCTTGCAGGGCCAGTTTACGAATCATTTCAGGGAAACGCAGATCATAACAGATAATGATGCCGCACTTCACACCATCTAAAGTAAAACTACACAAGTGGTCGCCACAGGTATAATACTTATCCTCTCCCATCGGTGTAAACAGATGCGTTTTATCATAACTTGCTATACATGCACCATCACGGTTAAAAACAAAGGCAGTATTATATACCTTTCCGTTACGTACATTTGAAACCGAACCTGCCACGATATTAATTCCTAATTTTTTTGCCAGAATTCCAATACGTGATTTTACAGCATCTCCGTCTTTACAGCAAAGCGATGTCAAATCCTCTTTTGGGAAAAATCCTGTGTTCCAGGTTTCAGGCAGAACAAGCACATCCGGTTGTTCCTTGACGGCTTCGCAAATTAACTTTTCCGCATGCAAGAAATTTATTTCCGGACAGCCAAACTTCATATCCATTTGCATACAAGCGACCTTCATAAAACTTACCCCTTTCTCAAAAGATTGCAAAGACGATTTGCTGCTTCTTTGGTTTCTTCAGGACTACCAAAAGTAGAAAAACGAAAATACCCTTTTCCGCATTTACCGAAGCCATCACCCGGAATGCCAACCACCTGAATCTCACGAAGCAAGTAATCAAAGAATTCCCACCCACTCATGCCGTCAGGGCACTTCATCCAGATATATGGAGAGTTCTTACCGCCCGTGTACCAAATACCTGCTGCATCCAGAGCTTCCATAAAGTAAAAAGCATTTTCTTTGTAAATACGAAGGTTATCCCTAATCTGCTGCTGCCCTTCCGGTGTAAATACCGCCAAGGCCCCCTTCTGCAGGATATAAGAAACTCCGTTTGTCCGGGTCTCCCGATTACGAGACCACATTTCATTTAAATTCATACCGCTACGAATAAGATTCTGTGGAACTATGGTATAACCAAGCCGTGTACCGGTAAATCCTGCTGTTTTGGAAAGGGAACATATTTCGATCGCACACCTGTCAGCTCCATCCAGTTCATAAATGCTATGCGGAACGTTTTCTTCCTCGATGAAAATTTCATAAGCTGCATCAAACAGAATGACGGCACCAATCTCATTAGCGAAATCCACCCAAGCCTGCAGCTGATCTCGATTATAAACGGCACCCGTAGGATTGTTAGGCGAACAAATATAGAGAATATCCGCTTTGGCTTCTTCGCATGGTTCAGGCAAAAAACCATTTTTCTCTCCAGATTCCAAATGAATAATTTTTCTTCCGGCAAGAATATTGGTGTCTACATATTCAGGATAGGCTGGTTCAATAACCATAACCACATTATCCTGATCGAACAATTCCAGAATATCTCCAAGGTCATCGCAGGCACCGCTGGATACAAAAATTTCCTTCTCCGTTATGGCTGTCCCCATTTTTCTGTAATAACTCTCAATGGCACAACGAAGATCAGGAGCACCGATTTCAGGCATATATCCATGGAAAGTGGATGCGTTTGCCTGATCATCAACTGCCTTGTGAAGTGCTTTTATGACTGCATCACATAACGGAAGGGATACATCTCCAACGCCCATTCTAAGCACTTTTTGATTAGGATTTGCATCCAGATATTCCTTGGTTTTGCGGTAAATCGTATTGAATAAATAGGTATCTTTTAGTTCCTGGTATCTAATGTTTGGTGTTAACATATTTCTGTTTCTCCTTCATAGTGACAATAGTTGGCATCAATTGTAGAGATACCAAGCGTAATCTCCTCCAGTACATCAAGAAGCATTCTGACTGTATCCAGAGAGGTCAGCATCGTAATATTATTCTGTGCCGCACACTGACGGATAGCGATACCGTCGCCGTAATGTTTCCCGGAAAGAATGGCACGAGTGTTGATTACATAGCTGACATAGCCGGCTCGTATAGAATTGAGTACCTCCTCGCTTCCTTCGCTTGGCTTATGACGGATACGTGTTCGGATACCATTTTCTTTCAAAAATTCTCCTGTCAGCGTAGTAGCTTCAATATTAAAGCCCATGTTGTAGAAACGGCGGACAAGCGGCAGTGTTTCCTCTTTATCCTCATCTGCAACGCTGACCATTACCGTTCCGTAGTTTCGAAGCGTAAGTCCGGAGGCTATCATCGCCTTGTAAGCGGCACGGTGCAGCTTTTTATCATAGCCTATGGCTTCACCTGTAGATTTCATTTCCGGTGAAAGATAAGCATCCATGCCTCTGAGCTTTGAAAAAGAAAAAGCAGGTGCCTTTACATAATAGCGTTCCTTTTCTTTTGGATAGATATCGAAAATCCCTTGCTCAGCCAAAGAAACACCGAGATTACAGAGGGTTGCAATATCTGCAAGACTGTAGCCTGTAGCTTTTGAGAGAAACGGCACCGTTCTTGATGATCGCGGATTAACCTCGATAATATACACATCATCACTTTCATCCACAATAAACTGAATATTGAAAAGACCAATGATACCGATTCCAAGCCCCAATTTTTCAGCGTAATCAAGGATGGTTTTTTTCACCTTATCCGAAAGGCTGTAGGACGGATATACACTGATCGAGTCACCGGAGTGCACACCGGTTCTCTCCACAAGCTCCATAATACCGGGAACAAATACCCGTTTTCCGTCACAAATAGCATCTACCTCAACCTCTTTTCCGCGAATATACTTATCTACCAGAACCGGTTTGTCCTCATCAATTTCCACGGCAGTTTTCAGGTAATTGCGAAGATCCTCTTCTTTCGCCACAATCTGCATCGCTCTGCCGCCAAGCACAAAGCTTGGGCGGACAAGCACGGGATACCCAATTTCTTCAGCAGCCTTAATACCGGCTTCTATACTGGTTATCGCCTTCCCCTTTGGTTGAGGTATTTGCAATATACTAAGCAATTTTTCAAAGGCATCACGGTTTTCTGCACGTTCTATCGCATCACAGTCTGTACCAATAATCTTAACGCCACGCTCTCGCAGTGGTTCTGCCAGGTTAATGGCAGTCTGACCGCCAAGCGTTACAATAACTCCTTCCGGCTGTTCCATTTCGATAATATTCATGACATCTTCCACGCACAGCGGCTCAAAGTACAACTTATCAGAACAGGTATAATCAGTAGATACCGTTTCAGGGTTATTATTTATGATAATAGCTTCATATCCTGATGCCTTAATAGTCTGTACCGCATGAACAGTGGAATAGTCAAATTCTACACCCTGACCGATTCGTATCGGTCCTGAACCAAGTACAATTACCTTCTTTTTATCTGATACCACTGATTCATTTTCATCCTCATAGGTAGAATAAAAATACGGGATATAAGAATCAAACTCTGAGGCACAGGTATCAATCATTTTATAAACAGGAAGAATCCCGTTTACTTTACGCAGGTCAAAAATCTGCTTTTCCGTCATTTCCCAAAACTGTGCAATCGCTTTATCAGAAAATCCCTTTTTCTTTGCTTCAACAAGCACTCGCAGATTACCGGGATTTGCCTGAATCTCTTTTTCTTCCTCCACAATATTCCTCAACTTACGGATAAAGAAACGATCAATAGTAGTGGTCTCAGCAATGGAATTGATGCTCATACCGCTGCGCAAAAGTTCAGCAATGGCATAAACACGGTCATCAGTACCATTCCTGATATATTCCATCAGTTTTGCTTTATCCATACCATCGAATTTATGATGATGCAAATGACAAAGTCCGATTTCAAGGGAACGCACTGCTTTTAGGATACTTTCTTCTACTGTTCTGCCAATACTCATGACCTCACCGGTTGCTTTCATCTGCGTAGAAAGTGAGTTGTTGGCATCCGCAAATTTATCAAAAGGGAAACGCGGCATTTTCGTAACCACATAGTCAAGCGCCGGCTCAAAGGAGGCAGGGGTGTTAGCGATCCTTATTTCATCCAGCGTCATACCCACACCTATTTTAGCTGACACACGGGCAATCGGGTATCCACTCGCCTTTGATGCAAGTGCTGAGGAACGTGAAACCCTCGGGTTTACCTCAATGAGATAATATTGAAAAGAATTCGGATCAAGGGCAAACTGCACATTACACCCACCCTCGATTTCCAGTGCACGGATAATCTTTAATGCACTGTCGCGAAGCATCTGGTATTCTTTATTCGTAAGTGTTTGTGAAGGACAAACCACAATGGAATCGCCGGTATGAATACCCACGGGATCAAGGTTTTCCATATTGCAGATCGTGATAGCGGTGTCATTACTGTCACGCATAACTTCATATTCAATTTCTTTATACCCTTTAATACTTTTTTCGATCAGGACCTGACGAACCGGTGAAAGCGAAAGGGCGTTTTTCATCAGCGGTAAAAATTCTGCCTCGTTATCGGCAAATCCACCTCCCGTGCCGCCGAGTGTAAAGGCAGGGCGAAGTACAACGGGATAACCGATTTTCTGTATAACCTCCAAGCCTTCCTCCATAGAGCTTGCAATGTCGGAAGGCAGTACCGGCTCACCTAACTCTTCACAAAGTTCTTTGAACAACTCACGATCTTCTGCCCGCTCAATGGAACTGCTCTTTGTACCAAGAAGTTCCACACGGCATTCAGCAAGAATTCCTTTCTTTTCCAGCTGCATTGCAAGGTTGAGCCCCGTCTGTCCGCCAATACCGGGTAAGATTGCATCAGGACGCTCATAACGGATAATCTTAGCGATATATTCCAAGGTCAATGGCTCCATATACACTTTATCCGCTATGGAAGTATCGGTCATAATAGTAGCCGGATTAGAGTTGCAAAGAACCACTTCATAACCTTCTTCTTTGAGTGCAAGACATGCTTGTGTTCCCGCATAATCAAATTCTGCCGCCTGACCGATTACGATAGGACCGGAACCGATAACAAGCACTTTTTTTATATCACGTCTCTTAGGCATTGCTTTGCTCCTCCATCATTTTTATAAAGCGATCAAAAAGATATGCACTATCCTGTGGACCCGGAGCACTCTCCGGATGATACTGTACGCTGAATACGTTATCTTTATCACATTTGACACCTTCAACAGTATGATCCAGCAAATTAATATGCGTGACAACAAGTGGCGTTTGTGCAAGGCTGGCTGCATCCACCGCATAGGAGTGATTCTGCGAAGTAATTTCAATTTTATTTGTTTCTAAATTTCGTACAGGATGATTGCCACCACGGTGTCCGAATTTCAGTTTATAGGTTTGAGCTCCGTAAGCCAGAGAAATAATCTGGTGGCCAAGGCAAATACCGAAAATCGGATATTTACCGAGCAATTTCTTTATTGTCTCTATCGTCTGCGGCACGTCGGTGGGATCCCCGGGGCCGTTGGAAATAAAAATACCATCAGGATCCAAAGCAGTAATCTTTTCTTCCGGAGTATTCCAAGGCACGATTGTTACATTACATCCGCGCTTATTCAGTGACCGCACAATGTTCATTTTCATTCCACAATCAATGGCTACTACATGGTATTGGGGTTTCTCTGCATAAGAGCTCATAATCTTATCACAGCTAACACGAGATACCGCATCGCTTAGAATATTCGTGGTTCTTAATATCGTAAGCCCCCTCTCCAAAGTGGTAGAAACATCTGTTATCAATACCTTGCGGGAGCCGTAGTCACGAATCGAACGGTTCAGCTTTCTTGTATCAATACCATAAATACCTGGGATGCCGTGTTTCTTCATAACCCCTGACAAACTGGCGTTACTTCTGAAGTTTGATGGCTCATCATTATATTCACGGACAATAAGTGCACCGAGAGTCGGTGTATCCCGTTCATAATCGTCGTCCGCCATACCGTAGTTACCAATTAACGGATAGGTCATAACTACAGCCTGATAGGTATAGGAAGGATCCGATAGTATTTCCTGATAACCGACCATAGAAGTATTGAACACGATTTCAAGTACAGCGGTTTTATCTGCACCAAAACCGTAACCATAATATTCCTGTCCGTCCTCCAAAATAATTTTTTTATTAAGTTCCTTTGCCATCTCTATACCTCTTTCTTCCTGTCCGATAACCTCTGCTCAAACCGGTCTTTTCGGGTATCCGTTGGAATCTTTGTAGGATAATTACCGTTAAAGCAAGCACTGCAGAAACCACCGTTTCCGGAAAGGTGACTTAGTTCTTCTACCGGAAAATATCCAAGTGATTCAGCACCGATGATGTCGCATATTTCAGATATGCTGTACTTGCATGCAATCAGATGTTCCTCAGAATCAATATCCGTACCATAATAGCAAGGATGTAAAAACGGCGGAGAAGATATACGCACATGAACCTCTTTGGCACCGGCATCCCGAAGCAGTTTTACAACCCGCCCCATCGTATTGCCGCGAACAATAGAATCATCTACCAAAACCACTCTCTTTCCTTTTACACTTTCTTCTACAGCAGCAAGTTTAATTTTTACACCATCAAGTCTAGCCCCCTGTCCCGGTGAGATAAAGGTTCTGCCGATGTATTTATTTTTTATGAGTCCTATGCCATACGGTATTCCGGATTCCTGACTGAATCCCAATGCAGCATCCAGTCCGGAATCGGGGGCGCCGATCACAACATCTGCTTCTACAGGATGTGTTTTTGCAAGAATTCTTCCTGCTTTCACACGAGATGCATGAACAGAGACACCATCGATGACCGAATCAGGACGTGCAAAATAAATATATTCGAAAATGCAAAGCTTTTTTTCCCTTTTTTCGCAATGTTCACGTCTCGAAATCACTCCGCTTTTACTGAACACCAAAATTTCACCCGGCTCAACATCACGTACCACTTCCGCACCGACAGCCTTAATAGCACAACTTTCAGAGGCTACTACATACATACCATCAGCAGTTTTGCCGTAACACAAGGGGCGGAAACCGTAAGGATCTCTTGCACAGATCAACTTTTGCGGGGACATCAAAACAAGTGAATATGCACCATCCAATGTACTCATTGCACGGCTTAGCGCATCTTCAATAGAAGGAGCCTGCAATCTTTCTTTGGTAATAATATAGGCAATCGTCTCGGTGTCGCTCGTAGTATGAAAGATAGCACCGGTAAGCTCCAATTCACTCCTAAGCTCAGCTGCATTGGAAAGATTTCCGTTATGAGCCAAAGCCATTCGGCCTTTTTGATGATTTACCTCTATTGGCTGACAGTTATTTCGGTTGGTTTTGCCTGTCGTACCGTACCGTGCATGTGCCACAGCCATCGTACCTTTCGGTAGTCGGGATAATGTTTCTGCCGAAAACACTTCACTTACAAGTCCCATATCCTTATGGGAAACAAATATACCATCATCATTAACGACAATACCGCAGCTTTCCTGCCCTCTGTGCTGCAGCGCATGCAATCCATAATAAGAGAGATTCGCTACATCACAAGGTTCTGGTGCAATAACACCAAATACACCACACTCTTCATGAATATTTGACTCTATATGCATCATGATTTACCTCCGGCAGCCTTTCTGAAAGCTGCACCAATAAAGCCCTTGAACAAAGGATGTGCTCTGTTCGGTCTGCTCTTAAATTCCGGATGGTACTGAACACCAATGTGGAATGACCTGTCGGTCAGTTCCACCGTTTCAACAAGTCTTCCATCAGGAGATGTGCCGCTAAGTGTAAGACCTGCTTTTTCAAAAACATCTCTGTAATCGTTATTAAATTCGTAACGATGTCTATGCCGCTCACTGATATTTACAGTGCCATAGCAACGCTCCATTGTCGTACCCGTTTTAATCTTGCAGGGGTAAGCTCCGAGACGAAGTGTACCTCCCTTATCAATATCATCACTTTGCCCAGGCATAAAGTCGATAACCTTATGCTTGCACAGTTCATCAAATTCGCCGGAATTTGCATCCCCTATACCAAGAACATTTCTTGCATATTCAATCACAGCAATCTGCATACCGAGACATATGCCAAAATAAGGAATCTTGTTTTCTCGTGCGTATTTTGCAGCAAGGATCATTCCTTCGATCCCTCGACTGCCAAAACCGCCCGGAACAAGAATACCATCAAGCGATACTAACATTTCGTTAACATTCGCTGCCGTAATTTCTTCTGAATCAATCCAATGAATGCGGATATGGGTGTTATGAAAATATCCGGCATGTCGTAATGCTTCTGCAACAGAAAGATAAGCATCATGAAGTCCCACATATTTTCCCACAAGACCGATATCCACATAGTGTGGTCTTGCTTTAATACCTTCCACCATCGCTTTCCACTCGGTAAGGTCAGGAGCAGGTGCATCAATACCGAGTTCTCGACAAACAACAGAAGAAAATCCCGATTTTTCCAGCATTAGCGGGGCCTCATAAAGATTGGGTAAAGTAATATTTTCAATAACACAATCCGGCTTTACATTACAAAACAAAGATATTTTCTTAAAAATAGACTCTTCCAGCGGCTCGTCACATCTAAGCACCACAATATTCGGATTAATGCCCATTCCTTGCAGCTCCTTAACAGAGTGCTGCGTAGGTTTGGATTTATGTTCGTCCGAACCTCTGAGGAACGGAACCAATGTCACATGGATGAAGAGACTGTTTTCTCTGCCTACTTCAAGAGAGATCTGGCGCACTGCTTCAATAAACGGTTGAGACTCAATATCGCCTATAGTACCTCCGATTTCGGTGATAACCACATCGGCACCCGTTTTCTTACCTACACTGTAGACAAATTCCTTGATTTCATTGGTGATGTGTGGAATGACCTGCACGGTGGAGCCGAGATATTCACCGCGACGTTCTTTATTCAATACATTCCAGTAAACCTTACCGGTAGTAAGATTAGAGTATTTGTTGAGATCCTCGTCAATAAAACGCTCATAATGGCCAAGATCAAGATCGGTCTCTGCACCGTCTTCCGTTACATATACCTCACCATGCTGATAAGGGCTCATAGTACCAGGGTCAACATTGATATAAGGATCCAGCTTTTGAGCGGCAACCTTAAGACCGCGTGCTTTTAACAATCTTCCCAACGAAGCAGCGGTGATACCTTTTCCAAGCCCCGATACAACGCCTCCCGTTACAAAAATATATTTTATCATTTCCTTACTTCCTCCATCATTCAACGGTAACTGATTTTGCAAGATTTTTCGGTTTGTCTATATCACATCCGTTTTCTTTAGCAACATAATATGCGAGCAATTGTAACGGTACAATCTCAACCGCAGCTGCAAAAATCGCATCCATTTTAGGAATAAAAATCATATCATCTGCTAAGGGAACCATTTTCTGATTATCCTTGAATGTAACGGCAAGGACTTCAGCCCCTCTTGCTTTTACCTCGACAATATTGCTCATAGTTTTTTCCATAATAGATTCATTACAGCATAATGCGATAACCGGCTGATGATCCTCAATTAAGGCAATCGTTCCATGCTTTAATTCTCCCGCTGCATATGATTCTGCATGAATATAAGAAATTTCCTTCATTTTCAAGGCTCCCTCAAGTGCTACGGCATAATCCGTATTGCGGCCGATAAAAAACATAGAATCCGCGTTATGGTATTTTTTTGCCAATGCCGGAATTGCAGAATTCATATCCAGAGTCTCCTGCACTTTCTTAGGCAGGGTACTTAGAATTTTCAAAAGCTTTTCATAATGTTCCTTATCAATACGATTCATCTTCTTGGCTACATACAGGGCAAACATATACAAAACAGAAACCTGCGTAGTATATCCTTTTGTTGTTGCTACTGCAATCTCAGGTCCTGCCCATGTATAAAGCGTATAATCTGCAGTATTCGCAATCGTACTTCCAACAACATTGACCACAGCAAGTGTTTTCGCTCCTCGCTTTTTGCATTCCTTCATTGCTGCTATGGTATCTGCCGTTTCCCCTGATTGTGATAAAACAATCAGCAGTGTATGTTCATCTATAAGCGGATCATTGTAACGAAGTTCACTTGCCAATTCCACTTGAACGGGAATCCGACAAAGCTTTTCCATTGCATATTTACCGGCACAACCGGCATAATATGCTGAGCCGCAGGCAGTTATAACGATTTTATTAACACTTTCCAAATATTCAGTGGTCAGTTCGGCTTCGTCAAGAGCAATATCACCATTCTTAATCCGAGGAGCTATCGCTGCTTTGATTGCCCTTGGCTGTTCAACAATTTCCTTGAGCATAAAGTGCTCATAGCCCCCTTTTTCCGCTGACTGAACATCCCAGGTTATTCTGCTTATTTTCTTTATAATAGGATGTCCTGCAGGATTAAAAACCACTATCGTCTCAGGAGTTATTTCTGCAAACTCGCCATCGTCCAAATAGATTGCATTTCTTGTATATGAAACTAATGCCGTAACATCGGATGCAAAGTAATTCTCGCCTACTCCAACTCCAATAATTAATGGGCTCGCCTCCCGGACTACATAAACCTTTTCCGGTTCATCCGTGCATACTACTCCAAGAGCATAAGAACCGCACAGTCTTGCGGACATTCTGATCACTGCTTTTTTCAGATCTCCGGTATAGTACATTTCAATCAAGTGAACGATGACTTCCGTATCTGTTTCACTGTCAAAATGATAGCCTTTTTGAATAAGTTCTTCACGCAAGGCAATATAATTTTCTATAATACCATTATGCACAACAGCAAATTTTCCATCGTTACTCATATGTGGATGGGCATTGGTATCTGTAGGTGCTCCGTGAGTTGCCCAACGGGTATGTCCGATACCGACTGTACCGGGGCAGTTTTTTCCATCCGCAGTTTTTTCACATAAATTTGCAATTCGCCCTGTAACCTTACTGACCGCAAGCAGATTATCATTAAGTACTGCAATACCGGCAGAATCATACCCACGGTATTCAAGCTTTTTGAGTCCCTCCAACAATATCGGAGCTGCTTCCTGCGTTCCTGTATAACCAACTATTCCACACATAAATAAACCTCGCATTCTATAAAGTTATTCCCACTCCACCGTTGCCGGAGGCTTGGAAGTTATATCATATACTACTCTTGTGATACCCTTAATTTCGTTCGTAATTCGACTGCTGGCCTTTTCAAGCACTTCGTAAGGAAGTCTGCTCCATTCTGCTGTCATAAAATCATCGGTAGTAACTGCTCTCAGCGCTATGGTGTATCCATAGGTTCTTGCATCACCCATGACACCGACAGAACGAAGGTCAGTCAGTACTGCAAAATACTGGTTGGTACTGTTCTCCAAGCGAGCATTAGCAATTTCCTCTCTAAAAATCGCATCTGCCTCTCTCAGCATGTCTAACTTCTCTTTTGTAATCTCACCTATCACACGCACAGCAAGTCCCGGTCCGGGGAACGGCTGTCTCCACACAAGCTCATGAGGAATACCAAGCTGCGCTCCTGTTTCCCGTACCTCATCCTTAAACAGATCCCGAAGAGGCTCGACGATTTCATCAAAAGCAATAACATCAGGAAGACCACCTACACTGTGATGGCTTTTAATAACTGCTGAATCGCCTTTTCCACTCTCAATCACATCCGGATAAATCGTACCCTGCACCAGCACATCCATCCTGCCGAGTTTTTTTGCAACATCCTCGAATACACGAATAAATTCTTCACCGATAATCTTTCTCTTTTGCTCCGGCTCGGTAATGCCTTTCAGTCTATCGAGGAATCTGTCCTCGGCATTGACTCTGATCAGATTGATGCCAAACTGCTTTCCGAAGGTATTTTCTACAAAATCACCTTCCTCTTTTCTGAGCAATCCGTGATCCACAAATACACAGGTCAGATTACTGCCAATCGCTTTATGCAGAAGAACTGCAGCAACCGATGAATCCACACCACCGGATAGTGCTAACAACACCCTTTTCCCACTAAGCTTTTTTTTGAACTTTTCCACAGAGTTTTCCACAAAGTTTTCCATCTTCCAGTCTGCCTTGCACCCGCAGACTGAAAAGATAAAGTTGTGTAACATTTGCTTGCCGTAAACGGTATGCGTAACCTCCGGATGAAACTGCACACCGTAAAGTTTACGTCTTTCGTCACACATGGCAGCACACGGGCACTTAGCAGTGTAAGCAATCGTTTCAAATCCCCTCGGCGGTGTTTTTACATAGTCTGTATGACTCATCCAGCAAATACTTTCGAATGGGATACCATCAAACAAAATACTTTTCTCGGTAAATACAGTAGTTTTCCCATATTCACTGCTGTTTTCTGCCGAGGTGATTTCACCGCCTGCCATATATGCAAGAAGCTGATCTCCATAGCAAATACCAAGAATCGGGATACCAATATCCAGAACTGCAGGGTCATAATGAGGAGAAGCATCGTTATATACACTATTGGGGCCACCGGTAAAGATAATGCCCTTGTATCCCGATTCCTTAATTTCTTCCACTGCGATTTTATTATATGGCTTAATTTCAGCGTACACCTGCTCAGCCCTGACTCTACGTGCAATCAACTGATTATATTGACCGCCAAAGTCCAAAACAAGAATTCTATCCACCTTGTTTCCCTCATTTCTTATAAATTAATCTCTGCTGATTTTCCGTCTGCTCCACGTAGAAGCGGTTTGATTTTATTGACAAATGCGGATACCTGTTCCGGACATCTGCCGATATAAAGGCTCGGATTCAGCAGTTTTGTCATTTCCGCTTCGGTAAGACCGAATTTCTTCTCCGCTGCAAGTCGAGTAAGCAGGTCGCATTCTTCACCGTTTTTCATCCTTGCAGTCGCTTCCATGGAGCATCTGCGAATGATTTCGTGAATTTCCTGACGGTCGCCTCCGTGCTTGACTGCCTCCATCATCAAATTTTCGGTTGCAATAAAGGGCAGATATTCCTTTACAGTCTTTTCAATGATTTTTTCGTTTACATGAAGTCCATCTGTTACATTTTGTGCAAGGCGAAGAATTGCGTCACAACAAAGGAAGCCTTCCGGCAGAGAAATACGACGGTTCGCCGAATCGTCAAGTGTTCTTTCCAGCCATTGCGTGGACGCTGTCATCGGAGCGTTCATTGCATCTGCCATAAGATAACGGGCAAGGGAACAAATACGCTCACTGCGCATCGGATTACGCTTATATGCCATTGCAGAGGAACCAATCTGGTTCTTTTCAAAAGGTTCTTCCACCTGACGATCATGCTGAAGAAGTCTGATATCGTTTGCCATACGGTAACAGCTCTGTGCCACAGAGGAAAGCGCATTCAAAATACGACTGTCAACTTTGCGGGGATAGGTTTGACCTGACACATCAAAACATTCGTCAAATCCGAAGTCTGCAGCAATCATATGATTCATTTCATCTATTTTCTTCGTATCGCCCTCAAAAAGATCTACAAAGCTTGCCTCGGTTCCGGTTGTGCCACGGCAGCCAAGAAACTTGATGTTTTCAATGGCAAAATCAATTTCTTTCAGGTCTGAAAGGAAGTCCTGCATCCAAAGTGTTGCGCGTTTACCGACCGTAACAAGCTGTGCCGGCTGATAATGCGTATAGCCGAGAGTAGGCAGTTCCTTGTATTTTTCAGCAAATTCAGAAAGATTTGCTAAAACGCCCAAAAGCTCTGATCGTAAATACGTCAGAGCATCCCGGTATATTATAAGATCGGCATTATCGGTTACATAGCAGCTGGTAGCTCCCAAATGAATAATTCCTGCGGCGGTAGGGGCAACTTGCCCGTAGGCATAAACGTGAGCCATCACATCATGGCGCACCTCTTTTTCACGCTGACTTACACACTCATAGTCTATATCTGCGATATGTGCAGACAGTTCATCCACCTGTTCCTTTGTGACAGGAAGTCCTAGAGCCATTTCTGCCTTTGCAAGGGAAACCCAGAGTCTGCGCCAGGTCTGGTATCTTGTATCTGAAGAAAAGAGCTTCAACATATATTCAGAAGCATAACGTGATGCTAATGGGGATTCATATCGGTTAGTCATAATCTATCTCCTCGTCTTTTACCGGATAATGATGCTGTCTCTTTCGGGGCCAACCGAAATATATTTGATAGGACAGCCAATTTGCTTTTCTATATAGGTCACATATTCCTGCGCTTCTTCGGGAAGTTCTTCCCAGGTTCGAACACCGGAGATATCGCATTTCCATCCATCAAAATACTCAATGACCGGCTTTGCATATTTCAAGGCAGATGGAAACGGAAAACGGTCTGTCAGCTTTCCGTTTAAGCAATAGTGCGTACAAACCGGAATCTTATCCAAATAAGACAGCACATCCAGTTTGGTAAGTGCAATTGCTGTCGCTGCCTGAACCTCAACGCCATACCGGGTTGCTACGATATCGATTGGTCCGACACGGCGCGGTCTTCCTGTCTTAGCACCATATTCAAATCCTTTTTTGCGCAGATCCTCTGCTTCATTCCCAAACATTTCACATACAAACGGGCCTTCCCCGACACAAGTGGAATATGCCTTTACCACACCAACCACGTCAGTGATTTTTGCATTTGGCAGTCCCGAACCGATAGGTGCATATGCCGCAGTTGTATTAGAAGATGTAGTATAGGGATAGATACCATAATCCAGATCTCTGAGGGAGCCAAGCTGTGCTTCAAAAAGAATATTCTTGCCATTCGCCTGCGCATCCTTCAAAAAAGCACCGGTATCACAAATATAGGGCTTGATCTTCTCACAGTAGGTTTCAAACCATTCTTCCATCATTGCCATAGTGTAGGGCTTTGCACCGTAAACATTTGTCAATGTAAGGTTTTTCCATTCCATCAGTTCTGCAAGATGGGCTTTCAATTCCTCGTGGTAGAACAGTTCACCCGCAAGAACGGTTTTCTTCTGATATTTGTCTGAATAAAACGGGGCGATGCCTTGTTTGGTGGAACCGTATTTTTTATCGGCAAGGCGCGTTTCCTCAAGCTCATCCATATCACGGTGCCATGGAAGTAAGATGGATGCACGATCGCTGATTTTGAGATTCTCCGGCGTTAAGTTCACTCCTTTTGACATAACATCCTGCATCTCCGTCCAAAGATTTTCTGGATCCACAGCTACACCGTTTCCCAAAATATTAACCACACCGCTTCGGAATATGCCGGAAGGAAGAAGATGGAGTGCGAATTTGCCAAACTCATTGATAACCGTATGGCCAGCATTACCACCACCCTGAAAGCGGACAACTACATCATAATCCTCTGTAAGAAGATCAACCATGCGACCTTTTCCTTCATCTCCCCAATTAATACCTACAATTGCACAGGTTTTCATCATGTCACCCCCATTAAATATGCTCAGTAAGACGTTTCATTACTTCCGCATATGCATCTTCCACTCCGCCAAGATCACGTCGGAAGCGATCTTTGTCAAGCTTCTCCCCTGTCTTACTATCCCACAGTCTGCTGGTGTCCGGACTGATTTCATCGGCAAGAACGATCTTACCATCCATGAGTCTTCCGAATTCCAGTTTAAAATCAACCAAAATTACGCCACACTCTGCCCAAAATGCTTTGAGCTGCTCATTTATACCAAAGGCATATTTCTTAATCGTTTCAATCTCTTCCTCCGTAGCAATTTTCATGGCAATAGCATGATATTCATCCATCAGAGGATCGCCAAGTTCATCATTTTTATAAGAAAATTCAATGGTAGGAGTTTCAAACACAAAACCTTCCTCCACACCATAACGCTTGGAGAAAGAACCGGCTGCAATATTTCGGACAATTACCTCCAAAGGTACAATAGAAACTTTTTTTACGAGCGTTTCACGGTCGCTCAGTTCCTTAATAAAATGTGTTGGAATACCGGCTTTTTCAAGACGCTGCATCAACAGATTACTCATCCGGTTATTAATGACACCTTTTCCGATAATGGTTCCTTTCTTTAACCCGTTAAATGCCGTAGCATCATCCTTATAGGAAACAATAAGGAATTCGGGATCATCTGTTGCAAATACCTTTTTTGCTTTTCCTTCGTAAAGCTGTTCTCTTTTGGTCATATCTGTACCTCCAAATTTGATTAATGACTATAAAAAACAAAAAGGGCAATGGTGCTTTCATGTATGAACATCAAAGACACCATTGCCCTTATTTATTTCGTTATTGCCAAAAAAGAGGCAAAGACACTTCGAGATACAACTCAAAGACGCCTTTGCCTTTTTACTATCAAAGTGTACTCTTTTTATAGCAATTTGTCAACCTCCAAAAGAAAATTTGGGAAAAATTTTAAATGCACACAAAGAATGATAATCTAAGGCAGGATTATGCCTGCTTTTCCGGGAGCAGGAGGAAGCACATATCCTCCACTTAATTTTTTGCCGCAAACGGCAGATATATTAACTGTATTATAGCAGATATTCCAAATCAAATTCTATAATACAGTTAATATTTTTGCCACAAGCGGAGGTTTTATGACTGCCCAACCTATTTTCCGCTGTCGCCATAGTTTGAAAGGACGCGTGCGGAAGGATCGTTTACATCGCAGCCTTTCCATGATTTATTTGGCATCCAAAAATCCACAATCATTTCTGCTTGGCCAGGGTAATACTTCTCAAATATCTCACGATAAAGCAAAGATTCCTTAGTAAATGGCGTTGCATAGGTATATTTCTTGCGGACAACTTCAAATTCTTCATCCGAATACTGCCCATCGGCATATTCTTTGAGATAGTCCACCATAGAGTGCCCTACCGCGTCGGAGAAAGCAGCTTTTTCACGCCACAGGATTTCATCCGGAAGATATTCACCACCTTCAAAGGCGTGGCGAAGCAGATATTTACCCTTGCCATATTTATTCAGTTTCATTTCCGGATCAAGTGCCATTACATATTTCACAAAATCAAGGTCACCAAAAGGAACTCGTGCCTCCAGCGAGTTTACCGAAATACAGCGGTCAGCACGAAGTACATCATACATATGAAGCTCACGGATACGCTTCTGAGCCTCTTCTTGAAATGCTTCTGCAGACGGTGCAAAATCGGTGTATTTATAACCGAATAACTCATCAGATATTTCCCCGGTCAGAAGCACACGGATATCAGTCTGTTCATGAATTGCCTTACAGATAAGATACATACCCATACTGGCACGGATGGTCGTGATATCGTAGGTGCCAAGTATCCGAATTAAGCTGTCGAGCGTAGCAATGACTTCATCAGGTGTCATATAAATTTCTGTATGATCACTTCCGATATAGTCGGCAACCTGCCTTGCGTATTTCAGATCGATGGCATCCTCGCTCATACCGATGGCAAAGGTTTTAATTGGTGTTTGACTTTTTCTGGCGGCAATAGCACATACCAAAGATGAATCAAGTCCACCCGAAAGCAAAAAGCCTAACTTTGCATCAGCAACAAGACGTTTTTCCACACCTGCAATCAGATTCTCTTGGATATGCTTACAAGCAGTATCAAGGTCATCATGGCAAACAGTATCCACCCTGGCAATATCGCAGTAGCAGATAAATTTACCATCTTTGTAATAGTGGCCGGGCGGGAACGGCATAATCTTATCTGTCAGCCCTACAAGGTTTGTCGCTTCACTGGCAAACAAAATCACACCTTTACTATCATACCCATAATATAGGGGACGAATGCCGATAGGATCTCTTGCCGCAATATATTCGCCAGCTTTTCCATCATAAATGATACAGGCAAACTCTGCATCTAACCTTGTAAACATATCCGTGCCATATTCCCTGTATAGGGGCAACAAGATTTCGCAGTCGCTATCACTCCTAAATTTATAGCCTTTATCTATAAGTTCCCTTTTCTGCTTTTCAAAGCCATAAAGTTCGCCGTTACAGACAACATAACTGCCGTCAAGTTCAAAGGGTTGCATTCCCGAAGGGGTCAACCCCATAATAGCAAGCCTGTGAAAACCAAGAAGACCTTTACCTGTATCAATAATTCGACTGTCGTCCGGTCCGCGTGATACTGTACGGTCAAAACCTTTCTTAAAATCATCAAAAGTGGCACCGCTGCCACAGTAACCCATAATAGAACACATGGAAAATACCTCCATAGAAAAGTAAATTCAGCATCCTACAGGGCGATTGCTGTACTCGCGGTGCCACCTGTATTTGTTCTCATTTTCCGAATCTCAAGCAAGACTCTGTCAACTGACGTGTGACGGTACGGCGCACCTACTAAGATTTTTCTTTTCAGATTGCAGCTCGAAAAGTGTTATTCGTGCAGGCCCGCCATACGGCTTCCACCGTCCCGTACTCGCTATGGGCGAGTGATCTGCATTACTTCTCTTTTCTCAAACGCTTTTGAAATATTCAGTTTTTAGTATTAGTCCCAGGTTGTCGTATTTTGAGCATATTCTGTTTTGCTCTTATCCTCTCTGGAAAGGAAAGCCTTTTCATAAAGCGGATCAGGCTTTTCGGTTTTGAGCAAAACCTCAGGAGTTTGCTCCTTAAAATCTACTTGTGGGACGAACCCTGTATCATTCTTTTGCATATGTAAACTCCTTTCGAGAATAAATTATTCGACATCCTGAAGGGCATCATAGCCCTCTTCACCGGTACGAACCTTTACGACATTTTCAACGTCATAAACGAAAATCTTGCCATCACCGATGTGTCCGGTATAAAGAACCTTTTTCGCCGTATCAATGACACTGCGGACAGGTACTTTGCTTACTACGATATCTACCTGAATTTTAGGGAGCAGATTTGCTTCAACCTGCACACCACGGTAATACTCGGGTTTGCCTTTCTGTACGCCACATCCAAGAACGTGGGAAACAGTCATACCGGTAATGCCAATGTCCATCATTGCCGCTTTCAGCGCCTCAAAGCGAGACTCCTTACAAATAATCTCTACCTTGGTGAGCTTCGGTGTACCATCATCAAAGGTCGGCATTTTCTTTACGGAAACGGCTTCTGCAACAGGAACATTACCGGTTACATTGACTGCCTCTTCATAGCCGTAATCAAGGCTCTCAACCGCCGGTAAAAAGTCTGCATAAGCACTGGGGAGACCATGTTCTGTGCTATCAAGACCTTTGATTTCCTCTTCCTTCGATACACGAAGTCCAACAGTCTTTTTAATTATAAAGAAGGTAAGTGTCATTGTAACAACAGTCCAAGCAAGGATTGCTAAGATACCAAGTGTCTGAATGGCAAGCAGTTTGAAACTACCGGTATAGAACAAACCTTCAAGTCCTGCGGGTGCGTCTGGATTTGCCAATAAGCCCACAGCAAGAGTACCCCAAACACCGTTTGCTAAATGAACACCAACTGCACCAACCGGATCATCGATGTGTAATTTGAGATCAAGTACTTCAACGACCACGACAACGAGAATACCAGAAACAATACCGATAATTGCAGAACCAAGTGCATCGACTGCATCACATCCTGCCGTAACACCGACAAGTCCTGCAAGCGAGCCATTCAGGCACATAGAAACATCGGGCTTGCCATTCTTGAACCATGTATAAAGCATTGTGGTACAGGTTGCTACTGCGGGAGCGATTGTAGTTGTTACAAAAATGGATGCAAGTGAATTGCTATCCCAAGCTGCAGCACCGTTAAATCCGTACCAACCAAACCAAAGGATAAAGCAACCAAGCGCACCAAGGGTAATGGAATGACCTGGAATTGCGTTGATCTTCTTTACCTTGCCGGCTTTATCTTTTACATACTTGCCAAGTCGTGGGCCAACCATAATCGCACCAATCAGTGCAGTGATACCGCCGACAGAATGAATTGCCGCAGAGCCCGCAAAGTCGTGGAAACCAAGCTGTGCAAGCCATCCCTGAGAATTCCATACCCAACCCGCTTCAATCGGATACACAAACAGCGAAATTACGCCGGAATAAATACAGTAGGAAACAAACTTGGTTCTTTCTGCCATAGAGCCGGAAACGATGGTTGCGGCAGTTGCACAGAATACCAGGTTAAATACAAAGGACGGAGCGTTGCCGCCTTTTAGAAAAGCCCCAAAGTCTGTCAGTATTTCAAGATTCGGTACACCGAAAATTCCAAGGACATAATCTTCTGCCATCATCAGGCTGAAGCCAAGCAAAACGAACACAACCGTTCCGATGCAGAAATCCATCAGATTTTTCATTATAATGTTACCGGCATTTTTTGCTCTGGTAAATCCTGTTTCAACCATCGCAAATCCTGCCTGCATAAAGAATACCAGTGCGGCTCCGATTAAGAACCATACACCAAAAACTTCACTTGTAACAGATTCTTCCACCAATTTGGTGATTTCTTCTATTGCCATATAGGATCACCTTCTTTCGTTATTTTACACTGAACAACAGGTCAGCGTAGGTAGGCATTGGCCAGTAGCTCTTCGCTGTAAGGGTTTCTGCTTCATCGCAGGCAATTCTGAGTTCGCCCATAAGTACAAGTACAGTATCACGGATTATAATGGACTCTGCTCCAATATCTTCAGCATCACTCAATGAAATAAGTGCCGTTTCCAATTCCTCTGCCTTAGAAGCAATACGGTCGGTCAGAGCAGAAAGCTTTCTGACGACCCCGGTTTCATAACTGCAGGTAAGTGCAGAGTCAAGTGCTTTCTTAGCAGCTGCTGACCTTGCAACATCGGCAGTATAACCTTCGATTGCCGGAGCAATCTGTATCTTTGCCATATCAACCATCGTGTTTGCTTCGATAATAATAGTCTTACAGTAGTTCTCCAGCATAATTTCATATCGAGACTTCAGTTCCGCTTCGGTAAACACACCGTGAGCAGTCAGCATTTCCACATTCTTCTTATCAAGCAAATGGGGCATACAGTCAGCAGTTGTACGGTAGTTGAGAAGACCACGCTTTTCGGTCGCTTCCTTGATCCAGCTCTCATCATAACCGTTACCGTTGAAAATGATATGCTTATGATCCTTAATGGTCTTCTGAATCATCTCGTGGAGTGCAGTTTCAAAATCTTCCACGCCTTCCAGTCTGTCAGCATAAATCTTGAGGGACTCTGCAACCGCACTGTTCAGCATAATGTTTGCACAGGCGATACTGTTGGAGGAACCGAGCATGCGAAACTCAAACTTATTACCGGTAAAAGCAAATGGAGAAGTTCTGTTACGGTCGGTCGTATCACGATTGAACTTTGGCAACACATTAACACCAAGCTTCATCTGTGTCTTTTCAATGTCCTTATAAGTAGTATCGTTTTCGATAGCCTCCAGAACAGCGTTCAGCTCATCACCCAGGAAGATAGACACAACAGCAGGAGGAGCCTCGTTTGCACCGAGACGATGATCGTTGCCTGCAGTCGCAACCGAGATACGGAGAAGATCCTGATAATCGTCCACGGCTTTGATTACAGCACAGAGGAACAACAAAAACTGTGCATTTTCATAAGGTGTTGCACCGGGAGAAAGAAGGTTCTGACCGGCATCGGTAGCAATCGACCAGTTGTTGTGCTTGCCACTGCCGTTCACTCCTGCAAAAGGCTTCTCGTGAAGCAAGCAGACAAGGCCGTGCTTTGCTGCAACCTTCTGCATAATTTCCATCGTGAGCTGGTTGTGGTCAGTTGCAATGTTGGTGGTTGTATAAATAGGTGCAAGCTCGTGCTGAGCAGGAGCTACCTCATTATGTTCCGTCTTTGCCAGAATGCCAAGCTTCCAGAGTTCATCATTGAGTTCTTCCATAAACGCAGCAACTCTCGGCTTAATCACACCGAAATAGTGATCATCCATTTCCTGCCCCTTTGGAGGCTTTGCACCAAACAAGGTACGTCCGGTAAAGCGTAGGTCAGAACGCTGCTCATACATTTCCTTTGTGATAAGGAAGTATTCCTGTTCTGGACCGACTGAGCTGGTAACTCGCTTTACGCTGTCATTTCCAAAAAGTCTGAGAATACGAAGTGCCTGCTTGTTAAGAGCCTGCATAGAGCGAAGCAACGGAGTTTTTTTGTCCAGTGCATGACCGTCATAGGAGCAGAATGCTGTCGGAATACACAAAGTTTTACCCTTGATAAATGCATAGGATGTAGGGTCCCACGCAGTATAACCTCTTGCCTCAAAGGTGGCACGAAGTCCGCCACTTGGGAAAGAAGAAGCATCCGGCTCGCCTTTAATCAACTCCTTGCCGGAAAATTCCATAATAACACCACCATCGGGAGATGGAGAAATAAAGCTGTCGTGCTTCTCGGCGGTAATGCCTGTAAGCGGCTGAAACCAATGGGTATAATGTGTTGCACCCTTGGATACCGCCCAATCCTTCATGGCGGTAGCAACTGCGTTGGCCACACCGATATCCAACTCTGAACCTTCATCAATAGTCTTCTTCAGCGAAGCATATACCTTTGCTGACAGGGTAGCTTTCATCACTCTGTCATCAAAAACCAAACTTCCAAAATAATCCTTTACTGTTTTCATAATCAGTTAGTCTCCTTTACATGTATTGAAGTATTCAAAAAAAGATAAGGCGTCTTTCATGCAATGTGAACATGAAAGACGCCTTTGCCTTTCTTTTATAAAATTGTTATATATCAAACAATGCCCTGGGCATTCATGGCATCTACGACCTTTTCAAAACCGGCGATATTCGCACCGGCAACGAAATCCCCTTCCACTCCATATCTCTTTGCAGCATTGTCAATATTGTGGTACAGATCCACCATAATGCTTTTGAGCTTAGCATCAACCTTTTCAAATGTCCATTGCAATCTCTCGCCATTCTGAGACATTTCAAGAGCAGATGTTGCAACCCCGCCGGCATTGGCAGCCTTACCGGGAAGAAAGAATACTCCGTTTGCCTGTAAGTAATCAGTTGCTTCTGCAGTGGTCGGCATATTCGCACCTTCTGCAACAGCAAGGACACCATTTGCAACCAATATTTTCGCATCCTCAAGACCGAGTTCATTTTGAGTAGCGCATGGAAGTGCAATATCACACTTCACCCTCCATACTCCCTTGCCTTCGTGGTATTCTGCATTCGGTCTGTACGTCTTATACTCAGTAAGTCGCTGGCGTTTTACCTCTTTGATCTCTTTAAGTGCAGTCACATTAATGCCATCGGGATCATAAATCCAACCGGTGGAATCTGAACATGTTACAACTTTTGCACCAAGCTGCTGTGCTTTTTCAATCGCATAGATAGCAACATTTCCGGCACCGGATACGACAACTGTTTTGCCCTCAAGGGATTGACCGTGACATTTTAACATTTCCTCTACAATATAAAGAAGTCCGTAACCGGTCGCTTCGGTTCTTACAAGGGAACCACCGTAGGAAAGACCTTTGCCAGTCAGAACCCCCTCAAAGAGACCGCGAAGTTTTTTGTATTGACCAAACATATAACCGATCTCACGTGATCCTGTTCCAATATCTCCCGCAGGAACATCCGTATCTGCACCGATATATTTACAGAGTTCACTCATAAAGCTTTGGCAAAAAGCCATAACTTCACGATCAGATTTCCCTTTGGGATCAAAATCTGAACCGCCCTTGCCTCCGCCGATAGGAAGACCTGTCAGTGAATTTTTGAAGATCTGCTCGAAACCGAGGAACTTGATAATACCAAGGTTAACGGAGGGATGAAGTCTGAGACCACCCTTGTACGGTCCGATGGCACTATTGAACTGAACACGATACCCGGTATTGACATGTACCTGGCCTTTATCATCAATCCACGGAACCCGAAATTTGATCTGCCTTTCGGGATTTACCAATCTCTCAAGTAAAGCATCTCTGCGGAAAGCCTGCTCGTGTGTCTCGACCATCGGACGTAAAGATTCAAGAACTTCTTTAACTGCCTGATGGAATTCCGGCTCATTAGGATTTTCCTTCACAACTTGATCAATTACTTCATCTACATATGACATACTGTTTTTCCTCCTTCTTAAAAAAGTAAAGGCGTCTTCATCGCAGAAACAACTCCTGCAACATGAAAGACGCCTTTGCCTTTTCTATATAAAATGTTTTCTTTGTAAAAAAAATAACGTCTTTGAGCACTAACACTCAAAGACGCCCTTGCCTTTATGTCCTGCATATTACACCCTCTGAAAATATTTGTCAATCCTTTTTTTGATTTTTTTGCCAAACTTTTTTTGAAATAATTTTAGGGTTTTACTCTTGACAAAGCAAAAATGCAGGAGTATAATTGCGAAAAAATGAGCAAAGGCGTTCATTTCAGTGTTGAAAAATCTTCTACATTGAGATGAGCGCCTTTTCTTTTTATTAACCCGAAAGGAAAGAACCCGATATGAAAGTTGAAGGCCAAGTACGAATCCCATCCGGATGTGCAATCGCTGCTGTTATTTCTAAAGAAGGAAACAGAATGTCCGGTGAGATGATTACCAATGCTATGAAGCCGATGCACGACCGTTCCAATGGACTTGGTGGTGGTTTCGCCGGTTATGGCATCTATCCTGAATATAAGGAATTTTATGCATTACATATGTTTTTCGACTCCCGTGCAACACGTAAGGACTGCGAAGTATTCTTAAAGGAACGCTTTGAAATTGTAAAAAGTGAGATTATTCCCACACGCACCATTCCTGCGATCACGGATGAGCCGATTATATGGAGATACTTTGTTGCTCCACTGAAATCCCTGCTTGCTTCGATGCAGCTTGATGAAAAGGAATTTGTTGCCCGCACGGTAATGAAGATCAACACCGAAATGAAAGGTGCCTATGTATTTTCCAGCGGCAAAAATATGGGAACCTTCAAAGCAGGCGGCTTTCCGGAGGATGTGGGTGTCTTTTATAAATTAGAAGAATACGAGGGTTATTCCTGGACAGCACACGGACGCTACCCGACTAACACTCCCGGCTGGTGGGGCGGTGCTCATCCCTTTACCCTGCTCGACTGGTCTATCGTCCATAACGGTGAGATTTCTTCGTATGATGCCAACCGCCGCTTTATTGAAATGTTCGGATATAAATGCACTCTGCAGACTGATACCGAGGTTATTACCTATATTATGGATTATCTGATCCGCGTACAGAGACTTACTCTTGATGAAGCCGCAAGCGTTATTGCTGCACCATTCTGGAGTACCATTGCAGGTAAAACCGATTTAGCGGATAAGGAAAAGTATACCTTCCTGCGTACTGTATTTCCGAGTCTTCTCATTACCGGACCGTTTTCTATCGTTCTCGGCTTTAACGGAGGACTTATGGCATTAAATGACCGTCTAAAACTTCGCTCTATGGTCGTAGGCGAAAAGGATGACAAGATTTATATTGCCAGCGAGGAAGCAGCAATCCGCACAATGGAACCAAACGCCGAAAATATTTGGGCACCTGCCGGTGGTGAACCGGTAATCGTTTATGTAAAGGATGGTGCATATTAAAATGAGTGTAGAATTTGTTTATCCTGAATTTGAAGTAATCAGAAATACAGACCGTTGCATCGCCTGTCGTGTGTGTGAGAGACAATGTGCTAATGAGGTACATACCTTTAACAATGTAAAAGGTGTTATGATGGCCGACGAAACCAAGTGTGTCAACTGCCAGCGTTGCGTATCTCTCTGTCCTACAAGAGCACTGAAAATCATAAAAAGTGATTGTGTTCTCCGAGAAAACGCCAACTGGCAGAATGATACCATTAAAGAAATCTACAAACAGGCCAACAGCGGCGGGGTACTGCTCTCTTCTATGGGCAATCCGAAACCGTTGCCTGTATATTGGGATAAAATCCTGATCAACGCTTCACAGGTAACCAATCCGCCGATTGACCCTCTGCGTGAACCAATGGAAACCCGTGTGTTTTTGGGTAAAAAGCCCCAAAAGGTTCAACGTGACGAAAACGGCAAATTAAAATGCGAATTGCCTCCCCAGATTGAGCTTTCCATGCCGGTAATGTTTTCGGCAATGAGCTACGGTTCCATTAGTTATAACGCTCACGCCTCTCTTGCCCGTGCTGCTACTGAGCTTGGTATTCTTTATAATACCGGCGAAGGTGGTCTTCACGAAGACTTCTATGCTTACGGCAAAAACACAATCGTACAGGTAGCAAGCGGACGTTTCGGTGTTTATGAGGATTACCTGAAAGCCGGTTCCGCCATTGAAATCAAGATGGGCCAGGGGGCAAAGCCCGGTATTGGCGGACATCTACCCGGTGCAAAAATTGTGGGTGATGTTTCCCGCACTCGTATGATTCCCGAAGGCTCGGATGCCATTTCTCCGGCTCCACACCACGATATTTATTCGATTGAAGACCTCCGTCAGCTTGTGTTCTCTCTGAAAGAGGCAACCGAATACAAAAAGCCTGTTATCGTCAAAGTTGCCGCCGTACATAACATCGCCGCTATCGCCAGCGGTATTGCCAGAAGCGGTGCAGATATCATAGCTATCGATGGCTTCCGTGGTGGCACCGGTGCTGCTCCTACACGTATCCGTGATAATGTGGGTATTCCGATTGAGCTTGCTTTGGCTGCAGTGGATCAGAGACTTCGTGATGAGGGTATCCGAAACAATGTATCTCTTGTTGTCGGCGGCAGTATCCGCAGTGCGGCTGATGTTATTAAGGCGATTGCTCTCGGTGCCGATGCCTGCTATATTGCAACAGCAGCTCTGTTGGCTCTCGGCTGTCATCTTTGCCGTACCTGTCAGAGTGGCAAATGCAACTGGGGTATCGCAACCCAAAGACCTGATCTCGTCAAGCGTCTCAATCCAGATATGGGCAGCGAGCGTCTTATCAATTTGATGAACGCCTGGCGGCACGAAATCAAGGAACTGATGGGCGGTATGGGTATCAACTCCATCGAGGCTCTTCGAGGTAATCGTCTGATGCTCCGTGGTGTCGGACTTACGGACAGAGAACTTGATATTTTAGGTATTTCTCATGCCGGAGAGTGAGGATAATAATGAAACGAGTATATGTAAATGAAGAGTGGTGCCTTGGCTGCCACTTGTGTGAATATAACTGTGCTTTTGCCAATTCCGGTATGGCCGACATGGCAACGGCACTGAAAGGCAAACCGATTTATCCCCGTATCCATATTGAGGGAAATGATAAAATATCTTATGCAGTATCCTGCCGTCATTGCACCGACCCTATCTGTATAAAAAGCTGCATTGCCGGTGCAATCTCAAAAACAGACGGCGTAGTGCATATAGACAGAAATAAATGTGTCGGTTGCCTTACCTGTGTACTGGTGTGTCCTTACGGCTCACTCTCTCCAGATGAAAACGGTGTAATGCAGAAATGCGAGCTTTGTCTGCAGAACACCTGCGGAGAGCCAGCTTGCGTAAAAGGTTGCCCCAACAGAGCAATTGTTTATGAAGAGCGAGGTGAGAACGAATGAAACAGTATGTTATTATTGGCAACGGCGTAGCTGCAGTCGGCTGCATTGAGGGTATCCGCTGTTTAGATAAAAAAAGTAAAATCATGGTGATTTCCGAAGAAAACCATCCTGTTTACTGCCGTCCCCTCATCTCATATTATCTGGAAAATAAAACTGACCCTGAACGTATGAACTACCGCAGTTCCGATTTTTATGAGGAAATGGGTTGTGAGGTTCTTTATGGTAAAAAAGCATTGAGTATCAATACTGATGCACATAAAGTTAAGCTTTGTGATGGAACCGATTTGCTTTATAAGTCTGTTTGTGTTGCAACGGGGTCATCTCCATTCGTACCACCTTTTCCGGGACTGGAAATGGTAAAATACAAGTACAACTTTATGACATTAGACGATACCTTCGCACTGGAGAAAGCGATCAACAAAGACAGCAAGGTGTTAATCATTGGTGCTGGTCTTATCGGATTGAAATGTGCCGAAGGTCTTCATGGACGTGTGGCAAATATTATCGTATGCGACCTCGCCGACCGTGTACTCTCCAGCATTCTGGATACCGAATGTGCTGCAATGATGCAAAAGCATCTGGAGGCATATGATATTCATTTTATGCTCGGAGACAGTGTCTCTCACTTTGAGAACAATACTGCTATTATGAAAAGCGGTAAAACAGTAGACTTCGATGTTCTTGTTCTTGCTGTCGGTGTCCGTGCAAATACCACACTTATAAAAGATATCGGCGGTGATGTAAACCGAGGTATTATTGTGAATGAGCGTATGGAAACATCCCTGAAAGATATCTATGCCGTAGGAGACTGTGCTGAAGGTGATGATATTTCTTTAGGACAAAAAAGAGTGCTTGCTCTCCTGCCAAATGCCTATATGCAGGGACATACTGCCGGTGTAAATATGGCAGGCGGCGACGAGATTTTTGATAAAGCCATTCCGATGAACTCCATTGGTTTCTTCGGTCTGCATGCAATGACAGCCGGAACCTATGACGGAGAGTTGTATGAAGAAAAGACCGAGAACACCTTAAAGCGACTATTTACCAAGAATGGAAAGCTAAAAGGATTTATCCTAATCGGCGAAAACGAGCGTGCCGGAATTTATACCTCATTGATACGTGAGCAGACTCCGCTTGATACAATCGACTTTGAATTGATGAAAAAAGTTGCGACTTCCGTCGCGTTTTCTCCTGAAAATCGTAGGAAAAAGTTTGGAGGTGTGGTATAATATTATGTTGTTGAATGCAAAAGAACTTGATTACAAGGTATTAAACGATAATCTTCGTAAGATTCAGGGACACTGCTACATAACCGGCTGTTGCGGTCAACGCTTCATTGCTGCCGGTATGTCCAATAAGGATATTACCATTGACGGAATCCCCGGAAATGCCCTCGGTGCATATCTCAACGGAGCCACCATTACCGTCAACGCAAATGCCCAAGATGCTGTCGGCGACACCATGAACGAGGGTAAAATCATTGTTCACGGCAATATTGGTGATGCCGCGGGTTATGCAATGCGTGGAGGTAAGATCTTTGTCAAGGGTAATGCGGGATATAGAGCAGGCATTCATATGAAAGCCTACAAAGAAAAGGTTCCCGTTATGGTGATTGGCGGAACTGCTGGCAGTTTTCTTGGCGAATATCAGGCTGGCGGTGTTATCGTTGTTCTCGGCCTTGAACCCCAAAGCAAAAAAATCGTTGGTTTCTTTCCATGTACAGGAATGCACGGCGGTAAAATGTTTCTCAGAAGTGAATGTAAAGATGTTAAATTCCCAAGTCAGGTCACAGCCCGTCCTGCCGACGAATCGGATATAGAAGAGCTAAAACAGTACCTTTCCGAATACTGCGATGTGTTCGGTTATAATATAAATGAAGTGCTATCCGCACCCTTTACTGTCATTACTCCCGACAGTAAAAATCCATACAAGCAAATGTATGTAGCAAATTAGAAGAAAGTAGGTATGATATTATGAAGTATTCAAAGGAAGAGGTAATGCAGTATGTCCAGGAGGAAGATGTAAAGTTTATTCGTCTTGCTTTTTGCGATGTATTTGGAAAGCAAAAAAATATATCCATTATGCCAGAGGAACTTCCCCGTGCCTTTGAATATGGAATTGCTTTTGATGCTTCCGCAATTGCTGGTTTCGGCGATGAATCAAGGTGTGATCTTCTGCTCCATCCGGATCCGGAAACACTCATGACTCTCCCGTGGAGACCGGAACACGGTAAGGTTGTCCGTATGTTCACATATATCACTTATCCTGACGGCACTCCATTTGAATGTGACACACGCAGTCTGCTAAAAAAAGCCATGGATGATGCCAAAAAGGCCGGATATTCCTTTGCTTTTGGTGCCGAGCAAGAATTTTACCTGTTTGAACTTGACGAAAAAAATAAGCCTACCACTATTCCTTATGATGAAGCCGGTTACATGGATATTGCTCCGGAAGACCGTGGTGAAAATATTCGCCGTGAAATATGTCTCACCTTGGAACAGATGGGTATCCGTCCGGAAAGTTCTCACCACGAAGAAGGACCCGGTCAGAACGAGATTGATTTCCGTTATTCCGATGCTTTGACTGCTGCTGACAATGCAATGACTTTTCAAACGATTGTTAAAACCATTGCACGCAGGAACGGTCTTTGGGCAGATTTTTCCGCAAAGCCGCTTGACGACAAGCCGGGTAATGGATTTCATATCAATATGTCCGTAAAGCCCAACGAAACTTCTAAAAACCTTTATTATATGATTGCCGGAATTCTCGACAAGATTGAAGAAATGACTGTATTTCTCAATCCCACCGAAAACTCCTATAAACGTTTCGGTCACAGCAAAGCACCGGGATATATCTCCTGGTCCTATGAGAATCGTTCCCAACTCGTGCGTATTCCCGCCGCTGTAGGCGAATACCGTCGTGCAGAGTTACGTTCTCCTGATCCTACTGCAAATCCGTATTTAGCCTTTGCACTTATGATTTATGCCGGTCTGTATGGGATTGAAAATAAACTGGATATGCCGAACGCAACAAATGTCAATCTTTACAAAGCTACTCCCGAAGCCTTGGCGAAGTTCAAGAAACTGCCGGAAGATTTAGGTATAGCTTGTAAGATTGCTGCCGAAAGCGAATTCATTAAGGCACATGTGCCTACTGCAATATTAGATATTTATTGTAATAAATAAAGCTGAATAACAGCCCAAAAAGGAGGGGAGAAAAAATGAGTCTGAAAGAAAGAGTCTATAGCGTTCTGATCGTTTCGGCGGCAGAAAGCTTCAATGATGCACTCTCCGCTCTGCTCCCCGAAGCCAAATACAGCCCCGTGTGCTTCGTATCAAGCATAAGTACTGCAAAAAGAGCGTATGCTGAGAGAGCCTTTGATTATGTTATTATAAACTCTCCCTTGCCGGACGATATCGGTACACGGTTTGCGATTGATACCTGCAATGCCAAAGGAACTATTGTCTTACTTATGGTTCGGACAGACCTTCATGCGGAAATATATGATAAAGTTGCTGAACACGGTGTTTTCACTCTTCCAAAGCCTACCTCCAAGCCTACTTTAATGACAGCGCTCAACTGGATGTCAAGTGCAAGGGAACGCTTGAGAAAGACAGAAAAGAAAACTCTTTCCATCGAAGAAAAGATGGAAGAAATCCGTATTGTTAACCGTGCAAAGTGGCTTCTTATCAGTGAACTGAAAATGGATGAGCAAGGTGCTCATCGCTACATAGAAAAACAGGCAATGGACCGATGTATTTCCAAGCGCGCTGTTGCCGAAGAAATCATAAAAACATACTCATAATAAAAAGCGAAAGTCTACCCAAAAAAGCTAATGTGCAACAACATATTGAAAATGCCATTGGTAATCTTACCAGCAATATCGGCAAGATTATTCAAACCATTAAAAATGATAAGGTTTAATGAAAGAGTCATCCGTTGTTCCGTCCCGGAGCTGCGTATGACTCTCTTTTCTCACCCAAACTCATACCCCGGCTCAAACCCATCCACAATCCGCATCTCCTCCAAATCAAACTCTCTCAGCACCTCCGAGCTCTCCACCGTCAGTACCTTCGCCTTCTCTTCCAACTCTCTCGCCCTCTGCTCCTTACTCTTCGTCTCATCCGCAGCCTTCAGTCCGCTCTCTTCCAGCGCCTTCTCCGCCTCCGCCTGTGCCCGTTTCCTCTTCTCTATCTCCAGCGCCCGCTTCCTCGCGGAATTCACCACCACCGGCGCCACATACCCCTCTTCGCCCACCGGTTTCACACGCACCGCCTCTATCTCCTCATCATTATACTCCAGCAAATACGGATTTGCCCTCAAATACCGCTTATCCGCCTCCGCCGTATACTTATAATTGGGATGCTCCTCCAGTCGATACTTCTTTACCTTAAAAGGCCGCAAAGCACGAATAAACACCAGACACTCGGTATTACTCATCTGCTCCACCTGAATCCGGCTCATCAGCTCCCTGCCTACTTCCTGCTTATTCAAACTGACAGACCCGGACTTTCCTCTGGAACTGCCAAAGGACAGCGTCTTTACAGACTCCTTCCCAAGCCTCTCCACAATAATCTTCAGCGTATCCGAATCCGACCCACCAAGAAAAATCGTAGTGTCACAATTACCGATAATAGAGTTAGCTCCCTCTTTTCCATACACTTCCACAATCTGACTGTAATTCTGGAAAATCGGCACAATAGAAATCAGATACTTACGACAGGTAGCAAGATACTCTCCCAGATTAGGAATCTTCCCGATATTCCTGCACTCATCAATCAAGCACTTTACCGGCACCTTCAGCTCCGGATCTGTCAGCCCCTCTGTCTCCATACGCACCTTTCCCTTATGATACAGCAGAATAAAAATAATACTGAACAACATAGCAGTAATCCAGCTATAAGTCCGATCTGTCAATGGAATATTCAAAAACAGCACTATCTTTGCCGGAGCCTTTTTAAAAGTCAGATACTGATGATAAGCATAGGAAGCCGGGTTAGCATCTCCCAATGCCTGAAACAGCCTGTCAAAATCCGTTTCCTCAGCCGCATCCGCATGCTCATCCAGATTGTTCATACGTAAGATTTCCAACACATTAGAAAAGTTTCTCTGTTCAATGGGCAGTACCTCCACCAAATATCCGATAATTGCACATAATAAAGCCTGACTTGCCTTTCTCCAGAAATCCCCATCTCCACTGGTCTTGCCGGAGCCTTCTTGGGTATTCTCAATCAACGTATTTACCACAATCAGAATATCAGACGTTTTCCGGATATAAAACAAGGGATTAAATCGGTTGGATTTTGTCATGTCATCGGTAGAAAAGCGCTTGATAATATATCCATTTGTCTCCAAGCCTCCGCCCAACTTCTGCTCCAATTCTCCGGAAGGATCAACAACAATATAAGAGCCATCAAACTGTAAAATATTAGGAATAATAAAGAACCTGGTCTTTCCAGCTCCGGATGCCCCAAATCCTACCACATTCCAGTTACGCTGCGTCCACTTCCCATCCAAAGCAAGGTAAAGCCCCATAGCAAGAATCAACGCCCGACATTTACACTCTGCAATCGCTTTCTTCCCCGGCATACGCTTCAACACACGCTTATGCTCCTCATTGTAAGGAGCATACCGATTCGTAACCTTTCTATGCTCTACTTCAGCGACCACCTTAGGGTTATAAAGAAACTCCTTATTATACTGCTTCATGTTATCCTCAAAAGCAGCATCCCCATGAGCATCATTGACAGTATGACTGATTTTCAGATATTCGTTGTATAGATACAGATTGATCATTATGCCCACAAACAGAAATATGCCTACCATCAGTTCATCTGCCGAAAATAACTCAAAGGAATACTCTGCGATATGTACTCCCAGCTCTGCTAACACTCCGAATAAGTTTGGGTTCTCCATCTGCAGGTAAACTACGCCTAAATGAAGCCCTGCATATAGGCTCATAACCATAACAATAGTCATGTATACAACAAGACTGACTCTCCGGCTCTTTTCCAGATTTTGCTTTTTTGATTGCATATAAAAACCTCCCGATTGAGTACACCTTATAATTAATAAGATGCACTCCAGCGGGAGGATAACGAAATGTCATTCGAATTTTATAATTAATATAGTATTACGGCTGCTTTCCAATATAAGCCAGAATACCGCCATCCACATACAAAATATGACCATTTACAAAATCAGATGCATCAGACGCAAGGAATACTGCCGGTCCTTCCAGATCCTCCGGTGTTCCCCAACGTGCTGCAGGTGTTTTTGCGATGATAAACTTATCAAACGGATGACGTTCGCCATCTGGCTGAATCTCACGAAGAGGTGCTGTCTGTGGAGTTGCAATATATCCAGGTCCAATACCATTACACTGAATATTATACTCACCATATTCAGATGCAATATTTCTGGTCAGCATCTTTAAGCCGCCTTTAGCTAATCCACATACAAATAAATACCACCTTGCATCTCTTCAGCTCTCACAGATCCCAGACATATGGAACAAATTTGATTAAAATTGAGTTTCATTTATAGCCCCTCCACTACCTTTAATGTTCTCTTCAAGCTTATACTCTTTCCACAAGCAAATCCGCATATACTCCGCCTAATTCTTTCAGACCTTCTGCAACCAGCCCTGCGAAAATTCTTGCGCCCTCCGGCTTTAAATGCGTATTATCGACTTTGCCCTCCGGGTAGGCCGGATACTCTCCTTTTGCTAAATGCATGAACCATTTTGTAGTTTCTACAGCACCTACTTCTTCCATCTTTGCACGACTTTTCGTGTACAAATCAATTAGTGCCACATTCTCTTCCTCTGTGACCTGCTTCATACCAGCCACATAATCACTATGTTTTCCTGCACCCAGTTTCCACGCATCTTCGAAACATCTACACTCAAGAGGTGTAATTAGAACAGGAACAGCCCCCGCATTTCTGGCTACATCAATAAATTTCTTTAAATTTTCTTTAAAAGTACCAAAAGGTGTTTATATCTGCTTTTATCAGACTCTTTTTCATCATTATGTCCAAACTGAATAAACAAGAAATCGCCTGTACGAATTTCATTTTCAATCACAGCCAATCGACCTTGTTCTATAAAGCTTTTTGTACTTCTACCATTCACAGCATGATTAGGGATTTTAATTTCCTTTTTCACATAGAGTTCTAATCCCTGACCTATACCGGTTAGTGGAAATGTGGTAATATTATTTTATGCGCAAGTCGAATCACCTGCATAGAAAAGCTTCACAATAGTTTTTTCTCCCTTAACACAATAATTAGCAAATGCCTAGCAGTTTCAGTGCATTCAGACGAATGATCTTTTCGTAATCAGTCTGACTGATTTTGCCCGCCTGCACCATCTGGGTAAGAAATGCATCAAAGTCATACTGGAACATACTATATGTTGCACCTACGTCCGATCCATAAAAGATTCGGTCCGCAAACTCCTCCATAAACCTTGCGGCATACTCCGGATCACGCATCATAGGATTTGCGCCACTGCCTGCAGAAAGATCACAGTACAGATTTGGACATTCCCTAAGAAGCTGTGGTAATCTGCCTTCCTTTACAATTTTGCCCTTTGGATAGGCATTTCGCATCTCTAACGGATACTCTCCGATCTCACACCAAAAAGCTGCAGAATGACCAATCATTTTCATGTCGGGATGCTTTTTTAACGTCTTTTTGATTCTCGGCACGCCCGGCTCATCCACGATGCCATACGCATCGCCATGCTGCGGCGCAATATGTATCAGTACCGTAAGCTGCTCTCTTTCACAAGCGCCGAAGAGATTGTCCATCATCGGATCATCTGCATCTAAAGGATAGGTAAATGATTCAATTGAATATCATGATTTTCCTAGAAACAATTTTCTATAAATCTTTGATCTTTCTCCCCAAAACATCTTCAACTCTAACAGGCATTCCTGTTGCCATAGATTTATTTGCACATATACCGGTTATAATACTTGATACACCATCAACATGAGATGCTGCACGGTTAAGAGGATCGTTAGCAGGGGTACCAAAAATATCTTCACAAAGAACATTGTCACCGCCACCGTGTCCGCCTTCACCTTTTTCAATTTCAACTTCATACGCCTCTCCAAACATTGGATAAACAATGATCTTTTCAAATGCAGTAGCACCTTCCGCAGCAGATGAACCCGAACCGCTTACATAAGCCTTTTCTCCTACATGCATTTCAATTCTTCCCTTTGTACCTGTAAAAGAAACATTAAATCCTTCTATTGGTGAATACGCATTTAAAGAATATGACATTACCGCACCATTGTTATAAGTAACCAATACATTCATGGTATCTTCAATGGAAATATTGTCACCAAAAACACTCTGATCTCTTAAATATCCATCTTCGTGTTCTGCTTTTAAGTAACTATTTTCAAAAAGCGCAATCCCTTCCATATGAAGCGCAAATGGGTCATCCTTAGCGTATTCACTGCCGTGGGCTCTGTAATAAAATTTAGTAATACCTCTTTCTTCAGCATTTTCTCTGCCGTAGAATTTAAGACCGCCCTGCGCATATACTGTTTCCGGATATGTATCCAGCCAAAAGTTTACAAGGTCAAAATGGTGTGTTGATTTATGAACCATTAATCCACCACTGTTTCTCTTATCCCTGTGCCATCTTCTGAAATAATCTGCACCGTGTGAAGTATTAAGACACCATTCAAAGTGTACCTGATTAACCTTCCCAATAGTATCATTCATAATTAATTCACGAATTTTAGAGTTGTGAGACGCATATCTGTAATTAAAAGTTACTCTTAAATTTCTTCCTGTTTTTTCAATAGCATCAAGAATTTCGTTACATTTCACCTCATCTATTGTCATTGGTTTTTCTGTTATAACATCGCAACCCAACTCCATAGCACGTTTAATATATTTATGGTGAGTTCTGTCTATTGAAGTTACAATAACATAATCCGGTTTTTGTTCTTCAATCATTTTGTCAAATTCATCAGCCATATACATTTTTACCGGCTTTTCATAACCATATTTTTCAACAAGAAGCTTATTAGCATATTCCATTCTTGTTCTATTTGTATCACAAAATGCCAATAATTCTGATGTGTCCTTATACTCGCTTGCGAGAGAACCATAAAAAATTCTTGCACGGTTTCCCAATCCAACTTCAACATATGTCTTTTTTTTCATTTTGTTTCCTTTCTTATACTTATCCTCTTACATAAACCTGCAACTGTGTCAATACCTTATTTCTCCAATGAATCTTTCATGTTATTAATGAAATACAGAAAATAAAAATTCAAATCCCCTATCATGATTTGAGATGGTGTGTCCGCCTTCCCACACATCAAATTGGAAATTCTCCGGAACGCCAAAGGCTTCAAAATAATCTTTTACTCTTTCTGCTTCAGAAATAGCTGAATGATAATCAAAGACCTGATCTTCCATTCCTACCTGCACATACAACTTTCTGGGTGCACAGAGGGCTGCCACTTCTGCATCCTGAAACTGTAATGCAGAATCCTTGTAGCACCAATCTGCCCAATCGTACACATCATGATCATTAAACGCTCCTGCACAGTACCCAGCTTTGATTCTGGCATCCGCCGCCATAGTATGCAGAGTAAAATATCCACCATAGGATAATCCGATCATCGCCACTCTTTCAGCATCGATTTCTTTCATGTCACACACATAATCCAGAGTTTTCATAATACCGCTGATTTCCAAGGCTGTAACACTACCGCCAAAACGCTTCATATCAATATCCGTCTTTTGTCTGTCGTGAGGTATCGCATGGGCGCGCATGGTTGCAATTTCAGTCATACTCCACAATAATAATTGAGGTGACAACACTGCAGCTCCGCGAGCCAAAACTCGCTGAACCATATGATTATAATTATTTTGACCATTCATATCTGAACAAAGTTCCGGAGTGCCTCCGCCCCCGTGCTGCCCAATGACCAGAGACATTGGTGCTTTTACATTATGGGGTAAAAGAAGCATGGAATAAAAGGGTATTTCATCCGTAATGTACACACTTAGACGATAAATTTTACACACCTCATCGCTGCCAACATAGGTGATTTCTATAGGTTTCGATGCTTTTTGTTCAAAAACCTCTAGTCCTAACATTTCTTTATACTTTTCACGATAAATTCGAGGATTTTCTGCCAATTTTTCCGGAGGCATATTTTTCCTTCGAAGATCTTTGCATTCTACATTTTTCCTGCGAATGTATTCCTGAATTCCTTCTGCATATCGTGCTCGATACGCATCTGCTGCTGCCGGATCTTCATTCCAGATCTTTTTTCCTAAATACTCCATTTTGCTCCTACTTTCTCTTTCCACTTACTATCCAGTTACCGTATACTATCTTACAATCACATACTCAATTCCCAGGATTTCCGCAATCTTAGCCACAGTATCCGCATGATGACCAACACCTAATGCATAGTGATGGGTCGGTCCTTCCATTACCCATTTCTTGATAAATTCCTTGGTAGTTGGCTCGAAGAAACCACGGGTATTGGTATTGCCTGTTGGTGGAATCGGTCCCTTCTTAGACATACCTTCACCGATTACAAACTTGAAAGTACCTGCTCCTGTCTGTGTAATTCCAAGCATGGTAATAGAGCCTTCTTTAATTTTAAACTCAACAGATGCTCCACGACCTGGTTTACCATGGTATTTCTTCAAGCTACGTAATACCGGCTTGCCTTCTGCAATGATCAAATGATGAGGACCATCGTGACCTACTAAAATGAAATCTTCTTCAAAATCAAATGGATGGAATTCTGCAAAGCTGCCACCAATATCCAATCGATCCATAATCAACATAGCTACACAGGTTTTTAAGTCAAACTCACCACACATAGGGATACCCTGTGCATTCGGAATAGAATTACCTACAATCAGGGAGCTGGTTACTTCACACTGAACAGTATTGTCTCTTGCTTCATATAATATGCCAATCCGATAAGATTGTACTTCTCTATAAATTTATCCAACGCAACTGCAGATTTTGCTGCCTGATACTTATACGTTTCTTTTTACGATCAATCATTTTATATTCCTCCAAATCCTAGATTACATAATAGTTTCACATTTACTGTTTCCTCTTCCCGAATACATCGGCAACTTGGGACAGTTTAATAACCTATTCGGAAGTTCTTTATATCCGATAAAACGGGTTTCCTCTCCCCGAACTTCCTTCACAACATATAAAAATATATGCTCAGGCCAATACCCGTTTGTAGTTAAAATCGCAGAAACATCAGAATTTTCGTTTACTATAACGGGCAACTCCTTATTTTCACCCATGCTTGCAACTCCACCTAAAACTTCTGTGATTCCACCGTTAACTGTTTTAACTGTTGTTCCATAACCTTCTGTTTTAAATCCCATAAGCCATAGCGTACCATGATCGTTTAAAATTTCACAGTCAGCTCTTTCCGGATTCATATTACGGGCATAGACTTCTTGTCCGACAAATTCAAACGGACATATCTCACGATATGAATCGCCGCCAACAGTACATGCGCAGTTCTCAATAAATACTTTTCCACCCTCTTGGGAATTAAAATAAAACGCCGCAGTTTGTATATGTAAATCACTTAAAATGAGTGTTCTTCTGCTTGCATGTTCAATAAAATGAAAGTTTCCGTAAAATTTCTCCCAAGCAAAGATGTCTTCAATTACAAGAGGCACTTCACTTTCTCCAACAACACAAAATACGCTTTTCACTTCGGTCTTCAGTGCCTCGCCAGAGACAAGACTGCAATACATAAAATTCACTCTTTCAACGGAGGAAGGAATTGTAATTTTCCCATTTATCATATACTCTCCCGGTTGAAAGAAAATGTATTTTTTTCCGCTATTCATGAGCTTTTGAATTGCTGTGGTGTCATCGCACACTCCATCTCCGACTGCACCGAATTCGTCCGAAAACGCCCATTCTGATTCGTTATTATTCCATTGAATATCAGGGATATCCTCTACTGATAAATCAAGCATTTTTGCCTTTTCATCAAACAAGGTATATGTGTCATCGTTTGAGAATTCAATAGCTCGATCTCCATCCGCACGTGAAAACTCACGAAAAGCTACTGCACTTTTATACCCCTCTGAGCGAACATTTCTGACATAGCAGCTACCGAGACTATACACAATACCAGAATCAAGTGAATTTCCACCCAAAAGTTCACCATCTGTAACTATTACATGAGCCAAATTACCATCAATTTTGATAGCTGGCACCGAATTTGTGCTACGAATATCTCTCACCATTACCATGGTGTTATTAACAAATATACCCGCTTTTTTCTGATGTTTCAACGAGATGTGTTCAAATGTAACATAATGTCTAGCAGGTATAACACGGATTCCATACTGGAATCCGACAATTTCTAAATTTTTGACATAACAACCCGAAATTATTTCTTGGTTTATTTCAAGCCCGGCATATCCTCTGTATTCCAAGTCGGATGAAACAATACGGACATTTTTTATACTTCCTGTGTTGTTTGCAAAAAACACGATCCCTGCTGCACCACTATTGCCCTTGCCTATATCTATCGTAATGTCTTCAAAGGTATTTGTCATTGCAACATTTGATGATTCTGCACGCATAAAGCTTACAACCGGTTTATTTGCACCATATTCAAATCCGGGGCAATTATCCATCAGCTTTATGGTAACTTCATCCCTGCTTTCACCCTTGAAATATATCTGACGGCTAAGTTCATAGCCCGGTAATCCCATCAATATATTAGACAAATTCTCATGCGAATAAGAAATGGTATCACTAACCAAATATGTACCACTTGGAAAATATATAATTTTTCCAAGTGGTAAACTTTCGGGAAATATTACATCCAACACTCCATCATTCTTGCAAATTTCAAAACTTATTCTAGCATTGGGATCCGGCATTGTAAGAAGCTTATCGGTTGTTTCCTTCATTCCTTTTATATTTTCCGCAAGAATATCGTCCACAATTCTTTTTAATGTTTTAGTACAGTCAATTTTTCCTGTGTTATCAACATTGTACGGTGGCTTTGTAACATCAATAACACCTCTGAAACGTTCTGAAAATGTGCTCATCTTTTCTTCTCCTTCGCTCTACTATACCCTTTTCCAGAGATAAAATTTCAAGATTTCTAGTAACTTATCTCTGTACTCTTCCGAAACCTTCTCCGCTTTTAAAGCAATTTTATTCATTTCAGAGTTCATGCAGAAGTCCAAACATAGAAAGCACTATGTTCCGGACCCTGCATGATGATATTATCTATCCTTTCAAAGCACCTATCATGACACCCTTTGCAAAATGTTTTTGTAAGAAAGGATACAATACTAAGATAGGCGCAGTCGTAACCACAATGATTGCATATCGAATCAATTCTACATATTGTACCAAATCTCCTATGTCCTCTGTTACGTTTAGAGAACTCAATAACTGCTGAACAATTAGTTGTACCGGATATTTGTCTTTATCTATCAAATAGATGGATGCTTCAAACCAGGCATTCCAATGTGCCACACCGTAATATAACACCAAAACGGCCAATGTAGATTTTACCAATGGAAGCATAACCTTAAACAACACCTGAATAATAGTCGCTCCATCAATTTCAGCAGCTTCCCGCAAACTACTGGGAACATTTTGGAATGCTGTCCTTAAAATGACCATATTTGTTACAGAAATTGCTCCCGGCAAGATTAATGCCCATCTGCTATCCATCAGACCAAGATCTTTTATATTCAAATACGAAGGTATCATTCCCCCAGAAAAATACATAGTAAAAATTACCATAAAGGCTACTATATTTTTGTGCATAGGACCATCCATACTAAGGAAATACGCTCCCAATGTTGTCATAATCAGATTTACTGCCACACCAACTACAACATAAAAAATAGTATTTATGTATCCGGTTAAAAGTTGCGGAAGCTGAAATGTCATCTTATACGCCTCTAATGTAAAAGGCTGTAGCGGCATTAACAAAATGCCTTGATGTCTTGCCAGTTCAGTCGGATCACTGAAAGATGCTACCACTACGTACAGAAACGGATACGCTGACGCTACAATCACCATCAACATGATAAAAATATTGAAAGCGTCAAATATCATTCCTCCTGTTATCCTTTTTTTCATTCTCTACTCCTTACCAAAGGCCCACCTCAGTTACCTTTTTACTTATTTTGTTAAATATTGTTACAATTATAAAATTGATCACATTATTGAATATACCAACAGCCGTACTATAGCTATACTGAAAATTTTCTATACCACTGCGATATACATATGTAGAAATTACATCCGCTGTTTCATAGATTCCGGGATTATATAAAAGCATTATCTTTTCATGCCCAATACTCATAATGGAGCCCATTCTCAACAAGAACATGATAATAATGGTACCCGAAATCCCCGGAAGTGTCACATGCAAGGTCTGTTTCCAACGATTTGCCCCGTCAATCTTCGCTGCATCATACAATTCTCCATCAATTCCAGATAGCGCAGCTAAATAAATAATTGTCCCCCAACCGCATGCAGCCCAAATATTTGAAATCACATATATTGGTACAAACATATTCGGATCAGAGAGTAGTGATTGTTCCGGATAGCCAAATAAGTTCAAAAATTGTGTAATAAAACCATTCTTTGATACAAAAAGATTGACCATACCACAAATAATAACTGTAGATATAAAATGCGGAAGATAGGAAACTGTTTGTGTTATCTTTTTGAACTTCTCACTCTTCAACTCATTTAGTAATAATGCCAATATGATTGGTGCCGGCCAGCCAAATACCAAACATGATAAACTTATTCTTAAAGTATTTCTTAACAACCGCAAAAAATAATATGATTTAAAAAACTCTAAAAAATATTTGAGACCGAAATTATCTGTCCAAGGGCTCTCCCAAATACCACGAGTAGGACGATAATCTTTAAAGGCAATAATAATACCATATAAAGGTTTGAAATGAAATAAAATAAAATAAATAATAACCGGAAGAACCAGTAAATACGCCTTCCAGTATTTTTTCATATCTTTACAAAAACGATTTATGTAGTTCAACTTATTATTCTTCATAACATCTCCACAAGAGTAGAGGGAGAGTTGTTTTCTCTCCCTCACTCTCTTTCACTAATAACTATTCAGCCACGTATGCATCGTATGCTTCTTGTACGATTTCAATCAGTCTGTCAACATTAAGATTATTTAATGTTCCTAAATATTCGCTTTCAAAATTGTCCAGTGATTTGGTACCATTTACATATGCAACCAGCATCTGATCATAATAAGTTTCAATCTCTGATAGTATTCTGGAATATTCTGCAGAAACGTCACCTGAATAAACTAATGAAGGCATGAAATAAATATCATCACTCACTTTGCACCAATTCTCAAGTGCTTTCTTCTGTCCTGCTAAAGTTAAATACTGTTCCATATATTCATCCTGTTGGATACTGATTAATCCACTATATCCTAAACTATACCCAGCCATAGCCTGCTGAATGGTCCAGCCATCAGGGTTATTCATGATCAAATCTGTATATGTAGGATATCCATCTACCATATTGTAGCTAACACCTTCCATACCATAATTCCAGAAATTGATACCCTCTTCAGTGTAACCATAATTCAAGAATTTCGCTGCAATTTCTGGATTCTTACAACTAGGAAGAATACATGCTCCAAAAGTTGATGTAAGAGATGAATATGAAGGCTTTATAGTAGCGTCGCCTTTATTTGCCACAAGACCTGTCATTCCGGTCAATTCAAACTTCGGATCTGTCTCATTCATCTGTTTCTGAATTGTTCCAATTCCGCCAGCAACAGCACCATACCACACACCTGAGCTACCATTCATTAAATTTGCTTTAGATGTAGCCGAATCTACTGTTGCGAATTCAGCGTCTAACAATTTTTCTTCATATAATTTATTCAAATAAGCAAGAGCATCTTTCAGCTCAACTTCCGCCAAACCATAATGTACTTCACCATTCTCAACATAAAAATCTGTCGTTGGTAAACCAAAACCATTTGCAATTCCACCGGTAGCTAATGCTGACCACAATTGGCTATACGTTAAAGACATCGGAGTTTCTGCACCTTTTTTATCGCGGAAAGCAACAAGCACATCATATAATTCATCAGGAGTTTCAGGAATTTCCATATTCAAATCTTTCAGCCAGTCCCATCTGATGATCATTCCACTTGTTACCATCATGTATTGACTTTCTTTGAACATTGCTGCACGATAAACTTCTCCCTCAGTAGTCTTCGCACCCTTGCCGTATAAAAAATTACTTTCAAGAAGTGCTTTGTAATCAGGCATGCATTCATCCAAATATTCATCAAGCGGAACAATCAATCCATCCTCAACACATAGCTCTGGAGAAGCAGGAAGAAAATTCAGATTATTCCATATAATATCATAATCACCAATGTCACCACCGGCTAACAGCAACTTAAATGCATCATTACTTAATTCTACTAATTCAACATTTACTCCTGTTCTTTTCTCAAGTTCCTCAATAAAAGGTGTTTCTTGTCTACTTGCATAATTCGCTGTAACAGCAGCATCCTCCCATGTAGCAATTTTCAATGTTACGTCTGTGTCAAGAGGGTAAGTCACGCCAACTTCAGGTTCAGGAATTGCATCCACACTACTTGATGCTGCTTCAGATGATTCTTTTACTACGGTACTCTCTTTTGATTCCTGAGCAGAACTTGAAGTTTTTGTTGCATCGTCACCGCAACCAGTCATTAATCCTGCGACAAGAATACTTGCCAATGAAATACTAAGAAGTCTCTTTAAAAAATTTTTCTTCATAATATTACCACCTTTCGTAATTATATTTATTATGTTTTCTGTCAGTCTTTAAATCTAACATGATTCCGGGATAGTGTATACATCATGTTAAAGTATTCAAATGACTTGTGTGTATTATAACAAGTTCTTAATTCACATGTATAGATTCATTTTTCTACTTTTATCCTTCAATATGTTAACTTATTTGATTGTTACTTTTTAAATTAAAACTGTAACTTTTTAATACTTTTCCTTCCCTTTCATTTCATGATATAATTTAATTATTATGTAAAGCGTCAGCAATTTTATATACTTAGAAGGTTTAGAAGGAGTAAGCAAAATGACTATTCTCAATAGAAGTAATAATAATAGAAGCGTCTTGTGGAAATGGACATTCTCATATCTTTGCCTTTTGTTCATTCCCACACTTACCATTTTTATCAACTACTTTACCAATTTATCTGCACTAAAGAAAGAATATACAAACGCGTATCAACTTATGCTACAGAATTATGAAATAACTTTAAACGATAAAACAACCAATATGCATAATTTTTATAATTATGTTGTAAATCTGGATTCATTTAACTCTATAATTAAATATCAAACAAAAGACAAATATTTTTATAATACAAGTTACCTTCTACAACAAGCACTATTTCAGAATAAATATGGTAATGACGATTTAAACTGTACCATTTACTTATCACAAGTTGACTTTATAGCGTCCTCTAACAATAGTTGTCACAGACTTTTATTTCATAGTTCACTACAGGATTCTTCCGATTTAATTCCTGAATACGAAGAATGGCAGGATTTTATGTCTGGACATTTCACAGAGAATTGTTTTATTAATACCAACTTAAGTGATAGCAATAGTCCCTGCTTGATATATGCACAAACTTTATTTCGCGGGCTTAAAGGACCTGTAACCATTTTCATTTCGACTCCTTTAGATAAAATTTTTACAACTATCGGCAATATGCAAAATGGTGTTTCGCTATTACTCCATACAGCAGATAATAAGTTATTTTTGCTTGATAAGAATGGTATTACTGCTACAAATGAAGAGTTGTTTCTTGACAATAATTTATTTATAATTTCTACCAAAGAACATATTACAAACAATACGTTTCAAGACGAAAATGCTATTACCTGTTATTTACTAGTAAGCAAAGAAGTTTTCAATAAAAACTTGCAACTTATACGACTTAATTTCCTCACTTGTATTCTACTTACAATATTAATAAGCATAATTGTCATGATTTACATGCTACATAGCAACTATCGTCCTATAACAAATCTGATGTCGGAATTTGATTTAAATAATAGCAAAGGAAATGAATTCTCTATAATAATTGACAACCATAAACAATTACACAGTAATTTATCGGCTAGTAAACTTACGATTCTTCATCAAAAGCAAGAACTCTTGAACAGCAAGCTTCTTTCTATTCTTAAAGGGCGTATGAGTGAGGCGGAACAGTTAAAGATATGGAATGATTACAACATTGATGCAAATAATAATTGCTCGTTAGTAGGTTTTATGATAACACCAGTTGACGAGCAAAAAATGAAATACGATGATTTAATCTTTTTTCTTGTAAATAATATATTTTGCGATTTGTTTCAAAATGACAATTATTATCATATAGAAGACGGATGTTTTATTTATTACTTATTTGTATCTGAAAATCTTACTTCAGAGGTTTGGTATGCTGATACTTGTGAAAAACTCGATTATTTATGCAACTTAGTCATCGATAAATTTGCCTGTAATATTGTCGCTTCTATAAGCGAACCTGGAACAAATTTGATGCACTGCAAATTTTTGCACAAAAACATAATTGAAAATTTTGAACTCCAAGAACTGATTGGTGGCAATGGCTTTGTTAATAATTCATCAAAAAATATTCACAATTCTTATGACTCAATCCGTGAATACATAAACATTAAAATACATGATGCCATAAAATCTGGAAACCAAATTGAAGCTCTCAGTATTTCCGATCAACTATTTCTCCATATTGGAAAAATGCCTTTTTCAACAGTCAAAACAATAATATTTAATATATTTAGTAATACGATTGAGTTATACAGTACATATACAACGGATTCCATACAACAGATGCACGCCTTAAACCATGTCAACTCAATAATGCAGAGTGATAGCTTAGATAAACTTTCTTTTTCTTTTAAGGAGTATATTCAATTTATATGTGACGATATCTCTAGAAAATATCATAATGAGAGCAATGAAATTATAATTAATATTCAAAATATCGTTATAGAGAACTACAATAACAAGAATCTAAGCGTCAGTTTTATTGCAGATTCGCTTGGTCGAAACTCTAAATATATTTCTAGATTATTCAAAGAGGGAACTGGAATCGGTCTTTTAGATTATATTAACCAATACAGAATTTGTGAGGCACAAAAAATTATGAATTCAAAAAAATATACCGTGGAAAAGATTGCTGAAATGGTTGGTTATGATAATGTTCAAACATTTCGAAGATCTTTTGTAAAATATACTGGTAAAACCCCCAGTGAATTCGGCAAATAAGGTTTTATAATAAAATAAATGTTGGAGTGTATGTTTAAAAAATTGTACTGAGTATTCCGGCACCCGTGTCCATGCTGTCCGGGCATAGGAAACCGCAAATCCGTTTTTAAGGAAACCGCCATTCCGCTGGTGGAAACCGTTATCATAAAACTTTAAAATGTAGTTATGCACCAACAGGTGTAAATACA
>JAFXAZ010000022.1 GCA_017521985.1 Lachnospiraceae bacterium
CATTGTACTTTTTGATGTGTGTTATCTACATAACATTTTACATCTAACAGGTCTGCAAATTCTTTGATAGCTGCACCTTCTCCGTAGATAATAGCAACCTGATCATCTTTCTTTGCTAACTTTGCCTTAGCTGCTGCTACGGCATCCTTGGACATAATATCCTCGATTACACCTGTTTTGTTTACTTTACCAAATCCCGGATCATCCGTTACATACGGCTGATTGTACTTGATAATATCCGCTCTAGAAACATATAATTCATTGGCAGGAATCATCACTACTGTTTTTCCCTGAGCGATTAATTTCTCAGCTACTGCATTGGCAATCTTTTTAAAATCGATTCCGTACCAACCATCAATCGCAATATTCTTTTTTCCTGCACAAACCTGACTAACAAGCGCTTCTACTGTCTTATCCCAACCAAAGATTACAGAATCTTTGTTAGATGCAGAAATAGCAATCCTGTTGTCAGCATTTTTAATTGATTCATATACTGGCATGTATCTCCCTCCTTCTTTTTTTCTAAACCGGTTAAGTTCATATTAACACCATTATCTTGTTCTGTCAATTCCCTTTGTATATTTTTCGTTTTTATACAAAATTAAGCACTCGTTTTTATACATTTTTACCAATAAAATCCTTCTTTTTTCATATCACTTTATTCTATACTAATTTCAAACCGCTTCAAATATCAATAATATAAAAAATCAACTGAACTCAAGCACTTTTTGAATTCAATTGATTTTTTATAAACAAACTATAACTTTTATCCTCTAAATCTCATACAATTTGATTTCGTTGATTCTACAGAAGTTCCGAAGTTCTTCTGCATAGTTGCCGTATCCTATCATCCAATGATGACCCACACCCTGTTCTACAATTTCTTGGTTCATTTGATGAATGGACTTTTCAAATCGAATCTTTGCAGGATTTCCCGGAAAATCCATGCCGCAGGAAACCGCTTCTCCCACCATAACAGCCATCCTCAACTGTTCTCCATGTCCGCATATATTAACCGCGGTCACCGTTCCGGGTTTTACTAAAAATTTACTGCAAACACCGGTTTCTGCCAGACGAACAGGAGCAAGTTCTACCTCGCCTTCTGCAATGGAAAATCCCGAAGAACCGCAATGAGCAAACAAAATGCAATTCTCATCATCATATAAATCCAATAAATCTGTATTATTCACCGGCACACCACTCAACTCATATAACAGCTTCATAGTCACAGCATTCGTAACATCCCCTTCACAGGATGCCACGATTCCTTCTTCTGCAAGAATAGAATAGGCAAGGCACACTTTACCCATATATGTAGTATAACACTTTACGGATAATGCATCCAATGCATATTCCTGCACCAGTGCTCTCAGAGCGCCATAAAACTTCATGGATTCCAGCATGCTTTCCTTTGTGGATGTCACTTTACACGGACGCAATAAAGCTTCTTTTTCTTGAAGAAGCGCCATAGCCTCTTCATCGGATATAGCCTTTACTTTGTCAAGCATCTCTTTTTCGTCAATATTAATGATTCTGGCACCCAACTTCTGTTTAATGGCAAACTCATCATATGCGATCTCTGTCATACCCTTTACACGACCACCGATAGCACCTACTCTCACTTGATTCATGCAACGAATCAAGGAATAAGATGTTGCAATTCTCTTTGCTTTTTTAGCGCAGTCCATGCTATCCGGCTTTCCGAAGATAAACTCGTATTTCTTGCCGATATCCGTAAATACCGCGCCAATCTGATGTGCGCAACACAAAGACCCTGTATCTCTTGCAGGATATGCACGCAAAATAACCGGTTTTTCTACAAAGGATAATAAATCCAACAAATGATGATCCTCGCTCCATGTTGCAATACAAATCATCAAAACATCTACATCTACGTTTTTCAAGCTTTCTACTGCTTGATACACGGTTTCTAAATTCTCTAAAACCACTTTGGTATTCACACAAGTCACGCCCACCGCTTCCAAAGAATTTGCGGTTTGCTGCATTAAATCAAAGGCTTTTTCATACCCAACCTCAAATGGGTGTGCAAGCCCAACTGTTGCAATTCTAATATTCATTCTATCTACTCCTTTTTGCATAGAAAAGCTCATTTTCGGCGTAGTTCCCAGGTCTCTGAATGCTCTGCCCAGTCTCCCGGCTTTATCTTTTGAAGCGGAGACAAGCTTTCCATCTCTACCATATGCCGGCATAAAAAAGTCTCATATGATACATTTCCATCGGGATATTTTTCATCCGGTAAAACAGTAAAATCTTTGATGAAAGTCACATCTTCCATCTCATAACGCACCGCTCCATAAGGATGTCCTACACCTATCTTGTATTTTTCTTTAACAGGCATATGCGTCAACTGTATTCCATCAGCAAAATACTTTGCACGTTTATCTCCCAAATCGGTATAATCCCACATGGAAATCCTATGCCAAGGATCCATGCCGCCTTCTCTGCTTTGAAAATCAATATATTGTACACCGCCACCCACTACAGAAGTTACGGCCCACAAAGAGGCTTCTATCACTTCCTGACTCATATTTTTGACCCGATGATGCACTTCCACTTTATAATCATCTATAAAACAAAGGGTAACCGTCTTTTGAATATGTAACCATGGGTCTTCTCTTTGGGAAAGTTCCACACCATTTTCCAATAACTGATAGCTTATCGGCTCATTATCCGGATAATACACTTTTTCGCTTTCCGGAGCCAGCCACAGACGATGACCACCTCGCACGCGCCATCCTTTCTCCGTGGTTAATTCCTGCATATCGGCAGGTTGTTCAAAAAATATATTTTGCTTTCCTACAAGAGAAAAATGTCCGATTCTGATCCCGTACTCCAGTGGAATTCCGACTTCCACAAATCCATTGTCCAAAAAAATACAGGTTCCCAAACAATCATGATAAATTTTTTTTAAATTCATGGTATACCTACGGTAAAATACGATACGGAATCACACGGAATGCATCGTTAGCCATACGGAAGCCTTCTGCATAAGGCACCCCGCACTGGATTCCTCGGTATTTTGCAATAATATCATAGTCTTCAAAAAAGTCCTTGCCTGTCATGGTATCTTTATAATTATCCTGCATCCAGCTGATTTGGCTCTTATGCTCCCTGCACATTGCTCTTTTGATATCAATGGTATCTGTGATGTCTACATACTCGGTAGGTACAAATCCAAGGCCATTAACAGGCTCAAAATAAACAATAATCGGGATTTTGTCGTATGCAGGAGCTTTGGTCTTGATCTTTTCCACCGGAATCATCACTGCAATGTCATTGATAATCTTGCTGGTAAGTTCGTGGTCCGGATTATAATCATGGGGATTGTGTGTCAAAATCACGTCTGCCTTGCAATATCTCACTAAATTGATAAAATCCAATCTGGCTGTTTTGTCTTCAAAAAACATTTCATCATCATAATCCAAACATATGTATTCTGCACCGATATGGGCTGCTGCTCTTCTGGCCTCTTCCTTTCTGATGGCTGCGATTTCTTCCATCGAAAGTGTAGAAGAACCCACATTTCCGTTTGTAGCCGTCGCCGTGAAAACCTTATGCCCTGCCTTTGCATACTTTGCAAGGGTACCGCCACAGGAAGTTTCAATATCGTCCGGATGTGCTCCAATTGCTAAAATATTCATTTTTTACTCCGCCTTTCTTGAAGAAATTTGTATATATCGTTATTCTTTTACTTGTTATCCTGATGAATAATGAAGCGGCCATCATTTCCATAAAGCTTCATCAGTGCCTCTAGGAGATAATAATCCCCAAAAATATAAGGATTGTGAATACTTCCTTTCTCATGGTAAGAGCCAGAATTATTCTGAAGTAAAACTAATTCATCTTCATTGTAATTGCA
>JAFXAZ010000033.1 GCA_017521985.1 Lachnospiraceae bacterium
ATTACCCGAAGTGAGAGTACAAAAAAAATGAGAATACAATACTGAATATAATAGTAAACGCATGGTGAATATTGACTATGCGTTTTCTTTCATATAAAATTAAAATAGTAAACACAAAACACAGTTGTGCATTCCGTTAAGACCAGTAAAATCAAGCGGTGTAGAGGTTGGGCTACAGTTTATGGACGAGCCTACCAACGACTTGGATATTTCGACGCTTCAGATTTTAGAAGACTATCTGGACCGTTTTCAGGGCATTGTAATTGTGGTGAGTCATGACCGTTACTTTATGGACCGTGTGGTACGACGTATTTTTTCCTTTGAAGAAGGCGGAGTGCTTTGTCAGCATGAAGGTGGTTATACGGACTATGCAGCACGTGTAGAAGCGGATAAAGCTTTGACAGCGGGTTTAGGTGCAGAAGCCGGCGTAGCTGCAAAGCCTGCCGAAAACGGTAAAAAGTGGAATGCAGACCGTGTTCGTAAGCTGAAGTTTACGTATCAGGAACAGAGGGATTACGAAACAATTGAAAGTGACATTGCTCAGTTGGAAGAAAAAATAGAATTACTAGAAAGCCAAATGGCAGAAGCTTCAACAGACTTTGTAAAATTGAATCAGCTAATGGCAGATAAGGAAGAGGCAGAAAGTAAGCTGGAAGAAAAGATGGATAGATGGATGTATCTGGAGGAACTGGCTGCAAGGATTGCAGAACAATAGTGAGTGAAGAAAGTGATTACGGTACATTTGCCACCGGAGCAAAGATACTATGAATATCAAAGAAAAAAATGGAGAATGCAGGTGTGCATTCTCCAAAAAATTTACAGTTTTAATATATCTTTCCAGTTAGTAGGATATCCCATTATTTTCAGGATATCGTCTATAGAAACTGTTACAAGCTGACGGTTTAATTTTGTAAAAGCTGAATCCATAGAAGAAACAAATGGTAGTCTCCTCATGATGTAAAAAGCCCCCGGGCCCGAAGGACACCGGAGGACAAACTGGCATTTCTTACAGACTAATCATACCATTGGACGAGATACTTGTCAATGGAAAGTTGATGAAATTGCCACAGTAAAGTGTATGCAACTTCCAAACAAAATATAACAGAAAGCGGAAAAAAAGTGAGAATTTAATCGCATGGTGAATATTGACTATGCGTTGTCTTTCATATAAAATTAGAATAGAGAAAATTGCTGAGCAGTAGGAGGTTAATATGAGAGAGATTCCAAAACCGGGGCAGATTTACAGACATTTTAAAGGACATTTATATCAGATTGTCGCTATTGCACGTCATTCAGAGACCTTGGAAGCATTGGTGATTTATCAGGCACTTTACGGGGATTTTCAGGTATATGCAAGACCGCTTCATATGTTTATGTCAGAGCTTGACAAGGAAAAGTATTCTGACGTGAAACAGAGGGAGCGTTTTGAATTGGTACGTGTAGCTAATGAGATTACGGTAGATGAGATGTATGCAGAACCGGTAGTGCAGGAAGCGGGGGGATTTCAGGCAGAGCCGGCTGTGATTGAATTAGTGCATGAGCCGGAGGTGTCTGCACCACAAACCGTGCAGCTGGATCCGGGCGTAGAAGAATTCTTGGATGCAGACAGCTATGAAGAAAAAATGAGAATATTTACCGGTATGCAGCACCGCCTGACAGATGATATGATTAATATCATGGCAATTTCTTTGGATACAGAGGTACCGGAAGGTGAGCTGGAAGAACGAATTGCCAGTTTGAAAAATTTTCTGTTGATGCAGGTAAAATACGAGTGCAGCAGAATTCGATAATCTGCTGCCAATATGGTTAAAAAAAGAATGAAATACGAACAAATTATTATGGGACGTTTCCTGGAGCGTCCCAATCGTTTTATTGCTTACGTGGAAATTCCGGGTGTGGCAGATAGAGAAAAAGTGCATGTGAAAAATACCGGTCGATGCAAGGAATTGTTGATACCGGGGGCAGAGGTATATCTGGAAAAAGGCACAAATCCTGATAGAAGTACGGCCTATGATTTGGTGGCGGTTCAAAAAGGAGATAGACTGGTAAATATGGACTCACAGGCACCTAATAAAGTGGTCGGTGAATGGCTTTTAAAGGAAGAATTAATTTCTGATATCAGCCTTATTAAGCCGGAAACAACCTGGGGAAACTCCCGCTTTGATTTTTATGTGGAGAGTGCCGAGGAAAGGGCTTTTATTGAAGTGAAGGGTGTGACGCTGGAGGAAGATGGTGTGGTGCGTTTCCCGGATGCACCCAGTGAACGCGCGGTAAAGCACGTAGAGGAATTAATTGCTGCAAAGAAAGCAGGATATAAGGTTTATGTGATTTTTGTTATCCAGATGAAGGACGTGAAATATTTCTTGCCAAACTGGGGAACACAGCCGGCCTTTGGTGAAACACTACTTAAGGCACATCAGGCAGGCGTAGAAATTGTGGCGTTGGACTGTTATGTTACACCGGTTTCTTTGGAAATAGCGGAAAGAGTACCTGTTTATTTTGAAGAAAGAGAGGCGGTGGCAGCAGGGCTTTCTACGCCGCTTTTAGCGTATTATGATGCTCATAGACGGATTTTACCTTGGCGTGAGGAGCCTACGCCGTATCGTGTTTGGGTAAGCGAAATTATGCTTCAGCAGACCAGGGTGGAGGCCGTGAAGCCTTATTTTGCCAGGTTTATGGAAGCGCTTCCGGATATAAAAAGTCTGGCTGAGGCCGAGGAAGAACAGTTACTAAAGCTCTGGGAAGGTCTTGGTTATTACAGCCGGGTACGTAATTTGGGCAAGGCAGCGCAGAAAGTAATGTCCGACTATAATGGTGTGATGCCTTCCGAGGTAGAAGAACTTTTAAAACTGCCGGGGATTGGTTCCTATACAGCGGGCGCTATATCGTCCATTGCTTATGGCAAGGTTGCTCCTGCGGTGGATGGAAATGTGCTTCGTGTGATGAGCCGCATTTTTAAGGACGACAGAGATGTTTTGAATACACAGGTCAAAAAGGACTGGGAAATGTTACTTACATATACCATGTCCAAGGAAAGACCGGGCGATTTTAATCAGGCAATGATGGAGATAGGTGCCATGGTTTGTGTGCCAAATGGAGCACCAAAGTGTGATATTTGTCCTTTTGCCGGGATTTGCCAAGCCCATCTTTGCGGTGAGGAACTGCAATATCCTTACAAGGCACCAAAAAAACAACGGGAAATAGAGGAGCGTACGGTTTTAATATTACGTGATGAGGATAAAACAGCAATAGTAAAGAGACCTGACAAGGGACTTTTAGCTGGGATGTATGAGTTTCCGGTTATGAACGGACACGTGGCAGAGGACAAGGTAATCAACTATTTAAAGGAACGGGGATTAAATGCCCTCTGGATTACGCCGCTAGAAGATGCTAAACACATTTTCAGCCACAAAGAGTGGCATATGAAAGGCTACATGGTTCGTGTGGATGAATTAAGTCGAGGCGATGTACCGGCAGATTGGCTTTTTGTGGAGCCAAAGGAAACGAAAGTCGGTTATCCGATACCTACTGCCTATGCCAAGTATATGAAGTATCTGCAGGTAACCGTGGGGTATGAGGTGTTTAAGGAAAAGTGATTTTGCACTTAAGTGTGATAAAGCGTTAATTGAAGAAAGAAAACATTTGACAAATTTCCACAATCTGTTATTATTAAGAGTATCTATTTTAATTGAGGAGGCATTATTTTATGTATACAATGGATGAATTACGAGCTGTTGACCCTGAAATTGCAGCATGCATTGATGCAGAAGCAGAGCGTCAGAACAGCCATATTGAGCTGATTGCATCTGAAAACTGGGTAAGCCATGCAGTTATGGCTGCGATGGGCAGTATTTTAACGAATAAATATGCGGAGGGGTATCCGGGCAAGCGTTATTATGGCGGTTGTGTGAATGTAGATACCGTGGAGCAGCTTGCTATTGATAGAGCAAAGGAATTATTTGGATGTGAATATGCGAATGTTCAGCCACATTCCGGCGCACAGGCTAATATGGCAGTGCAGTTTGCAATTTTGACACCGGGCGATACCATTATGGGTATGAATCTGGATCATGGCGGACATTTGACACACGGAAGCCCTGTAAATTTATCCGGTAAATATTTTAATGTAGTGCCTTATGGTGTAAACGATGAAGGCTTTATTGATTATGATAAAATGCGTGAAATTGCATTAGAGTGCCAGCCAAAGATGATTATTGTTGGTGCAAGCGCTTATGCAAGAGCAATTGACTTTAAGCGCTGCAGAGAAATTGCAGATGAAGTGAATGCAGTATTGATGGTAGATATGGCGCATATTGCAGGCCTTGTAGCAGCAGGCGTACATGAAAGTCCGATTCCATACGCACATGTAGTAACTACTACAACCCACAAGACACTTCGTGGACCTCGTGGCGGTATGATTTTGGCAAGCAAGGAAATGGCTGACAAATATAATTTCAACAAAGCTATTTTCCCTGGCACACAGGGCGGTCCGTTAGAACATGTAATTGCTGCAAAGGCAGTTTGCTTTAAGGAAGCGCTTTCTGATGAATTCAAGGCTTACCAGCAGCAGATTGTAGACAATGCACAGGCTCTTTGCAAGGGACTTTTGAATCGTGGCATCAAGATTGTGTCCGGCGGTACAGATAATCATTTGATGTTGGTGGATTTAACAACCTTTGATTTAACCGGTAAGGCAATTGAGAAGCTCCTTGATGAGGCACATATTACCTGTAACAAAAACACCATTCCAAATGATCCAAAATCTCCGTTTGTTACAAGTGGCATTCGTTTGGGTACACCGGCAGTTACTAGCCGCGGTATGAAGACCGATGACATGGATAAGATTGCAGAGGCAATTGCATTTGTTATCAAGGAAGGCGAAGCAGGCGTACCAAAGGCAAGAGCGATTGTGGATGAACTGGTAGCAAAGTATCCGTTAAAATAAATTAGATAAATGTAAGGTGATAATCTTATCAAATAGAAAGCGGCGTAGCCCCCAATCGGAAGCTATGCCGCTTTGTTTAGCAGGGTTTTTGAAAATATCCTTATATCCGTTGATAAGACCATAGTAACTGGCTTTTTCAAGGGCTGTTGTTGCAGAAACCTCATCGTTAATGACTAACTGCTTTTGTTTTAAATATTGAGTTTGTGCTTGATAATCTAAAAAAGGCTTCTTTTGTAGATTGTTAGCCATAATCTACCTCCAAAATTTTCTGCATAAATAACAAAACGGCCCCCGCAGGAAATTTTTATAACATAAATCTATGATACCTTTGTCTAATGTAATTATACGATGTTTTTTGTGGTGAAACAAGGAGGTGAGACGTCTAAAAACAGAAATAATAAGGGAAAAACAGGATGCCATCCCTAAAAGGAGTTGACATCCTGTTGATTTATATTAAGTGGAAGGTTTATATATCGTCTTTATTTGGTTCGTTTTGTTGCGGTAAATGTTTGCTTTGTTGCATTTTGAGAAAAAACGGCACAGGCTTCGGAGCTGCCTAATATTTTAGAGTGTATATATTTTCTTCCGAGCCAGCAGTACTGCTGCAACAACAAAAAAGCATATGAAAGCCTTGGTTCCTGTATAGTGGCTATATGCATCATTACATTCCTGAACCACATTTGAATCAAACATGATATATGGGTCGTTACCATCGATACCGATATAGGTAATAATATCAGCGTTTTGCAAAGACGATATATCGTTGGTAGCAGCAATATTTTCCTCACCAAAAAATTGGGAAGCGTCGAAGGTTTTTCTTACGAAGCCACCACTGCAGAGTTCTATGCGGTTGATGCAGATTAAGTTTTCAGCCTCTGTAAAGTCCAAACGTAGTCCGGTAAGGTTACTGCAAAGCTCTTTTGATAGTATAAGGTCGGCTTTTCCAGAGGTCATGTCAGCGTATAGTAGCTTGTCATCGGACATGTTAGGAGCGTCTGTAGTGGCATAATATAAACTACATTCCGTATAAGCAGAATCTTGTGCAAAATAAATTTTTAAGTGCAGGTCGGTGCACATAAACGGATAAAAAATAAATGTGCAGACAACGCAGGCGATAAAAGCTGCTATAAGGAAAATTTTAAATTTTTTCTTCATTAGTATACCTTTTTCTTAAATAATATTATATACTAGAGTATAGATGGAAAAGAGGGAGTTTTCAAGTTTTTTTTATCGAAAGAGGTTTAGTCGTATGACACAAAAGAAAAACAACACCGCTATAGTAGCCGTGTTTTCTGCGCTATTGGTATTTATTACCTATTTTATATCTTTAAATGAGTTACGAAATGGGGTGTCGGACTTTAGTGGACATGTTTATACATACATACCGCTTTTAAAGGGTAGTCAAGGAGTAGACGGTTGGATGGCAGTGCCTTATTTTATGTGGCATTTGTGTGTGATGGCACTGAATAGATTTACCCCGATTCCTCTGGAGGCTTCTGCAGCATTTGTCAGTTGCTTTTTTGCCGTGTTTGGTTTTTATGTGCTTTACTGGATGTTTGACAAGGTGGCGACGTATTATGAGCTTGAATGTGGTGCGGTGCAAAAAGGTTTCTTTGCATTTGCATTGTCTATAGTTCAGCCTCTTTTCATGTACTGGTTTGACACTACCAGTCAGTATCTGGGGCAGTTCTCTATTAATCCGATGCATAATCCCACGCATATGTGTGTAAAGCCTTTTTCTTTATTGTGTCTATGCTTCGCTTATGATATTTTAGAGAGGATTCACAACCCGGAGCATAAGGGTATGTTTGTAGACGTAAGCAAAGGAATCCGGAGGGCAAGCATCCTTTTGGCGGTAACGTTGTTGCTTTCCTGTATGGCAAAGCCTACCTTTGCAGAAGTGTTTATTCCGGCGATAGGGCTTATCATGTTGTATGAGTGGCTGAAGCGACTGATTGCCAAGGATGGTAGTGCTAAGGAATACTTCCGTAAGTGTTTGAATATGCTGCTTATCAGCATGCCTGCGTTGGCATATATTTTGCTGCAGTTTCTGGCGTACTTTATTTGGGGCGGAAGCTACGGCGGAGACGGTGCAGGACTGGTTATTACGGAGTGGATGCTGGTATGGCGCATGTATACCGAAAATGTCGTGGTATCTATGTTGCTTGGTATGGGCTTCCCGTTCTTTCTTGTGCTGCTAAACGGTACCTATTTTGTGAAGGATAATTTGGGCAGAATAGCATTGGTTGGTTATATAGTAGGAGTGTTGGAATGTGCATTTCTTGGCGAAGGAGGAGGTAAAATTACACATGGGGATTTCTTGTGGCCTATGATGTCCGGTATGACCCTTTTATGGGTGGTTGCAGCCCTTCGCTTTATGGTGCTGGAAGAGCGTCAAAATAAAACCAAGGTTCAGCAGGTTTGTAACCATGCGGCATGGTGGATACTTCTGTTGTATGTATTGTTTGGAGTTATATATATTTATAATGGTTTACAAATGCCATAAAAATAGCGGAGTGCTTCTTTCTTTTGGGTGAAGCACTCCGCTTGTCTTATAAATTATTCCTCAGATCCGGAGACAGAAAGTGACACGCCGTTCACTTCAATGTTACTGCCAACTTCAATCATTAAATACTTGCGTCCGTCAATGACTTTGGTTTCTACCAGGTCAGAGCGTTCCGGATTGACTTTAATCACCACGTCCGGGGTTTTTACTTCAAACTTACGGGTTTCTGCAATATTGGTAATCATCAGCTCAGAGGTGGCACCAATGGTGTTGTCATAGTGGGTATCAAAGGTCTCCAACTGCTCGTTAGAAACTCCGCTTTTGGCAAGGACGTTTTTGACCTCTGCTTTATCAAGTAGAAGTGGAGCAGGGTCTTCAGCATGTTCTTCCATCATATCGTAGAGGGTCTCGTGGATATTGCGAAGTACTTCTAAATCACGTTCTTCGCCTAAGGTCTCTGTAACAATAGTCTGAAAGGCTTCTTTTTGGAAGCCTGCCGGAATCGGCATGGTACAGCCAAGCATGCTGTAAACAAAGTCTTCAAAAGGCTTTTCGGAATCCTTGGTGTAGTAAAGGCAGCTATGTAAATCTGTGCTGCGGTCATTGAAAGCAGGGAACAGGAAGGCATTCATAGGCACATCTACAATCCAGTCACAGATGCGGCTGCGGAACAAATTGCCTTGTGGCTCATAAGTAAGTCCCGGCTTGGACTGCTTTACCGGACAGGTCACGCAGTAAATATAATGATACACTTCATCGGAAGCGTCTTCCATATCCAGACCATCGTTTGTGCGTCCAGGCACGTCATAATTGCAGTCAACGAGCAAAATGAGATAATTCTGCGTGTAAGGATAAGTCTCAATCATTTTGTCGTAAAATGCTTCTAACAGTTCATCATCTTCCAAATGACTGTCACGCAGATTTAATAGAAACTGCTGTGCTCCATCAGAAAATTCAGCTTCTAATGGAAAGTCCAGATTAATTAAATTTTTACCAATAGTGCCGGACAGACCCTTTCGTAATATTTGAAAGTATCTGGTAGCTTCTTCTTCCGGCAAGGAAAGAAAAGCCTCGCACATGGTAGTGATTTTGTCCTTTTCACCACCTACGTAGCAGGCACATATTTTAGAGATTGTACAGTTTGCATCGGAAAACTGTTTTTTAATTTCACTAATTTCTGTTTTTATCATGAAAATATCCTCCGTATCGACAAGGTATATTTTAATATATTTTTGAATGAAGGACAAGAGTTTATCATAATTTAAGGATTGTAAAGGATTGATTTTCAAACTCAATAAGATATAATATAATAGTATTATTATTGTACATAATGTGGGAGATGGTGAAGAATATGCAATTACTAAAAGACATTAACTACAAGAAAATGATTACAAGCCGAATATTGGTTACCGGCATTATGATTTTGCTGGAGCTGGGTATGTTGGTAAATATATTTTTAAAAGCGATTCGTTATTCGTGGCTGATTCTGGGAGCTTTTTATATTCTTAGTGTTTTGTATGTATTTTATTTGATTACCAAGGACGATAACGCGTCTTATCGCATGGGCTGGATTTTGGTAATCTTGATGTTGCCACCATTAGGTGCCTTTTTGTACATGCTTTGGGGCGACAAAAAGCCTGGGAAGAGGCTTCGTGCCAAGTTAAAATTGTCTTATCTGGAAATGGATAAGTATCTGGAAGATGACGAAGTTACTTGTGAGGCCTTAGCAGAGGTCAGTCAGCGTGCCATTGCAACTACCAGATATATCAAAAAAGCTTCCCGCTATCCGGTACACCGCAATACCCATGTGACCTATTATTCTATAGGAGAGGCCATGTTTGAGGCTATGTTAGAGGAAATGCGTAAGGCCAAGCATTTTATTTTTCTGGAATACTTTATCGTGGAAGAAGGAGAAATGTGGGGGAAAATGCTGGAAATTTTACTGGAAAAGGCCAAGCAGGGAGTAGAAATCCGTATGCTTTATGATGATATGGGTTCTGTAGCACTTCTGCCGTTTGGGTATTCCCGTAAGCTGGAGGAGATGGATCCACATATTAAGTGTATTCCGTTTAATTCAGTGGTGCCATTTTTGGCCATGGTTATGAATAACCGAGACCACCGCAAAATTTTGGTAATTGACGGGCATACCGGTTTTACCGGAGGAATTAATCTGGCTGACGAGTATATCAATGTACGGGAAAGGTACGGTCATTGGAAGGATACCGGCTTAAAGCTGGTGGGCGAAGGCGTCTGGAATTTGACGGTTATGTTTATGGAAATGTGGAATGCCTGCAGTGAGGCCAAGCTTTTGCCTGAATTATATAAGGCAGAGGGGCATCCGGATGAAATGCCGCAAACCTGTGAAGGGTTCGTACAGCCATTTGGAGATGATCCGCTAGACGATGAGAATGTCGGGGAAGATGTATATATTGAGATATTAAGTCAGGCAAAGAAGTATGTATATATTATGACGCCATACTTGATTTTGTCTGATGAAATGAAGCGTGCGTTGGTGATGGCTGCAAAGCGTGGGGTAGATGTGCGTATTATTACGCCCGGTATTCCGGATAAGAAAATCGTATTTCGACTTACCAGAGCAAATTATTTGCCGCTTTTAGAGGCAGGTGTGAAAATTTATGAGTACACACCGGGCTTTGTCCATGCTAAGTCATTTTTGTGTGATGATACAGTAGGTGTAGTGGGGACCATTAATCTGGATTATCGTAGTTTGTTTTTGCATTTTGAAAATGCGGTGTGGATGTATAAGGTTCCGGCATTGGCAGATTTAAAGAAAGATATTATCGAGACCATAGAAAGGTCGCGCATGGTTTATAAAGAGGATGTGCATACAAAGGGGCTGGGCATTGTGTTAGATGGCATGCTTCGTGTCATGGCACCATTGTTGTAAGAATTTATTTGTATACGGAGGAATTATGGAGTTTAGTCTTATTAGGGCAATACCGCAGGATGCAGAAGAATTGGCTCGTATTATGGAGCGTGTTACTGCGGGAATGGACAACCCGGCATGGTTTATGGATGATGACATCGTCTATATCAAGGAGCATATAGGGCATCAGCCGCTAAAAAAAGAAGATTTAGGATTTATTTTGAAGGCTGTGACGGTGGTGGATGGCAAAGAGCAGATTGCCGGATTTTTCATGGCAGCATTTCCGGGACTTTCCGAGAAAAATTTAGGGCATCATATTTCTTTAGGTGAGAGTGATTTGTTAAAAGTAGCGCATATGGATTCTGTTGTTATTTTGCCGGAGTTTCGTGGATACGGGCTTCAGTACAAGCTGATTGCAAAGGCTGAGGAAGTAATTGCCAGGGAGACGGAGTATCGGATTTTGATGGCGACGGTTCATCCGGATAATAAATACAGCTTGAAAAATGTGCTGGCACATGGATATGAAGTGGCAGCAAAAGCCTTAAAGTACGGCGGTTACCCAAGATATATTATGAAAAAGGAGATTGAAACGTGGCGGAGCAATTGACCAGAAAAGATGTGGAACGCATAGAAGCAGAAATAGAGCACCGTAAGCTGGTGGTGCGGCCGGCGTGTCTGGAAGCAGTGAAGGAAGCCAGGGCACAGGGCGATTTGAGTGAGAATTTCGAGTATTATGCTGCAAAGAGGGAAAAAAATAAAAACGAAAGCCGCATTCGATATTTGGAGAAAGTCCTTAGGTATGCGCATATTTTGGAGGATGCTTCTGCAGAGGATGAAATCGGTTTGGAAAATACCGTGACGGTGCAGTTTGAAGATGATGGCAGTACGGAGGTGTATCGTATTGTGACTCCCATTCGCTGTAATTCCCTTCAAAATAAAATCAGTATTGAGTCTCCAATCGGGAAAGCACTGCTTGGCCACAAAAAAGGCGACAAGGTAGAAGTGCCGTTACCCAATGGCGGCAGTTATTTTTTATATATTTTGGCAGTAGAGAAGACAGAAGATGACGGAAGTGACAAAATCCGCAGTTTCTAGCTTGAATTTTTTTGTGACTTATTATATAATATCCTTGATTTTTGTTATGCAAAGGAGATAGTTATGGCATTATTAGATACATGGCGCGACGTGGCTTATAATGAGAAATTGGACAGAGATTCTCTTCAGAAGCTTTGGTCTGTTTATTTTAGCAAGGAAACAGCAATTTACGAAGAACTTTTAAAGAACCCGGATGAAGTAGTGAAGGGTACCGTAAAGGAACTTGCAGAGAAGTTTGACGTAGACATTATGACTATGACCGGTTTCTTAGATGGTATCAACGATTCTTTAAAGGAGCCAAACCCTATTGAAACCATGGAAGAGGATACCGAGGTTCAGTTAGGCTTTGACAAGGAACTTTTATACAAGAACATGGTTGCAGCAGAAGCAGACTGGTTATATAATTTGGATGCATGGAAGGAAATCTTTACAGAGGAGCAGATGAAAGCACTCTACAAAGAGCAGAAGTCTTCTACTACGATTGTTAAGGAAGCAAAGGTATATCCAAACGACCCATGTCCATGCGGTTCCGGTAAGAAATACAAAAAATGTTGTGGACGTAATTAATATTACAGAGTTTAAAATGTCAGATAGAGTACAAAAGGCAAGAGAATATTTTTTAAAAGGATATAATTGTGCACAGTCCGTTTTTATGGCGTATGCGGATGTTGTGGGTATGACAGAAGGGGAAGCTGCAAAGTTCAGCTCCCCTTTTGGTGCTGGTTTTGGTCGTATGAGAGAAGTGTGTGGTACGGTTTCTGCCATGACTATGCTTTTGGGATTTTGTGAGGGCAATGCAGACCCAACAGACCAGGAAGGAAAGACCCGTATTTATGCACGTGAACGTGAACTGGCAGAGGCTTTTTTACAGGAACAGAAAAGCATTGTGTGCAGGGAAATTCTCGGACTTAAAAAGGGAGAAGAGGAACCTCCTGCGCCAAGTGTGCGTACGTTGGAATACTATGAGAGCAGACCATGCCTTGGATGTGTAGAGACCGCGGCTCAGATTATAGAGGATGAAATATTGTCGAGAATTGTGTAGACAATTTGCAAACCGGGTGGTATAATGTTTTTACAAATCAGAAAGGCAGGTAAGGGTATGCAGAATATAGTAATTACAATTGCAAGGCAGTATGGTAGTGGCGGTAGATTAATAGGTAAGATGCTTTCAGAGGAGCTGGGTATTCCTTACTATGACAGACAGCTTTTACAGTTAGCCAGTGATGACAGTGGTATTAACGAGAAGCTTTTTGCAAATGCAGATGAAAAGGTTAAGACGTCCGCGCTCTTTCGAATTGCAAAGAAAGTATATAATGGTGAATTGATTCCGCCTGACAAGGAAGATTTCGTGTCTAATGACAACCTTTTTAATTATCAGGCCAAGATTATCAAAGAGCTTGCAGAGGAAGACTCCTGTGTAATTATCGGTCGTTGTGCAGACTTTGTATTGAAGGATTGTCCAAATGTAATCAGCGTATTTATTCATGCAGATGAGGAAAAATGTGCAGCACGTGTCGGAGAAATTCGTCGCATGGACAAGAAAGACCTACTGAAGCATATTGCGGATGTGGACAAACGTCGCGGTACATACTATAAGTATTACACCGGCAAGGAATGGTCTGATGCCAGAAATTATGACCTGTGTTTAGACAGTGGCAAGCTTGGATATAGAGGTTGTGTGGAAGCAATTAAGAAGCAGATTGAATTAAGGTTTGGGGAAAGTAAATAACACATATATTGGGTGGGGCTGTTTAAACAGCCCCATTTCTCTGTAAATTTCCAGAAAAAAATCTTGCAAAAATAAACACCACATGATACTATAACACCTATGATGTGGTTAGTTGCGACTAACTGCAAAAAAAGAGAAGGTTAGGTGAAAATCAGTGAATATTCAAAAAGCAGTTTATATTGTATTAGGATGTGTTGGCGTAGGTTTAGGGGCATTTGGAGCGTTGGTACCGTTTATTCCCACATTTCCGTTTTTACTTATGGCAGCCTATTGCTTTGCAAGAAGCTCTAAGCGTCTGCATTTATGGTTTATTAACACAAAACTATATAAAAATAACTTGGAAAGTTATGTACAGGGGCATGGTATGACGAAAAAAACAAAAGTACACATTATGATTACGGTTACGGTATTGATGTCGATAGGTTTTGTTATGATGGAGCAGGTTGTAGTAGGACGCATGATACTGACTTGTGTCTGGATATTCCATATCATTTATTTTATCTGGGGTGTGAAGACCATAAAAGAAAACTAGACTGAGCTATTTTTTTAGTGCTTTTCTTCTATATCTTTTTGTGTTATAGTTATACTGTTGATAAGAAAGGTATTTAGAAATAGAACTATTTATAAAATGGGTGTAGAGCATGAATAGAGAAAAGAAAGTGTATGTAATCGGACACAAAAATCCGGATACGGATTCCATTTGTTCCGCAATTGCATATGCAGATTTAAAAACAAGGACTACGCACGGTATCAAATACGTACCAAAGCGTGCAGGTCAGATAAATAAAGAAACAGAATTTGTCTTAAAGCGGTTTGGGGTAAATGCCCCGAAGTTTGTATTGGATGTAGGTGTGCAGGTGAGAGATTTGGAAATTCACAAAACCCCATATGCACATGCTGCTATGACAATTAAAGAAGCATGGGACCTTATGAATGACAATAACGCGGTAACTCTCCCAATTACCGATAGTGAGTACCGTCTGGAAGGTATTATTACTATTAGTGATATTGCCAAGTATTTCATGGTACCATCGGATGAGTGTCCCCTTGCGTCTGCCAAGACTCGTTATAAAAATATTGCGGAAACGTTAAATGGCGAGGTGCTTGTGGGAAATGAACTGGGGCTTTTTACAAAAGGAAGAGTGCTGGTAGGTGCAGGTACACCGGATGTGTTGCAAAGTTATATGGACAGCGACGACTTAGTGATTGTAGGCGACAGAGAAGAGGCTCAGATTGCTGCCTTGGAGGCCAATGCAAGCTGCATCGTTATTAGTATGGGCAGCAAGGTTTCCGACAAGGTAATTCAGCTTGCCAAGCGTAACAGCAGCGTGATTATTACCACACCGCATGATACATATAGTGTGACCTGTCTCATTAATCAGAGTATTCCCGTTCGTTTCCTGATGAAGAGGGATAATCTGATAACCTTTAATACCAATGACTATGTAGATGATATTAAAGATACTATGGGTAAATTACGCATTCGTGATTTCCCGGTACTGGATTCACAAGGAAGATGCAAGGGAACTATTTCTCGCAGAAATTTAATTAATGCCAAGAAAAAGCAGTTGATTTTAGTGGATCATAATGAGCGTACACAGGCAGTTGATAATGTATGCGAGGCGGAGATTTTAGAAATTATTGACCACCACAGGCTGGGTTCTTTAGAGACCATTCAGCCGATTTATTTCCGTAACCAGCCGGTGGGATGTACTGCCACGATTATGTTTCAAATGTATCAGGAAAAGGAGCTGGATATTCCAAAGCATATTGCAGGACTTTTGTGCGCTGCTATTATTTCCGACACCTTGATGTTCCGTTCCCCGACCTGTACCAAGTACGACCAGGATGCAGCCTTACAGCTTGCAGCAATGGCGGAGCTGGATATCGAGAGCTTTGCAGATGAAATGTTTATGGCAGGAAGTGATTTGAGGGATAAGTCTGCGGAAGAAATTTTCTATCAGGATTTCAAGAAGTTCCAGTCCGGTACCACCAGTTTTGGTGTGGCACAGATTAATTCCATGAATGCAGCCATGCTTGCACATATCGGGGAGCAGGTAAAGCCTATTATGGCTAATGCAGTAGGACAAAATGCGGTATCTATGGTATTTTTCATGCTTACCAATATTATGTCGGAATCTACGCAGCTTTTATGTTTTGGCGAAGGAAGTGCACGCTTCGTGGAGCAGGCGTTCCATGCCAAAGTCAATAACGGAACCTGTTTTCTTCCGGGCATTGTTTCACGTAAGAAGCAGTTTATACCTGCCATGATTAATGCAATTCAGGAAACATAGAAGATATTTGGAGAGATATTTTGGAAAAATGGTTCTTAAAAAATAAACGTGGAGATGCGTCTGCTTTGGCAGACGCTCTTCAAATTAGTCCGGTTCTGGCCAAAATTTTGATAAACAGGGATGTAAATACCGAAGAACTTGCCAGGACCTATCTGGAAGGCAATATGCAGGGACTTCATGCACCGGAATTATTAAAGGATTGCGTGAAGGCTGCGGATATTGTTAAGAAGAAAGTGATAGAAAAGAAATTTATACGTATTATAGGCGATTATGACTGTGATGGTATTTGCGCCACTTTTATTTTATGGAGTGTTTTGACCGAACTGGGAGCACATGTGGATTACTGTCTTCCTCATCGCATTAAGGATGGATATGGGCTGAATATTTCTATGATAGAGGATGCGGTAAGGGATGGTGTAGATACCATTGTGACCTGTGACAATGGCATTGCTGCCATAGAGCAGATTGCTTTTGCAAAGGAGCAGGGGCTGACGGTAATTGTGACAGACCATCATGAAGTGCCTTTTGTAGAATTGGATAATGAGCGCAGATTTCAATTACCGGCTGCGGTTGCCATAGTAAATATGAAGCAGGAGGATGACACCTATCCTTTTAAGGGGATTTGCGGTGCCGTTACGGCGTGGAAGCTGGGGCAGGTGCTTTTGGGAAATGAACACCCGGTTATCAAGGCTCTTATTCCCTACGCTGCATTAGCTACCGTGTGTGATGTTATGGACCTGATGGATGAAAATCGTGTGCTTGTAAAGGAGGGGCTTCGAATTTTGAATACCTGTCCTCCGGTGGGGCTGGAGGCATTAATTCGGGTGTATGAGTTGAAGGATAAAGCAGTTTCCGCCTATCATTTGGGATTTTTGTTGGGACCATGCTTAAATGCCACAGGGCGTTTGGAGACAGCAGAATATGCATTGAAGCTTTTGACTATGACAGAGCCGGAGCAAGCTTTGGTATATGCATATGAGTTAAAGTCATTAAATGATACCCGTAAAAACCTGACTTTACAAAATACCGAGAAGGCAATAGCGGAATTAAAGGCAGCAGGACATGATGAAGACAAGGTTATTGTGATGTACTTGCCGGAATGTCATGAAAGTCTGGCTGGTATTATTGCAGGGCGCATCCGAGAGGCATGTCATCGACCGACTTTGGTATTTACTAAGGCAGAGGAAGGCGTAAAAGCCTCTGGTCGTTCTATGGAATGCTATGATATGTTTACGGAGCTGTCTGCCTGCAAGGATTTGTTTACCAAATTCGGTGGTCACAAAATGGCAGCCGGTCTCTCTATGGCAAGAGAAGAAGATATTGAAGAGCTCAGAAAACGTCTTTGTGAACAGTGCACATTAGAAAAAGAAGACTTTGTGGAGAAGGTTCATATTGACGTGGCTATGCCTATGTCCATGGCAAGCTTGCAATTGGCAAAAGAATTAGAGTGCCTGGAACCATTTGGCAATGGCAATCCAAAACCGCTTTTGGCAGAAAAAAACTTGCTTTTAACCAATGGACAGCTTTTAGGACAAAAAGGCAATGCGGCACGCTTTACCGTAAAATCTTCTGACGGAAGTACACACCAAGTGGTGTACTTTGGCAATTTACAGATATTCCATGACTTTTTGGAAGAAAAATACGGACCGGGTGCCAGTGATAAGCTTTACCGCTATACCTGTGCCTTCCCGATTAATATGATTTATACCCTGCAGGTAAATACCTATCAGATGCGGGAGAGTCTGCAGATACAGATGAAGTATTATTGTTAAAACACAAAAGACCAGGTTGCCCTGGTCTTTTGCATTTTCTTATGAGGGGGGAGATAGTGAATGTATCAACTATCCGTAATATACTATAGCGTAAAATTGTGTTAGAAGTATGTACAAATCATAAAAATCGCATGAAGTTTCTTAAGAAACAGGAAAAAAAGACTTTCTTAAATTTTCTTAAACCGCATTGTATTCCCTAAAAAATTGCGGTATGCTAATATAAATTCATTACATAATATATATGGCTATCTATTGGGGGATATACAAATGCGAATTTCAACGTTGTTTTATTTTGTAAATTTTATATATATGGAATTCATATTCCACTTGTTTTTCTGGCAGAATGTGAAGGTATCTCTTGTTCCCGGTCTTTTTGTCATTGCACTTATTTCTGTTTTGCAGGGCTTTTTACAGAGTTTTTTAAAGGGCAGAGCAAATAAGATATTTATGGGAGTCTGTTTTGGTGTGGATTATCTGCTGTTTGGCAGTCAGATGGTATATCGTACTATTTTTAAGCAGCCGTTAATGATTGATGCAGTGGTTATGGGTGGTGAAGATGCCCTGACAAATTATTGGAGAGAGGCATTGCAGGGGATTTTAGACACCGGACTGGGGCTTGCGGCATTGTTATTGGGGATTATTTGGACGATGGCAGTGTTTAAGCTTTGGAATCCGGAGGCAGAGCCCTTGACTAAGAAAGGTGTGGTTGTACAGGTGGCGTGCATACTTGGTGCATGTGGTCTTTTGGCAGGTTCCTTTCTTGGGATGTATAGATGGTCGGAAGAAAAATATACAGAATATCAGGAGTTTGGTTATCCGGATGAGGTCCTGGAGCTGTTTGGTGTAATGGCATTTTGGTTTAGGGATGCAGAGCTTGTGAAGCTTCCGGAGTATGAGGAGGAGCTTGCATTAATGCCGCAGAAGCCGGATAACAGCAGTGAAGGAACAGAAGGTGAAACTGCTGCGTCCGAGCCTGAGGAACAGACACCGGTTTACAAAGACCAGGTGTTACCGGTAAATTATGAGTATTTAAAAGAAATAGGTTCCGATGAGGTAGACAAGATTACCGACTATGTATTTTCTATGACGCCGTCTAAGTCTAATGACTATACCGGTTTGTTTGAAGGCTATAACCTCATCTACATTACTGCGGAAGGGTTTTCTACTGCGGCAATTGATGCGAATCTGACACCGACATTGTATCAGTTGACGCACAGTGGAGTGGTTGCAAATGAGTATTATGTGCCTTTGTGGCAGACCAGTACCAGTGACGGTGAATATGTGAACTTGACCGGTCTGATTCCGGATCAGCAGTTTAGTATGTCTCGTTCTGCTAAGAACAATCAGCCTTTTAGTCTGGCAAATTATTTTAAGGCAGAAGGTGCTGACTGCTTTGCATATCATAATAATACACTGTCCTATTATGACAGACATTTAAGTCATCCGAATCTTGGATATTTATTTAAGGCATCTAAATTAGGGGATTTGGATGAGACAGAGTGGGGAAACAGTGTGTTTCCGATGGAGAATGCGAACTATTGGCCAGCCTCTGACTTAGATATGTTTAAGGCTACCATTCCGGAGTTTATACATGAGGAGCGCTTCCATGTATATTATATGACGGTTTCCGGTCATATGAATTACAATTTTAAAGGAAATAGAATGTCCAGCCTGCATTATGATGAAGTGAAGGATTTGCCTTATTCTGAGGAGAGCAAGGCCTATATTGCATGCAATATGGAGTTAGACAGGGCACTTGCTTATTTGATTCAAGAGCTTTACACAGCAGGAAAATTAGAGAATACCGTGATTTGTTTGAGTGCAGACCATTATCCATATGCCATGAATTTGGACAACTACGAAGAGTTAATGGGTATGGAGCTGGATAATTCCCTGGATATTTACCGCAACAGTCTGATTTTATGGAATTCCCAGATGGAGACAGTAGAGGTAAATGAGCCGTGCAGTGCCATGGATTTGATGCCTACCCTTTTGAATTTATTTGGCTTTGCGTATGATTCCAGATTATACTCCGGCAGGGATATTTTCTCTGACCGTGCGCCGCTTGTAGTGTTTTCCAACAGAAGTTTTATTACAGACGTGGCCTCTTACAATAAAAAGACCGGGGAAGTGCTTTCCAGAACCGGAGAACCGGTAAGTGAGGAATATGTGTCTGCGATGAAAAGTTATGTGAAGATGCTTCATAAGCATTCAGCAGGAATTTTGAAGCATAATTATTATGAGTATTTTTATCAGGCGATGACAAAATAAAAAAGACCGTTCAAGTCGAAGAGATTTGAACGGTTTTTTGGCTTCTTGGGAAAACGTTTCTTGAGAAAAATATGGCAAAATTGGTAAGAAATGACAAAATACATCAAGAAAATGCGTGAATTATTGTTTGGATTGACAAAATACATCAAAATGGGTTATATTATAAAGGAAAGGAGAAGTGGTATGAAATTTTTACAAAAATTAGGAAAATCCTTGATGCTGCCTGTTGCGTGTCTTCCTATTTGTGGTTTGCTTATGGGTATTGGTTACGCATTATCACCTACTACTATGCAGGGGGGCGTTGCGGAAGGATTTTTAGAGTTATTAGGTGTATTTCTGGTAAAAGCAGGAGGAGCTTTAATTGATAATATGGCACTGCTGTTTGTAATCGGTGTTGGTGTTGGCATGTCTGATGACAACGATGGTACCGGTGGTGTCGCTGCCTTGGCTTCCTGGTTAATGATTACGACCTTGTTATCTGAAGGCTTTGTTACCACCATAAGACCTTCCGTTGCAGACAACCAGGCTTCCATTATTGCATTCCAGAAGATTGCAAATCCATTTATCGGTATCTTATCCGGTATTATAGGTTCCGGCTGCTATAACAAATTTAAGGGAGTGAAGTTACCTGACTGGTTGTCCTTTTTCAGCGGTAAGCGTTGTGTAGCTATTGTTGCGGGTGTTGTTTCTATTGTAGTTTCAGCCGTATTATTATTTGTTTGGCCGGTGGTTTTTGGAGCACTTATTTCCGTGGGGCAGGCAATTGCCGGTATGGGTGCTGTAGGCGCCGGTATTTATGCATTCTTAAACCGCTTATTAATTCCTACGGGTTTACACCATGCATTAAACAACGTATTCTGGTTTGATACCATTGGTCTTGGCGACCTTGGTAACTTTTGGGCAGGCAAGACGTCTGCTGACGTAACCTGGGATTTAGGTATGTATATGTCCGGGTTTTTCCCTTGTATGATGTTTGGTATTCCGGGGGCGGCCTTAGCTATGATTCAGACCGCAAAATCAAATAAAAAGAAGGTTGCTATTGGTTTAGTTGCTTCTGCAGCTCTCTGTTCCTTTGTTTGTGGTGTTACAGAGCCTTTTGAATTTGGTTTTATGTTCTTAGCACCTGCATTGTACTTGATTTATGCGGCATTATATGGTATTTTCACAGTAATTACCGTGTTGGTTGGTTTCCGTGCCGGATTTTGTTTTTCTGCCGGTGCAACGGACTTAGCATTCTCGGCAGCTCTTCCGGCAGCACAGAATACCTGGATGATTATACCGTTAGGTATTGCTGCATTTGTGGTGTTCTACGGAGTATTCCGTTTTGCGATTGTGAAATTTGATTTGAAGACGCCGGGTAGAGAAGAGGACGATGAAGAAGCAGAAAAAGCAGTTGTTTTATCTAATGACGATTATGCAAAGACTGCTGCAGCTATTTTAGAAGGTATTGGCGGCAAGGCAAACATTACCAGCGTTGACAACTGCATTACAAGACTGCGACTGGAAATTAAAGACCAGGCGCTTGTAAATGAAAAGCAAATCAAAGCAGCAGGGGTTGCAGGGGTTATCAGACCGGGAAAAAATTCTGTTCAGGTTATTATCGGTACAAAAGTGCAGTTTGTAGCAGATGAACTCAAAAAACTCTTATAAAGGAGGTCCTGCCATGGGACGGATGCTCATTGGAAAAGGAAAAAGTGTATACAAAGGTATTTCAATAGGTAAAATATTTGTATATAAAAAGGCCGAAAAAAATATTAAAAAAGAAATTATAGAAGATACTGCTGCAGAAGTTGTGCGTTTTGAAGCTGCCAAGGCAAAGGCGCTTGGACAATTAAAAGGTCTTTATGAAAAAGCACTGCGTGATGTGGGTGAAGAAGAAGCAATGATTTTTGACATTCATCAGATGCTGTTAGAGGATTTGGATTACAATGACTCTATTATCAACATGATAGAAGGTGAGAACGTAAATGCAGAATATGCGGTGTTCCTTGCATGTGAGCAGTTTTCCGCTATGTTTCTAAGTATGGACGATGATTATATGAGAGGTCGTGCGGCGGACATAAAGGACATTTCTGAACGTGTGATTTCTATTTTAAATGGTACACAAGCTGCTCCGGAAGCTATGGCAGAACCGGTTATTATTCTTGCAGAAGATTTAAATCCAAGTGAAACGGTTCAGTTGGACAAGGATAAGCTTCTTGCATTTGTCACACAGAAAGGTTCTGCTAATTCTCATACGGCGATTTTAGCAAGAACCATGAATATTCCTTCTTTAGTAAATACGGATATTGACCTAGATATGGCATATGATGGAGCTACCGCTATTGTGGATGGTTTTGCAGGTGTGATTTATATAGAGCCCGATGAAGTAACCATGGCAAAGATGCAGGAGAAGAAGGCAAAAGCGGATGAACAGCGTGCACTTTTGCAGGAATTAAAGGGCAAAGAAACTGTTACCAAGAGTGGACGGAAGGTTCACTTATATTCCAATATTGGCAGTATTCAGGACATAGATACGGTGTTAGAAAATGATTCGGAAGGGATTGGTTTATTCCGTAGTGAATTTTTATATCTTGGCAGGGATACGTTCCCAACCGAAGAAGAGCAGTTTGAAGCTTACAAGACGGTTTTGTCCAAGATGGAGGGGAAAAAGGTAATTGTCCGTACCTTGGATATCGGCGCAGACAAGCAGGCAGATTACTTTGGCATTGCAGAAGAGGAAAATCCGGCACTTGGTTTAAGAGCTATTCGCATTTGCCTGATACAGCCGGAGATATTTAAAACGCAGCTTCGTGCATTATACAGAGCCAGCGTTCATGGAAAACTGTCTATTATGTTTCCTATGATTATTTCTTTAAAAGAAATTATGGAGATTAAGGATATTGTTGCAGAAGTAAAATCGGAGCTTGACAAAGAAAATATTGCATATGGTGCGGTAGAATTGGGTATTATGATTGAGACACCGGCAGCAGCCATAATCAGTGACATCCTTGCACCGCACGTAGATTTTTTCAGTATCGGTACCAACGACTTGAGCCAGTACACTATGGCTATTGACCGCCAAAATCCGTCTCTTGATGCTTTTTTTGACCCACATCACGAGGCCGTGCTTCGTATGATACAGTGGACCTGTGAAAGTGCTCACAAGCATGGTGCATGGTGCGGTATTTGCGGAGAGTTAGGCGCGGACATGGATTTAACCCAGAAATTTTTGGAAATGGGAATCGATGAGCTATCGGTATCACCGGCTTATACTTTAGCACTGCGTAAGCGGATTAGAGAAAGTGAATAAGTGAGTATAATATTTGAGGAGTATAAAGTATATGGCATCTTTTACGTATACAATTAAGGACGAACTTGGAATTCATGCCAGACCTGCAGGGATGCTTGCAAAGGAAGCTATGAAATGGAACAGTGCTATTACTATTGATAATGGCACAAAGAAAGCAGATGCAAAGCGTTTAATGGCTGTTATGAGCATGGGAGTAAAGAAGGGACAGGTTGTAACCATTTCCGCAGAAGGGGAAGACGAAGCAGCCTGCATCCAAGCTGTTGAGAAGTTCTTTGAAGAGAATTTGTAACATTGCATTATATCCAAAAGTTTATAAAATTTTTATAATCTAGACAATATATCGTCTGCATTAGTCCTTGAAAATTGCTACAATAACCTTGATTTAAATCAATTCATTAGTTGCAACATGATGAAAATCTGATATAATTAAGGAGTAATAGTAAATGAATGCTAATAAAAATTATAAAGCAAACCGAGAGTATAAATCCACTGTCTTCAGCAAGCTTTTCGGTGAGGATAAGGAGAATGCGCTTAGTTTATACAATGCCGTGAACGGCAGCAATTATACAAATGCGGATGAGTTCCATGGTAAATATCAATGCAGGTATGAACCCGGAGCTTTTGCGTAGATGCAAGGCCCTGGGAGGCTACGCAACCTTTGTAGATAAGGTAAGAACCTACAACCGGAGCATGCCTTTAACGGCAGCAGTAGACCAGGCAGTAGATGAATGCGTGGAGAATGGTGTGCTGGAGGAATTTTTTAGCAAGCACCGAAGGGAGGTCAGAAATATGGTATTGACTGAATTTGATGAGGAAAAGTTTCTCAAGATGATGAGAGAAGAAGAACGTGCAGAAGGTCGTGCAGAAGGGCGTTTGGAGAATTTTATGGGGATACTTCACGATTTGGGCGAGATTCCACCAGAGATTTTAGAACGTGCGAGAGTTTTGGATGCAGATACTTTAAAGCAGTGGACCAAGCTGGCTTCTAGAGCAGAAAGTATGCAGGAATTTTTGGAGCAAATTTTGTAGAAAAGTGGGCTATATAGAATAACTGTGAAATCAGTTATTTTATATAGCCCATTAATTATACTTCCACAATAACCGTTTCACCCACAATAGCATCCATTCCGGTATGAAGCTTCATGTTCGGGAAGTCGTCGGAGTTTGTAACCACTAAAATACAGGTGGTTTGATATCCTTTTGATTTAATAAGTTCCGGGTCAAAATGGATTAACTTGTCCCCCGTCTTAATGCTATCGCCTTCTTTGACAAATAGCTCAAAGCCTTCCCCGTTTAATGAAACCGTGTCGATGCCCTCGTGGATAAGCAGCTCCATGCCATTTTTTGTGGTAATACCTACGGCATGCTTAGAATCAGCCATAACGGTAGAAATCACACCGTCACACGGTGCAACAATAATCTCGCTTTCAGGTTCGATAGCAAGACCATCGCCTAAAATTTTTGCAGAAAATACCTGGTCATTTACATTTTCAATAGAGATAACTTTTCCGGAAAGGAAAGCTTTTAAGTTGTTGTTTGAAACCGTTGTTTCGTTTTTCTTCTTGTTGAAAAATGATAACATGATTTTTCTCCTTTAAATTTTGTGATAATGCTTATTTTGCTATCGTTTAGGCGTGTTTCCTTGTGATGGTGCGAATGACCATGCTTTCGAATGCCTTCAAGCGAGCGTCGGTCCTTAGCGAGACGAGGCATTAGCCGAAGTCAAGCTTAGTACCGCTACGTGAGCTTAGATGCCCTAGCATGCAGGGAAAAGGTCCGGGGGACCTTTGAGTCGTAGTGCAAACGTGCTAAGAAAGCATGGTCATTCGCACAAGCACCCAGCAAACGCGCCTGAACAGTAACAGTATAACCATGTAATCACAGTAAATGCAATATTCATACTTGATTTAACTTTGGAGATAGAATAAAATAAATACAAATGGATGGAAGGACTCCGGAGTATGGATTGTAAAAATATTGAAAAACTAATTCCTAAATTTTTAAAAGATGAGTGTACACCAAAAGAGGAGGCACTGATACTTGCGCATATCAAAGAGTGTGTCGAGTGTAAAGAGGAGCTTACCATAGAATTTCTTTTGGCAGAAGGTCTGAACCGTTTGGAGTCCGGTGAGTCTTTTGATTTAAATGCGGAGCTGGAAAAACGTTTAAAGGAAAAGACGGATACTAAAAAGAAGAGGCAAAAATGGCTTTCCCCGGAGGCTGCCATGATTGTCTGGGATATGATTGGCGGTGCCATTGTGGTTGCGGTAATCATTGGTCTTTTGGTTTGGAGTATGCTGTAAAATAGGAGTATTATGCAAAAAGTAGTTTTAATTGATGGATTAAGTATTTTAAACAGGGCGTTTTATGGAGTGCCGGATTTAACCAATAGCGAGGGGCTTCATACCAATGCAATATATGGTTTCTTAAATATTATGTTTAAGATTTTAGAGGAAGAACAGCCGGATTATCTGGCTGTTGCGTTTGATGTGCATGCCCCTACCTTTCGACATATGATGTATGCGGATTACAAGGGTACACGTAAAGGAATGCCGGATGAGCTGCGAGAGCAGGTTCCGGTGATGAAGGAGCTTTTACGTGCCATGGAAATTGCTATTTATGAACAGCCGGGGCTGGAGGCAGATGATATTCTGGGTACTTTGGCAAAAAAAGCGGAAAAGGAAGGAAAGGCAGTCAGTCTGATTTCCGGTGACAGGGATTTGTTGCAGATTGCTACAGACCGGATTAAAATTCGTATTCCAAAGACGCGCATGGGCAAGACCGAGATAGAAGATTATTTTGCAGCGCAGGTTATGGAGAAGTATGGTGTGACTCCGGAAGGGTTTATTGATTTGAAAGCCCTTATGGGGGATACCTCCGACAATATTCCGGGTGTGCCGAAGGTGGGAGAAAAGACCGCTGCCGGTCTGATGGCAGAGTATGGCTCCTTAGAGGGCATTTATGCTCATGTGGAGGAAATCTCCAAAAAGAGTATTCGTGAGTCCTTGATTGCCAATAAAGAGCTGGCGGATTTAAGTAAGGTGCTTGCTACCATTAAAATTGACAGTGATGTGGAAATGGACTACGACAAGGCGCATGTACACAACCCTTTTACCAGTGAGGCATACGTAATTTGTAAGCGCCTGGAGTTAAAGAGTATTATCAAGAAATTTGATGAAGCAGTTTCGGTAGAAAACACCACCAAGGTTACGGAGGATTTTCGAATTGTCACCGAGCTTGGTGAAGTGGAAGAGGTGTTTGAAAGAGCCAAAAAAAGTGATTTAACCGGTCTTTTTGTGCTGGGTGAAGAGGCAGTATATGCCGCCTCTTTGTCTTTTGGTGAGGAGACAGTGTGCATTCCTACAGAGGGCTTTGTGACAGAGGGCTATTTAATCGGTAAGATATACGATTTGTCAAAGGATACCTCTATTTCTGTGTGTGGCATTAAGGATTATTATGATTATTTACAGCAAGACTGCACGGAACATTACACCGACCTTATTATCGGTGCATATTTGTGTAATCCGCTAAAGAGTGATTATGATGCTATCAGCATCGGTGCAGAGTATGCAGGCATGACCATTACTTCCCTGGAAGAGCTGATAGGCAAGCAAAAACTATCTGCAGCCATAGAAGCGGATTCGGAGAAGCTTTATCAGTATGCATGTTATCAGGCATATGTGTGCAAGGCGGCGTATGAGCCGGTTTGGAAGCGTTTAAAAGAGCTTGGCATGGATGGGCTCATGCGTGACATGGAGATGCCGTTGTCATTGGTGCTTTATTCCATGGAAAAGCATGGTATCAAGGCGAGAAAAGAAGAACTGATTTCTTATGGGGAGAAGCTTGCGGACCGTATTGCAGAGCTTGAACAGGCTATCTGGGAGAAGGCAGGCGAACAGTTTAATATTAATTCTCCAAAGCAGTTAGGAGAGATTTTATTTGAAAAGATGGGCTTGAAGGGCGGTAAAAAGACCAAGACTGGTTATTCTACAGCTGCCGATGTGTTGGAAAAGCTTGCGCCGGAATACCCGATTGTAGCAGAAATTTTAGAATACAGAGGTCTTACCAAGTTAAAAAGCACCTATGCGGATGGACTTAGTGCATTTATCGGAGAAGACAGCCGTATTCACACAAAGTTTCAGCAGACCATTACGGCTACCGGTCGTTTGAGTTCCACAGAGCCGAATTTACAAAATATACCGATGCGGACGGAGCTTGGACGTCAAATTCGTAAAGTATTCGTTCCGGAAGAGGGCTACGTGCTCATGGATGCGGATTATTCCCAGATTGAGTTAAGAGTGCTGGCACATATGTCCAGAGATGAAGCACTCATAGAAGCTTATGCCATGAGTGAGGATATTCACCGTATTACGGCATCTAAGGTATTCCACACACCGTTTGAAGAGGTGACGGATTTGCAACGACGCAATGCCAAGGCAGTAAACTTCGGTATTGTATATGGTATCAGTTCTTTTGGGCTTAGCCAGGATTTGTCCATCTCTACGAAGGAAGCTAAAGAATACATTGACCAGTATTTTGCTACTTATCCGGGGATTAAAGCGTTTTTGGACAAGTTAGTAAGTGATGCCAAGGAGTTAGGATATGTAGAGACTTTGTATGGACGCAAGCGTCCGGTACCGGAGCTGAAGAGTTCTAACTTTATGCAGAGAAGCTTTGGGGAACGAATCGCCATGAACAGCCCGATTCAGGGGACGGCGGCGGATATTATGAAGATTGCCATGATTCGTGTATACGAAGGTCTGAAAAAAGCAGGTCTCAAGTCCAGACTGATTTTGCAGGTGCATGACGAATTGGTTATTGAGACTTTGGAATCCGAAGTAGAAGCAGTAAAGGAAATTTTATACCATAGCATGAAGGATGCGGCAAAGCTTAAAGTAGAACTGGAAGTGGATATGCATACCGGCATGACCTGGTATGATGCCAAATAAGGGTAGAAGAGGCTGTGTGATACAGGGCAGACAATTGAGGATATTATGAAAGTAATAGGAATTACAGGCGGTGTAGGCAGTGGAAAGTCAGCCCTGCTACAGGCCATTGCAGAAGTATACCGTTGCAAGATGCTGTTGGCGGATGATATTGCTAATTTCTTAAAGGAACCGGGGCAGAGCTGTTATGGGCCGCTTGTGGCACTTTTTGGAAGCGGGATATTGGACGAAGACGGATGTATGGATAAAAAAAAGATGTCGGATATGATTTTTAGTAACGAGGCACTTTTAGAAGTCGTAAATGAGATAGTACACCCGGCAGTGAAAGCATATATTTGGAAGTGTATAAGGGAAGAACGTGAGAAAAAACAGGTGGATTTTGTGTTTGTGGAGGCTGCACTTTTTATAGAAGCAGGCTATCGCGATATGGTGGACAGTTTGTGGTATATTTATGCGGATAAGGAAGTGCGTATAGATAGACTGCAGCAAGGGAGAGGTTACACCTTGGATAAAATTCACAGTATTATGGATAAACAGTTAGAGGAGGAAGCGTTCCGTGCAGCTTGTGATATAGTCATTGACAACAGCGGCAGTCTGGAAGAGACTGTGGAGCAGGTAAGGCGGAACTTAGAAACTAATGAGATTATGTAGTATTGCCAGTGGAAGCAGCGGCAATTGTATATATGTAGGAAGTGAACAGACTCATGTACTGGTGGATGCCGGTATTAGCTGTAAGCGTATTGAGGAGGGACTTAAAAAGGCCGAGATTACCGGGAAAGATCTTTCGGCAATCTTTATTACTCACGAACACAGTGACCATATTCAGGGCATAGGTGTTCTTGCCAGAAAGTATGGAGTTCCCATGTATGCTACCAGAGGCACCATCGATGGTATTGTAAATGGTGCCAAAAATCTGGGCGAATATGATAAGGAATTGTTTCATCCGATTTGCGTAGATGAGGATGTGCAGGTAGGAGATTTGATGGTGCATCCATTTCGTATTTCCCATGATGCCAAGGAGCCTTGTGCATATCGATTTGAAAGTGAAGGAAGTAAAGTAGCAGTGGCTACAGATATGGGGACCTTTAGTCCGTATATTGTGGAGAATCTTAAGGGGCTTAATGCTATTTTGTTGGAGGCAAATCATGATATACGTATGCTTCAGGCAGGACCTTATACATATGCTTTAAAACAGCGTATTTTGAGCGATAGAGGTCATTTATCTAATGATAACAGCGGATTATTATTAAACAAGATTTTACATGACGATTTAAAGTACATTTTACTGGGACACCTTAGTAAAGAAAATAACATGCCGGAACTGGCATTTGAAACCGTAAAGCTGGAGATTAATGCCGCGGATACACCATACAGTGCAGAGATGTTAAATATGCGTGTGGCAAGTCGGAGCGAAGCAGGAGAAGTACTTTGTTTTTAGGCTTTGACAAGTGTCGGAGTTTGTTATATGATAAACGAAATATGAGAAAGGACAGGTAACAAGATGAAAAAGGCCATTATTACCGTAGTTGGCAAAGATACCGTTGGTATTATCGCCAGAGTTTGTACTTATTTAGCAGAGGAGAGCATTAATATTTTGGATATTTCCCAGACTATTGTTCAGGGATATTTCAACATGATGATGATTGTAGATATTGCAGCTATAGAGAAACCATTTGGTCAGGTGGTGAAAGAATTAGAAGAATTAGGACAAGATATCGGTGTGTCTATTAAGTGTCAAATGGAAGAGATTTTTGACAGCATGCACAGGATTTAATGCATGGCTTAAGGATAGACCGTAGGTCTAGACTTTGTTTGGAGGATAATTACATGATCAACATAATGGAAGTAACAGAAACCAATGACATGATTGAGAAAGAGATGCTGGATGTACGTACCATTACTATGGGTATCAGCCTTTTAGATTGCATTGATTCTGATATTACAGTATTAAATGAGAAAATTTACAATAAAATCTATAATTCTGCCAAGGATTTGGTAGCTGTCGGGGAAGAAATCTCCATGGAATTTGGTATTCCGATTGTAAATAAGCGTATCAGTGTGACTCCCATTGCACTGGTGGGTGGTGCTGCCTGTAAGACCACAGATGATTTCGTAAGTATTGCAAAGACTTTGGACCGTGTTGCAACCGAGGTTGGTGTAAACTTTATCGGTGGGTATTCTGCGCTGGTTTCTAAGGGAATGACGCCGGCAGAAGAATTATTAATTCGCTCCATTCCTAAGGCACTTTCCTGTACGGAAAGAGTGTGCAGCTCTGTAAATGTAGGCTCTACCAAGACCGGTATCAATATGGATGCGGTAAAGCTGATGGGTGAGATTATTAAGGAAACCGCAGAATATACAAAAGAGAGAGACTCTCTTGGTTGTGCCAAGTTAGTGGTATTTTGTAATGCACCGGATGACAATCCGTTTATGGCAGGTGCATTCCATGGCGTGACTGAAGCAGACCGTATTATTAATGTGGGCGTATCCGGTCCGGGTGTAGTAAAAACTGCTTTGGAAAAGGTACGTGGAGAAAGCTTCGAGGTACTTTGTGAGACCATCAAAAAGACCGCATTTAAGGTTACCCGTGTAGGTCAGTTGGTTGCAAAGGAAGCTAGTGAAAAATTGGGTGTGCCGTTTGGTATTGTAGACTTGTCTTTGGCACCGACACCGGCAGTAGGCGATTCTGTAGCAGATATTTTATGTGAAATCGGTTTAGAATATGCAGGTGCTCCGGGAACCACCGCCGCACTGGCACTGTTAAATGACCAGGTAAAGAAGGGCGGCGTTATGGCGTCTTCTTACGTAGGTGGTTTGAGCGGCGCATTTATCCCTGTCAGTGAAGACCAGGGAATGATTGATGCTGTGGTTGCAGGCGCTCTTACGTTAGAGAAGTTAGAGGCAATGACCTGTGTCTGCAGTGTAGGTCTGGATATGATCGCTATTCCGGGCGATACGAAAGCTACTACCATTTCCGGTATTATTGCAGATGAGATGGCTATCGGTATGATTAACCAGAAAACGACAGCAGTACGTTTGATTCCGGTTATCGGTAAGGGCGTTGGTGAAACGGTAGAGTTTGGAGGTTTGCTTGGTTATGCACCGGTTATGCCGGTAAATCCGTGTTCCTGCGATGCTTTTGTAAATCGTGGCGGCAGGATTCCGGCACCGATTCATAGCTTTAAAAATTAATTCGAGGTAATATGAATAAAAAGAAAAAAGAATTGTCCACCACACAGGTGATTATGCTTGGATTCCTGTCCGTAATTTTGGTAGGCACTTTGATTCTTATGTTGCCGGTGTGTTCAAAAGAAGGGTCTGTCACTCCATTTTTAACCAGCTTATTTACTGCAACAACCTGTGTCTGTGTTACAGGTCTGGTAGTGGTGGATACTTATGCACACTGGAGCGTGTTTGGACAGATTATAATTTTGCTGCTAATTCAAATAGGTGGTCTGGGCGTAGTGACGCTAAGTACCTATATTTTGACTCTTTTGGGGCAGAAGATTAGTCTAAAGCAGAGGCTATTACTGGAAGATGCCCTGAATTTGGATACCATTGCAGGTCTTTTACGTTTTATAAGAAGAGTTTTTGCAGGCACACTTATAGTGGAAGGAATCGGTGCACTTTTATATATGCTGGTATTTGTACCCGAAATGGGTTTAAAGGGAATATGGGTTTCTGTATTTAACTCCGTATCTGCGTTTTGTAATGCAGGTGTTGATATTATTGGTCCGGCATCCTTAGCGCCTTATGTAGCAAATCCGATTGTAAACATTACTACCATGCTTTTGATTGTTAGCGGTGGTATCGGTTATGTGGTTTGGTGGGATGTAATACATGTAGTCAAGGAATATCGAAAAGGAGAAATTCACCGAAATCATATTTGGAAGCGTTTAAGACTCCATAGCAAGATTGTTTTGGTGACTACCTTAGGGATGATTGTGACCGGTTTTTTGATTACACTTTTGTTGGAATGGAATAATCCTGAGACACTTGGATCATTAAGCATTCCGGTGAAGCTGCAGGCCGCCATGTTTCAATCTGTAACCCTTCGTACAGCGGGATTTTTTACTATTTCCCAAAAAGGATTATACAACAGTACTGCATTTTTAAGCCTGATATTTATGTTTATCGGCGGTTCTCCTGTTGGTACAGCAGGAGGTATTAAGACAACTACCATAGCCGTACTATTGATTGCTACATGGTCTACCATTAAAGGGCGTGATTTTTCGGCTGTTTTTAACCGTAAAATTAACCCTGCCACAGTACGAAAAGCACTCTCCGTTACGATTATCAGTTTGTGTGCTGCATTATTGGCACTGACCATGATTCTTACCTTTTGTAAAGGCGACTTTATGGATTTGACCTTTGAAGTATTTAGTGCCATCGGTACCGTTGGTCTGACACGCGGCGTTACATCCACACTGAATACGATGGGACGTATCATTATTATTATTTGTATGTATCTGGGGCGTACCGGTCCGATTTCTTTGGTAATTGCCCTGAACAATATTAGAAGTAAATCTACCGGAAAGATGGAATATCCGGAAGAAAGTATTACGGTAGGTTAGGAGGTAAGTCATGAAAAAGAATAATTCGTACGCCGTAGTCGGCATGGGGCGTTTTGGCTCTTCCGTAGCAAAGGAGCTGTCAAAAGGCGGTGCAGATGTTTTGGCTATTGATTTGAATGAAGAACGTGTCCGCTCGATTGCTGAGCATGTGACATATGCCGTAAAGGCAGACATTACCGATGCAGAAACCGTTGCTTCTCTAGGTCTTAGTAATATGGATGCAGTGGTAGTTGCAGTTACCCGAAGCATGGACGCTTCTATTATGGCTACCATTATGGCAAAAGAAAATGGAGCTCCATATGTTATTGCAAAAGCAATGGATGAAATGCATGCTAAAATTTTACGAAAAGTAGGCGCTGATAGAGTTATTATTCCGGAAAAGGAAAGCGGAGTCCGCATTGCAAAGGGGTTGATGAACGGAAAGTTTTTGGATTTCTTTGAATTATCTGAGCATATCAGTATGGTAGAAATTCCGATACAGGAAGAGTGGATAGGCAAGAATTTACGCCAGCTTGATTTTCGTCGCGAACATAGCGTAAACGTGATTGCATATGAGGAAGAGGGAAAAGAAGTAATTGTAAATATTCCACCTGATATGCCACTCAAAAAGGGATCTATTTGGATTACCGGAACGGTAGAGAATGTGGCAAAGATAATGAGGTAGAAAATTTAGTTTTAAAACGTTAGTTTTGATAGAAAAACTGCCGGAATTTCGTAAGAATCCGGCAGTTTGCTTTATTAAAAGTCAAATAAAACAGTGTTGCTTTTCATATTACGCTCATAAAATATAACGATGATTATAAATTATATGGTGTGCAGGTGCAGTTTTTTAGGAAAAATAGTTTTAAGAAAAAGTCTTGGATTTCTTACGGTGTTTTCATAGAGGCCGTTTTGGTTTTAATATTATCTGCCGCAGTAATAAAGAAGAATGAGGCTGTGATGACAAATCTTAGGGTGGAAGACAGGCTGACGGAAACGGAGCAGGCTTCGGAAGAAGCAGTTGATTCAGAACAGGATGGTAATGCTAGTAAAGACACTATCAAGTGGGTGGATTTTAATGTTTCCTATGAGGCCTTGTGCCTGGCATATGAGTGGGATGTAGAGACCTATGGTACGGAATGTGAGGTACATTGGATTGAACTTCTTGCGTATACCGCAGCAAAAACCGGTGGTGTTTTTGACAAAGGAGCACTGGCAACGCTGGATGATGTGGCAAAGAAGCTTTCTGCCGGTGAAGCAGAACTGGAAGCCTTGACGGAGAAGATGGAATATTATAACTATTACCATGAAGCATATACAGCAGTGCTGGGTGGAATGGTAGGTGAATATGAGGCAGAAGTGGTAGCAGAGGATGGAAAGACCGGTTATGAGACCAAGTATGGGCTAAAGGCTTATTTTCCGCTGGCGCGAGGGTTTGATTATTCTCACTATGATGATTTTGGAGCCGGGAGAAGCTATGGTTATAAAAGAAAGCATCTGGGTCATGATATGATGGGACAGACCGGAACGCCGATTATTGCGGTGGAGTCCGGTGTG
>JAFXAZ010000034.1 GCA_017521985.1 Lachnospiraceae bacterium
AGAAAAACATCCCGTATATTGCCGTCCTCTCATCTCCTACTGTCTGGAAGGCAAGACTACTCCGGAAAAAATGGCATACCGTACTCCCGATTTCTATAAAAAAATGGGCTGTGAAGTTTATTACGGTAAGAAGGCAGTAAAAATCGAACCATCCAAGAAAGTAATAACCTTAAATGATAATACCTTGCTTTCCTATGATAAACTCTGCCTTGCCACTGGTTCCTCTCCGTTTGTGCCTCCTTTTACGGGTCTGGAATCAGTGGAAAACAAACATTCCTTTATGACAATGGATGATATGCTGAAACTGGAATCCTCTATTAATAAAAAATCTAATGTATTGATCATAGGTGCCGGACTTATCGGATTAAAATGTGCCGAAGGCTTAAAGAAACGGGTATCCAGTATCACGGTCTGCGATCTTGCTGACCGTATACTATCCAGCATCCTTGATACAGAATGTGCTCTCATGATGCAAAAGCATCTGGAACAAAATGGTATTAATTTCTTATTAGGGGACAGTGTTGCATCCTTTGAGAAGAATACTGCTATCATGAACAGCGGAAAAACCGTTCACTTCGATGTTTTAGTGCTTGCCGTCGGTGTCCGTGCCAATACTTCTCTCATAAAAGATATTAGTGGGGAGGTAAACCGTGGTATTCTGGTTAATACCAAAATGGAAACTTCCATCCCGGATGTTTATGCTGCAGGCGACTGTACTGAAGGTGAAGATATTTCCTTCCAAGGCAAACGTGTCCTTGCCATATTGCCAAACGCTTATATGCAAGGCAATTGTGCCGGTGTCAATATGACTGGGCACTCTGCCGTCTTTGATAAGGCAATTCCAATGAATTCCATCGGCTTCTTTGGATTACACGCTATGACCGCCGGTAGCTATTATACAGCCGAACAAGGTGGCGAATTATACGAAGAAAAAACTGAGCATACCTTAAAACGACTATTTACGAAAGACGATTATTTAACTGGATTTATCCTAATTGGAGCTACAGACCGTGCTGGAATCTATACCTCTCTGATACGAGATCGTATTCCTCTAAGCTCCATAAATTTTGAGCATTTGAAGAAAACCGCTACTTCTACGGCATTTTCCGCAGAAAAACGTAAACAATTTTTTGGAGGTGTGGTATAATATGCAAGTCATTGATGTAAAAAACTTAGATTATAAAGCTGTAAATGAAGCACTTCGAAAAGCAGATAAAGACTGCTCTATTGAAGGTTGCTGCGGGCAGAGATTTATTGCTGCCGGTATGTCAGGAAAGAACCTTACAATCAATGGAATACCGGGAAACGCCTTGGGTGCATACCTGGACAATTCCAATATTACCGTTCATGCCAATGCACAGGATGCCGTTGGGGATACCATGAACGAAGGGAAAATCCTGATTCATGGAAATGTCGGTGATGCTGCAGGTTATGCTATGCGTGGAGGCAAAATTTTTGTTCAGGGCAATGCTGGATATCGTGCAGGAATCCATATGAAGGCTTATAAAGAAAAAGTTCCTGTCATGATTATCGGAGGATGTGCAGGAAGCTTCCTTGGAGAATATCAGGCTGGAGGAATCATTATCATCCTTGGTCTTCACAAAGACGACAAACGTATCGTAGGTAACTTCCCATGTACCGGAATGCATGGTGGCAAAATGTTCCTACGTGGTAACTGTAAAGATATCCGTTTCCCAGAACAGGTAACTGCAAGGTGTGCTTCAGATGAGGATTTGGCAGAAATCAAAGAATATCTTTCTGAATATTGTACAGACTTCGGATATTCTGTGGATGAACTATTATCTGCTCCATTTACAATCATAACACCAGACAGTAAAAATCCATACAAACAGATGTATGTAGCAAATTAAAATCTTATAAATAAAAAGAAAGTAGGTAGGTATATGAAGTATTCAAAAGAAGAGGTAATACAATACGTGCAGGAGGAAGATGTAAAATTCATCCGCCTTGCCTTTTGTGATGTATTTGGCAAACAAAAAAACATATCCATTATGCCACAGGAACTTCCTCGTGCTTTTGAATATGGCATTGCCATTGATGCATCCGCCATTGCGGGTTTTGGTGATGAAAATCATTCCGATCTGTTCCTCCACCCAGAAGCAGACACTTTGATGCCTCTTCCATGGAGACCAGAACACGGACGTGTCGTAAGAATGTTCTGTAACATTACCTATCCGGACGGAAGAATCTTTGAATGTGATACACGTGCCATCTTAAAAAAAGCAATTCAGGATGCAGAACATGCCGGATATCAGTTTTTCTTTGGTGCAGAACAAGAATTTTATCTTTTCAATTTAGATGAAAACGGTAAACCGACTAAGACGCCTTACGATAATGCAAGTTACATGGATATTGCACCCGAAGATAAAGGAGAAAATATTCGTCGTGAGGTATGCCTGACCTTAGAACAAATGGGTATTCAACCGGAAAGTTCACATCATGAAGAGGGGCCTGGACAAAATGAAATTGATTTCCGCTATTCTGAGCCTTTAACTGCTGCTGATAATGCTATGACATTTCAGACAGTTGTAAAAACAATCGCAAGACGCAACGGACTTTTTGCAGATTTCAGTGCAAAACCATTGGAAGATAAACCCGGAAATGGATTTCATATCAATATATCTGTGAAGTCTTCTGATGGTACAGACACAATGAATTATCTGATTGCAGGTATTTTGGATAAGGTTGAGGATATGACCATTTTTTTAAATCCTACGGAGAATTCTTATCAGCGTTTTGGTATCAATAAGGCACCGCAATATATATCCTGGTCCAGTGAAAATCGTTCTCAGCTTGTACGAGTTCCGGCAGCTATAGGCGAATACCGTCGCGCCGAACTTCGTTCTCCTGATCCATCCGCAAACACTTATCTGGCATTTGCCTTAATAATTTATGCCATTTTGGATGGTATTCAGAATAAACTGGAATTGCCGACCCCTGCGGATATCAATCTATATAAAGCTGATGAAGCTACTCTTGCAAATTTCAGACAGTTGCCAAAAGATTTTAGAGCCGCCTGTGTTGTTGCTGCAAACAGTGATTTCATCAAAAAACATATACCGAAAACCATCTTAGATATTTACTGCAAACAGTAATGCAAGCCAATAAAGGAGGAGGTGCTATATGAGTTTAAGAGAACGTATTTACAGTATACTCGTTGTGTCTGCAACAGATAGTTTCACCTCTGCCTTTGCTGACTTACTCCCTGAAACAAGATACGATCCTGTTCATACAGTTGCAAGTGTCAGTGCCGCTAAACGAGTACTTTCTGAAAAAACTTTTGATTTTATCATCATAAACTCTCCTTTTCCTGATGACACCGGTATTCGTTTTGCCATTGATACATGCACCACCAAACAAACCGCTGTACTGCTTCTAGTCAAAAGTGATATTCACGCTGAAATTCATGACAAAGTAGCTGAATATGGTGTTTTTACTCTACCAAAACCAACTTCTAAACCAACTATGATACATGCACTCAACTGGATGGAAAGTGCAAGGGAGCGACTAAGACAATTTGAGAAAAAGTCTCTGTCCATTGAAGAAAAAATGGCAGAAATCCGTCTGGTCAATAAAGCAAAATGGCTTTTGATCAGCGAATTAAAAATGAGTGAACCAGACGCTCACCGCTACATAGAAAAACAAGCAATGGATCGCTGTATTGCAAAGCGAGCCATTGCTGAAGAAATTATAAAACTCTACTCATAATCACAAAACTCTGCTGAAAGCATCGAAAAATGTAATCTCCAGAGTTTTTTATATGTTGAAATAATAGCAATAACAAATTGGCAAGCAGTGTAAACTTGGACAAGTTCACTCTTTTTACCCGATTCCGGCTCTCGCCGTTCTGTGCAAAAATGCTTGTTGGGGTTCTCCCCAATCCCCTCATTTCACCACACTTTCGGTGGTGGCTACGCATTCATTCTGAACGCTGATTTCATTTTTATCAAAAACAAAAAAAGGATGGACAGAACACTAGTTAGTGTTCCACCCCACAAACCACCTATCCTGTTCTTTCTGTTTTTCCTTCTCTTCCCGTTTCTGTTCTTCATCCAAAAACATCTCAACATTCTTCTGAGCCTTCAATAATTCCTGCATGTCTAATACGTTTTCCTAGTTCCTGTTGATTATAGTATTTCATTAATCATACCCTGTGTCTTCAGAAAATATTTTCAATTCAAAACCTTCTTTAAGTTTTAAAATATAAATCACATTTTTCCTGAATACGGAACGAATGAAAATAGGTGTTCTCCATCGGAATCCATCTCTCTTGAAACATTAGAACGCCGTCCTCACCGTAAGAAAATTTCTGTCCTTCATGTAATGGAATCAATATCTTTTATCAGCATTTTTATTTACCGAACAGCCAAATTTTCTAACGGCTGTTTTCTCTGAAAAATTACCAAACCCGTACGATTCAATGCTACCATAATAGTAGGAATTAATGTCAACTGCA
>JAFXAZ010000035.1 GCA_017521985.1 Lachnospiraceae bacterium
ATCGCTTCCCACATGGGAATAGCGAGACGGACGGTAAATACCCATCGGCAGAAAGGCTACGAGCTGCTGAAAAAGCTGATGGGAGGTGAAGCGGATGAATAATACTGCTAAGCAACCCCGCCTGATCCCGTATCCGGTGATTGAAGCTGCAATCAGCGGTGATACAGACGCGGTGAATGAGGTGGTCCGTCATTATTCCGGTTACATAGCTACTCTGTGTCAGAGGACAGGCCGTGATGAAAACGGCAATTACTGCACCTATGTAGATGAAGAACTGCGTAGAAGGCTGGAAACAAGACTGATTATCTCTATCCTGGGCTTTAAGCTGATATAAAGCCCGGAGGCGCATACGAGCACCCCCCCTTTCCTCGTATGTTGCCGGGCTCCTTGACAAAGAAAGCCGAGGCGGAAAATTCCCGGCAGTATAAGGCAGACGGATACGATCTGTTGGTGACGAGCCGAGCGGACGGTGCGCCACGACCCCGACAAGGGCGAGCGAGAAACACAAAGACGCAAAGCAGGTTTGGCAGCCTGCGGGCGATAACTCCCAACAGGATAATGAGACTCCCTTACAGCTACAGCCCGAGCGTGCAACCATATTCAGGTGGCGAGGCGTCGCAGGCAATAGGTAGGGTCGCGCGAGAACCGCGTGAGGGTGAAATTCCCGTGGAGCTGAGCCAAGCAGCCGTCCGTATTTGCCTCTTTCTATTTTTCGATTTTTAAGTTACTGAAAGGGGTTACTATGCAAGAAAACAAATTGCCGAAAGGCAAAGAAAATAAAGCAAGTGAAAATCCTCTGGAAGAAACAACGACCTACCGTATCGAAGGTAGGTCGTTTGTCGTAAAGCCGGTATTCAAAGAAGGAAACGCCAATACCTTCGGTGCGATCCTTTTACGCCTTATGCAGGCAGATTGTGAAAGTAAATCGTAAAACTTCTGCAAACCCGGCTGACAAGTGGCTGTCGGGCGCGGTATAATATAAGCGTGGAGATGTATCCACGCAAGAAAAATTGTTGTCCGACTGTCCCGGAAAGGAGGACTTGTGAAACAGTCGAACAATAAAAAATCCCGTGACGTGACAGCCTTTCTTTATGAGAGACTTTCCCGTGACGATAATCTGGAAGGTGAGAGCTACAGCATAGGCAATCAGAAAAAGCTGCTCACCAAAGTAGCCAAAGAAAAGGGCTACACGAATTTAGTTCATTTTATGGACGATGGTATTTCAGGCGTAACGATGGACCGCCCAGGCTTTGTGGATATGATCCGTCAGCTTGAAGAAGGGCGCGCCGCTGCCGTGTTTGTCAAAGACCTTTCTCGTCTCGGACGAAACTATATTGAGGTCGGACGCTTGACAGAGGAATTTTTCCCCGAGCATGATATCCGTCTCGTAGCGGTCTCGGACAATATCGACACCGCCGAAGGTGAAAACGAGCTGGCGCCGATCCGCAATCTGTTCAATGAATGGTACGCACGCGATATCAGCAAGAAACGCCGTATCAGCAATAAGATCAAGGGCAACGCAGGCGAACCGATGGGACAGCCTCCCTACGGTTACATGAAGGACCCCGACAATCCGAAACGCTGGATAGTGGATGATGAAGCCGCCCTGGTAGTCAAGAGTATTTACAGTATGACCCTGGACGGCCTCGGAACGGAGCAGATCGCGGCACAGCTTGAACGGGATGAAATACTTACCCCACGCGCCTATTGGCTGCAGAAGGGCGTTAAACGCCCAGGAAAGGGCAAGCAGTTACCGCCTACACGGTGGAACAGCTCGACCATTACCAAAATTCTTTCTTTACAAGAATACTGCGGCGATATCCTCAATTTCAAGACCTACTCTAAATCTTATAAGAACAAGAAACGGATAGATAATGACCGTGAGAATTGGGTCGTTTTCAAGGACGTACACGAACCGATCATTGACCGCGCCGTATGGGAGCAGGTACAGCAGAAACGAGGAACGAGGCGCAGACGACGCACCAACGATGGAGAGAAAAATATGTTTTCGGGGCTTTTGGTTTGCGCCGACTGCGGAAACAACCTCCATTACCATTTCAATCAAGGCAATCCCGAGATCAAGTATTTCAACTGTTCCAACTACAAGGGCAACAGAGGGACTTGTACCTCTACCCATTATGTCCGTGTAGATTTTTTGGAGCAGGTGGTGCTTGGCGAGATCAAGCGGCTGACAAAGTTTGCGAGCCATTATGAGGACGATTTTGTAAAGGCCGTTATGGGTAGCTCTCAACAGAGTGTGGCGCTCAACCGCAAGCTCAAAGAAAAAGAGCTTGCAGCCTTGCAAGCCCGTGATGAAGAATTGGACGGATTGTTTGAGCGCATTTATGAGGACAATGTTTCGGGTAAACTTTCCGATGATCGCTTTTCCAAAATGTCAAGACGATATGAGGACGAGCAAAAGGAGATATCCGAAAAGATAAAGACCCTCCGCGCTGAAATGGATAAATTGAGCAGTAAAGCCGTAACGGCGGATATGTTCATTTCCACCGTCCGTAAATACACCAGGGCAAAGGTATTGACGCCGCGAATGCTGAACGAGTTGATTGACCGCATAGAGGTCCATCAGGCGGAGAAGATCGACGGCGAATGGGTCCAGCACCTCACCATTCATTACAACTGTGTGGGGGCGATATTCATTCCCGAGGTGTTCCCGCTACCGGTGCCCGAGGTATCCGTAAATACAAGAAAAGGCGTGGTCGTAAACTACGCGCCATGCCAAGTCGCCATATAAAGAAAGCGAGTGTTCTACAACATTTCAAATGCTGTAAGAACACTCGCCATGGTCCGGAAACTCAAATCCGAGTTCCCCTTTCACCAAGGTTGCGTAACCATATCCCAGAATCGCACTATCTTCTCTGGAACGACCTGCATCTGTTATAGAATCTCCTTGAAACAAGATTGTCCTAGTATTACTCAACTATACTTCCTCACTTTCACTGTTTTCCTCATCTTCGCTGCTTTCACTGCTTTCAGTACTTGCCTCGCTGCTTTCACTGCTTTCGGTACTTACCTCGCTGCTTTCACTGCTTTCGGTACTTGCCTCACTGCTTTCACTGCTTTCGGTACTTGCTTCGCTGTCTTCACTGCTTTCGGTACTTGCCTCGCTGTCTTCACTGCTTTCAGTACTTGCCTCGCTGTCTTCGCTGCTTTCAGTACTTGCTTCGCTGTCTTCGCTGCTTTCGATACTTGCCTCGCTGTTTTCACTGCTTTCAGTACTTGCTTCGCTGCTTTCGATACTTGCCTCACTGCTTTCGCTGCTCATCTCGCTAGCTTCACTCTTTACTTCTTTACTAAAATCAAAAATATCTTCTAAGGCTAAATTTTCTTCACTTGGAGCAATACCCCAAAATGCTTCCGCTTCAATTTTAAGCTCTTTTTCTTTTGGTACATTTGATAAATAAAATTCAAAAGAGTCCTCAGCAATCTGATCTGTATATAATTTTTTTATTTCTACTCCCTCTTCTACATCTGTTATACTTACTACACAATATCCTTGATTTGCTTTGCTGGATAAGTCGATTTGTACACGATAAGAACATACCTCTGAACTATTTGTATCTATATCATCTATATCCAAACTTAATGTTTGTAACTGCTCCTCCATCAATTCAGACGTAACCTTAGTAACTGAATATTCAGCCACTGACACATAAGCCTCTTTTGAAGAATTACTGCTATCTATAAACCATGCCAAACTCATACCTGCGAGGCTGGATGCGCAAACTAAAATTACTAAAGTAAATATTGGTACCATTAGCATTTTTATTTTCTTACTCAAAACTTATCCCCTCCTCACCTTCAATCTGAGTTGCATTCAAATCAAGACTGAATCCAATTTTCAAATCTGAAGCAATATTATTGTAAGCATTCCCTGTGCCCTCTGGCCAAGAGATGCAAATCTCAAAGGTATCCTCTGCATCTTTTACCAAAACAAGGTTTGTCCCGATGACATCACTAACTTCTGCAATTTCTGCAATTGTTTTTTCTATCACACTTTCACCTGAAGTTACCTTCACGCATAAAATTTCTTTTAAAGCATCTACTATGTCACTTTGCTCATTTTCTTCGTTAAATTCATAATCGTAATTCAAACGAAGTTCATATTTTAACGGTAAAGCTCCAACATTTTTAACAATAATGTTTTCTGTAGCCTGCACACCCGGTTGCCACATAGATGCATTTGTCGCATCATCGCAATTATAAAGTTCTGTAAAAAGTTTTGTCTCACTTGTTACTTTATCCTCTGGTGTAGCACTACGATAAAATTCTATATCAAGTTCACCCGTTTTAATCTGATTATTTCTAGAAGAAACCCTGCTTTCAAACCAAGCATATGTGATTCCAAACAGCATAATACAACAGAGAAATAAAGCTATTAAACTACTCAACAATGCATTCCATCTTATTTTCTTGTCCGCCATTTTCAATTTCCTCTTTTTCTCCAGACTGCTCTTTTAAAGTTTGCAATTCCGCAATCAGTCTCTGAGTTTCTTTTCGTTCTGCTTCTAATTGTTGCCTTTCCAACTGGATTTCCTTCACTTGTTCTATACGATAAGCTTTGAAGTTTTTAGCACAAATCAATACCTGATATCCTATTAAAAAAAGAAATGGTATCAAAATACAACAAATATATCCGGGTATTGTTTTTAGGAACTGAAAGAAAACACCGATTTTAGGAATTCTCCACTGATACTTACCTATTATCATGTCATAAGTTACGACCATATCATCATCAATATTATTCGTTGTTCCATATGTAACGTATCCTGGTTGTCCCATTTCGTTTGTTGCAGACTTCCTAATTTTATGTGTAATTACCATTCCATAGTTCTCTTCGTTTCTAGCTTCATATGAAATAATATCGCCTTCTTTTAAAGATGAAGGTTCTACTAACTTGGTAAATACCACATCTCCTGCATTAAAATCTGTAGCACTCATAGAATCAGACAGAACAATAAAGGCTTTGTATCCAAAAAAACTTCTGTTATTTTGATCCAGTGTCGTTAAAGAGATTATTGTAAAAATCATCATAACCACTGCTATGATAAACACCCCCCAAAACAGTGCATCCTTTACACTCTTCCATGCTTTTTCCATGGTTCCTCCTCCTTAAAATGAATACTGCGCCTGATTTCTATAAAGCTTCTAACTCACCTCTTATTGCGCTATCGTCTTCCATCTTTTCATGAAATATTTTTTGCTTATTTTCAAGCTTCATAAATTCCCGGTAATATCTTATTCCAAATTCCCGTAGAGATTTCGAATTAAAATGCAAGTTATCAGGATTAGAAGTTAAACCTTCTGCTGAAACAAAACCTGTCATCTCATTATTCATACTTATGCTTTTTAATGCTTCATTCACATATACATAATTCATGGAAACGACATTTGACTTGTAATTTTTAAGATAATCTCCCAATCCACCTACTAAAAATGGCACATCGTACAACTCTAGATCTCTTCTGAATGCTGCCATCATTTTTTCAAATCTTTCCTGATATGTTGAGTACCTGTCCGGCTCACAATCAGCTTCTCCCTGATGCCACAAAACTCCAGCTATAGTGGATGTTCTTGAGGCAAGCCTTGATTGATAAATGGCATGATCATATAATAAACTTCCCTCTTTCCACTGCTCCAATGATGTTCCACCATCCGCACACGGAATCAAACCTACACACACGTCATGTTCTTTTGCATAAGCCTCTGCAAAACTTTCTGCAAGACTAATCCCCGAAAAAGAACGATCACAATTTACAGGTACATACATCGTTTGCCATCTTCCGTTCCTAAGAACTTTAAGCCTATCACTCTTGATTAGCTCCACTTCGTTCACAAAACCTCGACCAGCCATATTAGACTGTCCAATCATCAGAAATGAGTGAATCATTTTATTCCGCCCTTCAATCATTAAATTCTTTGTTTGGATTATTTTTAGTCTGTACTGCATCTGCATACATGTTAAAATACAAACTATGATCCTGTACAACGTTGCCTGCTTCCTTAGGGAAATAAATAGTCATTACTAAGTCCCTTTTTTCATTTATCTCCAATAAATCATCAGCTGCTCCTGCATTACTCTTTGTCAGTTCAGAAGCCGTTCCCTGATAGAGTATCTTTGCGCCATCAGATAAAGTGATTTCCAGTACATCTGAAAGCCCACCATCTATATCATCCAGATATAGCCTATAATAAACAGCCCAGTTGCTATTATTTTCTATAAAGAAATTTTTTCGAACAGTCATTCCCGGCTCGAAAAGAAATTCATCTTCTTCAATAACGGGTTTGCCGTCATTTAAATTAATATCAATAATTCCGGTTTGAAAAATGTTCTCTTTGACAGACACGCTATCATAAAACAAAGCATAGCTTGAAACACAAAGACAAATTAAAAGAAACATAGCAAAAACTAAGCTTGTAGCCATTTTATTCAAATTATTCTTTTTATTGTACATTTGTTTTCTCCCTTCTACCATGTCTCAACCCAAAATATACTAGTGCATAAAAAGCAAATCCCATCGCAACAATCCAGAAATACATATTAGTATTATCTCCAGTCAGAGTACTTGGCAAATAATCTGTTGAATCATCTTGTTCAGGAGTGACCTCCATATCCTCGACTTCTTCGCCCTCTACAAACCAAATAAAATCTGCTGTCAGTTTTTTGTTTTGATACTCATTACCCACACTGGTATCCAGCCATACACTAATCTCATAATGTACGTCTAGCGTAGTTTTTTCTGTAGCTTTAAGTTCATAATCAAGTGAAGAAGGCATCTCCTTCATCGTACCGTTATAAAGTACTTGTTCGCCTTCTTTAACCTTTACCTGCACATACAAAACTTCTGCAAGCATTTCACTGCCTTCATGAATATCTGTATCAAATTGCAATGTAATGTCCTCATCATATGTAACCTTGACACAAAAGTTTTCAACAATTTTATCACCCGGAAACATGTTTTCCGCATTAAACGGTACACTATCACTGGTAATGTCAGTCGCTTTTACCTCTACTACATTTATCGCAAAAAATATCACCATTACGGCAATCAAATTTTTTAAAACTTTTTTCATATTCTATCATTCCGTTATACTCTTTAAAAAAGGTGCTGTCACACCGCAGAAAATAATCTCCAGTGTGACACCCCTTCACAAAACTTCTATTTAGAAATTAATCGATTGTAATTTCTAATACATTTTCATATCCCTTGTGATATGCACAAGAAACGGTTTTACTATCGCCGTCTACCGTTACAGTAACATCATAATCTCCGTAGAAACCACGAACTGTAGCAATACCGGAAGCATTAGTAGTAGCCTTTGCATCTCTAGTCCACCACTTATTGTATACAAGGTCAGCAAATACCTGACCAGCCGGCTTCAAATTCCAGTTACCATCATAGATAGGAGAATATGTTGCAAAATTACTGCCATCCCAGAAGCCCCACATCAAGAAACCATCCATACTTTCTTCTGCAAAGCATGAAATCATAACATCTCTCATATAGTTAGCCTGTAATGCCTGATCTGGAATAGAACATGAGAATTCAGTAATCTTTAATCTCTTACCATAATCTGCCTCAAGCTTATCATAGAATGCCATAAGTTCTGTAGGCATCTTAAATGCTGCAATATTATCATAGTGAGACTGGATACCAAGACCATCATAGTCTACATCCAACTCTTCAAACAAATCTAAGTACTCGATATACTCAGGTTTCCATACATCAGATGCTTCGTTGTAGTAAAGCATTGTGTCTTCACCAGCAATTGCTCTTGCCATTTCGAACCATTTTACAAATAACTCTGCACCATGTGCTTTTTCAAATACATTATTTGTAACAATTTCATTTACAACATCCCAATCCACCATATCCGGGAATGTGCCAATAATACTTTCAAAATGATCTTCACAATATTCAAGCAATTGTTCTTTATCGTCAATACATGCTGTGCCATTGTCTTTAAATAATCTTTCAGGCATTAAATATGTAGTACCATCGGAAGCAAATGCTCTCTGCCAAATCAATGGATGACCTCTGAAGTACTTTGCACCTGCTGTTTTAGCTGCTTCTACCTGTGCTGCTGCTTCATCCGGATGTGCTTCAAATGGTGCCCACTTCATGATATGTTCTGCTACACCGGTATTGAATAAAGCACCATATTTTTCCTGTGTTGTGGCATCAGTAATTGAAGAATTCACAGAAGTACCAAACTGGAATTCATGTTCAAACATATCAAATTCTACTTCTGCATTTGGAATCACGTTTCCGTTAGCATCCTTTACAACAACTGTGAAATCACCTTTTCTAATTTCTTCGATTCTTTCGTTTGCTGCTGTTCTCCATTCTGCATCCTTTGCTAATTCAGTATATGTACTTGCACTAGATGTTGACGGTAAATCATCAACTGTTAATGTAGTTTTATGAGTGAAGTTGATAATTTCAAATCCACCAATTTCAACTGTACCTAAGTTTGAACATGCTCTTATACCGATAGAAGTTGCTTTTGGATTAGATCTAACTGCTTTATAAGGCACGAATATTATTGACCATTCATCATCGATAGTATAATTTAAGAACACATCTTTTTTATAACTTCCTGATGGCTGCTCAATCTGAATATAAACTTCGTTTGCACCATCACCACCGTCATTCGTACTTCTTGCCCAAAATGCACAAAGCATAATGGAATTTATTGCAGGATCTTCCGTTAAGTTTGGATGCTTAGGTTTTGCAGTTGTTTTAACAACATAGTCTGATGTTTTTGCAGGAACAGTGGTACAATTAATACGAAGTACTCTGTTAAATGCACCTTCCGGTCCTTCAAGTGCTACTACCTCATCTGTACCATATGCACTTGTATCTGTTTCTCTACTAGCTAATGGAATAATACCATCTAAAAACTCATCTGCTGTGGTTACGACCGTACCCTGCGCCTTAACCTGATTGTATAATGCAAGCTGCTCTTCTGCGGATAGGCCTTCAAAGTGCATAATATCATTCAAGTCACTGCTTAATGTAAACTGAGTAGGTACATTTCTATGTACTGTACTTACAAGTTCTGCCATACCGACTTTCTGACTTCCCTCATCATTATATGTAGCATCTTTGTCATACTGATTGCCAAAGCTATCTTCTTCTTTTGCAAGCTGTCCTGCTACAACCTGAACATCAATATCAAGTGTTTTGCCCTGATAATCATTTCCGGCATCTTCGTCCATATGTACAGCTAATGCGAAGCAATCATTGCTTCCTTCTTCAGCAAGCTGTCCATTCTGTGCTGCTGTAATAGTACCTCTTGGTACATCTCCCACCTCAACACCGTCCATTGCTGCAAGAGTTTCCCAATCTGTGATATTTGCTTGTGCAAATGACTCTGCTGTTGCACCGTTTACAATAGCGTAATCCAACACACTTGCCAGGTTAATCTTGTCTTCCGTATCTGTATCTTTTACAGTCAGTACAATATTGTACTTTAACGCAAGACTTCCCATATTCTTTACCTGAAGGAATACAATTTCTGTCTTGCCTGGTTCCCAGCTTACACCGTTACCAGTACTTTCGCTAAAAATATCTCCTTCTCCGTCAGCAATGCTAACGTAACCATTACCATCCTGCTTGTCCATTAATAAATCTACCTTCAAGGTACCTGCCTGAATACGGTTGCCTGTGTTAGATACATTACTTGTGAACCACGCCATGGTGCTTCCAAGAAACATTGAAACACATAGTATTAATGATAGAATACTACTTAACAATGCTTTCTTTTTGTTTACTTTTTTCATTGTCTTTCATCCTTTCTTAATAAATATAATTTTCGTAACCTATCCATTACATTTTTATTAGAACCTACATGTCTAATTATTACAATGACGTTTTCGTTAACGCATATACGCTTTTTATATTTAGGTTAATATCAAAAAAATCCGCGGATTTCTCCACGGATTTTTAAATACAGGAAACATTATCTTAATATTAGGAAAAGCCCGCTTTTACGAGCCTCTTCTGAAAGGGATATATATGATTATACTTGCAGCACAAAAAAAGAAATCTAAAGTCTACCCAAACAAAGGTCTACCAAATCCTGAACCTTTGCCGTTGCCATACATTCTACGGTGTCATTCAAACCATAATATATTTTTGCCGTACCATCTTCTTCTGCAATAAGACCGCCCGGGAAAATAACATTGGTGCGGAAGCCTTCGTTTTCTTCATAATCTCCTTCCGGTGCAATCAATGGCTCTTTATACATGCCAATTACTTTAGAAGGATTTTCTAAATCCAACAACATTACACCTACACAATAACGTTTCTGCCACTTTGGTTCCCATCCATTTTTTTCGCGCTCCGTGTCTTTATCCACGGTGTGGAATAATACCAGCCATCCCTCTTTTGTCTTAATCGGAGGTGCTCCAGGACCGATTTTATCATTTGCATATGGAACATGCTCCACGCCTAAAAGAAGCTCAGCCTCGCCCCAATATCTTAAATCAGGAGACTTAGACATCCAAATGTCAAAACGGTCTTTTCCCCCTCTGGAATATACCGGAAATGGACGCTCTAAACGTACATATTTTCCATCCACTTTTTCCGGGAACAATACCATATTTCGATTATCCGGTACGGTCAGAGATAATACTTCCACTGTTTTGAAGTCGTCCGTCACTGCTACTCCGCCTCTTACACCATGATTGGTATCCACAGCAAAGCAAAGATAACAACGGTCATCGATTACCGTTAATCGTGGGTCATACACTCGCTTTACATCCGGGTCATTCATATCCTCAACCGTTAGAAATGGCTTATCTTGTACGTCCCAATGAATACCATCCTCTGAAAAAGCAATACCAATTACACACTTTCCAAATCGGCTGATACCATTAAACTGTGAATCATTTCTAAAAACCATGACATACTTGCCACGAAATTTTGTGACGCCGGCATTAAAAATACACTCTGCATCATAAGGAATGTTTTTTTTACTTAATACCGGTTTCCCACCCCGATAACGTGTAATTACAGGGCTTGATTTTAATTCCGGAAACATTTTTCCCATAGTAGTTCTCCTTTACGATAAAAATTAACCATTCAACCGCTGGTCAATTTTACTGTATCATTAAATTCTCAAAAAATCTGTGCAGTTATTTATATAAACTATGCAAAAACTCATTTTTAGTTGAAAAAAGTGTATTTTTTGTTTATACTAAAAAGCGAAATGAACTGTTTTATGTAGGTAAAAGATTATGAAAACCAATGTACGACTCATAAAGAAAAAGCAAGATTACAAACAGGAAATCTTTTTTGAACGAAAAAATCTAAACATATCCAGCACCGTTCACTGGCATGATTTTTATGAAATAGATATTATTTTGTCCGGAAGCGGGACAACGATGATAAACGGCAAAGACCACCTGCTGAGCGAAGGAACTATGAGTTTCTTGACTCCATCCGATTTTCACGATATAACGTCTTCCGGTTTAAGTATTTTTAATATTCAATTTTCAGAAGATTGTGTGGACTATGAAATCTTAAACGCATTGATTCATACGAATAGCAGAATATGTCATTTGGATCAAGCCCAAACAGAAAGTATATGCAAGCTATGTGCTCTGCTTGAAACAGCGCACATGAACACTGCATACCAGAAGATATATTATCAGAAAATATTAGAAAGTATTTTTTTGATTTTTTTGCAGAATGTACACGCCACTGGCGAAAAATCTACACAGACAGAGCCGGATATCATTCAGCAGATTATTGTTTACCTAAATATGCACTTTATGGAAAATCCATTATTAAAGGAAATTGCCGAGCAGTTTCACCTGAACGAAAACTATCTTTGTATGCTGTTCAAAGAACAAATCGGTGAAAATTACAAAAGTTATCTGCGCAGCCTCAAACTAAATCACGCAGAAAAACTTATTATATACACCAATATGCCCATCACTGAAATTGCTTTCAGCAGCGGGTATAATACACTTTCGCATTTTAACAGGGAGTTTAAAAGTATGTTTCATATTACTCCTTTGGAAATGAGAAAGCAGGCGAATTTTTCCCAATAAAAAGACGCTATATCTATTTATGCTTACAGCCGCCACAGCCCGCGCAGCCCCTATCGTTTCCCACTTCCATAGTGGCCATGCTTCTTGGGCTGGTCAGCAAGCAGATTGCCTGGGCGGAAATCCCTTCACCGGTACCGGTAAAGCCCAGTCCCTCTTCGGTGGTTGCCTTTACATTGACCTGTTCGATATCAAGTCCCAGGCATTTTGCAATATTGGCACGCATAGTATCAATGTGCGGGCGCATTTTTGGCGCCTGTGCAATAATGGTGGCATCGATATTTTCAATAAAATAGCAGTTTTCTTCTAATAAATTGCCCACATGCTCCAAGAGCTTCATGGAATCCGCACCTTTGTACTTAGGGTCTGAGTCCGGAAAATGCTTGCCGATATCGCCAAGGGCCGCTGCCCCCAAAAGTGCATCGGAAATTGCATGTAACAATACATCCGCATCCGAATGTCCCAGTAGGCCCTTCTCATAAGGAATCTTCACACCGCCTATAATTAAATCTCTATCCGGCACCAGTCTGTGCACGTCATAACCCATACCAATTCTCATTGTTATATCCTTTCATTCACTAATAATCAAGCAATCCGACTTATTTCATCTCTTTTTTATTATTTCACTGGTTCCGTGGTCAGTTCGAAAATCAACAATTCCACACTCATTTTGTCCTGAAGGGTTCCTGTTTTGATAGCCTCATCTGCTTGAATGCAGCGTTCTAATGCACACTTTAACTGTGAGGTCTTGTACAATCCCGCCTGCTTCAAATATTTATTTACTGCAAAAGGCGGCACACCTATCTTGCCTGCCATGGTTTTATTGTCCGCACCACGCTTTTTTAAATCCTTAATCTGCAACAAAATATTCATATGCCTGCCAATCAAAAACAAAATACGAATAGGTGGCTCCCGAAGTGCCTGCAGTTCATTATACAATGCCAGTGCCTTTGTCTGGTCGCGCACACCAATGGCATCCACCATGTCAAAAATATGGCTGGTAATACGTGTGATGCACACTGCCTCCACATCATCCCGCTCAATCACAGGCTTGTCTAACGTATAGCAAAGAAGCTTTTCCAACTCCAAACGGATGATATTCATGTCCGTTCCGGTTTTTTCCAAAAAACATTCCAAGGTCTGCCCGGTAATCTGCTTGCCTTCCTTTTTCAGCATGCCGAGAATCCATTTTTTGAGCGTAGCCTCATCCTGAACACCAAATTCCACACATAACCCTGCTTTATCTGCCGCCTTAAAAAGCTTGCTTCGCTTGTCGCAGTCGCTTTCCACCAAAATCCACGTGGTAGTCTCACAAGGCTGTGTAAAGTAATTCGCCAGTTCCTCACCGCCGCTTTTGAGCACTCCCGTACCTTCCATCACAATCACACGACGCTCCGCAAAAAAGGGCATCGTTTCCGCAAAATCAATCAATTGAGGAATGGAATAGTCCTTGCCCTGCACATGCCAAAAATTCATGGCATCGCCTTCACCAAGCACTGCCGATACAAGCTTGTCTCTATACTGTTTTTGTAAATACGCTTCCTGCCCATACAATACATATGCATTGCGAAAGCTTCTGTTATTAATATCCTCTAAAATACGTTTCATGGAAACCTCTTGCTTTCATGCTAGTCATGCACACGCGTTACTTTATTTAGTATACAAAAAATCAGACTGTCCGTCAATGAAATACAAATGTTTCTAGCTTTTGTCCTCACAAAATAACGTTTTAATAAGACCATCCAATGCCCTTGTATTCAAGGGATTTTTCTTAGTTTCGTATGTAATAAACAAGTTTACACCTATATATATCCCATTTCTCTCGTATATATTAAATTTTCTAATTACATTTTCCACATAATTACTGTCATCCATCATTCCTAAATGTTCTAAGTAAACCTCTTCCCTGTCCGGCATTTTAAGAATAGTAAAGTCAGGATGCAACTTAATGTTGCCTTCCAATATTAGAGGACACTCGTATCGATAGGGAATCCCAAGTGCATATAGTTTATCTGCAATAATTTTTTCTGATTTAGACCTGACCGATTCTCCTCTCTCTGTAATAATTTCCGGGGTATCGTCTGCAAAGGCTTTTCCTTCATAAGCCTCCTCTTGCCAACACTTTATGTATTCCTCGTCGGATAGCACAACTGGATTAATTAATTCCCTACGATATAAATTAAACTTATTATATATTGCCTTCAAATTAGCCCTCTCATATTTCTGTAAAAATACATTAATTGCTTTTCTCCTCTCCTCCGCAGCTTTTATTACTTGTGCATCATAATCTCTCTGTGCAATTGCCTTAGCCACTTCATACTCATTCTTTTTCATATATCTTCCATTTCTACCAGTTTGTACACTTTTCAGATAATATTCTATCCCGTCCGGCTTTTTTGATATACGCAAATAGCCTTCCGGTGCTGTTTGAAGTCTTTTCTTTGCTTTTTGCACTATTTTCTCTAAATTTAATGCTTCTTCTCTAAGCTCAGAATGAATTGTTTTCATAATCTTCCTGCTTCCTCCCACTTTTTTTCATATTTTACAGTTCAAGTCGGGCTTTGGACTTCCCTTTTCCCGACTGATTATCTTATTTAACTTCTCAGATAGGGGAACTTTTGCCCCTTTCCCCCGACCGCCTACACCTTTTTTCATTCCCGGTCGGGGGCATCCTACACACTTGCCCCGACTATCTACACCTCTTTTCATCTCCGGTCGGGGGTATCCCGCACATTTGCCCCGACTACCTGCTTCTCTTTTCATCTCCGGTCGGGGTAACCACTAGCATTTCCCCCGACCGCATGTCTCATTTGCTCTTTCAGGTCGGGAGAATCACATGCACTTACCCCGACCGACTGCATCACCTTCCACCTTCAGTCGGAGCATGCCAACTCCTAACCTCTATTTTTCCATACATCTCTACCATTATCGCCCCTTGCCTGCCTGTATACCACAATTCTGCGTTAATCTCATTCATTCGTGCCACAGCATCTGCATGGGGATGTCCGTAGGAATTGCCAACGCCATAGGAAAGAATAATATGCTCCGGCATGGAAGTCTGCAAAAATTCAGAGGAATTGGAATATTTAGAGCCATGGTGCGCTGCTTTCAGAACTGAAATATTGCTTCCTGTATCCAACATATTCAAGCTCTCAACCTTTAATGGATTCTGTGCATTATACTGAGTCTTCTCCTGCACCTCACTCAGTTTTTCCAGCAAAGTCGCCTCCTGCTCTGCGCCAATATCCCCTGTCAGCAAAATTCCATGCCCTTGATATGTAAATAACAGCACCTGCGAATATCCATTGGCATCCTCTACATCCACACAGTGCTTAACCGGATGCAAAACCTCCAGCTCCAGTTCCCCCATTTGCAGACTGTCTCCTGCTCCTAGAGTTGTTACCGGTATATCCAAGGTTTCTGCAGAACGAAGCAGTTCTCCAAACTCCTGCTCTAAAGCCTCCTTGCCAAGGGAAGGCAGCACAATCCGTCCTATTTTCACGTGACTATGCTCATATGTAGTAAGCCACTGTAAAATACCATTCATGTGGTCCCCATCTGCATGGCTGATAAATACACCATCCACCTCGGAAATCCCATAGTATTTTAAGCAGGGCAAAAGTATATTATCCGCCACCTTACTTTCACTGGTACTTCCACAGTCTACCACATATGTCTCCTGCCCATACTGAAGCACGGTACAGTCTCCCTGCCCTACACTAAGGAAACGACAGGTCAGCCCGAAAACCGGTCTTATCATCAAAATGACAACCGCCGCCATCATTGCCCCACAGACCAAAAGCGAAACCCATTTCTTCTTTCCATGAAGCAGCAGGTATCCCCATAAAAACAAACACACATAATAAAGCACTATCTGCCAGCCTGCCGGAGCCCCCAATACCAGACAATGGTACGGAAGCTTCTGACTTTGCAGGCATATTTGCTCGTAACCCCACAAAAGCCCCTGACACACATACACAAAAGGAAGCGCCACCACACTAACATCCCCTGGTGTTGCCAGCACGATTGCACCGAAACCTACTATATATGGCAAACATGGAAGTACCATAATATTAATTAGCATGCTATATATCGGATATTCGTAATAAAAATACAACTGTATCGGAAAGGTAGCCGCCAAAATCCCAATCCCCCCTGAAAATAACTTGCCAAACCATTTCACTATGGTAACTTTGTCTTTGCAAAGCTTTTCCACCAAGGGCGCTATCACAGTAACTCCCAGAACTGCTCCAAAGGACAGCAAAAACCCGCTATAAAATACATATAGCGGCTGCTCCAATAGTAACAGCATGGCTGCAACGGATAATCCGGTCAGCCTGTCATAGGTTCTTCCTAAAAGCAAGGCAGACATTTGCATGGCAAACATACAAATAGCCCGAAAGGTAGCCGCCTGTGTGCCAATCATCGCGCCATACATTACTACAAGCAAAAGCCCTGCTACCGCCGCCGACTTCACAGGAACTTTGAGCCTTCGCAGCATGTTAAAACACCCCATCCCCAGCATGCTGATATGCAGTCCGGATATGGTCAGAATATGCAAGATTCCTCCTTCTCTAAACAGGTCTTTTAATGCGTGATCTAAATCAGCCTTATCTCCCAAGAGTATAGTCTTCATAACACCAGCGTACTTCGGAGAAAAATAGGTATTGATTTTTTGTAGGAAATATTGTTTGAAATTATATAAAGATTGGGAAAAAAGAGTTTTTTCCTGGTTACACCAAATCACTTCAGCATCCCATATTCCCCCACCTATGTCTTGTATGTGATAATAAAACTTACTATCAAACTGACCGGGATTTTGTGCTGACTCATAAGGCTGAAAAGAGCCCTTTACCCAGACACGTGAGCCTATAGGAATTTGTGAATTGGAAATATTGGAATAACAATAGATTTTGTCGTGCACATACGTTGTGCCGGAATTGTCTTTTGTATTTGAAACAGAATTGTTTTTATCAGAAAGGTAAGATGTTTGTACTGTACTGCTCTTTTCAAGAGAAACACCTTCCAGTAAATAAACAGTTTGTATTTCTCCGTTGATTTCCTGTTCTTTTATAGATACGACCTGACCGTTTACATATACTGTTCTGCCCTTCCATGCACTATAATCCGGCAGGAGGGGCGGAAACAGTGTGTAAAATACTCGAATAAACAGGATAAAGAGCAGGCAGGCGCACCCCAATGGCCGCTTCATGCCTCTCCTCCTAATAAGTTACTTAATATAATTTAAATCTCTGCTGAACACGGTAGTAAGCGGAATCACTTCTCGAAACATCACATCCGTACTGCCGGCTACCAATATCTGCACACGGTCAATGCCGGGCAGCTCGCACAAGGAATTTACGATGCTGTAAATAGCCACTTCTGCCTTCACTTCATAAACCTGCGTCAAAAACGTACTGTCAAAATTTACGTAGCAGGTATTATCCTTTACCAGCGTACTGATTAATTTGGTGTCAGGATTGATAGTTGGATAAACGCCATGTGTGGTGGTACCCGGTCCTTTTAACAATTCTTCCACCACAAACTTGTCCAAAGAAATATTGGTATTGTAAGCCTTGCTTCTATCTACAGCAATCAGCCCATCTCCGGCCTCATTTGCAAAATAAAGACGAATGGTAACCTTTTCATATGTACTGATTTCTTCACCGGCATTGTCAATGAACATATCCGCAGTCATAGCACCTATGGCTTTATCCAGACTATCACGCAGAGGTTCGCCGTCAATATGAATCGTTACTGAATCAATTCCCTCAATCTGCGTAATGCTTTTTACCAGGGATGCACGTGTCAGAATCTCCATAAGTGTATTTAACTGCTTATATTCTTTAGAAAGATTGAGCACCAGTGAATTGTTGGTAATATTGGTGGTAAGTACTGTTATGCCCTGTGAAATCGGAACCTGATACTCCAGCTTTTTGGGTGCTGTAGCAAGCAAAGTCAATACTTCCTCTAACTGTGCCTCTACACTTTCTCCCAGCAAATAAACTTCCTTTTCCACAACTTTATTGTTCTGGGCACCAATATAAGACATCATAATGGCTGTTCCTTCCGTTTCTTCCTCTTTACAGCCTGTTAACATGCCCAATAGCAAAAGCATCACAAACAACACACCAAATCGATATAGTTTGCATTTTTTCATCGTTCTTAACCCTTTTGATAAATAAGTGGAATTTTAACCGTAAATGTACTTCCTTCTCCCAAGGTACTGTCTAATGTAATCGTACCTCTGTGCATCATAATAGCACTTCTGGTAATAGCAAGCCCCAGACCTGTACCACCGATTTCCCTGGAATGTGACTTATCTACACGGTAAAATCTCTCATAAATATGCTCTGTATCCTCTTTTGGAATACCGATTCCGGTGTCGCCTACCTCCACCCAGAAGCTTTTGTGGTCTGCATCCAAGGTAACCTTTACACTGCCATGCTCCACATTATATTTGATCGCATTCTCAATCAGATTGGTAAACACAAGGTTCATTTTTACCTCATCTACCTCTGCTGTAACCGGGCGAATACACTCTAACACCAGCTCCACGTCTTTTTTCCGTGCAAGTGGTCTTAAACGCTTCAAAATAAGCTCCAAAAGTTCTGCAATATCGATTTGCTCCACCACAAGCCCTGCCGCCTTTTTATCCATTTTAACCAAGGCTAATAAGTCGGTAATAATCTGATTTTCTCTATCAATTTCTACGGTAATGTCATGAAAAAATTCTTCATAAAGTTCCAGGGGAGCGCCACCCATTGACACAATGGAATCGGCCAAAACCTTCATGGAGGTAAGCGGTGTCTTTAATTCATGACTGACATTTGCCACAAATTCCTGTCTGGAATCATCCAACACCTTCATGCGTCCCATCAACTCGGTAAATGCATTAGAAATTTCCCTGGTTTCTACATAGGTATTTACAGGGGTAAATTCATCAAAGTAACCATCCTTAATACCACGGATGGACTTGCCCAGACGTTTAAACGGATTCACCAAAAATCTGGACAAAACAAATGCCGCCACTACCATAATAACCATGGAAAAGCTAAGCAGCGTATATGCTCTGTGGCGCAACACCTCCAGCGTATCCACAATATTACTATTGGAAATACTGGCAAACATTACACCGGTAACCATTTCCTTTTCTTCCAACCCGCGCTCTCCAAGTACCGTTACTTTGCGCTTAATCGGAGTCGTCATTTCGATATAACCATCCACCTTATCATATCGGGTAATGCTTTCCCCCTCAAAGCACTTAATAATTTCCTCGGAAAGCATATACTTTCCTTGGCTGATAGAATACGTGTCCTTTACAATTTGGTAATTGCTGGAAATAATCAACACGCGCCCTTCATATAAATTGGACAGCATTTCCAATTCTGCACTGATAACCTCAGAGTCCGGATTTTCAAGATAGTTATACGTAACCAAATGGTTCGCTAATACCTTCAACTGACTTTGTACCGTGTTGGCACGTATCTCTACTGCTTTTTGTTCGTAATTTTGCAAAATACCGGCATGAAGAATAATTGCCGGAACTACCCCCGCAATTAACATGATGATAAAAATACCGGTTCTAAGACTTATTAATGCCTTAAAAACCTGTTTATTTGCAAAGAAAATAATAACCGACCCCCCATTTCGTGTGTACATACTTCGGCTCACTTGGATTTCTCTCAATCTTTTCACGAAGACGTCGAATATGTACATCCACCGTTCTCACATCGCCCGGATAATCTGCCCCCCAGATTAATGTGAGCAGCTTTTCACGGCTGTATATTTTGTTGGGATTTAAGACCAAAAGCTCCATAAGTTCATATTCCTTGGCCGTCAAATTCATTTCCTGACCTAAAATATAGCAACGTCGACCGCTCTTTTCCAAACGCACATCACCATTTTCAATAACATCCTCGCTCTGAACCTTCACTTCTTTGTGAGAGGTGCGGCGCATGATAGCTTTCATACGCGCCTTTACCTCCAGGATATTGAAAGGCTTGGTAATATAATCGTCGGCACCATATTCCAGACCCAGGATTTTGTCCATGTCATCGCCCTTTGCGGTAAGCATTAAAATCGGCACCTGTGAAAATTCACGAATCTGCTGGCAGACATCAAAGCCACCTAATTTCGGCAGCATAACATCCAATAAAATGATGTCATACTCCTTGGACTTTGCCATATCCAATGCTTCTTCCCCATCATATGCAGCATCCACTTCCATACCTTCCTGCTCCAAACTAAAACGGATACCTTTTACGATTAACTTCTCGTCGTCTACTACTAATACCTTTCTTGCCATATAAACTCCTACTCTATGTAAATACTTTCTTTTATCTGATTGAAGAGACTGTCTCCAATCCCCGTAACTTCTTTTAACTGCTCTATACTGCTGAAGACACCAATCTCGGTACGATATGCAAGAATTGCCTCTGCCTTAGCTTCTCCGATTCCACTCAAGGTACATAGCTCTGCCACAGACGCCGTGTTAAGATTCACAAGTCCTGCCTCCTGTCGGAACACCTCTGTCCTTTGTGCCTCTGCTTCTGCGATCGTCGGAACTATAATCTGCATACCATCCTCTAGACGCTTTGCCAGATTCACTGCCTCTGTGGCAGCGTCCGGCAAAAAACCGCCTGCTGCCTCTACAGCGGACACAATACGGCTGCCTAATTCCAGTTCATATACACCGGGTCTTAACACTGCTCCGCATATATACACACATAGAACCTGCTCCGGCATAGTTGATAAATCGTCTATACCGGCTATGTCTGTCTCTGTTTCTTCGCCTGTGTGCATTATCGTCAGTGCTTCTTCTAAAGATACACTTCCTGCCTTTCCACAGCCTGAAACTACCATCATACTTCCAAACAGCAATAGACACCAAATTTTTATTTTATAAAACATGTATCATCCCTTCCGGGTCAGCCTCTTATATGATACATCTTACATTTTATGCTAAAAAACTCACAAGTGCAAGTGTTTGTTCAAAAGCATATCTTAAGAAATTTTAAATTTATTTCCACTTAAAAATAATAATCCCAACAATTGCAATTCCCATGCCCAAAATCTTACGCCAGGAAAAGCCGGTTTTCTCTACGCCAAACATACCAAATACTTCAATCAAGTATGCTACAATTAACTGAGAAATTACAATTAACATAGCTGCTTTGGCAGGTCCTAAGCTGGACATGCTCTGAACAACCGTATACGTAATAAAGGCTCCTATAGCACCACCTAACAGCATGTATTTGGGTTCCACACTAAACACGCGCATAAGGGAACCTCTCTCAAACATTGCCCATGCTCCAAGACATACAAGCAATGCGGAAAACTGCACAAAGGCTGCCGCCGCCCAAATACCGCTTGCTTTTGTAACCTGGGTGTTAAATACACCCTGCACACTCATCAGTGCCCCCGAAATAATCGCAATCAAAAATCCAATCATCCTAGTATGACCTCACTTTCCTTCTCTTTAGTCATATCCATTCTGATTGGATTTTAGTACACTTATTATTGCGGAATCTGATTTTTTAATTGATTTTCTATTTCTTCCAACGTAGCTTGCGGATCTGCGCCGTCCCAAATTTGATTAAATGCATTTTCCAAAAGCATCCAGAAATTACGGGTAGCCATATATGGGGGAACCGTTGCAGATTCTGCATATTCTGACTTAAATACCTTTTCCATATTGGTAGTTGTCTTTGCATAAATACTTGCCGGAATATAACCGGTCCTTTCGTACAACTGGTCAATAGCAGTATGCTCCATGGTTAAAAACTGTGCAAAATCATTGGTGGTCTCCGGATAATTGGTATAACCATTTACCACCACTACATTGGTAACGGAAAGAGGACGTCCTTCGTATACCATGACATTTTCCGTTTGTGCTTCCTCCTCCTGTAGAATTTTGCCCGGATCCGGAGTTCGTGCATAGTCATATTCAAAGCTTATCAGCCCCTCTTTATTGGCATTCTCCAGCTTCAAGGCAGATTCGCTGTCTAAAATCGTAAACAGCACCTTACCTTCCATAAACTCCTGCAAAATGCTCTCTGTGGAAACGGTTTCCGCATCCATATAGAAATACTCCGTAACATTTTTAAAAATTTCCATACACGCTGCAGTATTTTCATTGTATATATCAATTTCCTTATCCGTTAAAGCAGCATATTCGCCAAGATAAAAATAATTAAAGAAAATATCGTTAATATTCCACTTAAAGACCGTTTCCAACCCCTCAGGAGCTTCCAAGTTATTGGATAACGTAATCAGTTCATCAATGGTCTCCGGAATCATTACATTTACCAATCTGGCAATATCTTCTTCCGGCACCACAATGGACTCCGGATTTTTCACCCCTTCTGCTTCTGCCTGAATCCGGAATTGGTCCCAAGCAACGGTTTCCAACATCGTTTTATTATATACAAGCGTACTGGTATCAAAATAAAACGGATAACCTAACAAAGTATCCTCATAAGAGGCTGCTTCCACTGCCACGTTGGGAAAAGCATGTCTTACTTTATCCTCCGCCTCTACCGGCATGGTAAGCCCTGCAAGATATGCCTTTTCCATAGCATCGCTGGTAATAACGTACATATCCGGATACTCTTCTCCCTGAATGGATGCCTGATAAATTTTTTCCAGGTATTCACTGGCTGACACCAGCTTCGGAACCACATTGGCTCCCCGATGCAGCTGATTATAAACACTTGCCACATTATTATAGTAATTGGTTAACAAATCGTTGGTATACCAAAAATGAACCGTCCCTGTTTCCTGACGCTCCATCAGCTTATGATAGCCCATACCATTCAATCCAATATAACTTGCGGCACCTACAAAAAGTGCAGATGCTGCCAGTAACCCCCCTATAATTTTATGCTGCAATTTCTTCATGTACATTAACTCCTAACATTCCTGAAGACATTCATCCAAAAGACTAATCATGCAGTCTACGTTCTCTTTGGAAATTACCAAAGGCGGAACAAAACGAATAATATTGGTACCTGCATTAATCAGAATAAGCCCTTTTTCCAGTGCTTTGTTGATAACAGGACCAACCGGACAGGTAAATACAAGGCCACGCATAAGTCCCATGCCTCTCTGACATTGGATGAAGTCATACTTCTCAACTAATTTATTTAACTTCTCTTCTAAGTATGGAGCAATCCCCCTTACATTGTCAAGTATCTTCTCCTCCCCAAAAATATCCAATACTTTGGAAATGGCAGCACATGCCAGTGGATTTCCGCCATAGGTGGTGCCATGATCCCCTGCCACAAGACTCTTTTCAGCCACCTTTTCCGTCATGGCAAAAGCACCTACCGGTACACCATTGCCGATTGCCTTGGCCGTAGTCATAATATCCGGCATCACCCCATACTGTTCATATGCATACATACTGCCGGTACGACCCATACCACACTGAATTTCATCTAAAATCAGTAAAATACCTTTTTCGTCACAAAGAGCACGTACTTTCTGCAAAAAATCCGGTTCGGCCGGATAAATGCCGCCTTCTCCTTGAACCGTCTCCATAATAATAGCACAGGTTTTGTCCGTCACCTGACTAAGCACACTGTCAAAATCGTTAAAGGTTGCAAATTTTATATTACCTATTAATGGCTCAAAGGCCTCACGGTAATGTGGATTACCGGTTACGGAAAGGGCTCCCATGGTACGTCCGTGGAAGGAATGCTCCATGGCAATGATTTCATGGTCTGTAGTGCCGTCCATGGTGTAAGCGTATTTTCTGGCTGCCTTTAAGGCGCCTTCTACTGCTTCTGCTCCGGAATTAGTAAAGAACACCCTGTCCATACCGGTTGCTTTCTTCATTTTGCGGGCTGCTTCGATTGCAGGTACATTGTAATAATAATTGGAGGTGTGAGTCAACTTATCAATCTGGGCTTTTAACACATCATTAAAGCCTTTATGCCCATAACCAAGTGCAAATACTGCAATACCTGCACAAAAGTCCAAATATTCCTTGCCCTCGATGTCGTACAAATGCACGCCCTCACCACGGTCTAACACAATCTGATATCGATTATATGTGTGAAGCAGGTCTTTTTCCGCCTGTTCAATATATTCCTTCATCATAGCATATGCTCCTTTTCATGGTCTGCCACAATAGCAGTACCAACACCTTTATTGGTAAATACTTCTAACAAAAGGCTATGTGGGGTACGTCCATCTAAAATATGTACACGATTTACACCATTTCGAATCGCATCGGTACAATTTCCAAGCTTTGGTAACATACCACCGCCAATCATGCCGCTGTCAATCAATTCCTGGGCCTCTGTTGCAGTCAGTCTGGAAATAAAGGTACTCTTATCACTAAAGTCTCTGTAAAGACCTTCAATATCCGTTAAAAATGCAAGTTTTTCTGCACCAACTGCCTTTGCAATGGCACATGCTGCATCATCTGCATTGATATTGTAGGTTTGGAATGCATCGTCGAGACCAATTGGTGCGATAATCGGAAGGAAATCCTTCTCCAACAAATCATAAAGAATCTTTGGATTTACATCGGTAATATTACCTACAAAACCGATATCCTCACCGCCTGCAAATTTTTTTTCTACCTTTAAAAGACCGCCGTCTTTTCCGCTGACACCAATGGCCTGCACGCCCAGTTCTTCCACCATAGTAACCAAACGCTTATTTACTTTATTTAACACCATTTCTGCAATTTCCATGGTATCTGCATCGGTTACACGAAGACCATTTACAAAGCGAGCCTCCATGCCAACCTTTTCCACCCACTTGCTGATTTCCTTACCGCCGCCGTGTACAATAATCGGTTTAAAACCAACTAATTTTAACAGCACCACGTCTTTAATAACGTTTTTCTGCAGTTCTTCGTTGCTCATAGCAGAACCACCGTACTTTACCACCACAATTTTACGGTTAAATTTCTGAATATATGGTAAGGCTTCAATTAAGACGCCTGCCTTTTCTAATGCACTTAAATGTTCCATCTTTGTACCTCGTTGATATGCTTTACTTTTTGTTTCAAAATCTTACTTACGTATTATGAACGATAATCCGCATTAATTTTTACATAATCATATGTCAAATCGCAGCCCCATGCAGTAGCTGTTTCGCTGCCCATCTTCATGTCTACCACCACAGTCACTTCCGGCTCAGACAAAATCTTGGTTGCCTCTTCTTCGCTGTAATCGGTCCCACAGCCATCCTTGTAAATCTGAATGCGTCCTGCCTTGGACTGGAAGAACAACTCAATCACTTCCGGGTCAAACTGTACACCGGAATAACCCAGCGCACATAAAATACGTCCCCAGTTTGCATCATGTCCATAAATCGCAGCCTTCGTCAAAGAGGAGCAAATAACGCTTTTTGCAAGAACTCTTGCATTTTCTTTTGTATCTGCATTCATAACGATGGTTTCGAACAGGGCTGTTGCACCTTCCCCGTCACCTGCCATTTTCTTAGCCAGCGTCTCATTTACAAAATGAAGTGCTTCTACAAACTTATCATATGCTTCGCCCTTTTCGGTAATCTCCGCGTTACCTGCCATGCCATTTGCCAGTACCAGCAGGGTATCATTAGTAGAGGTATCCCCATCTACGGAAATCATATTGAAGGTGTCTACTACGTCTGCCTTTACTGCCTCTGTCAAGAGTTCCTTGCTGATTGCAATATCGGTAGTCACAAAGCCAAGCATAGTACACATATTTGGATGAATCATGCCGGAGCCTTTGCACATACCGCCAACAGTCACAGTCACACCATCCACATCAAATTGTACCGCCACTTCCTTAGAAACAGTATCTGTGGTCATAATTGCCTTTGCCGCCTGATGTCCGGCTTCCAAAGTACCTTCCTTTGCCTCTGCCAGCTTTACCACGCCTGCTTTTAACTTGTCCATTTTAAGCTGCATACCGATAACGCCGGTAGATGCCACCAATACGCTTTCCTTTGGAATATGTAATGCTTCGCTGACAGCCTCTGCAGTTTCCAGACAATATCCATAACCGATTTTACCGGTGCATGCATTGGCAATACCGGAGTTTACTACAACCGCCTGTGCGTATGGGCTGTTCTCTACTACTTCCATATCCCACAAAACAGGGGCAGCCTTTACCACGTTCGTCGTAAACGTACCTGCCGCTTTACAAGGCACGGTACTGTATACCAGCGCCATATCCAATCTGTTTTGGTACTTAATGCCGGCTTCTACACCGGCTGCTTCAAAGCCTTTTGCTGCGGTTACACCGCCTGTAATTTTTTTCATAATGCTTCTCCTCATAAATATATGTATCATCCTTACGGAACAAAATTCGTAACATTTTCCGGATTGAGATTTTCTTCGTAGTAATTACAGTCTTCTCTGTGCTTCCAGTTTAACTTCTGCCAGAATTTATTGCCAATTTCATTGCTTTTAAATGCAATAAGATTAATCTTATTAATACCTTCTTTGCGAAGTGCCTCTTTACAACATACCACCATATCCTGACCTATGCCCAGCATACGGTATTCCTGTCTTACGCATACATGATACAAACAGCCTCGTCTGCCATCATGTCCGCAAAGGATTCCTCCTATAATCCGCCCCTCATGAAGTGCTACCACACTAAGTCCCGGATTACGTGCTATAAACCGTTCAATTCCTTCCTTAGAATCATCCCAGGAGCGAATACCAAAACCGGAAATAGACTGCCACATATTAAAAACTTCTTCATAATCTTCCGTTGTCATGGGTCTGATTTGAATATCTTTTGCTGCCATATTGCCTCCAAATTTTCATCTGCTCAAATACAAGTACGTTTAAATCAAGGACTGTCCATTGATAATTAGCTTAAATTCCAATCCCAATTTCGCTGCTGCCTTTCTGCAAAGCTTCATTCGTCCAAGGAAAATTTCGAAATAATCCATAACCACACATTCCTTGGTGTCAATGGTAAGTGTCAGGGTTATATGCTCGTCTTTTTTATAGGTAAGCTTGGATTCTTTTACTGCAAAATTTACGCTGTCATGAATATCAAAGCTTGCACGGTCAATATTACGTACCCTTGTAAATCGCACGTCTGTCTTGTCTGCAATAATCAGTGCGGCTGCAATCGGATTTACCGGAAAGGCAGTGGACTCGTCATGGTTGCCAATGGCGGTCACAATGGTAGCAATATCCTCTGCATCGGCTCCCATATTGTCCAGAATACGGAATGCCATAACTGCACCACTCTGTGCATGGTCCACACGATTAATCACATTGCCGATATCATGTAAATACGCTGCAATACGAGCCAGCTCCGCCTCTCTTTCACTGTAGCCCAAAGCCAGCAGAATATCCGCTGCAGTCTCTGCTACCTTCATTACATGCGGAAAACTGTGCTCCGTATAGCCCAGTGCAATTAAGGACTCGTCAGCCTTTTTGATATAGGTTTTAATTGCTTCGTTATTTTTTACGTCCTGATACGTAATCTTCATACACACCTCTTATTTACTGCAGGCTTCGGTCAACCACGCCATGCGCCTGTTCTTTATGGGAACATCGGAACCAGATTTAAACCCTCATCCTCTGCAAGCCCAAACATTAAGTTCATATTTTGAACTGCCTGACCTGCGGCACCCTTTACCAGATTGTCAATGGCACCCATCATAATGACACGACCGGTTCTCTCATCTACTACAAAATTTACGTCCACATAATTGGATCCCTCTACCCATTTTGTCTCAGGACAGACACCTTTATCCAATACTCGCACAAATTTTTCATTTTTATAATATTTCTCATAAGCTGCACGGATTTCTGCTTCCGTTGGAAGACTGCCGTCGGCCTTTGCCTTTAACTTTGCATATGCTGTCGCCAAAATGCCACGGTTCATCGGAATCAAGTGCGGAGTAAAGTTTAACATTACCTTACAATTTCCTGCATAGCCCAACTGCTCCTCAATTTCCGGAGTATGTCTGTGACTTGCTACGCCGTATGCTTTAATATTTTCATTTACTTCACAATATAAATTCGGAAGCTTTGCACTACGTCCTGCGCCGGAAGTACCGCTCTTTGCATCAATAATCAATGTATCTACATCAATCAAGCCTTCCTTAACCAGCGGATAACAGGTCAAAATAGAACATGTGGTGTAACAGCCCGGATTAGCAACCAATCTGGCACCCTTTACATCCTCACGGTTGATTTCACAAAGACCATACACTGCTTCCTCAATAAACTGTGGAGACTTGTGCTCGATGCCATACCACTTTTCATATGTAGCAACATCCTTAATACGATAATCCGCAGACAAATCTACAAACTTTGCTTTCTGCAAATATTCTTCCTTTAATATAGAAGCCAAATAACCCTGCGGCGTTGCTGTAAATACCACATCTACCTGCTCAACCAATGCTTCAATATTGTCATCGAAACACTTCTCTTCCACAATTTCAAAGAAATTACGATATACATCACTATACTTCTGATCCACATAACTTCTGGAACCATACCATTTAATCTCTACATCCTTGTGATTCATCAAAATACGAACCAACTCACCACCCGCATAACCGGTGGAACCAATAATACCAACTTTAATCATAATATGTCCTCCTTGCATAGCCCAAAAAAGTCTATGCCCCCATAGTTTTTTATTTTACTTTAATATGGTAAAAAATACAAGTAGCAATATTATTTTGCAAAAAATTCTACGCCATTGTAATATATGTATATTTATACAACGTTTATGCATGTTTTGCAAGTGTTTTTTGCAAAATCTACATTATAAGTATTTATTTTGCATTTTTATTCATTTTCTCACAAATAATGCTTGCAATTATATGCAAAAAGGTGTATTATCTCCCTTAGATAAGAAACTTATATTTAAGGGAGATACATATTATGAAAGAAAAAGTTATTTTAGCGTATTCCGGCGGTTTGGATACTACAGCCATTATTCCATGGTTACATGAAAATTATGACTACGAAGTTATCTGTTGCTGTATCGACTGTGGTCAGGGTGAAGAACTGGACGGATTAGAAGAACGTGCTAAATCCTGTGGAGCTACCAAGTTATACATCGAAGATGTTGTTGACGAATTCTGTGATGAATACATCGTTCCATGTGTTAAGGCAAACGCTATTTATGAGAATAAGTATTTATTAGGTACTTCTATGGCTCGCCCTGTAATTGCAAAGAGATTAGTCGAAGTTGCTCGTAAAGAAGGCGCCGTTGCTATCTGCCACGGTGCTACCGGTAAGGGTAATGACCAGATTCGTTTTGAATTAGGTATTAAGGCACTTGCTCCTGATTTAAAGATTATCGCTCCTTGGAGAGATGACAAATGGGGCATGGATTCCCGTGAAGCAGAAATTGAATACTGTAAGGCACATGGTATTAACTTACCATTCTCTGCTGATAAATCCTACAGCCGTGACCGTAACTTATGGCACATCAGCCATGAAGGTCTGGAATTGGAGTTCCCAAGTGAAGAGCCAAACTATGACCACTTATTGGTACTCAGCCAGTCTCCGGAAAAAGCTCCGGACGAAGGCGAATATGTAACCATGACCTTTGAAGCAGGTGTTCCAAAAACCTTAAACGGTAAGGAAATGAAGGTTTCCGAAATTATCGCTGAATTAAACATTCTCGGTGGCAAACACGGCATCGGTATCATCGACATCGTTGAAAACCGTGTAGTTGGCATGAAGTCCCGTGGTGTTTACGAGACTCCGGGCGGAACCATCCTTATGGAAGCTCATCAGCAGTTAGAGGAGTTAATCCTTGACCGCGATACCTACACCTTAAAGAAAGAAATGGGCAATAAATTTGCTGATTTGGTATACGAAGGCAAGTGGTTTACACCTAAGCGTGAAGCAATCCAGGCATTTATCGATGTAACTCAGAAGTATGTTACCGGTGAAGTAAAGTTCAAGCTTTACAAAGGCAATATTATCAAAGCCGGCACCACTTCTCCATACTCTCTCTACAATGAAAGCCTTGCTTCTTTCAAGACCGGTGATTTATATGACCACCACGATGCAAGCGGTTTTATCAACCTGTTTGGTCTGTCCTGCAAGGTTCGCGCAATGAAAATGGCAGAAGTTGAGGGTAAATAATTGGAATTTAAGTTAGGATATTTTATTCTGGCATACTTCGCAATTATTACGATTGTCGCATTTGCTCTTATGGGCATCGACAAACACAAAGCAAAAAAAGGGGCCTACCGTATTTCGGAGGCCTCCTTATTTATTACCGCACTGCTGGGTGGCAGCATCGGTTCGGTTGCAGGTATGTTAGTCTTTCATCACAAAACCCAGCATTGGTATTTTCAGGCTTTTATGCCTCTTATTGCATGTTTGCAGATGGTCGGTTTATTGACTTTTGCTATTTATAAAATGGGCTGGCTATAGTTTCTTAAAAAGAGGTGCAGAAAATCTGCACCTCAAATTTAAATTATACTAGTTCTCCACGCTCGCCTCTTTGGCATTCCAATAATCTTGTACTTTAATTTGCAATATGTTGCAAGCTTTCTCTGGTGTAATCTCTAGTGACTTCATTACACTTTCCACGCTGCTAAGAATCATCTGATTTGTCACTTGCTCTGTCACTTCTCGTGTCACTCTTTCCGTAACCTTTTCAGTCACTCGCTCTATTACACCTTCGCTCCAATTACACATGATATTCACCTTTCCTTCCAACTCTCTTGTCGTTGCTATATGGTATTCCTTTTCTAAAATATGTAATTTGTCAGGTGCTTTTACCTCCTCGCTTGCAAGAACTGATAACAAACGTAAAAGCTTCTGATACTCATTTTTTCTGTAATCCTTATCCTCAGGATTCCCCAAACAAAGCATCACCACACTCAGCAAATCATATCTGGCCGGTTTGGAATAATTACCATATAACTTATTCTGTTGTATTTTGTATTCCGTATAATCTTAATTCGTTCTTTGGATGGCGCAACCGCATGGAACAAAATATCGAAACGTGCTTCTCCCTCACCGGGAACTTTATCTTGTGTATCTCGACCGATGATGCTATCGTTGGTCTTTCCCGGCGCAACATATACCTTCGAAACAACAGGCTCTCCTTCAATACATTGTACAATGTTCTGAATAGACATGCCTCTGAATTCTTCCGTAACACGGCTTATAATCCACGCCAGAATATATTTATCGCTTAGTACATTTTTTACTTCGGTATCATACCGAGCTTTTTCTTTTGCAATATTTACTACTTGTGCAATATTGGTAGCTGACACATTTTGTACCTCGCTTTCTATTATTATAGCATGAATGTGAATAATACACACCCCTTTATCCTTGGTACAAAAATACACTGTAGTTTGTATTGCACTACTATAATAACACATCAATTATCGACAATCAACCTCAATATTCTTGAAATTTCCTTTTATTTTGCTATACTATTATCATACCTTTTACATAGCGAGGGATTTATCACATGATTGCACTTCAAATCACGGAATTAAAAGCCTTTATGGGCAAACTATTAGGCACCAATACCTTTGATGATTTTCTTTTACAGGAAGCGACCCTGCAAATGGGTATCAGTTATATTATAGACGGGCACATCAATGAAGCCTTTTACCAGACAGACGAAGACATGGAAGACACCGGCGACAGACTGCCTTTTATTCCATATGGAGAGGTCAGAAGCACTCTTTTTGACCTAATAAAAGGAAAGCGCACACCACTCGGTTTTCAAGTAGTTTTGCAGCTTTCCCCAAAGAGATGCGCTATTATTTTCCCGGAAGGTTTAGAAAAGCACTTAATTAAAGGCTTACTTATAAACATCCGCTATGACGGTTCCAAAGCTATGATTACTTCCGGTATCAGTTATTCTTCCTTTACACTGGACAAAACACCTGAGCTTATCTGGGACGAAGCCCTGATGAATTTTCTGCGCAATGCAGGCATTTCCTTCGACCAGCTTTAACGCTTTAACTTTGGCTTGAAAAGAAAAGCCGCCAATAATCCAAAAATCAGAGCCGCGCTGCATCCCACAGCTGCGGCTTTAAATCCGCCCGTAAAAAGCCCCATAAAGCCTTCCTGGTCAATCGCTTCCTTGACACCCTTCATTAAAATGTGCCCGAACCCTAAAAGCGGTACACTGACACCGGCACCAACCGCTTCCTTCAGTGGCTCAAATACTCCCACAAAGCTAAGAATTGCACCGCTTACCACTAAGAGCACCATAATACGTCCCGGCATAAGCTTGGTCTTTTCCATTAAAATCTGCACCAGTGCACATACAACTCCCCCAACAAGAAAGGCTATAATATAGTCCATACATTTCTCCTCTCGTTTTTATTTAGTATGTAACAGCAGGAAAAAAATATTCTTTCAAAAATATAACTCTTTTATGGTTCTTCAAATTCACAAGTCACATAATAGCCTCTGGGACTTTGCTTTACATCAATTACCACACCGCTTCGTGCAAGCATTCTTTCACGAAACGGGAAATTACCGGACATGGCAAGAGACGGGTCAATGGTATAATAATAGTTACTTGGAAGCACACCTTCCGTAACCGTAATCTCCTGTCCCACTTCCAATAGTCCCTGTCGCTCCATTTTAAATTCCATTGTTCTTTTCATATTTATAATCCATCCAGTTCTTTAATTCTATCATACCCTTGCCGGTTTTCTCAAACACGTAATTACAGTGGCATTGGCGTAGCCGCCAGAGCCTTCACATCGGAAATCAAAGAAGTGGTACCCAAAATGCAAATAGGTCGATTCCGGGCATCCTCTGCTTCCATAAAAGCACGTGCTTTGTCTATTGCATCACTTATATTTTCTGCCCAGTCTGCGGCTATACCAACCTCAACCAGTGCTTCCACTTGTTCTGTGCCGAATTTGTAATGTGCATTCTCGCTCTTGGTTAAAATCATATGTATAGACACCTTTTTCATTGCCTCTGCCACACCAAGGTAATCTTTGTCAGATGGGATACCTATAATGGTAGTCACTTGATTTACCTCCAACTGCTGTAATGCTTCCAATACATTACAGCAACTGGCGCGATTTATACACGCATCCAAAAGCATCAGCGGATTACTGCTTAGCACTTCCAGTCTGCCCGGCCATTCTAAATATTGCAGTGCCTGTTTTACCTTTGCTTCCTCTAACACACCAAGCTCCATTTCACAAAGTGCAATCGCCAATGCGCAATTCTCTGCCTGATAGGTTCCCAAAAGCGGAATCTGAATATCCACATAACGGGTCTTGCGAGTCACTACATCAAATTTCATGCCCTTCTGCGTGTAACGTACATACTCACACCAGAAATCTCTTCCATACTCATACAATGTGGTCTGACACGCTTCTGCCCTGCTGCGTAATACCTTAAGCACTTCCTCTTCTTGCTTGCAGGTAAACACAGCGGCTTGGTCCCCTGTCATAATGGCAGACTTATTTTCTGCTATTTCTCCCAGTGTCTTGCCCAGTTCTCTGGTATGCTCCAGAAAAATACGGTTAATAACTCCATATTTATGCGGCACATTATTGACGTCATCATATGCCACCCCTTTGCCACATTCCATAACCTGGAACGTTACGCCAGCTTCTTTAAAAATATCCAAGGCTGCTGCTGCCTGAATCCCCATGGGACTGATATATTCTTTTTGCGCAAGGGTTGCTTCTACTTCGTCAAACTCCGGCTTCACACACTCAATAGCCTTTGTCAACACTTCATCGCTGACCGGTTCCCCTTGCACTTGGATACGCTCGTTAAAGGCCAAAATATGAGGACTGGTCATAAGTCCCACCTTGTGATGCATTCCCATAATCTCCGCAATCATTTTAGAAACAGAACCTTTCCCCTTACTGCCTGTTACAAGCACCGTTGGGATTCCTGCCCTTTTTTCGATAATTGCCTTGCTAAGCTTTGGATTACGCTTCTTTGCATCCGAAGCATCATAATCCAAGTAAGGCTCCGCCTTTAAATAAGAAGCATACACATAATCAATTGCTTTCTGAACAGTCATGTTTAAAATCTCCCAAAATGGTATCTATAATCGCCCCTGCTACATTCACACCGGTGGCGCGTTCCATACCCTCAATCCCCGGCATCACATTAATCTCGCAAAAATATGGCTTGTCCTTTCCAAACAACAAATCGATTCCCAGAAAGTCAAGCCCTGTTTGCTCATAAATATCCTTTGCCGCCTGCCTGATGTTGTCATCTATCGGATATTCCCTGACACCGGCTCCCAGAGCCACATTGGCCTTAAAGCCCTGCACCGCTTCTCTGGTCATGCAGGCAATCACTTCACCGCGTATACTGTAAAAGCGAATATCCCTGCCATAGCTTTCCGCAATATATTCTTCAAACAAATATTCTTTGTCTGGGTCGTAGGTTTCACATAGCACCTGAAAATCTTCCTTGTTCTCTATCAAAAACACCTCGGCTCCTTGGGAGCTCTCCAGCCCTTTTGCCACAAAAGGAAGACCCAGTTTGGTTGTGACCACCTCAAAATCAGTATAACCTGTTCCAAGCATATACTTCGGCATCAAAAAGCCTTCTGACCTTAAATTTTTGACCTGCATATATTTGTTTATGTAAGTATTAAAAATATTCGTCTCATTATAAGTACGCTTTGCAAGTGCACCAATCTCATCCTTGATATGATCATATTTATAACGATTAATCACAAAATCGCAATTCTCTAATCGCTCCCTCTTATGGTACACACCATCTTCGGTTACGATAGTATCTGCCACGCCCACAATCTGCAAAGAAACTCCTCTTTTTGCCGCTTCTTCCAAAATTCGGTGACATGTATATGCATCTTTCATAAAACTGTACTTTTCAATAATATATCCTGTTAACATTTTCTGCCTCTCAAATCATTTATAAAAACATTTTAGCACTATACACTTTGTTTGTGAAGTGCATAGTGCTACCACATTTTATTTATTAATCCAAAAATTCTCCGAAAGCAGCAGCCAGTTTGCCCGAAACCACTGCATAATCTGCCAGTAACCGCAGCCACGCAAATCAAATTCCTTAATTAAATCAAATTTAGCCTGCAGGCTGCGCACATCTTCAAACCATACTTCATGCACGATACCGTCAGCCATATTCGTATACCGAAAATACGGACTCTGAGCAACCTCATCAAACATGATTTCTGCGCCCTCCCGAAGCGCAATTTGAATCGCCTGTATATTGTTGATAGTATTTGCTTCAGTCACACCCCGCTCAAACGGAAGCGGCCAATCGTACCCATAATTCGGAATCCCCAAATCAATTTTTTCTCTTGGAATTTCTGTCACAGCATACTCCACAACCCGACGCACCTGATTAATCGGTGCTACTGCCATAGGCGGTCCATAGGTGTAGCCCCACTCATAAGTCATTAAAAGTACGGAATCCGCAGCCGCTCCAATTGCCGGATAATCTTTTCCTTCGTACAGCAAACCGCGCTGCACAGCAGATGTTTTCGGGGCAAGCGCTACTGACGTGTGATATCCGTTTTCACGCATCGCCTCTGACACACGCTCCACAAAAGCGGTAAAAGCATCTCTATCGTTTGCCAGGATATACTCAAAATCAATATCCAGTCCTTGATAGCCCTTTTCATCCATTAAAAACAAAAGATTTTGAATCAGATTCTCTGTATATTGCGGATTGTTTACCACAGAATTTATCAAAAGATTGTTAAACTGTCCATCTGTTCCAAAAGGCGTCAGCACCAGTACCGGCTCCGTACCAAACTGCTTTGCTGTCACAATCAACGGCATATCATCCACCTGTGACGGAATCAACTGCCCATCACTTGTAAATCCATAAGAAAAAATAGGTAAATACGTCAAATATGGCAGCGTCTGTTCCAGCACCCACATGCTAATAAACGGATAGGCATATCCACTAACAAAAACGGACCTATCCGGCATACGTACCCCTCCACGGATAAAAAGCGCCTGCCCAACGGCAAGCGCATAAGGATACACTAACTGATTGTCAAATATAATTTGCGACACATCTATACCATAGTAAGCTGCAATACCACCCACCGTATCACCGGGACGCACTACATAAATATCCATGATTACACTTCCCATGTCTTTAGAAGCAGTATATGCGCTAAATTCCCAAATGTGCCTGTCTGTAAGCAATTCTTCTTGCTTTTTAGATAATATGCAGTTATAATGAGAAAGAAGGAGGATAGAAAAATGAGTTTTTTAACAGGCAAAACAGTTTTAATTACCGGTGGCGGCAGAGCCGTATTATCCAACGGTAAAGCAGGTGCTATCGGTTATGGTATTGCTACCGCTTATGCAAAAGAAGGGGCAAATATTGTTATTACAGGTAGAAATGTCAAGAAATTAGAGGATGCAAAAGAAGAATTAGAACGTCTTTATGGCGTTAAGGTTCTTTGTGTCGCAGCTGATGTTGCTGCAGGCGCTGACAACCAGGCTGTTGTAGAAGCCGTAGTTGCCAAAGCAGTTGAGACTTTTGGCGGCATCGACGTTTTGATTAACAACGCTCAGGCGTCCGCTTCCGGTGTTTCCATTGCAGATCATACAACAGAGCAGTTTGATTTAGCTCTTTATTCCGGCTTATATGCAGCATTCTACTATATGAAGGCGTGCTATCCATATTTAGCTAAGAGCCATGGCAGCGTAATCAACTTTGCATCCGGCGCAGGTCTTTTCGGTAATTACGGTCAGTGTGCGTATGCAGCAGCAAAGGAAGGCATTCGTGGCCTTACCCGTGTAGCAGCTACCGAATGGAGCAAGGATGGCATCAATGTAAATGTTATTTGTCCGCTTGCATGGACATCTCAGCTTGAGAACTTCAAAAATGCTTATCCGGAAGCATTTGAGAAAAATGTTCACACACCACCAATGGGCTTCTTTGGTGACCCGGAAGAACATATCGGTCGTGTTTGCGTTCAACTGGCACATCCGGACTTTAAATATATGACCGGCGAAACCTTAACTTTAGAAGGCGGTCTGGGACTTCGTCCATAAAAACTATAACATACAAACAGCCAGTAGGTCACTTCCTGCTGGCTGTTTTTTATCTTGGCTGACCACATGCTCCGCTAGGCAAACCACTATATCCGAATTTTATCATTTCACATTTTCCATATTATCTAAGTCATATTCACATGCCTGAATTACAAATTCGGAAACTGTCACATTATTTGAAGCGGACAATTTCCTTCTAAGAATGTTGAAAAGTGCTGGATTAATACGACTGCTATTTGGTGGAAAGGGGCTTTGTGTTGGCCGGCAGGCACTTCTATATTTGCTTATGAGACCGTTGAAAGACGTCGGTCCTTGGTGAAGCAAGGTGATAACCGCAGCTGAACCTAGTACCGCTACGTCTTTCGTCGAGTGAAAACGTGTCTCAAAAGAAAATATAGAAATGCCTGACATCCCAACGCAGAAGCCCCTTTCCACCTTAAACCAGTCGTTTCTAGCAATGCTCCAGCACCACTCCATGTGCAATAGCCGGTATAGTCATGCCTTCTTCACTACGAAGCTTACTAAGAAGTGCTCCGGTGGGTACAAAAAGCACACGTTTCCATTCACCGGCTTTTAATTTTTCCAATACATATGCAGAAAGCATGGTCGCACTGCAACCGCAACCGCTGCCACCGGCATGTACATCTTCTTTTTCCCTATCAAAAATGAGTAATCCGCAGTCACTATGATTCTTCGTAATATCATATCCCTGCAAGGACAATAAATCATACAACGCCTCGGAGCCAATCTCCCCTAAATCTCCGGTAATAATCTGGTCATAATCGTCCACACTGTAAGGAAGTTCCTTTAGTGCACTGCCAATGGTAAGTGCTGCCGCCGGCGCCATGCAGCCACCCATATTCTGAGGGTCTTTTAGCCCGGCATCTACAATTTCTCCCATCACAATATGAGAAATGCACACCTTGCTGCCGGCAGTATTTTCGCGACTTAGTAAAAAAGCCCCACACCCGGTCACGGTCCAGGTGGAAGACAACGGTCTTTGGGCACCATACCCAAGAGGAAAACGAAACTCTTTTTCTGCACTGCCAAAATGGGAGCTGGTCATAGCTACCACTTTTTCCGCATACCCTGCAGACAACAATACAGCACCAAGAGCCAGTGTGGCACCACAGTTGGAGCACGCCCCGTAGATGCCATAATTGGGTATACCAAAGGATAAAAGACCATAACTGGATGCGGTAGACTGACTGAGCAAATCCCCCGAGAAGATGCAGTCAATTTGTTCTTCCGTAATACACGCCTTACGAAGAAGTATGTCAAGAGCCTCCTTTTGAAGCTCACTTTCGGCTTCCTCCCAACTATCTTTTCCCAAAAACGGATCCTTACAAACCTTATCAAATCCTTCAGCAAAATGACTGGTCCCCTCCTTCGGTCCCACAACGCCGGCACTATTCTCCACATAAACAGGGTTGCTAAGTTTGATACATCTTTTCCTTTTATTTTTACTTTTACTTAATTCCATAACAATTCCACCTTTTTTCTTTAATATGCCCATTGACAGTTTTTTTCATTCTGTTAAAATAGAAAATGAGTGATTATATTTTGTAACGAGGTATGATAATACTATGGATAAAATTCAACCAAATCGTATGGATAGAGGTTTTCAGAAATATCAGGCAGAATTTGAAGCAAAGGCTTTAGAGGTTCTGCGTTCCGGCTGGTATATTTTGGGTAAGGAAGTTTCCGCCTTTGAAGAGGAATTTGCAGCATATGTAGGTTCTAAGCACTGCGTGGGTGTAGCAAATGGTCTGGATGCTCTTTGGATGGCATTCCGCGTACTTGGCATTGGTCCGGGGGACGAAGTTTTAGTTCAGGGCAATACATATATTGCCAGCGTTATGGGTATTACCATGAATGGCGCCACTCCGGTTTTTATTGAGCCGGATGAGTATTATCAGATTGATGTTACCAAGCTAGAGGAACATATTACAGACAAGACAAAAGCTATTTTGGTGGTTCATTTGTATGGCCATAATGCGAAGATGGACGAGGTAGTTGCTCTCTGTAAGAAGTACAATTTACGCCTGGTGGAGGACTGTGCACAGTCTCACGGCTCCATGTACCAAGGTCAAATGTCCGGTACCTTTGGCGATATCGGATGCTTCTCCTTCTATCCTTCCAAGAATTTGGGAGCTTTTGGTGATGCAGGTGCGATTACCACCAACGACCCACAGATTGCACAGGACTTCCGTGTACTTCGTAATTATGGCAGCGAGAAACGTTATTACAATAAAATTGTTGGTACCAACTCTCGTCTGGATGAATTGCAGGCAGGTCTTTTGCGTGTACGCTTACAGTATATGGACGAGCTTACCCGCGAACGTCAGGAATTGGCCGCACGCTACACTGCTGAGATACGTAATGACAAGCTTATTTTACCTATGGAACGACCGGATACAGTGAATGTATGGCATCAATACGTTATCCGCTGTAAGGAACGAGATGCTTTGATTGCACATTTGGAATCACTTGGAATCGGCACCATTATTCACTACCCTATTCCACCACATCTGGCAGAAGCTTATCAGTATCTGGGACATGAAAAAGGAGCATATCCTATTACAGAGAAGTACGCAAATGAAGTACTTTCTATCCCGATGTACAACGGCATGACCACAGAAGAACAGGACAGAGTTATTCAGGCATTAAACAATTTTTAGATGCATTTAAACTTAAGAAAATTCAGGAGATATACTTTGAAATTAGCAGATCAGATTAAAATAATAGACTTTGTAGAGCGCGGTGACGAGCGCGGTAACCTGGTAGTTATCGAAGGAGAAAATCAGGATATTCCTTTTGATATTAAGCGCGTATTTTATATCTACGGTTCTGATTCTACCGTAGTCCGCGGTCAGCATGCCAATCGACGCACCAAATTTGTCCTGATTAATGTAGCAGGTCAGAGTAAAGTTAAAGTAGACAATGGCTTTGAAACCAAAATCATTTCCTTGGACAAGCCTCGTATGGGTCTTTTCTTAGACACCATGGTTTGGAAGGACATGTACGATTTTTCTCCGGACTCTACTTTGTTAGTATTATGCAGTGAGCATTATGATGGCAGTGAATATATCCGCGATTATGATGCTTACATAAAAGAAATCAGAGAGGTACATGGTAATGAGTAAAATTTCTATCGTAGTTCCGGTTTACTGGAATTCTGATACCCTTATGCTTTTATACGAAGATATGAAAGCCAAAATTTTAGACAAACTGGGAGACTACGAATTAGTATTTGTAGATGATGGCTCCGGGGACAATTCCTGGGAAATCATGAATCAGATTCGTGACATGGATTCTCATGTACAATGTGTAAAGCTCTCCCGTAACTTCGGCGAGCATGCAGCCCTTCTTGCCGGCTTGTCTGTCTGCACCGGTGACTGTGCCGTAACGAAGCAGGCCGACTTACAGGAAGACAGCGAGATTATTTTAGAAATGTATGAAAGCTGGAAACGAGGCAATAAAGTCGTTTTGGCCGTTCGTAAGGATCGTGACGAAAACCCGGTCAAAGTATTTTTTGCCAATATGTACTACGCCATTGTGCGCAAGACCATTACCAAGAATATGCCGGAAGGCGGCTGTGATTGTTATCTCTTAGACCGTCAGGTTATTCAGGTACTTCAGGACTTAAATGAGAAAAATTCTTCTCTTACCCTTCAGGTACTTTGGGCAGGCTTCCAGACCGACCATGTATACTTTCACAGACGCGACCGCGAGGTAGGCGAATCCCGCTGGACATTTTCCAAGAAATTTAAGCTTGTGCTGGATTCCATGATGAGTTTCTCTTACTTCCCAATCCGTATGATGAGTATCGTAGGCGTTACTTTTAATATATTAGCCGTCCTTATGTTTATCTACGTACTGGCAGAAAAATTTACCGTAGGCACCCCGATTGCCGGCTGGTCCTCCCTCATGTGCGTGGTACTCCTCTCTTCCGGCCTGATTCTTTTAACCCTCGGAATCTTAGGCGAATACGTTTGGAGAGCATTAGACGCTGCAAGAACCCGCCCACCGTTTATTATTGACGTAGTGAAGAAAGCAACGGAAGAAGATTAATTGTATATGCAATACAATAGAGCAGTTGTTGAAATTTCCAGTCTATCGGGCTTAGAAAAGCAACAACTGCTCCTGTTTATTACAATACTTTGATGAGATTTCCTATAATGACTATGGTTCTAAGCGAAACTCAAAATCAGCTTGTGGCTCGTCCTTTTGCGGAACCCCTGTTTCCGGCACATATACTCCACCGCCTACGGTAATCCGTGCATCATCAGTTGTTCCATCTGTATAATGCACCGTGCAAATGATTTCTACATCTTTCATCATTTCTTCAATCGCATTCACTCTGTCTTCCAGCATCATATTTTTACCATATAAGAAATCCCAGCTATACTCCGTTTCATTGCAGATATTAATCCATGTGTAATCATTCATCTGATTGTCATAAGAAAGAGTAATGGATTTATAAAGACCAAACACAGAAGCAGGATTGTCCAATGTGTCAGAATCTTCTCCCCCACACAAACCGGTATTTAGTTCTTTTCCATAGGTTTCACTTGCTATTAAAATAGACGCATTCGGTCTTTCTACAACCTGAAAAGCGGCCCCATTAATGCTATAGGTAATACTTTCAATATTTTCTCCTTCACACAAAAAATTAGTCCCTATGCAATATGATACGAAGTCATCTTCGCCTTCACACAAAACACATCCTAAACCATTTTTTTGTACCAATATATTATTACCGGCATTTAAGGTTACATATCCATTTTCATCAGCCTCCGGATGATCAGCAGCATATGCCTTTAAAGTAAACATCTTTTCAATAGCTTGCATCAAATTATCATCTTTCACAATTTCTACATGTGTTTCTCCTTCAAATGTTTCATAATTTTCATTTGATATATCAATGTCAAGAAAGTTGCCTGCTACAATAAACAATGCTATGCATGCGCATGCCGCTGTCAAAGTTTTTATCGTCGCTTTCTTTCTTTGTGATTCTTCTTTTCGTAAAATAACATTCTTCTTAATCATATCTTCTGTTCCTCTTTCTTTGATTTGAATATAAGCCTCGTCCGCTTTTTTCTGAACAATTTCAGGCACTACAACATCTTTTTTTAAAATATCATTATATTTTCTCTCCATTAAATGACTCCTCCTCAGCTTTCCATATAATAGCTCTTCAATTTTTTACGCCCTCTGTCAAGCCTGGTCTGCACAGTACTTTTGGGAATATTTAGCAACCCCGCTATTTCTTGGATGTGATAGCCTTCTCCATAAAAAAGCATCATCACTATACGATATTTTTCATCCAACCGAGAAAGTGCTTCCTTTAGCTCAAAATTGTAAACATCTTCTATAGATGGCTCTTCTAATTCTTCCACAGAAATTGTCATTTCTCTTTCTTTCCTTATGTCATAGCAATTGTTAATTAAAATACGTATAAGCCATGTTTTAAAATAACGATTGTGTTTTAACGTCGATAATTTTTCCCAACAAACAAGTATCGTCTCCTGAATTGCATCGGCAGCATCTTCATCATTCATAAGAATAGATACCGCTACCTTATACATATCCTTTGTATAGGCTTGCATTAATTTTGTAAAAGCATCCGGATCTTTGTTTTTTGCTTTATGTACTAATTCTTCCATTTAACTCTTTTCATACAACCTCCACTCCTTCTTATTTTTCTTTTTCATTAAAATCTGTATTATCTTTTATAGTGAAAATTTATAAAAGGTACCTTGATTATCACTACATATATTAGACGTACATTAGCAGAAAAAAATCTCATACTCAAAAAACATCCCATGCAAAATTCATTCAAAACTTTGCATAAGGATATCTTAATCACATATTTCTACATTGCTAAAATAAATAAATAGTATCTTCCTATTTGTTCTTCATCAGATACTCTTTATATGCTCTTTCTAAAAGCTTAAAGTCACAACTATTTTCTGTTAATTTGGGCTTTTTATTATGTACTACCATATCATAAATCACACTTGCTTTTTCAAGTATCTCTGATTCATTATTTTTACAAAAACGATACTCTTTATTTAGTAACATTCTATATTGCTCATCTTCAATATCCTTTATTACAAGACGTTTAATACATTCCTCTGGGACAGGAATCATATAATTAAAACGCAGCGAACCTTTTATTTCTTTTTTATCTCCTGGTGTGCAAATTAATATATTTGCCTCTTGCTGTATATCGAAAGAGGATACAGACACATAGTAATTCATCCCATTTACTTTCAATACTGCCCCAAATGAAAATTTATCTCTATCTGAATAATGTATATTTGGCACTTTTGAAAATCCCCTATGTGTTTTTTCGTATGTTTGAAGAAATCCAATGTATTTTTCATCAATTCTGTAAAAGTCCATATTTCCTCCGTAAAACAATAAAAGGAGACGAGTAAACTCATCTCCTTAGTAATAACGTTCGCTCTAATGTGGCGAAGCACAAAAATTAAGGTTCACATTTAAAGTAGTGAAGCACTTACATTAAGGTTTGCCTTCAAAGTAGCAATGCACTTAATTGAGCAATTTGCTCACTTATAGTATATGCAATTTCCTTTTCATAGTCAACCATTTCCATAAAAATTACATAACTTTTTGACCCTTACTAAACGCCCAGTATTTATTAATCACATAATTCAGTGGAATGGTAATAATCAAATTAATCGCTGCCGCAAGTATCTCAGATAAAATCTTAGCCTCCAGCACAATGCCAATTTTACTGAGGCCACTTAAAATTCCCAAATTGCCAAGCAAGGAAAGGACCGGTCTCATAAACTGCTCCAGCTTTATAATCTCCAGCCAGAACACTAAAAGCCCTGCGCTCAGCACCATGCTGAAACCATAGGTAGCGTAGGTCTTTAACAGTACCTTCCACCAGACTCTCTGTTCGCCTTCCTCTGCCTTAAAGACATATTTGTTGCTCCAGTAGTAGGCATTCAAAATACTAATCAGGTTGCCGATAATATTGGCTGCCAGATAATGTACGCCAAAGAACAACAGCACTACATAAATGCCTTCACAGATAATGGTATTGGACAAGCCCACGATGCAGAACTTGATAAATTGTAAAAATGACTTAATTTTATCCTTCAAAATTTGCCTCTTTCTGTAATCTATATCTTATAAATGGGCTGTCACACCACTGCAACAGCCCAATACAAATCCGTAATTATTAAACATTCTTGGCAATCTTTGCAACTGCCTTGGATACGATGCCACCAACAATGGTCGTTGCAATCCATTCTACTACACCATTAATACCCACAAATGCCACTACAAACATCAATGCATTGGCACCTGCTGCATTCAGACTCTGTATGTATTCTGTGTTCCAGAAAAACAAAATCAGGGTACCCATGAAAAACAGGGTATTTAAAAATGCAGTCATAAAACCGCCCACAAAATAACAGATGGTGTTACTATTATCAGCCTTGATAAAGACTTTGAATAACACGCCTGCCAGGTAACCCATAAGAATACGGGTTGGTACGCATACAAAAAAAGTATAAAGTGGATTAATGCTTAAAAGCATTGCTCCAAACTGGCTCATACCAAAGCACTGGTAAAAGCTGGTAAGTCCGAATACTGCACCTAATACTGCGCCTGCTCCCGGTCCGATAACCATTGCTCCGATTGCTACCGGAATGGTAATCAAGGAAATTTCAAGTCCAACGGTTTTCAAGTATCCGAGCGGGGTGAATGCCATAATCAAAACAACGGCAATAAGTATGGCCATCTGTGCCATCTTGATTGTTTTTGTACTACGCATACAAAGTTCCTCCTAAAATAGAAATGTTACTGTTTCTACCATATGTAAAATACAGTACAAATGTATTTTAGCATGCTAAAAATTTCCTTGCAATTGTTTTTGGCATTGTATTTAATTTAGTACGTTTATACGGTAACCGGGCTGCATTCTCTGGCCGTTACCAAAGCCGCACCGATAGAGGTGGCAAAGCCTGCATGCTCCGGAATCACAAAATATACACCCTCTCCTGCCAGCTCTGCACAGTCCTTGGTAATAAAATCACATTCCGCAAAATTCGCCAAAGAACCAATTAAAATAAACTCTTTGACACCCATATTATGAGCAATTAATGTGCCCGTATGGCATAGATTTTCAATCACCATATGCACAATGCCTGCTGCAATATCTTCCTTGGAAACCATTTCCTCCACCTTGCCAAAGTTGGCCGCAGTAACATTTAAATTAAGACCGGGCAACGGCTGCTTGGAAATATCCCCAATCAACAAATCAATCTGCTTGTAATCTCCCTGGGAAGAAAGTGCCTGAATAGCGTCCACATCCTGGGTATTAAGCAACAATTTGGACAATCCCAAAATAGTGCCGCCGCCAATAGCAATACCGCCTAAATGGGTCAATTTATCGCCTTCTACCAGCACATAAGACGTACCGGTGCCCATGCTGACTACTACGGATTTTTCTTCCTTGGCAAAAAAGCGTCCGCCTACACCATTTGCTACAAACTCATCTACCTTATAAGTAGGTATACCATAAATCGGCTTCGTCACACCACTGCTTCCCACGCCTGTCAAATGAATTTCTGCAATATCAGACAAATCCAGTTCATTTTCCGTCAAAAACTGACCAAACGCACCAAACAAAGACGCAATGGGATTACTTGCCTCTACCTGAATACACTTGAGTAAATTCTTCCCTACAAAGCCGGATATTTTGGTAGTGCTGCCACCAATATCAATACCTACGATGGTTTTCATATTAACCCTCCACAATTTTACCTGCAACCGCACTGGCCGCTGCTGTTTTCGGGGAAGCCAGGAAAATTTCCACCTTGGAAGTACCCATACGACCTAAGAAATTACGATTGTTGGTCGCCACAACACGTTCCCCATCTGTAAGTATACCACCAGTTCGTCCACAACACAAGCCACAACCGGGATGGGTTATCATAGCACCTGCTTTTGCAAGAATTTCCATAGTTCCGTTTTCCACGGCCTCACGATAAACCTTGCGGCTGGCAGGAGTTACAATCAACTTTACAAAAGGTGCAACCTGTTTATCTTTTAAAATTTCTGCAGCTGCCATCAGGTCTTCTAATCGTCCATTGGTACAAGAACCGATAAATACCTGGTCAATCTCCGTGCCTGCCAACGCACGAACCGGTTTAATATTGTCTACCTGAGAAGGACAAGCTAATACCGGTACAAAGTCCTCCGCTTTATAATATATCTCTTTACAATATACCGCATCTGCATCGCCCACCAAAGAACTTTCTGCCTCAGTCAGCTCCATTTCACAATATTCTGCGGTCTTTTCATCCGGAGTAAATAAAGCACATTTTGCACCTGCTTCAATGGCCATATTTGCCATAGTCATACGGCTGGCAATGGTCATATTTTCCACGGTGTCCCCGGAAAATTCCAATGCCTTATACGTAGCACCGTCTGCACCTAAATCTCCAATCAACGTCAAAATAATATCCTTGCTGGTTACGTTAGCTGCAAGCTTACCTGTAATATGTACTTTAATGGTTTCAGGCACTCTCACCCACATCGTACCGGTACCAAGGATACTTGCCATCTCTGTGTACCCGATTCCGGAAGAAAAGGCGCCCACACAGCCATAAGTGGTAGTGTGACTGTCTGTACCAAAAACAATATTGCCCGGCTTTACATAGCCCGCCTCCGTCATCAACTGATGGCAGATACCGTCACTGCGGTGCACATGCTTCATGCCGTATTTTGCAGCAAATTCATTGCCTTTTCTAAAATGTCTGGCATCGTCCAACTGACTTGCCGGAACTAAGTGGTCGTAAATAAGTACCACCTTATCTGCATCCCAAAGCTTGGTAAAGCCCATTTCTTCAAATTTGTCCGCCACAAAAGGAATGAAAATGTCGTGAATCATCACTCTGTCCACATTTACCGTCACAATCTGCCCCGGCTTTACACATTCCGCTCCTATATTTCTTGCAATGATTTTTTCAATAATTGTTGAACCCATACCACACCTCTAATCCAGTCCGTTTAATTTACGCATTGCCTTTACCAAACCGCCGGCTGAAATAATATCTACCAGATTCTGTGGCAAGGAAGTAATTTCATAATGCTGTCCGTTATGCTCAATGTCCTGATTTACGGTCACGGTAATGGTATCGCCTTCGTTCACTGCTGCCTGCAACGCATCGTTTTCAATCAACAGCAACCCATTATTGATGGAATTACGGAAGAAAATGCGTGCGAAGGACTTGGCAATGACACATCGTACCCCCAGTGCCTTGATAATTTCCGGTGCCTGTTCTCTGGAGGAACCGCAGCCAAAATTTTTACCTGCTACAATCATATCACCCGGTTTTATCTGTGCTGCCAGCTCCGGTCTTAATGGACTAAATGCATAAGGTGTCATATCCTGTATGCTTTTTAATGCTAAATATTCCGTTGGAATAATAATGTCGGTATCGATATCGTCACCCAACACCCATACTGTTCCTGTAAATTGTTCCATATTCTTCTCTTTTCTGTGCCTTTTTGGTGCACGCTTTATTCTAACATATCTGCTGTGGTAATCACACCTGCCACTGCACTTGCCGCAACGGTCGCTGCACTTGCCAGATACACAAAACTGTTTGGATGGCCTGCACGCCCCTTGAAATTACGGGTACCGGTACTAATCAGAGTCTCGCCCTCTCCGATAACACCCTGACAGCTTCCCCAGCAAACACTGCAGTTGGCATTCATCACAATAGCCCCTGCTTCCATAAAAATATCCATCAGGCCTTCCTTCAGAGCCTGCATATATACCGTCTGGCTGGCCGGTACTACCAACAGCCTTACAAGCGGATGTACTTTTCTTCCCTTTAATACGGCTGCTGCCACACGCAAGTCTTCGATGCGACCGTTGTTGCAGGAACCAATAAATGCCTCGTCAATCTTGACTCCGGCACATTCCTTCGCAGGTACTACATTATCTACAAAGTGAGGCTTTGCAACGATAGGTCGGATGGTACCTAAATCAATATCATAAACCTTGGCATACTGCGCGCCTTCATCACTCTTAAATACATGCTTTGGTGTACGTCCATGCTCCTTTAAATAATCCAGTGCCACGTCATCCACTTCCATAAGCGCTGTTTTGGCACCGGCTTCTACACAAAGATTACAAACAGCAATGCGGTCTGCCATAGTAAGCGTCGCAAGCCCTTCCCCGCCAAATTCCATCGCCATGTAATTGGCACCATTGGCACTAATCTGACCAATTATGGTCAAAATCAAATCTCTGGCATATACGCCCTCCGGAAGCTTTCCGGTCAGGTTAAAGCGAAGAGTCTCTGGCACCAGTACCCAAGACTTTCCCGTCACCATAGCATATAAATAGTCGGTACAACCAACACCGGTACCAAACGCACCCAGTGCACCATATGCACAAGTGTGGCTGTCTGCACCAAAAATCAATTCACCCGGACGCACGTGATTTTCCATCATTACCTGATGACATACACCGGCCCCCTCATAAAACGTAATGCCATGCTCCTTAGCAAAATCACGCATTTTTTTGTGACTGGCTGCGGTCTTTGGACTGTCACACGGCACATTATGGTCTACTACCCACACCAGCTTGGAAACATCTGCAATGTGAGGGTGTTTTAATTTATTATGATACATATCAATGGTAAGGTGCGTGGTGCCGTCGTTACTCAGTAACTGATCCACTTCCACCGTATGTATATCGCCTGCCTGAACGCAATCTACGCCTGCTGCCGCCGCAATAATTTTCTCTGCCATTGTCATCGGCTTCATACTACACTTCCTCCTTATTTAATGATGCAATAAGTCCACCCTGGTCTAAAATCCCCTGCATATAAGGTGGAAGCTTCGTACAAGTATACTGCACACCATTTACGGCAGCAACGCCTTCTGACATATCCAGACTCATTTCATCCCCTTCAGAAACCGCGCCATAAAGTTCCTTACACACAATAACCGGCAAACCGATATTAATGGCATTGCGGTAAAAAATACGTGCAAAGGACTTTGCAACCACTGCCTGAACGCCCAATGCCTTTAACACACTTGGTGCCTGTTCTCTACTGGAACCGCAACCGAAATTTTCCTCTGCTACTACAAAATCTCCGGGTCTAACCTTGGCAGCAAACTCCGGGTCTAAGGATTCAAAGGTATGCACCTTCATCTCCTCAATGGTCGGATATAATAAATACTGGGATGCAATAATCTGGTCCGTATCCACATCCCTATGAAAACGAAAAACTTTTCCCATAGTCACTCCTCCATAGTCCATAAAAATTCTTTCAGACTATATAAAACTAATATTTTACTATTGTATCACAAAATACCTCAAAAAAATAGGAGTGATTTTAACCTTTTAACATGCATTATTTATCCTTTTTTTGCATAAAACTGCACTTTTCATAATATATTGGTAACCAGTGATTTTATCCTTTGGAGATGCTATGTCTGATGTTATAAACCAGGTAAATTCTTACATAAACAATATTGTCTGGGGCACTCCGGTACTTACCCTGATTATTGGCACCGGTGTCCTTCTGACCATCCTTACAAAGGGCTTTCAGTTTACCCACTTTCCATATGCTCTAAAGGAAATTTTCGGTGGATTACGAAAATCTGCTGTTTCAAAAAAAAACGCCCCAAAAGAGGCTAAAAAGCATTCCCCGGATGAACCACCTTCTATTTCTCAGTTCCAGGCTCTCTGTACTGCCCTGTCTGCCACCATCGGCACCGGCAATATTTCCGGTATCGCCTATGCCATCACTGTCGGTGGACCCGGAGCTATTTTCTGGATGTGGATAGCCTCCCTTACCGGCATGATTACCGGCTTTTCCGAAAAAGTGCTGGGCATTTATTATCGCAAACGCAATGCAGACGGCGAATGGTGCGGCGGTCCCATGTACTATTTGGAATATGGTTTAGGAAGCAAAAAAGGCTGTAAAATGCTGGGACATATACTTGCTGTTTTCTTTTCTCTCTTCACCATTTTGGCATCCTTTGGTATTGGAAATATGAGTCAGGTCACCTCCATTCGTGAGAGCATTTTAAGCCTAGTCACCTTTTCGGGAGTTCCGGAAAGAGACCGTTTTTTTATTGGGACTTTTATTGCTATAGCTGCAGCATTTGTGATTCTGGGAGGACTGCGCCGCATTGCCGACGCCAACGAAAAACTGGTTCCTTTTATGGCCGGGTTCTATATTCTGGGTGCTACTATTATACTGCTCCAACAAGCCGGTCAAATTTGTCCTGCATTTGGTGCTATTTTTCGACACGCCTTTTCCAAAGAAGCCATGCTCGGCGGTGCCGGCGGCACCATAATGCGTCACGCTATTGCCTGTGGCTTTAAAAGAGGTGTGTTTTCCAACGAGGCCGGACTTGGCTCCTCGGTTATTGTGCACGCTGTTTCCGACGTAAAAGAGCCCGTAAAACAAGGATTTTGGGGCATTTTTGAAGTGTTTTTTGATACCATTATTATCTGCACATTGACTGCACTGGTTATTCTCACCAGCGGGCTTGTTGATTTAAACACCGGACTTGTTTTAAGTGACAACTCCAGTCTGGCCCTTGCCACAGAAATTTTTACCGGTTCTTTCGGTATGGCCGGCGGCTTGTTTATGGCACTTTCCGTCACGTTATTTGCCTTCGCTACCATTCTTGGCTGGCATTTCTATGGTGTGCGAGCCTGGGAATATTTATTTGGCAAAAAAACTGCCATACTCTACAAATACATCTATATTGCAGTTATTTTACTTGGCTGCATGCTTCAAACCGACTTTGTCATCGACCTGTCCGATACCTTTAACGGTCTGATGGCTATTCCCAATATGCTCGGTGTACTTAGCCTGACCCCTACCGTGCTTGCAATTTTAGATAATTATAAACAGCGTAACTTTTATGGCGCTACGCATCTGACACCTATGCTGTCATATTTTCCGGATATCCAAAAGGCTCAAATGCACAGAAAAGATTTTCCATAAATAAAAAAGCCCAAACTGCACATCCTAATCCCAAAACCAGGAGGTGCATTATGGACAATTGTAAGAATAAAAATATAAAAACAACTGACGACTATGATGACGGCAACATCCCTCAGGTAGACTTACCCCAGGATGTGATTCCGGACGAAGTACCAAGAAAAGACGGTCCGGGCGGAGAGAGTGGCAAATAAGCCACTCCACTTCTTCCCCAAAACACTACATAAAATTTCTGATTTTTTTGTAAAAATAGCTTGCATTTTTTAATAGAGTTTGCTATACTGTCAAAGTAGTTGTTTTACAACACCTAGGGGAATCATCCAACGGCAGGATTCCGGTCTCCAAAACCGTCCATGGGGGTTCGAATCCCTCTTCCCCTGCTACGTTTAAAGACTTAGAAGTGTATTTTCTAAGTCTTTTTTGTTATGACATTGAAAAAGCCACTATACCGTGATTTTCCGGTATAATGGCTTTTTCACTACTTACTTTCCTTGCCAGGAATCACAAAAATAAACAATAAAGAACTAATCAACAACATGTACGGGTAAATAAGATTCGGCAGAATCTGGAACGCGCTTACTTCGCATCCTAATTCCACTGCAGTAGAAACTGCTACCAACATCTGTGCACCGTATGGGATGACGCCCTGGAAAATACAGGAGAAGGTATCCAGAATGGAGGCTGCTCTCTTAGAAGAAATGCCATAGTTTTCAGACATTTCCTTTGCAATAGGGTTTGCCATAACGATTGCTACGGTATTATTGGCTGTGGCAATATCCATAGCACCTACTAAAAGGCCCATACCAAGCTCGCCGCCTTTTTTTCCCTTAAATACACGTTTAATCAGGTCAAGAAGTGCTTCAAATCCGCCGTATTCTGCAATCAATGCACAAATGGCAGATACTAAAATCGCAACCATAGTGGTTTCAAACATACCGCTTGCACCGGAGCCCATATTAGCTAAAAGGTCTGTTGCTGCGGTAGCACCGGTTGACAGCATAATCACGGAGCCACACACAATACCCATAAGAAGTACTACAAATACATTGATACCGATAATACCACCTGCCAACACAAGTATGTACGGAACAATCTGAATTAAGTTATATTCGCCACCAACACCTGCACCTACTTCTAAACCAAAGGATTGCACAAGTAAAATTACAAGGGTTGCCACTGCTGCCGGTAGTGCAATCCAGAAGTTTTCACGGAATTTGTCCTTCATGGCACAGCCCTGTCCGTTACAAGCCGCAATGGTCGTATCCGAAATAAAGGATAAGTTGTCACCAAACATGGCACCGCCAACTACTGCACCGATACAAAGCGGTGCCGCAAAACCGGTACTGTTTGCCAAGGCAACTGCAATTGGTGTAATCAGTGTAATCGTACCTACGCTGGTTCCCATTGCAACAGAAACAAATGCACTAACCACAAAAAGAACCAGTACGGAAAATCTCGCCGGAATAATAGAAAGCATAAAATACGCCACGCTTTCTGCACTGCTTCTTCCCACAACACCTACAAAAATACCTGCTGTCATGAAGATTAAAATCATAGTAATGATATTTTTATCTCCAATGCCTTTTCCCATAAGCTCTAATTTCTTGTCGAAACTAAGCTTTCGATTTTGTAAGCATGCTACAAGCAGTGCTACGAGAAATGCTACTACAATCGGAATGTTGTAAAAACCCATCGGAATTTTCATCACATATTCAAAAATAAGTCCAAGCCCAAGATAGATTACTAAAAATACGCCAATTGGCAAAAGTGCTTTAAAATTTTTTGTTTTCATTGGTAAACCCTTCTTCTCATATATTTTTTAATCGCCATGCTCTGTAGCATATATAATTCAGACTACTTCAGATTCTGCGTCAGTAAGTCCTCTAACGTTACACTATCCAAATACTCTGCAACTATCTGATCCAGCTTCTGCCATAATGGCAAGGTCAAACAGTCACCCGCACGGTTGCATCCGCCCTTACTCTCTTCCAGACAATTTACGGTATTCAGTTCGCCTTCTGCCGCACGTACAATATCCCCCACACTGTAGGCAGATGCTTCTTTATTTAATCGATAACCGCCGCTTTTACCGCGCAAACTTTCTAACATCCCAGCCTTGCCCAAATTGGATACAATGGACTCCAGATACTTCATGGAGACCTCTTGTCTGTCAGAAATTCCCTTGAGTGAGATATATTCCTCCGATGGCTGACTTGCAAGATCCAGCATGACACGCAGTGCATAACGGCCCTTTGTTGAAATCATCATATCACTACACCCCTAGAAATCAGCTACTTCAAAAATTGGCTCTAAATCTTCGGTATCGGACGCCATAAAGCCTCCGAAAGCCAAGTGAAGCTCTTCTAAAACCTTCTTTACCATATCTTTATCCTTGGTGTTATAGCTGGCGGCATAAACCACCTTCACACCCTTGGCGGACAAAAATTCCCGGTCTCCCGGCTCTGTAAACGTGTCCATCATATTTTCAAAAATAAGGCTGTCTGCAGAAAGCACAATCTCCATCAAATCCAGCTCTGTCCAGATTTCCTTAGCTTCCTCCTCCACACAATGTACTGCTTCCACCAAATCACGCACAGTCACCTCGGCCGGAATCATATAAAAATACTCTACTATCGTACCTTTATCTTCTTTCACTGTCTTTGCCTGCATTTTCAGACTGCCCTTTTTCTTTTTATCGTTCTTTTTTAATTTCATAAATCGAATACCTTTTCCTTGTATTTTCCTTATAAAACCATTATAGTGGAAATGTAGTTTTTTGCAAGAAAATTGTGTCAAAAAACAAAACGAAAGAGGACTTTTATATGAAACACACGAAACCAAACATTACACTAATCGGGATGCCGGGGGTTGGAAAAAGCACCATCGGCGTTATTCTTGCCAAAATCATTGGCTATGAATTTGTGGATTCCGATATTGTTATACAAAAACAGGAAGGCAAGCTTTTGCGCGAAATTATCGCTGACGTAGGTAGTCAAGGATTTTTGGAAATTGAAAATCGTGTTCATGCAGAAATGGAGGTCACCAACTCTATTATTTCCCCTGGAGGAAGCATCTGCTATTGTAGACAGGGTCTAGAGCACCTACGCGAGATTTCTACTGTGGTATATCTTAAACTGGACTATCCAAAGTTAAAACGCCGCCTTGGCAACCTGACCGCCAGAGGCGTGGTCTTAAAAAACGGCCAAAACCTTTACGACTTATACAAAGAGCGTACTCCTCTTTACGAGAAATACGCTCACGTTGTCATTGATGAAACAAATTTAAATGTTGAAAAAACCATTAAGGCTGTGATGGATGCCTTGGAGTTGGAGGCGGAGTAATCTCCGCTTCTAAACCTCAGCTTTGTTTTTTGCAACACTTGAAGGCAAAACCAAACATACATTCCTGTTCCAGCTTCAGATCATGATTCAACATATACTGTATTACTTCTGTAAGCTCACCATCTTCTCTTCTTTGCTCCATCATTTTTTGTAAACGCACTTTGTCATTCTCGGATAACTTCCTGCCAAAATCAGCATACTTCTCCAATGTAGCCCGGTCCATACAAAAACGCATAAACGGTATCTGCGTTCGTTCACACAAATCCCGATAAATCTCAAATCCGCCAGCATCTATATCCCCAAAATGTAAATACTGTGCCTTCGGTAGTTTTTCATAAATCATTTTTAACAAGGTACATCTTAAAGAATTATGATATCCACCAAGATAAATCATCAGTGTCTTTTCCTGGTTCCATCTGAAAAATGTAGTCAGATTCTCAATCGTTAACACGTTCTCAACATCTTCCACATCTTTAAACTGTATTTTACTTATATCATCTCCAGAAATACCAATTCCCTGCTTAAGCGTCCCTATCTGCAGAGCTTCACCAGAAATATACAACGTCACATTTCCTTTAAAATATACATAGTTCGGTGTATGATATATGCCATATTCTGCCAAAATATCATCCCCATCTTTCTCTGTAAACTCATCACAAAACCTACGCATCACCTTAACGATTTTACTGATGTTCTTTTCAAAAAACTTGGTGTCGTGAAAGTTTTTAATTGAAAATTCTCTTACATAGCACTGCTCTGTATTTTGTTCCACCGCATATATGCCTTTCAGCAAGGCTTCGGTTTCTGAAAGTTTCTCCGTGTCTATAAATTCTTTTACGGACTGGCTATTACGAAGCCTTTCCTCCAAAAATTCCATAAAACGCAGACAAATAGGGGTATCATATCTGTCCTTCCACTCGGAAAGTGCTTTTAAATTCGCAGAAAGAATATCCGTCTGGGGCGTCCTTTTCACATAAACATAAATTTCCTTCAGCTTTTCCGGACACAAAATAACTTTTTCCAGAATATGTCCGACTTTCCTCCGTTTCCACACCAGCCGGACATATCCTTTTCTTTCGCATTCTTGCAATAACGCATGTATGTCTTCATAAACAGCAGAGCTTTCTTCAAAATAAGCCGGCAATGTCTTTTTATTTACCGGAAAACTGATATTTATATTTATTTGATTGTCACCGGTAAACAATTTACTGCGTTCATAAGAATCCAACAGCTTATGAAGCACTGCTTTATCATATTGCACCATTATAGTACCTCTCAGCAAAGCTGACCTTTTCATCTGTCATAACCAAAAGTGTGCCCTCTACGTGCGGACTGATATACTGAATCTTATCCGGCGGTGCTGCAATAATAATCTGTAGAGGGAGTCTGCGCAAAAACTCCAGCACACCTCCTATTCGCTCGTCGTCCATATTGTTAAAGGCTTCATCAAACATCACCAGGCCTATTGCCTCTCCGCCGATATTATTGCGGTACAGCTGCACAAAAGAAGCTGCTACCGTCACATAGAACGGAGTCTGGGTTTCTCCGCCACTCTTTTCCTCACATACCTTGGAGTAATAAGAGAAGCTGCCATCTGTGTGACTGATTTTAATATCGTAGTCCATATACGTACGGTAATCGGTAAATTCATCCAGCGCTCTTGTATCGTTTTCACCATCCAATGCCAGCTTATCAAACAGCTCGTCGATCACTTCCTTATGATTTTCATGGAAAATTCCAGAGAAAATAGACTCTCCTTGCACTGCATTGAAATCGTCCATAATCATATCATAATACTGTTTATAGTGCTTGCTGGCACTATAAGTAAATTCATATCGCTCATTGCTGAATACAATATCCTTCAGAGCCTTATTCAAATCCTTGAACTCATCCTGTGCATTCTTCATATTTTCCTGAAGCTTTGCCAAAAACTGCTCTCTGAATTCCTCTTCTGCACTTTGTCTGGCGGATTCCACCTTCTCTTCATACTTCAAAAGTTCAGAGTTTACTAATCGTTCATATACAAGAGCAAACTCCGGGTAACCTTCCATGGAAGGGGCCGCGCCAAAGTCATGAGCCGTTTTATATGCCACCATAGCTTGAACCATTTGCGTTTTTGCATTATCGATAATTGTCATATTGGCCTTCTTACGTCTGGCATAATTATCGCGAAACTGTTCATAGCTTTTATCCGAAGTCTGCTTTTCGTATTCACTGTTCCATGCCGACAGCCTGTCTCCCGCCTGCTCGCCAAGAAATACAAAGGCAGTCTGCTTTTCCAGAAATACACCCTGCTGATGCTCTGTGCTCTCCTCAATGTTTCGTAGCTTTTCTTCAATATTGCCGATATTACGGTCTCTCTTACTGATTTCTTCCTCTAAATCCTTTAAAAGAGCCTCTAAAGCATCCAACTGCAGACGCTTTTGCAACACGTTGGAGTTTTTTTCTAACGTCGCAATATTGGCTTTGCAGTGCTGTATTTCCAATTGTACTACACGCATTTTGCCAATTACATCCACCTTATACCAAATATCCAAATCAACATCTGTTTCCAGTGGCTGCAATACATACTCTAAATTATTCGCCTGCTCTGTAAGCTTTTGAATCCTTAATGACAACTGTTCCCGCTGCGCTTTTGCCTGCATAAGCTGAACCTTTGCCGCCTCACGCCCTATGTAAGGCTTTTTATAAATCTCCGGCTTAATGGCACTTGCTACATGATTTTGATATCGCATACACTCGCGGGTAATAGACGTCGGATATTGCTTTAACTGCTGGTAATGGTCACACATCTGTACCTTACCCAGTATCATATTGATATAACGCTTGGCATATTTATTTTTGGAGGTAACCACAGTAGCCAAGGTGCCCTCCGGTGCCTTTTCATATTTGTCAAGCTTCTGGGGATTGATTAGACCTACGCCATACACCTTTCCCTCTTTACGAAGCTTATCATAAATCCCCAAAGCAATATCAAACCCTTCCGGGTCTACCAGTACATAAAATCTCTGTGTGTTCAAATAACCTTCTACTGCATTTTTCCAGCTTTCATCTGTAACCTCCAACAATTCACACAATATTCTCGGTTCACTCTTTCTGCCGATTCCTGCAAATTCCGCTTTGGTCGTTTCCATTAAGCGAAGTACTTCCTCCGCATAAGGAAGTCGGTCCTTCTGCAATTGTTCGATTTTTCGGTCTAATTCCAGACGTTCGGATTTCAAATTTTCCAAATCAATCTGAACCGCAGCCATTTTCATCCGAACCTTTTCATACATGAGTTTCTTGTAATCAATCACACATCTGGTAATTCTTTTTACTTCAGCAATATCCTGCATGCGCTCAATATCCTGCAATGCACTCCTATATTCCCTGATACAGCCATCGGTATCTTTTACCTCCAGCAATTTGTCTGCCTGCTTCATGGCATTTCTTAGGCTCAGCATGAAATCCTGCTTTTCTTCCTTTAATTCCTTTGCTTTATCTTCCAGCTTTGCCAATTGTTTTTTCTGGTCATCCAGCGCAAGAAAATCCTTGTCCTGTGCAAGCTCTGCCCAAATATTATCACGAATGCTCTGTTTTTCCTCTTTTTCCTTCTTTACTACATCTAAGGCTTTACGCTGCTCCTCTAGACGTAACTGCTCCTCCTTTACTCTGCGATGCAGGTCTGAAAGCATTGTTTTCACGGCATCTGCTTCTGCACGAGCCAAATAATAATCGTAGGTTTTATCCTTTTCCAGACCGTCTACTACCTGTGCATGCAGATTTTCAATACCTTCCAACTTGCGGATACGCTCTTTTACACTATCCAAGGTTCTCTGTAAATCCTGATAGCTTCGCACATTTTCTCGCAAAATATCCACATTTACTTCTTTTTCATCCAACACATAAGAGTACACAAAGTCCTTGATATCTTTAATCGGTCGAAAGGCCATGGCCTTAGGAATCAAATGGAAAAATTTCTCTTCAATCCTGCCGAATCGGGACTGTACCATGCTTTTGGCTTCCTTATCTGTTTTACACAACTTGGTAATCTGCTTCGCGTTGGTCGTTCTGAACTGCGTAATGGACTTCGGTGTTTTACCCACAAAGAACAATTCATCCGACAATCGAACTCCATCCATCAGATAACGTACCACGGTCTCCTGTCCTTCTGTAGCCGAGTCAATCACCGCACCCACTATAAAATATCGTTTCTTACTTTCCTCAAAAAATTCCAACGCAACATGAGCACTGATTTCACCGGTTCTTTCATAAGGCTTATTTTCCCTACCTGTTTTACAACGGATGTAACCGGTCAACTTACGCTTTCCGTTTTCGTGGGCAGCCTTATTAAAAGAGCCGGAAGAACACGTTACCACAAACTGAATTGCGTCCAATAATGTAGACTTTCCGGCGCCGTTTTCCCCTGACAAAAGAGTAGAAGTATCTAATTCAATACACGCATTACTAAAACGATGCCAGTTAATCAATCTCACTCTCATCAGCTTCTTCATCGCTCTTTTTCCCCTTTCTGTAGATTTCCAGCTTGTCATAGGCTGCTTTAATATCTTCGACACGAACCGCCATTAATATGGATGCAAAAATAATAATCCTGGAATCCTCTGCATCCAGATTTTTATCCAAAATTTCTATCAACTGAAACCTGCGAAATACACCCAAGGCATTACGCAGCGTTGTTTTGTCGATCATTTTATCTCTGATTTTCAGGCTCAGATACTTGTCATGAATATCTCCCACATTAATAATTACCTCATCACTGGCAGAAAGTTCTCTACGCTTTTCATCATACAAAACACGCAAAATCAAAAGTATGATAGACTCGTATAGCTTTAAATTCAGACGATTATAATTTTGAGGATTCGTAAGCTGAATCACGCCATACTCCTCATTAATCTCCAGCCTGTATCCCAGAACAGCAAGATACTCCGCAAATTTTTCTTTATATTTCAGCACAAAATAATAATCAGACTTGCTGTTAACATTGCTCTTACATAAAAAGCAGTTGCTCAAAAGACGGTTACACAATCTGGTAAACTCATCTCTATCCTTTTGAAGCATTCCACTAAATAAATTCACGCTTTCCATAGCACTCTCCGTTCTACTTTTTCTCTTTGCTATCCTTTAACCGAATACGAAAATCCTTAAAACGATATCCGTTTACAACCTTTTCTTCCAGAGCCTCAATACAATAGCACATATGCTTTCTTTGCCCGTAAAGTCTAGTATAAATAATCTTCACAAAATCTTCTACCGTCGCGAGCGGCAATTCAGATGCACACGCTTCCTTCCGTGCTCCCAGCTGCTCCAGGATATATGTATCGATTTTCTGAGGATTCATCACGCATTGCATTTTTTCCATCATCCGCATCAGCTTCTGCTTGCGAAGCTCCTCATCCGGCTCTTCCACATCCAATTGCTCCGGCTTGAATTCCTTTTTGCCTTCAATCGGAGAATACAGAGATTTTTCATCTATGACAGACACACTGTACAGACGAACTAATTCCTCCAGGAAATCCACCCGGTAAATTCCACCAATATCCATGCTCTGACTGTTCATTTCCTCGCCAATGCCCACCAGAATTTCCTTCAACTGCCCCCGAATATCCTCACTTCCCGTCAACAAAAACTTGGCGCGGTTAATGGCAGCCTTCTGATATTGCGTGTTTTTGCGCTTGATTTCCTCCAGAATATCATCCATGCTTTGGAACACTGCAACAATATCGTGAATATACTGATAAACAAGCTCCTCTGCTGCTTCCGTGGATATTTCCTTGATTTCCGCCAGCTCCGCAGCCGCTTTATTTACAAAGCTTTTATTGCGACTTTTACTCTCTAACCGCTCTACGATTTCCGGTCGGAACTTGGATACATTATCTGAAGTCAGCAAACGATGATATGCCTTGTCCACGATATTGGTAATATAATCATTAAATAAGACATCCATTATTTCTGCCACAGTCTTATGCTTTGTAAGCTCATCAATGTAGTGTTTGATATTGGAATTCAGATTTTTTAGTCCCGTAATCAGTAGGTCGGTATTCTCAAGAATTTGCATCAGCATTATGCCAGGATGCTCCGTGGCACTGCGCACAATACTGTAAATAGTATAAATATACCCCTGATATTCTACCTGTCTGCCTTCCTGAATTTCCGTCAAGGTCTTGATAACCTTAACCGCATACTCTTTAAAATTCACACGTTGCACGTAACTTTTGTCTGTTTCAATCTCTATCCAACCATAAAACTCTAAACGCCTCAGCATCCAATTAGCTTTGTTTCGGCTGCTGTCGCTTTCCACGTCCTCTCCAATAAGTTCTGCACTGTTTGTGCTTTCGAAATAATACTGCAGCTCCTCCACCAGTACATCTCTCTGCACACCAAAAGAAAGCTGATGTTCCATAATGGAAAACAGCTTGCAGATACATTCCCAATATACAGTTTTATTTGGTGATGCCAAAGGCACAAAAAAATTCTCCGAAATAGTACGAAACATAGAAATGTCGTCTTTCTAATCATATTATTTTAAAGCCACAATACCCAAACGATACAGTGGCTTATTGTTTCATTATTTATTTTTCCTGTAGTATACTACAATTTTGATTGTACCTTGTGTTTTCAGGACTGTCAACTAATTGTGCCAAAAATCCTCACAAAACGTTACAACCTAAGACATCTTAGATTTCAATTCTTCTTCGGTCATACTCAAACGCTTTGCAGCTTCCGCCATAGAAATCACTCCATCCTTCAACAAGCCAATGCACATATCCACTGCACCTTCCTTAATGTTGGTATCTTATACCGTAGTTGCCCACCCGGTTTCATTATATGTACAATTAGTTCCTTGGGGGTCTTTCGCGTTCCGGTTAGATACAACACCGTGGACCGCGGAAGCTCCATGTTACACATATCGCCTTCCAGCAAGTGATTTTCCAACGCAATCAATACACCATACTCTGCCATTCGTGAAGGCATCCGTTTATCATTCTGACTTTGACACTCAAAATGAAGCCTCTCTTGACGTGACTCTTCCTGCACATCCACTACTAAATGGGTATCCGTTACCCGCTTCTTCACACCTCCTTTTTGCTCCTGATGATAATGCTCGTCACTGCCAAATACCACTTTTTCCCCACCTGTATAGCTTGTCCCATGCGCTTCATTCGCTACCGCCAAGCAGTTGCACAAGAAGCCCTTATTTCGCAAAAAAACAACCATATCAAACGATACAGTGGCTTTGCTGACTTATTTACGTTACCCGCGGAAGCGTTAGATAACTCATTTCACAATTTTTACGGAAGTAACAACGTCTCCTGCGCTGATTTATAGTCGTCCATATTTAACTTCAACAACTCACATGCCTTCTCTGCAGTGATACCCATCGACTGCATAAGATTCCGCACCATTTCCTTACGACCCTCTGCACGTCCCTCTGCACGCCCCGTATTCAATATCGTCTTCGCCGGATAATCTAATAATACTCCTCCCATAATCGCCTCTATTCCTTTCTTGATTACTTCATATTTTTCTAAACAATGCTCTACTACCTTCAAAACCATGCTGGCAAGCATGTTTCTTTCGTATTCGTTCAACTCTCCGGATTTAACCATTTCCTCCAGATAAACTGCAATTCTTTTGTATTCCTTTATTATTTTTTCTCTTTCCATTTCGTCTTCATCGCACACCTTGAATCGATTTTCGTGTACTAAAATGTAGAATGGAATTAATAAAAATAGTCTTTTTTCAAAGATTTTGTCTAAAGAATAATTTTTCAATTTCATAACACGCACTTCCTGAAGCACACGCCCCTGGCTGGTTTCTACGTAAATATGCATAATATCAGGGGTATTCCGCGTATGTCGCAGAAAAAGCACCGCAGACTGCGGATACCGCGCCGTCAGCTTGTCCACTTCCAAAGAATTGTCCCAAAAAGCAACCTGGCTGTCATACTGATACATGCGCAGCAGCATGGTGCTGTCCGGTGTACTTTGGCACTCAAAATGGTATCTTTTCTCAGGCTTGCCCTTAATCATAAAATAACTATCCGTGTCAAGCTCCTTGATTTCCTCTGGTGTATTTATGTAGTGTTCATCCTGTAAGTGCACAAGTTCCTCATCTCCTCGGTATCCCTCCTGATACAACGCATTAATCGCAGGAAGAATCATTCTTCTGCTGTCGTGAATAGTCGTCTTAAACACGCTGTCGTATATTGTACTTTGCTGCATATCCTTACGGCTCCTTCTGATTATTCGAAGGATTTTGTCAAAAAATATCCCTCTATTACGTATATGCATAAGGAAGCCTTTTCGTCGCACTTTTTTTCACGATTTTACAAAAATTTAAGAATTAGTCGATATATCGTCTAATTTCCTTCGTTGATTTATACTTGTCCTAGGACATCTTGGATTTCAGTTCTTCCTCGGTCATGCTCAAACGCTTTGCAGCTTCCGCCATAGAAATGTCTTCGTATATCTTTTGTAATTCACTGAGTGCCTCCTCACTTTTATTATAACCTATCATTCGGTTTTTGTATACCAAAATATAAAAAGGAATTAAAAAAAACAACTTTCGTTCTACCAGCTCCTATATATCGTCCAAATTCCGAAAAAAAACCACCATATCAAACGATACAGTGGCTTATTGTGTTATTATTTATTTCTTTACCGTAGTTCCTCTCACATGAAGTCTTGGTTTATATTCCATATACACCGGTGGTTCCTCTGTGGAAAAACTCTTCATTTTTTCCTGTAGGATACTTAGTCCCACCTTACATCCATGGAACCGCAGATTGCCATATCTTCCGGAATACGAATGCCCCTCTGATTCAGCACGCTGATGCATCCCATAGCCGTCATATCATTCACTGCAATGATTGCAGTACACTGTGGATACTTCTCTAAAAGCTCCTCCGTCATTTGAGCGCCGCAGTCATACTCATATGTGCTTTCTAATCCTTCATTCTCATTGTCGGAAACCAAAACACGAAGATGTTCTCCTAATCCCGCTTCTTCCATACAGGAGGAAATACCATCCAAACGCTTTCTTCTTGCTTCTGTCATATTCGTAAACGGAGTAGAAATATACGCAATCTCCTTATGTCCCAAGGACAGCAAATGCTCTGTGGCCATCTGACCTGCTGTATAACTGTTCAAGCTTACCGTATCTACATCCACGCCCGGCATCTTTTCACCTACAATAACCGTCGGCATATCTTCCGGTATAGGAATCTTAGGAGTAAATAAGCTTAGTACTCCCTGTGCGCCTATACTTCTTAAATAATTGTAGCTCTGTATCTCGCCACTCTCACTACGCATGGTGTTTTGCATAACAACCGTAAGTCCCAGCGACTGCGCATAAATCTCTACATTTTGTACCAAGAATGGATAATATAAATTAGACAAACCTTCCTGCAATTTTGATTGTACCTTTTGTCTCCAGGAATGTCAACTAATATTTACTAATATAACATTTCCCAACTCCTGAAACATTATTTTACGCTTACTTCCTCATTTAAAGACAAGGAATACAACACCACTTCTTTAACCTTTTTACCCAAGGCCTGTTCCAGGGCCTTGGCGTAGTAATCCATCTGCACTTTGTAACGTGTTATCAACTCAGCCCCGTTTTCCACCCGGTCGGTTTTGTAATCTACCAAAACAAATTCGCCGTCTTCTTCAAAGTAGGCATCTATAATACCTTGTACCAACATCATCTCTTCTTGCGGAAATTCCTTTTTCACCAAATTTGCGGGCACTCCAAGAAAGAAGGACTGCTCTTTATATAATGCTCCCTTCTCTGCGGCTTTTTCCATGCGCTTAGCAATCCGAGATTGCACGAAATCCTGCATTTTATTTATATAAATACAGTCTCTTTGTCTTTCTGCCAGTTTTCCTGCATAAACCATTGCATCTAAGGTGTTTTCCCACTCAATTTTACTCTGTGGTAAATTGGTAAAATCCAAAAGTTCCATCACTTTATGATATGCAGTACCTCTCTCAGCGCCCTTCGGTTCGGTCTGTTCCTGCATAAATGCCGGTATATATGGTATCAAATCCTGGTCATTTGCCTTTTCAAAGGTTTCATAAACTGCTTCATTTTCTTCTTTGATAGCAGCCTTCTTTATTTCGGACACGCTGGTCTTTGTGTATAATCCCTTTAAATTGGCATAAGGATACTGATATTCAAAATGTTCTTTGTACGTTTGGTACAGCAAACTCTCCTCTCCATGACCTACGACCTCATCGGTTAATCTCTGTAATAAAAATTCCTTTCGTTCTTCTCTGGATATGGCATCACACACTTCGTTAGAAACATAATCCTCTGCCGTCATAACCTTTATGGAAATCGGACTGTCCGCTGTATGCGCCAACAGACACAAATCCAAATAGGAACGAGCAGACAAAACATCAGAAAGCATACATGTGCCGTCCACTGTCCTGTCTAAGCTTTCTTCATCGGTTTCATACTTCGCCTTATATCCGACCATAATCAGTTTTTCTTTGGCTCTTGTCATGGCTACATATAAAATCCGCTGTTCCTCTGCCAAAATTTCCTGCTCCATTTTCAGTGCAATTACATTTTTACGAAGGGTTTTATTTTTGCTGCGAAGACTCGGATTAACATAGTCCATTCCCAGTCCCATATCATTATCAATCAGTAACATCTGCTGCTTATCTCGCATCTGATAGTTTTGCCCCATACCACAAACAATGGTTATCGGAAATTCCAAGCCCTTACTTTTATGAATACTCATGGCACGCACCACATCTGCCTGCTCTATCAGACCGGCTTCTCCATAGTCCACCGACTGCTTGTGCAGCTGATTTATATATAAAGTAAATGCAAACACACCCTGGCTGCCGTCCGCTCCGAAATTCGTAGCTCTCTCTAATAGTAAGGATACATTTTCCAGTCTTTTTTCTCCGTCCGGTAATACACTAACATACTCTCTGTATTGATAATCCCGAAGAATTTCATACAAAAGCTCTGCTACCGTAAAATACTGCATGTGGCTACGATATTTGTTTAAACTGTTTAATAAACGATTTATCGTCTGTCCCGTCTGGTTCTCCGGGAAATCATCTTTATATAAGCATAGCATATCATACAAGCTCTGCTCAGACTTTTTATTCTTTTCACCCTTTATTTTCTGTACTTCCCTGTAATGTATTTTAACCTGTGCCAACTGATTTTCCGTCATGTTACCAAAAACAGAAGTACATAAACCAAACAACGGAATATCCAGTCTTGGGTTCTCAATAGCCTGCAGGAATTTTACCAGATTTTGAATTTCTACCGCATCAAAGTATCCGCTTCCGGAAGTCATATACATCGGTATCCCCTGCTCTTCAAACACAGACTTATATGCTTCTTCATAAACAGATGGTGTGCGGAACAATAAAACGATATCGCTATATTGTACCGGACGCAAGCCTTTCCCGCCTGCATCCAAAACCTGACCATTTCGAACTAATTCTTTAATTCTTTTGGCAACACAATAGGCTTCCCATTGCTTGGAAGTGTACTGTGCCGGACGTTCTTCGGTTGCAATAATAAGCTCTGCCTCCATGTCCGGTGCCTCTATATATTTAGCCCCCGGATACAGTGCCGCGTGTTCATCATATGCAATTCCCCCAAGCTCCGGCAGCATCACTTTTTCAAACACGCTATTGGTTGCTGACAAAACTTCCGTCCTGCTTCGAAAATTTTGCTTTAAATCTATCCTGATATTATTGTCATACGCCTTATTTGGTCGCATGACAGTAGTGTCATCCTCGTTCAAACCATAAGAATGGTACTTTTCCATAAAGATTTCCGGCCTTGCAAGACGAAACTTATAAATACTCTGCTTTACATCTCCTACCATAAAGCGGTTATTTTTGCCCAAACCCGCACCTGACACTGCTGTCACAAGGTATTCCTGCACCATATTGCTGTCCTGATATTCATCTACCATGACTTCTTCAAAGAACTCCTGATATGCCAATGCCACTTCCGTAGAAACATAGCCTTCCTCGGTTTCCTTGAGAAGTATCTGCAAAGCCATATGCTCCATATCGTGAAAATCAATCAGGCTTCGTTTGCGCTTTTCTGCTGCCAAACGCTCCATATATAAAATAGTAAGCTCAACCAGGGCCTCAATTACCTGCTTACATGCCTTGTTTTCTACTTCAAGACTCTGTGGGCTCTTTCCAAAAAATTGTGCTCCCAAATCCTGGATGGCCTTTTTATATGCCGTTCTCCGTTCTTTTACCCACTCTTTTTTACCGGCATGAACCGAGTCATCCTTCTTCGCCGGCAGCCTTCCAAACTCCATATTTGGCAATAATCTTCCAATGCCCTCCAGGCTGTTTTGCTTCTGAATCTGCTTAAGAAAATCCACTTCTTTTTCCAGAGTATCTGCATACATATATGGCCCGTCCGGCATCACAGCCACCTTATACAGGCGTTCATAAGCTTCTATATAGCTTTTCACAAGCCCTTGAATATGCAAAAATAAATATTTGCCGCTCTCTGTTTCCGTAAATTCATCCAAATTTGCATAATCATAGTCTTTTTTGCGCTCTAAAAGCCACCTTTTTGGAAATGGCATACTCATAGCCCTGGAATACAACTGGTCTATATAATCCTCCAAATCACGTTCTCTACCATGATGACAAATAACTTCTACCATATGTAAAAATTTATCATCTGCCTTGGCAAAAGCTTCTTCTAAAATTTCATCTTTCACTTCTTTTGCCAAAAGCTTGATTACCGCCTCATCTGCAACCGTAAAGTCCGGCTCTAATTCAATGGCTTCAAAATGATTCTTAATTAAATATAAGCAGAAACTATGAATGGTCGTTATCTGTGCCTGGTGCACCAGAACTGCCTGCCTTTGCAAATGCACATTGTCCGGCTCTTCCACCAGCTTCGCCTGAATCGCATTGCTGATACGTTCTTTCATTCCGGCGGCAGCGGCATTGGTAAACGTCACTACCAACAATTTGTCAATATCGATAGGATTTTCCTTATCCATAATGCGTTTAATAATGCGCTCCACGAGCACTGCCGTTTTTCCGCTTCCGGCAGCGGCAGATACTAATATGTTTTTGTCTCTTGTATCAATAACCTTTTGCTGGTCTACTGTAAATGTTACTGCCATTACTCCTCCTGATGACGGATTTCTTGCATTTTCTGCCAAACTTCCTCTGCTGACACGGGCTCTATCTGGCGTTTTTTATAGCCATATTGTTTCTCATCAAATCCACAAACACCTTTATATGGGCAATATGTGCATCCTTCTTCCTGACTTTTACGTGTATAAGGGCTTTTTTCAATATGACCTGTCACAATTTCTTTCCCCATTTCATAGAGTTTGTGTTGCATGAATTCCTGCATAATTGTAAACTGCTCCTCGGTACATACGCCGGAACCTTTAGCCGGTGAACCGTCTTTTTTTAGTGTCAAAGGAATTACTTTAGAAGAAGTTTCCATTTCCTTGTCCAACAGGTGCACTATTTTCGGGTCACTGTTTAACAAGCCTCTGCTTCGCTGCTCCTTCAAAAGTGCATCCGGCAGTTCCTCGAAATTCTCAGCCCCTTCCACGCTTACTACCGGATCTGCTACTCTGTAATAAAACATAGCTGCAGGATGTATGCTTTTCTTTGGATAACGCTCCTTCAGCATCTTAACAGCACTGTCCATGTACACCACAAGCTGCATCTGCAGTCCGGCATATACACAATCCAATTCCAATTGTTTATTACCGGATTTATAATCCACAACCTTTACATACATATCATCCGCTGCCACGCTCACATCCAGCCTGTCAATACGCCCCTGCAAACGCATCATCAGTTCTCTTGTTGCATTCCATTCGCAGGAAACATCAAAATCAATTTCCAACCCATACGTGGTAAATTCTCCGGCCTGCATATGCTTCTGCAACACTTGAAGACTACGTTTTAAAATGCGTTCTGCACGTGATAACGCATATCCATTCCGTGCCTTATCTAACAAAAGCTCGTCTCCATACTGTTCTCTGATAAGTGCCAGCCTTTGACTTACTTTTTCTTCGCCATAACTTAAAGGAAAATTCTTCCAGCTATACCCATCCTGTTCCAAATCCTTGCCAAAGCCTGCCAACACATCATGGAAAATATTGCCTAAATCGGCAGATTCTAAAACAAATTCTTTTGGCTCCCGTAGTCCCAGTCCATATTTTAGAAAATGACTGTACGGACAGGCTGCATATTGCTCCAGCCGGCTGATGCTTCCATATAATACGCTGCCATATAGCTTCCTTGCAATCTGAGCATCCAAACGCTCATTGCCACCGCTAAGAAATGCCTCCTCCACAAGGGTATTTACCATTTCCGGGGAACCATAATGCTGCAAGGTAAAAAGCATAATATAAAGCCTGCTTACCTCCTCCCCTTTTAACATACCTTCCGTATATTTACGAAGGAGGACTGCACACTGGCTAAACAACTCCGATATATGCTCCGCATCGGAATCTGCTGTAATTTTGCGCACTTCAAGCTGAGGGAACAAGCTCCCTACCGTTCCCACAAAATAAGATGGACGTATTTCTTTCTCTGCATTATCCATCAGTGCATAGGATAAATATAATCGTTCCGATGGCTTAGTTAACTGCTGATACAAATAAAAACGCTGTCTGAACTGTAGCTGCCTCTTAGTAGGTGCAAGCTCCACTCCACAACTACTCAGGAACTCTCTGTCCATATCCGAAATCATGCCGCCCTTAGTGCTGTTTCCGGGAATATTGGTATCATTCACCCCCACGAAGAAAAGTACTTTAATCTCTGCCAGTCTGGTACGCTCCATATCCCCAATCAGAACCTGGTCCACCTTTGCCGGAATCACACCAACCTGCAGTTCATCAAAACCTGCCTTTAAAATCTCACGAAAACTCTCAAGGGAAAGAACTTCCTCCCCCATCAACACCACCATCTGATTAAAAAGGTCCATAATCTTTCGGTAAATCTGACGATATTCCCGTGCCCTGGAAACATCCCCCGCGGCCTCAAATTCCTCTGCACGAGTCTGCAGCTTATACTCCACAGAAAGTTCCGCTAAAAAAGTATATAATTGCTCAATATAGCTTCTTACTGTCTCTTCTTTGTTAAACAAACAAGGTTCCAGCTCTGTCATAAGCTTCTCTCTAAGCTGATTTATCACATCCAAAGAAAACTCTTTGGCTTTTCTGGTAAAAGGACGTTTAAAAGCTTTAAGACCTCTCACACCGGTTTCCATAAGATATATTTCCAGCAAATCTACTTCTTCTATCGTAAGACCGCTGAACCCGCTGCGCAGATATCGCATCACTCCGGCATAAGAGAAGTCCCTTTCCAAAAGCTCCAAAAGCCCCTGTAAAAGCTCCATGGCGGGGTTGTGTAAAATCTTACTGGTTGCATCCACAAAGTACGGAATATCCATCCTCGCAAAGGCTTCCTGCAAATGAAAGCGGTAGGAATCCATGCTACCGCAAATAACCGCAATATCCCTATATTGGTAAGCTTCCTTTCGAATCAGCCTTTTTATTTCTCCGGCCACCCATGCGCTTTCCCTTCCGGGATTTGCAGCCTGCCTTATTTGAATATGCGTTGGCTCTTCTTCAAAAGCCACCGCTGTCGTACGGAATACATTTTTTTCTAAATGAGCGAGCTCCTTGGAAGAAGAAAACCGTCCTTCTCCGAAGCACCAAATAGGAGCATTTATCGGAACCCGTGCAGCTTCCGCTAACTTTTCTAAATCGCGGATGCTTTTGGCACTGGTATAAAACAATTGCTGCTCGGTGGTTACTGCTGCCGGATCTTCATCTATAGTCATAGCCACATACATATCCTTGGCTAGAACCATCATCTCCTGAACCAACGGCATCTGCACCGGCGTAAAACCGGTAAAACCATCCAAAACAATTACTACATTCTTAAACAAAGCAGATTCCTGAAGTCTGCGTGTCAAAATAGGATACATAGACTCACTGGTACGATAACTGCCTTCCTGATACTCTACATAAGCCTGATAAAGCTTCTGTACATCCTCCAGTCTGGACTGCAGCCCTCTCCTGCCGGAACTACCCTCCAGCAAAGCACTCATCCCATTAGGTGAAATACCATACTGCTGCATTTCCGAAATAATCCCTTTTACTTCGGAAATATAACCATGCTTATGCAGAAGCCTGCCCAAAACAGGCAGCTCCTCCTTCATGCTTTCTGCCAGTTTACGCAATATTAAATTTTTGCCGGTATCATCCAGTGGTGTCAGCGAATCACCGCCCAGCTCTTCCATCACCCTATGATACAATCGGCTAAAGCTTAGTACGTCAATATTTAAAATGGCACGACCGGGATGAAGCATAACCATCTGCTTCTGAATCTGCATGGTATATTGGTCCGGAACCAGTATCATATACTGCATATCCGGATGCTTCACTGCCTCTCCGATAACCCACTGATATATTCGACTGCTTTTTCCTGAGCCGCTGGCTCCCAGCACGAATTGTAAACTCATTTATCTCATAACCTCTTTCATCATGCGAAGTGCATTTTCGCTCTGAATCTTATCCACTACGGACATTGGAATACCGCTGCGCAGCATTAAATCAAACAGGCGCTCCAAAGCTCCTGCATGAGGCAAAGCCGGATTAGTCTCGATACCGTCAAAATCACTGCCTAAAGCCAATACATCTGAACCACCCACACGCAGAATATGATTGATATGCCTCATAAAACTTTCTAACGTGACATCTGCCGGATTGTCTTCCAAAAATTCTGCACAATAATTCAACCCAATCACACCGCCGCGGCTTGCAATCGTACGTATTTGTGCGTCTGACAAGTTCCTCTTGTGACCGCAAATGCTTCTGGCATTGGAATGACTGGCCAAAAACGGCTTCTTCATAATAGAAGCAACATCCCAAAAGCCTGCATCAGACAGATGGGACACGTCAACAATAATTCCCCGGCTTTCCATCATCTCTACAATTTCAATCCCTCGCTTCGTAAGTCCCGGATATTCACCGGTTACCTTCCAGTTGGCAGGATTATCCGGAATAGAAACCTCCTCCAAACAGCTTGGATAACCAATTTCATTTGGATAATTCCAGGTCAAGGTAATCATGCGGACACCCTTCTCGTAAAATTCACGTAAGTATTCCAGATTCCCTTCTAAAACGCCGCCTTCCTCTATGGTCAAAACAGCTGATATCAAACCCAAACGCTCATTATTTATAATATCCTGATAATGATACACCGGTGCAATATACGGACTGTATTCCGAACACATCTCTTTATACATTCTTGCCAGCAGCTTGCCTCTTTCATAAGGGCTATCTACCTGCTCTTTGTCTACAAAAGCCGCAAAGCACTGCACCATATACCCGCTTTCCTGCATACGCTCCACATCCAGATGCCCTGCTCTTTTGTATAAATTATAGTGCTCCCCTTTTAACTTCTGCTTTAACATCTCATGCAACGTGTCACAATGTAAATCTACGATACTCATTTCCGCCTCCCGATATATCTATATGTAGTATTTTATCATAATCCCGTGAAGTATGAAACCTGTTATCTTACTGTAATGAAAAGTTTTTTAAATTTTTATTCCGCGCCCCTTTACACCGAACTGGTGTTCTGTTATACTGTATCATATAAAGATACTTTGTGCAAGTGCAAATTTTAGTTTTGGGAGGTCTCTATGAAGATACATCCAATCATTTTTCATATAGATGTCAACAGTGCTTTCCTCTCCTGGGAAGCGCAGTATCGCATAGAGGTTCTCGGTGAGGAACTGGACATCCGCACCATTCCCGCTGTTATAGGCGGTTCCGAAGCAGACCGTCACGGTATTGTTTTGGCCAAGTCCACACCTGCCAAGCGTTTTAATATCCAGACCGGCGAACCTCTGGCTCATGCCCGCAGAAAGTGTCCGAACCTTACCATTGTTCCGCCCAGTTACTCTGTTTACGTGGAGTCCTCCAAGCGATTCGTAGAGTTTTTAAAGCAATATACTCCTGACGTAGAGTCTTATAGTATCGATGAAGTTTTTTGTGATTTTACCGGTACAGAGCATCTCTATGGACCGCCTGCTGTTTTTGCCAGAAAGCTGGCTGACCGCATTCGCGACGAATTGGGTTTTACCGTCAATATCGGAATTTCCAGCAATCGCCTTTTAGCCAAAATGGCCTCTGACTTCGAAAAGCCGGACAAGGTACACACCCTGTTTCCGGAGGAAATTCCTGCTAAAATGTGGCCTTTAGATATACGCGATTTGTTTTTTGTAGGTAAGGCCTCTGAGCAGAAGCTGCGCACTCTAGGCATTCATACCATTGGTGATTTAGCACGTTCTGACAGGAGTTTCATACAGTATCACCTGAAAAAGCATGGCGAAACCATTTGGGACTTTTCCCACGGCATAGACCATGGTTCCATTACCAAGGATACGGCACCGCAAAATAAAGGCTTTGGTAACTCCATTACCTTATCTCAGGATGTAACGGACCCGGAAACCGCCCGCACTATTTTGTTATCTCTCTGTGAAACAGTAGGTACTCGTATTCGTGCAGACCACGCTTACGTCAGTGTAGTGGGTGTTCACATTACAGACTGCGACTTTCGTCACACCTCTCACCAAAAGGCACTTTTATCTCGCACCGATGTTACCTATCAGATTTTTGAAACTGCCTGCGAACTTTTTGATGAGCTTTGGAAGGGTGCCCCGATTCGTTTATTGGGGGTTTTTACGTCCAAGGCTACCGACGAACAGTCCTTCCAATATAATCTTTTTGAAACAGACAAATATGACCGCCTTGCCAAGCTGGACAAGGCCATTGACACTATCCGCGGCAAATATGGCGAAGATTCTGTCCAACGCGCCTGCTTTATCAAGAACAAGCAGACCCATATGTCCGGCGGAATTAACAAAGCTAAAAGAGATCAAAAAAAAGAGTGACTTTACCATATCAGGTAAAATCGCTCTTTTCTACACCTTATTTTTTATTTAAAGAAACTGATAAGTCCGCTGACTAAAATCACGATAATCAATGCCGGAATTAGTGTCATAAACGGCCACTTTAGCCACTTTGGAAGCTTAATGCCGGAACCGGTATTAGCTTCTTCCAAATACTTATCAAATCCCCAGCCCCACTTCGTTACACAGAATAGCAGATAAACCAAACAACCGATTGGGAGCAGCAGGTTACTTACAATAAAGTCTTCACTGTCTAAAATATCCTTACCATGGATTGGACGAACATCCTTCCATATATTATAGCCAAGTACACACGGTAAGCTCGCTGCCAAAATAAAGATACAATTTAAAACAACTGCTTTCCTGCGGTTCCATCCAAAATTGTCAATACAGCTGGAAATCAGATTTTCAAAAACTGCTGTTACCGTTGAAAAGCTTGCAAAGGTCATAAAAATGAAGAACAAGGTTCCCCACACTCTGCCGCCTGCCATATTAATAAACACGTTCGGTAAGGTCACAAAAATTAAGGAAGGACCCTGATCCGGCTGAATATTAAACGCAAAGCAAGCAGGGAATATAATCATACCGGACATTAATGCCACAAAAGTATCCAATCCACAGATACGCAATGCTTCACCGCCCAATGTATGTTCCTTAGACATATAGCTGCCGAAAATTTCCATAGAAGCAATACCGAGACTCAATGTGAAGAAAGCCTGGTTCATAGCTGCAACTGCTACGTTTATAAGACCACTTTCTTTTGCTCTTGCAAAATCCGGAAGCAGGTAAAATTTAATACCTTCACCGCCACCCGGCAATAAAGCACTGTGAATTGCAAGAATGACAATCAACATTAACAATGCAAGCATCATTACCTTTGTAATTCTTTCAAGCCCCTTCTGAACACCGAGGCTGCATACTGCAAAGCCGGCAATAACCGTCACTGCCATCCAAAAAATCATCTCCCCCGGATTTGCAAGCATATCATTAAATACACCGCCAACCTCTTGTGATGTAACCGTATCAAACTTACCGGTAGCAAATTTAGCAAAATAACTAAGCATCCAGCCGGATACCGTGGTATAGTACATCATCAGCAAGTAGCAGCCAATAATACAGAACCAACCATGAATATGCCATTTACTTCCCGGCTTCTCCAGTGCTTTATAGCCCAAAACAGCACTCTTACGGCTGGCACGGCCTACAGCAAGCTCCATCGTAAGCACCGGTACACCCATGCACAAAAGAAACAACAAATAAAACAATACAAACACGCCGCCGCCATTTTGACCTGCAACGTATGGAAACTTCCAGACATTACCGATACCAATTGCACAGCCGGCACTTACCAGCAAAAATCCAAGTCTGGAACCAAAACCTTCTCTTTTCATAAAATACACCTCAAAAATTTTACAATGCAGCTTTGATTTTTTCAATCATCTCTGCATATTCTGCGTCGGTTAATAACGTCTTGCCCGGGTTCATTTCGAATACACCGCCCCATTCATACTCATCCTTGTACTTTGGAACTAAATGCATATGTAAATGACAGCCTGTATCTCCGTATGCACCATAATTAACTTTATCAGGGCTAAACACCTTGTGAATAGCCTTTGCTGCACGCGCTACGTCTGCAAAAAATGCATTTCTTTCTTCGTCAGAAATGTTTACAATTTCACTTACATGGTCCTTGTAAGCCACAATACATCTGCCCGGATGGGACTGCTCTTTAAATAAAATCAGTGTGCTCACACTAAGTTCACAAATTTCAATACCAAACTTTGCCAACAATTCACCTTTCTGGCAATAACCACAATTCTGCATATTTATACCTCTTTTCTATGTTATATTTCTCTTTTCGCCTTGGATAACTTACGAAGCATTTTGTACAACTCTTCCGCGGCCATTCGTGTTTTGGCAACTACGTTACCGGCATTTTTCGGGAAACAATAATACTGCACCTTTTCGTCCCCCACACAAATCATATCTCCAATTTCGTACCAATAAAAATCAGAGTATAAACCATAGGAAGAATGCGGACTCTGTTTATAATCCAATAGGCCATTGCATCCCGTCAAATGAAAGCCTTCTTTGGTATGTACCAGATGGCCGGAGCCAACCCTATATACACATTTTGTATCAACCAACATGCAAATGTCCACATCTACGTCCAGCTTGTATGTACCGGCTTCCAGTTCTTTTTTGACACATTCCCTTTCCCAACGGTACCAGTCCGGAATGTGATTTATCAAGGTTTCTCCGGAAACTGCCTGTAAAAATCCACTCTCTGTAAGCTCATATTTGACACCACAGGCATTACAAGTAAGATGAACTCCCTTACCCACGGTCTGTCCTTCTGTCTGGCAATGAGGACATTTGTAAAGCACACGATGCAGCCCATCTGCACGATAAGGTTCTGTTACTAAAATTCCTTTTTCCTGCTGCGTCTTGAAATGATCAAAATCAAAGCTCTCAGCCAGTATTTCATTTAATTCCTCTACAGACTTTGACTTAATATCTTCAGGAGAAAGTAAATACTCCATGGTAGCAGAAAGCTTCACCTTACGGCGCTGTAGGCAATTATACAACGGCTCCCTTAAAAATGCACCTTCTGTACGTATCACAACTACCGGTACCCCCAAAAGCTTTAAACATTTGCCGAGACTGTCAGGAAGAGGAGTTGCAGTACCATCAAAGCTATAACTTGCCTCCGGATACATTACCACGGATTCCTTTAATTCCTTCAGCGTATATCGCATATCACGTACCAAATTCACATCATTGATAAACTTTTTGGTTGGAATGCATCCTACCAGACGTAATATCCAACTTAAGCCTACAAAAGCATCCAACGTGGTAACAATATGATATGCTCTGTCGCCCAATAAAAATGCTACGATTTCCAGATCAATAAAACTGGAATGGTTCATCAGCACCAGACATGGCTCACCTTTGCCAAGCTTCTCCATGCCTTTCTTTTTATAACCGGTAAAACCGGATAATTTTAAAAGGACAAAACATAGCGGTTTTAATATCCACCGCAAAAAGCCCCATTGTTTCTTTGGTTTTTGATGCGGCTTCTTTGGTAATTTCAGCACATCTTCGTAGCTTTTATCAACCGTTCTTATTTTCACTGTCTTACCCTCAAAACATTATCTCTGTGCAAGAGCCTGCGCAATGTCAGCCTGCATATCCAGCACTGCCTGACGTGATGCTTCTGCAAAGTTTTCAGCACCGAACTTCGCATATGCTTCCTGCTGATATGCCGCAATAATACCTCTTGAGGAGTTAATAATTGCACCAAGACCATCTTCATTGAAGAAGTGTACTAAGTCCTTGCCCTTGCCGCCCTGTGCACCATAACCTGGCACTAAGATGTAGTTCTTTGGCATAACTTTACGAAGCGCCTTACCCATTTCCGGATAAGTAGCACCAACTACTGCTCCAATGTAACTGTAACCGCAGCTTCCCATGTGGTCAGCGCCCCATTCTGCTATCTTCTCAGCAACCACTTCATACAATGGCTTACCATCTACCAGTTTGTCCTGGAACTCGCCGCTGCTTGGATTAGATGTCTTTGCCAAAATGAAAAGGCCTTTATTTTCTTCCTTACAAACATTTACAAACGGCTTAATACCATCAGAACCAAGGTACGGATTTACCGTCGCGAAGTCTTCGTCAAAACCATAATACTGCTTGCTTCCAATCGTAACCTTGCCCAAATGACCTACCGCATATGCTTCGGAAGTAGAACCGATATCGCCACGCTTTACGTCACCGATAATTACCAGGTCCTTAGACTTACAGTAATCTACGGTCTTCTTGAATGCGATTAAACCTTCGATGCCAAACTGCTCATACATAGCAATCTGTGGCTTTACTGCAGGAATCAAATCATAAGTAGCGTCTACGATAGCCTTATTGTACTGCCAGATTGCTTCGCTGGCTCCTGCTAACGTCTCACCATATTCCTTAAAAGCTGCTGCTTTGATATGCTCCGGAATAAACTTCATCATTGGGTCTAAGCCTACAACGATTGGCGCCTGTGTTTTGGTAATCTTTTCAACTAATTTATTAATCATTATAATTCTCCCATCGTAAAATATTTATAAAAATTTTATCATTTGGACGATAAAATGTCAACAAAGTAAGATGGATATTGCTATAATCTTGAAAAGGGGCGTGGATTCTTGCCAGGCATATGTTCCGAATGAGTGTGCTTTCGTTCCATCATCCGTCAAGAATCTCCGCCCCTTTCAACACTATTAAACTATATCTTTCAAAATATAAAGGGGAATTTTATGAGGTATATATTTTCATCGCGTCTTGGGAATCTGCGAGCAACGGCAGGTTTGTCGCAGAAGGAGTTTGCGGGTAGTCTAAACATTACTCCGGGCAGTATGTCCAATTACGAGAATGGTATCTATCTGCCGCCCTTGGAAAAGGCCGCATCCATGGCAAAAGAATTACATGCATCCCTGGATTATCTCACCGGTCTTACGGATGTAAATTTAGAGCCGGAGCTTCTGTCCAAACCGATTTCCGAAAAGGTTACGTTTGCGCACTTGATAAAACTTTTGTGCTCTCTGGAAAGAAAAGAACTGGCGGAGATTATGCGATATGCTGAGTATTTAAAATATAAGAGAAAACGAAATATTTATGCGGATGAGCCAAGGATGTTGCAGGTGGCGGAGGAGGAATGATATATTCATTCCCCCAAATCCTTTAGTAAAAACAATATCATATATATAGGTTTTAATTTTAATGTTCCAATTTTTCCAACATCTTTTTGTGATAAAAGAAACCGTTCACCCACTTGTTTAGAATACTTTATTTTAAAGTTATCAATTGATTTATGATTTTTTACTGCTGAAGATTTTACTTCTATCGGTATCACCTTATTCTTTGACGTAATCAAAAAGTCCACTTCAAACGAATGTGTACTTCCTTCTTTTTTCCAAGTATGATAATATAAATCCCTTCCACTTGCTTTTATTGCCTGTGCTACTACATTTTCATATAGATATCCTAAATCTGCGGTTAATGTATCACTCAAAAGCCTCTTATAAATATCTTCTATTCCATTCTGTGCATCATTGAATAGCATTGTAGTAAACAATCCTATATCTGACAAATACAATTTAAAGCAATTTATGTCTTTTGTCTGAGATAACGAAACGCTGGGATTCAACACATTATAGCAAGGCAATACAAGGCCTGATTCAATCAATTCAAAAAGTCGTTCTTCGTCCTTTCTCGTTTTTTGCTTTCCGGTTGCTGTTGTTATTGCATAATGCTTCTTCTTCGCTGCAAGCTGACATGGAACTGATTTATACATATCCGTTATTCTACCGGAGGCATCAATCTTCTTCAAATCATCATAATATAACTCCAATATTTCTCGTTTTACTTTATCTACAGCCTCAAAACTATTTGTGGCAATGTAACTTTCCACTGCCTGTGGCATTCCTCCAACAGCCATATAAATCCGAAAATCTCTCATTGCATTACGATTAGCAGCATTACCAAGTTCTATATTGCTTTTATATGCCATATTCAAAATATTTGGATTGTTACCTGTAGCCCACATAAATTCTTCGTAATCCATCGGATATACGTGAATTTTATGTTCCTCCGACGGAATCAGAATATCTTTCACATTTTTCTTTATCGAAATCAAAGAACCGGTTTCAATATAATCATATCTCCCATCTTTCACAAGATGCTTGATAGCTTGTCTCGCCTTTGGATATAGCTGAATTTCATCAAAGATAATAACTGATTTTCTTTCATAAAGCTCCACACCCATTTCCACTTGCAATCTTAAAAAAAAACGATCAAGCTTTGATATATCGTTAAATATATCCATCACTTCTTTACTGGTGTTTGAAAAATCAATCAAGATATACGAATCGTACTCATTACGCGCAAATTCCTCTGCTATTGTCGTTTTTCCAACACGCCTTGCACCTTCAAGCAAACATGCATACATTCCATTCCATTTTTTCCATTCCAAGAGTTCGTCATATACTTTTCTTTTAAACATTATTTTTACCTGCCATGTATTTATTTTCTTACAAGGTTCTTCTTATATTCATTGTACCAAGTCGCTGGCGCGACGGCTAGCGTTACGTACAATAAGGTCACTACTTTTTTGTAAAAATAAAAGTAGCAGTTTTTGAATATATGTTGTATTGTTGAGATACCCCTACCTTAACAAAATAAACATACATCAA
>JAFXAZ010000036.1 GCA_017521985.1 Lachnospiraceae bacterium
CTATTGTATGGTACCGTTTATAAAGCTTTTTGGTTTCTCTACTTTTGCCGTGCGTCTGCCAATGGTATTTGCCAGTGTTATGGGTGTAGCACTTATGTACCATATTTCTAAGAGATTTTTCTCTGTAAATATGTCACTGGCGGTAATGGCATTTACAGCTATAAATCCATGGCATTTTATGCAAAGTCGCTGGTCCTTAGATTGTAACCTGTTCCCACATATTTTTCTGCTGGGCTTTTTCCTTTTATTGAAAGGCTTTGAAAAGAGGCGTTATTTATACCTTTCCATGGTATGTTTCGGACTGACTTTCTACTGCTACGGAATCGCAGTTTACAGCGTACCCGTATTTTTATTTGTTTTTGCAGCATGGTGTTTGTGGCAAAAGGAATTTACTTTTAAGGAAATTCTTATTAGTGCATGTATCTTTTTTGCCGTGGCACTTCCGGAAATCTTGGTTATGGTAATCAATATGTTTGGTTTGGAGACTATTCACACTCCGCTTATTACCATTCCGTACTTCCCACACAGTATTCGCAGCAATGATATTTTATTTTTAAACTTTTCTTTTTATCAGCTTGGAAGAAACGCTCTTTCCATGTTAAAGCAAGCCTTTTTGCAACGCCCGGATTACTTATTTAATGCACTCCCAAGATTTGGAACACTGTACCATTTAAGTATACCATTTACTTTCTTTGGAATTATCATGTTTGCCAGACGTTTCTTTACACAAAAGGACAGGCGCCGAAAAACATTAGACCTGGCACTGTGCGGTTATTTCATTATGGGCATTTGGGCAGGCCTTATCACTTTTGAAGTAAATGTAAATCGTATCAATATTATTTTTTATCCGCTAATAATTTTGACCGTTTACGGAATTTACTGCTTCGTGAAGCTTCTGCCTAAACTTACTGTATACTTAAGAAATGGTTTTATCATTGCCTATACTGTTCTCGGCATATTCTTTTTCAGCCAGTATTTTACTTATTTTGCTGAGAACATTCAGACCATGTTTAATGTAGATTTCCTGACCCTTGTAAAAGAAGCAGATGACCTTGATAATTATGACATCCTGTATGTTTCTTCCAATGTAGGCTGGCAGACCAATTACAAAATGGCTGAAATTCTTACCCAGTACGCTTGTCAGATTGACGCATTGTACTATCAGGAAGAAAGCACGAAAACCGGTGGACGAGAACTCTTCCCTTACTCTGAGCGATACCATTTTGTGGACATGAAATATCAAAATTATTTCGATGCAAATGCACTTTATGTGATACATCAAAATGATTTGAAATATTTTACAAACACTACTTTCGATACGATTCTTACACAAGGCAATTTTATGGCAATCGATTTGCACGAATGACAAAGGCTATCCAATCTTTTTGATTGGGTAGCCTTTAGAAATCACTATTTAGTTTTTCCAATTTGCCTCAACTAAAATATTAATATCGCTCACAACCATATTATCCACAATGTCTGTTGTAAAGTCATCCTTTTTTGCATGTATTTCCAAATTTTCAAATATAAAGTCATTTAACAAATATTGTGATTTATCCTCTTTCACATAGAAAAAGTTGTGGCAATCGCAACGACAATTTTTCATTACAATATGCTCAGCATATGACATTGGAATATCTGTTCTTCCTTTCAAGTCAAAGAACTGCGTCCATGGATTGATATTGATAAAATTGTGTATTTTCCCTGTTATGTCTTCTACCATAATATATTCATAATGCTGCGGTGTATCCGGTCTCATTTTCAGCCACAGTAAATTATTTCCGGTTTCCACCTGAATTCTGCGCATAATGACATTGCGGTTGTGGACAGATTCTGAGCCGCAGGTCAGGCATCCATGACAAAAACCATAAATGCAGTCTTCAATAATGATTCTTTCATTGGAACCATTTTCTTCCTGCACGTCAGCCCAAGGTCCTTTTCCGCCTTTTAATACAACCGCATCATCATTTACCTCCATACGGCAATTTTTTATCAACACGTCTGTACATACATCTATATCTATAGCGTCCGTGCTGGGTGCCTTTACCGGCTCTGCCGGAGAGAAAATATTGCAGTTCAGATACTTCACATGGTTGCATTTATAAATATGAGTTGTCCAAAAATGTGCGTTAATCAGATTCAAATCTGCAATCAGTACATTTTTGCTGTTGGATATAAATACCAACCGCGGCCTCTGCTCATCTTTGTTGGTGCATTCCGGATTCCATTCACGCCTTAGCCAAAATGCCTTCCATGAACGCAAACCATTTCCGTCGATGATTCCCGGTCCAAACATGGTAAATCCGTCCACACCATCTGCATTAATCAGTGCAGTAAAATATGGACAGCTTTCCCCTTCTATGCGGGTCATCTTGATATCATAATCACAAATATCATCACTGCCTTTTAATACCCCTCCTGCCGCTATATGCAAATGTACCCCTTGTTTAAAATACAAGGAACCTGTCATGTACGTCCCCTGAGGCACAACAATAACACCGCCTCCATTTTTTGCGGCAAAATCAATTAGATGTTGAATCTCTGTAGTATGTACTTTTCCATCTGCCAGAATACCATACTCCGTCAATATATATTGTTTTCCCATCTCTTCAAGCTTTGGAACTTTACAATCATAAAACCATTCATCTATAGGCGTTCCATCCGGAAAAAACTCTTTCATTCTTTTAACTCATCCTTCAACACGTTTTCATTCCCATTACTTAATAAGCATCCATGCTGCCATTTTACTTTCAGTTGTCCAAAGTTTGCCTGCCGATGCATAATCCGTTACATGCATCTTAGTTCCATCCATTAGCGGCATCTCTACTTCTAAAAGGTTGGCGTATGGTGCAACCTTTATTTCCGGGAAGGCAACTTTCACATAACCATCTTCATCTATCAATATGCCAACGGGTTCATCCACGCTGTATCCCAATCGATTTTCCTGTGCTAACACGAGCGGTCCTCTTCGAAAAGCCCGATGTTTTTTTGCTGCAGGGTCCTCTTCGTCATAAGTAGGGATGATATAATTCGTTCCCCAAATCACATGATTCATCAGCACCTGATGTCCATACGGAATTGGCTTTATACACTCTGTACGCATATCTAAATCAAGTTCTATCGTTTCTCCCGGAAGCCAAACCTTATTCAGACAAACATAGCCCTTATTTGCAAGCAACTCTTCCTCGCTCATTCTCATGCTTTTTTTATTTACGGTTAATGCGGTCTGTTTACTCCATGCAGGTATTCGTACTCTAACCTCAAATTGCTCAGCCTGTTCCGGCTCAAAAGTAATCCTTACGATACCACTTACCGGATAAGCTGTTTCCATCTTGATAACAAGCTTATTTCCGGAAGGAGTTGTGGTCTCCATGCTGCCATCCATATATAAATTCAGATAAAGCTCTTTGTGTTGCTTCACCAGTGCCATCTGCGGAAACAGTCCAAGTCCTGCAGAGCCGATACAGGCACAACAACCATAATAATGATTATCTGACATGAGCTTCAGACCACCGATGCCATTTCCTCTGGTGCCAGCGGTCAACGGACTATAGCTGTCAAAAGGTAAAGGCTCAATGCTCCAATCCGGATGCTCCTCTAACAGCGAAGGCTCAATGACCTTCTCTGTATTGATAGAACCTAAGTAGGCATTGTAAAATGAGGTCTCAAACGCATCTACATATTTGCTGTCCCCGGTTAATAAAAACAATTCATAGAAAAACTTCATGAAGGTAACTGTTACACAGGTTTCCTGCATTTTTTCGCCATTATCTGTATTTGCCTGCCTTACCGTAGAATGATCAAACAATTCATGTGTACAACCACAGCAGCCAATAATGGTAAAATCACTCTCTAAAATTTTATTTGCATAATTGATAATACATGTTTTGTATTTCTCTTCTCCGGTCACATAGTAATATTCTAACAATCCTTCAAAACAGGATGTCATTTCATAGGCCTTCGTTACCGGATACTGATATGGATATAGCTTATCCTCGTAAGCCAGTTCAAAAACATTGACGACATCTGTTCCGCCGCATTCTACAATGTAGGAAGCAAAATCCAAATATCTCTGCTTCTTTGTAAGGTTATACAATCTTACAATCGGCTCCAATATAGAGGAAGAATTTAAACCGCGCCAATGACGGGTAGCCTTCGTAATCAGCTTCTTACCGTCCTCAGGACTGCCGATGTGGGATATAATATAATCCACCTGTTGACACATACTATCTAATATTTGCGCAGATAATTCTGCGTCCTCGCAGATTTCCAGATAATACTGCATCCCCAGCAATACATACTTACGAGACCAGATGTCCCACGCTTCAAACTCATGATGAATCGCATAGCTACTAATTCTGCCATTCTCATCCTGCGCAGTCAACATATCTTTTACGGTGTCAGTCAGAATCCGGTACAATTCAGAATTTCGGGAGTACGCATAAACAAAGCAGGCTCCTCGCATCATCTTGCCCCAGTATTCCCCTCGCCAGCCACCTTCATAATCAGCATCTTCTTTAAATTGCTGCACAAAACGAATCCACAAATCTGTTCTTAAAAGCTGCTCTTTTTCAATAAACTTTACTGTTCTTTCGAAGAAGCCGCTATATTTTGCAAAATCATAACTTTTCATTTTGTTCATGCCACTTTCTTAAATCATAATTTCCTATGATGCCGAGATTGCTGCGCGCTTGGCGCGCAGCAATCCCTCCTGCATCTTTTTTCAATAATTTTCTACTCTGTAGTTATAGCTGTAGGGTCAGTAGTGCATCCATATACCTTGATGTCATCAATCATGAAATCTGCACCGGTAGTACCATCTGTCAGACTGGCTGCTTTTATACGGAAGAAATCATCCCCTTGAAATCCCCTAAAATAACTGTAACCTTGAGATTCTTCCGTCACTTTAACCTCATCGATATACAAATCGTACTTCTTATTATTAATATCAAGTACATAGGTAAATGTATGCCACTCTCCTGAAGTAATAGTTTTACTATAGTCTCCGGTATTAGTAGTAAACGTACCATTTTCAATTGTTCCCAAAGTAGCTGGACTAGCCTTACCATTAGACTTAACACCTCGCAAACCAAATTCAAGCTTTATTCCTGACGTATTATATCGAATCTTACTCTCCACTATAACATATTTTGCATCTGCGCCTGTTGGCTTCACATCTATACGCTGTCCATATGCCTCCTTCATCAGAATATAGCCGTTTACGCCATCAAAATCATACTCGACACTACCACCATATGCGCTATCCTTTGCCAAATAATAGAATTCTCCGCTCGGTATATTTTTATCATTATGAACTTCAGTATCATCTGCACAGTCATCGAAACATGTAGTATATTTCAAGATTGCAGCCTCTTCATATGCCGCCACCATAGCATCATACTCAGACTTTACTGTTACCTGCTCTGATTCACCAAGACATTCTATATTTGTAAACACTTGGGATTTTACAAGCGGAGTAACTGTCAAATTTTCAAAGCTGTTAATGCCAGTTGCTATAACGCGAAATGCCTTTATTTCAGCATAAACTGTTTTAACCATATCCTCTGTATATGTAAGATCCTTTGACTGAAGGTTACCCTCTGCATCTGTCCATGTCAAACGAATTCCGATGCTGACCCTGGTAGCATCACCATTTGCTGCTAACAATGCATTCATTTCTGATGTACCGAAGTACGGTCTAAAAATAAGTTCAAAAGAATTATCCCCTATTTCAATAGGGCTCTGCTGCATTGTTATGTTTGCCTCTTCATATTCGGTTTCGTTTTTATATACAGGCATCTTAACTACATTCTCATCCGTTGCCTCGGCATGCACTGTCATGCTGCCTGTTAATAAAGCTGAAAATAGCATAAGAACCGCTAAAAGACATGCCGTAAACCTGTTTACGTTATACTTTTTCAATCTTTTTTGTGATTTAAAAACCTTATCCATCACCTTTTCTCCCTTCCATTGATAAAATAGTTTTTTGATTTCTGACACCATTTTACGGAGTATGTGGATTAATACCACGTCACACCATCAGGTATATCGGTAATATCGAGAAGTGTACTTGCAGGGGTTGTCGCCATAATCTCTTCCTCTTCCACGAATTTTACCATCTCCGCTTCTGGTTTAATATAATCTTTCCTCATTTTTTATATCCTTTCTCGCTAATCAGTTTGCTGTGATTACTATAGGGTCTGAAACACTTCCATATACCTTAATATCATCAATCATGATATCTGCTCCGGCAGCACCTTCCGTCAGGCTGGCTGCTTTTAATCTGAAATGGTCTGATCCATTAAAGCCTCTGAAATAGCTGCAAGTAGCACCTTCTTGCTTTTTCTCCCCATCAATATACAAATCATACTTCTTACTTGCAATATCGAATACATAGGTAAAAGTATGCCAGCTTCCTGCTGTGATATCTGCTATCTTCGTACCATCTTCTTTGCTGAATGTACCATCCTTGAGCACTCCCAATGTCTCTATTTTTGCTTTGTTTGAGGAATTGGCACCGCGGGTCATGAACTTAAATTCTATTCCCGGGGTGTTATATTGCAGCTTGCTCTCTACAACAAGATACTTCATGTCTGCTATTCCTTCAATGCCCGGCTTTACATACACCATCTGGCCATATGCTTCCTTCATCAACACATGTCCGTTTCCACGAACAAATGTAACCGTTCCTCCATATTTCGGGGTTCCATCATCATTTGTACCATCATTTGCACAATAGTAATATGCCCCTTCCGGTATATTTCCCTTATCATTGTGAACTGCAGCTCCATCTGTACAATTATTAAAATCTTCGCTATACAATACTGTTCCGTATGCCTCAATTAAACTACCATATGTCACTTCTAATAAACTACTAGCAGGATCTGAAGTACTACCATAAACTTTAATATCATCAATCATGATATCTGCTTCGCTAGCACCTTCCGTCAGGCTAGCTGCTTTTAATCTGAAATGGTCTGATCCATTAAAGCCTCTGAAATAGCTGCAAGTAGCGTCTTCTTGCTTTTTCTCCCCATCAATATATAAATCATACTTCTTACTTGCAATATCAAATACATAGGTAAATGTATGCCAATTTCCTGCTGATATAGTCGCTATTTCAGTACCATCCGCATTACTAAATGTACCATCCTTGAGCACTCCCACTGTCTCTATTTTTGCTTTGTTTGAAGAATTGGCACCGCGGGTCATGAACTTAAATTCTATTCCTGAAGTATTATATTGCAGCTTGCTCTCCACAACAAGATACTTCATGTCTGTTATGCCTTCAATACCCGGCTTTACATATACCATCTGGCCATATGCTTCCTTCATCTGTATATATCCGTTACCACCGTCAAATGTAACCGTTCCGCCATATTTCAGGCTTCCATCATCATTTGTACCATCATTTGCACAATAGTAGTATGCTCCCTCCGGTATATTTTCCTTATCATTATGAACGGCATCACCCTCTATGCAGGTATCAAAATTTTCACTATACAATGCCTCTCCATATGCATCCATCAGGACTTCATATTCATTTGGCAAGGTATAGAACACCTTTACACAAAATTCAAGTGTACTTTCACCTACAGTTACACTTTCCGTAACCGTTAATTCCTTGGTTGTTCCGGTACTGGTCATATCCGTATCGGCTGCTGCCACAGAAATCTTGTTTGTAAACATTCCGGACAGCAATACACATACAAGCAGCACAGACAATATGCCCTTCCATTTCTTGCGGTAAACAATACCGATTACCAAGGCAATAATACCTGCAAGTATAGTCGCATAACTCCAAACTAATACATTTGCATCATCTCCGGTGTCAGGATTTCCTGTTGTCTCTGTCTGCCCTTTTGTATCTTCCTGAATATTCACACCATCATCATTGGCATTATCCTGTGCGTTATTATCAGCTTCATGGCTATCATGTTCACTATTATCCGCACCAGCCTTTGCTTTTAAGGTAATCTCAGTACTGCCATTACGATTACCTGTATAATGCAAAGTTACCTCATGTGTTCCAACAGACAGCGTTTCTAAATATTCTGCTTTGAATTCCAAAATAGTGGAACCGGCTTTGACCGTGTAATTGGATTTATCCACCTCTTTACCATCCATATCCACGCTTATAAGTTCGCTATGCTCCCCTGCACAATAAATGGATATTGTACCATCGCTGCCAAATTCATAAGAAACTGTACTCTTATCTTGAATTATCTTAATTACTTCTGGAGTAGAAGTCGGTGTCAGCGTTGGCACTGCTGTTGGCGCCTCTGTTGGGGCTGTTGTTGGTGTTGCTGTCGGCGCCTCTGTTGGGGCTGTTGTTGGTGTTGCTGTCGGCGCCTCTGTTGGGGCTGCCTCTACACCATTTTTCGTCACAACAATTTCCGCAATATTGTTCCAGCCTGCGGTAATTCCCTGAGACGTATTGCCATTACAGTCCAGTCTGATATATTTTGCGGTTTTAACGCCCAACTCATATTGCTGATATGTTCCGTTTTGTGCTTTTTTGTCAGAGGTACCACTCCATACCAGCTCCCAGTTTTCTCCATCCGCTGATACATTAATACCAAAATAGGTACCACGTTCTTTCTTGGTCGGATTATAGAAAGCTATCATTAAATTATCAACCGTTGTTTCTTCTTCTAATTCAAGCAAAATCCAGTTTCCGCCACCCTGTGCCGTCCAACGAGAATTTATATCATTATCTAGTACACACCATCTGTAATATCCGTGGGAAGCTGCTTGAGGCTCGTCGCTTGCCTCTGCATTCGCTACCTGTATGGATGTCATTCCGTCAAAGCTTTTTGGCTCCGGAATTTCTACAAACTTAACCGTATATGTAGAAAAGATATCTGAATTATTTTTATCTTTTACAACAATTGTAGTGATTCCACCATTCGTACTGTCTGCATTTGTAACCTCATAAGTATACTTAGAAGCATCTACTGTAACGAGAGCTTCAGGCACGGCATCATACTTACCCACCACAGACAAGAAAGCTGCTTGCTTATCTGCTCCAAATTTCATCTCTCGACCATCAATTACAACACTTTGCACCTCAGGTTTTACTGCAATCTCTCCATCCGGTATCGTCCACTCAGAAATTGACTTGTTATACTCTTCTATTTCTGAACCACTGACATCTGTCGGCGTAAGCTTCACAGTAATTGCAACGTCGCCACTGGCATTTTCTAATTTTACATAGATTCTATTTACATTTTCATCTTCCACATCCCAGAAATTTTCATCCTCGTTTTTAGGATGATTTACCGGACTGGTAGTGCCTAACAGTTCTCTTGTAGCCTTGCCGACACCCAAAGTCGCATTACCGGTACCGGTTGTGGCAAATTCCAGCTTCATCTGCTTGCCATTACTATGTGTTAACGTAGCTGACTTACCATCCTCGGCAATTGCCACCTCCGTGTCTGTTAAAAAGAAGGAATATACCGTAGAATTTGCTTTTGACAATGTAATTTCATCTCTCACAACCAGACTGCTTCTGTCATCGCTATAAAAGAATCCTCTGGTCGCTTTCTCAGCACCCAATCCCTTATATACGTCGCTCATATTTAATACAGCAATCGCACCCTTTTCCTTGCTCTCAAAGCTTGTCAATTGTGCTCCTGCATCTACTACCTGGTCAACACCGGTTGTTGTCCAGTCTTCATTCACTATAACAATTGCATTATGTGCCTCGGCCTTGGAACGAAACAGCTTCCAGCGTCCTCCATTCGAATTATAATCTGAGGACGCATCTGTTTGATATGGCGTTTTGCCAAGCTCCTTAATCCATCTCACTCCTGCATAATCATAAACAAAAGTTCCTGCATCTAACTGTCCGTGAACAATGTGATTATAGCCTCCATGAATTCCGACAAAGGTGGTGAGCTCGTCGCTCCATCTATCCCTCATGGCAACCAGACCTTCCCCATAATACGCCTTATCCAATTCCGGTAAATTTTCTTCATCTGCTACAACCTTCGTATCAAGATAAAGCATGGAAGATACCAGATCTATTGCGCTGGAATCTCCGGCAAGCTTTCCGCCATACATATAAAGAACGGTGCTTGCAATAGATGGGTCGTCATATTTTTGAGACAGATAAAAATATTCCGGAACGTAATATACCGTCTGTCTTGCATCATTATAGTTAAAAATACCCATGTCGGACTGTACATTCAACATATAGGAGGCTGATGTAGATAATCCCTCACACAGATCCAGGCTGTAACATGTTCCAAAAATAGTTTCTATTGTAGAAAGCATTTTAACTATATACGTCATAACATAAGCCCAATAACCTGCGCCTTCTCTATATGCACCATCCGGTGCAAATTCCGTAAGATTTATGGAAGATGCTTTTATGGCATTGGAAGTAATATA
>JAFXAZ010000037.1 GCA_017521985.1 Lachnospiraceae bacterium
GGTCATTTAGAAGATGTTTTGATGCTTTTCTTCGGAAGAAATGGCGAAACTTATGGTAATGAGGGACATGTTATTACAAACTCCCGATTTGGTGATCTATTCGATATTATTTACGAGGATACAAACGAAGAGGCAATGAAACAGTATGATTATCTGATTGATGCCACGGAGAGCGGAGCGTTTGCAAGTAAAATGGCATGCAGCGACTTTAAGGTATTAAGAAGTGATGTTCTGGAAGAATTGGCTCTTAACGTAGAAAGGCTGATTGAGGAAATAATGCCTGTATCCGTGGGTGGATTGTGTTGGTTGGTATCTGAGGACGATAAAAACAAACGCTATCTTTCCATATTCAACAATGAAGGGAATGACAGAACGAATGAAAAAGGGGATGAACTTCATGCAGAGGCTGATCAGACAGTTCGCATAAGGTTTAAAGACCCGGTAACTCCTTCTGTAGTAAAAGAAGGCAATTGGACCATAAAACTTCAGAAGGTTGATGAAAGAACATATCTGGCAGAGATTCCTGCAACCGGATTTGTGGTGTTAGAATTCTAAAACACGGAGGAAATCTGTATGGCAAGATACCAAGAAAAAGAATTGCCGCTTCGCTGTACGTTGAGGCTTCAAAAGAAATGCCCTGATACGGAAGCTTTTATTCAAGGGTGCCTGCCACTGTGGCAGGCAGCCGTTAAGGCTGGGAAGTTAATCAGTGGGACAGTATTTGCTCTGGATGATCAGATTTTTGTTTATTACGAGGCTCGTGAGAGTTTTCATTTGGATGAATACCTGCCCGGAATTGAGAAATATGTATTTCTTTGGCCGGGGCAGGATAAACTCCGTCCATATGTTCCTATGATAAAATACTATCAGAGTATGCCTATGGAAGAGGTACGGGATTGGAACCGAAAAGAAAATACGATACCACGCATAATGGTTAATCGTATGAATATTGACAAACTGCAGTCTTATATTTATGTGCATTATTTGATGCAGGAAGAGCAACCGGGAAGACAAGGAAGATTCTTTAGTATCTGGGGGAGTGAAGACTGGTGTGTACTATACGATCAGGACAACCCTAAGCGACCTATTGATACGGATTATCAGGGACAACTGACAACGCACAGCCTTCCGGAAGATCGATTGGTGGAATATATGATGCCCCATTTTCATTACTGGGAGGATGGGAAATTACAACAACAAGCAGAAATTCTGTTACATGTGCAGTAATAGGATTCCTGTGAAAGAAAGGAGACAGTAAAATAATGAGGATGCTATTAAAAAAATCAAAAAAATTATTGCTTCTTGTTTTGGCTTTATGTGTATTGGTAACTTGTAAGTCAGATATTGTCTTTGCGTCAAATGCCGAAGGAGAAACGCAAACTGAATTGGTCTACAGTCTGAAAACGTCGTCCTATAATATCGGTAATGATACAGATGGCGATGGTGTAGTTGATGATTTCGGGGATACATCTACATCAGCGGGAGGACTAATCCCAAGCACCATATATAATACATGGACGGATAAAACTGCGACGAAATTTATCCCTTTTTATGCAACAGCAACAAGAGATCAAGGTGGGGATGAGGTAAAGTCTGATACAACTGCATCCTCTAACGGATATGTTTGGGCAAGAGGAAGAGATAGTATGTGGAGACTTTATCCATGTTATGCCAATAATCAACAGTATGTAACTACTTATGATTATCAGAATCTTAAAAATACAGTGCCGTGGCAATGGACTTCTTACAAAGAGGGTTTGGTTGAAAGTCAGAGCTTTATGACACAGGAGTTTTTGCAAGTTCAAGCATATGGTCCTGCTGATGGTGCAGCAAAGTGGTCAGACGGCAGTGAACCATATTTTACCATAAAATTAAAAGTTCCTGCAGCAGGTACATATGTTGTGATAACGGAAAATACCCGAACAGCAAACGCTAATTTGTATTTTTATATGTCATCTGTTACTACCGAGGTACCTACAAGGGAGCAACTAATGAATGAAGCCAATTTTTGGGGCTCCATGGATACGCGTAAGGATTTATCTGCTGCGCATACAAAGCAATTGGAGATATCATCTCCGGGTGAGTATTACTTGACCGTTAAGATGGATGATGACAATTGGGGAGAAGGAGAGACACGTCCTACCGGTGCGTGGGATATTAGGCTTAAAAGTATTACACTAAAACGTATTCCAACAGCAGAAATTAACGGCACGAAATATGCAACCCTGCAGGATGCAATTAGTAATGCGACAGAGGGTGCTACCATTACACTGCTTGAGGACATTACAGAGAGTAGTATTGAACTGAATAACAAAATAACCCTTGATTTGAACGGTAAGATTCTGACTGCGACCTATTTTAATGCTATTAATGGAACAAATGTGATTGATTGTTCTAAGGATAAAAACGGACGCTTGAAGGTTGATGCTAAAAATGGTACATTGTCTGCAACCAATAGTCAGGTGCCTATATATATTGCTGGTGAAGGATATATGTTTGCAACCATGAAGGGACAGTCTAGTGTAAGTAAAACAGATGATAGTTTTACCGTTATTTCCAGACCTTCCTTTGGCAATGCATATACGAAGTTAGCAGGTGGTGCTACCGCTGCGGGGCTTCAATTTATCATTCGCCTGGATTGGGGTAAGGATGCTAACGGAGATTTCACAGATTATCAGGAATTCGTATATAAAGAAGACACGGTTAAAGCAGTTTATAATGTGACAACGCCAAAAGCGTTCTCCGTTACAGTTAACGGTTTAACTGGCTATACAGAGAATATGAAGGTTACCGTACTGGTAAAATCCACCGATTTAGAAGTAGAATGGGTCAACAATGAGTTCTACATGTCATCAGCGAATTGATAGGGAGGATATATGAAAATGAAGAAAGAATATATAAAACCGGAAGCAGAGATGATGAAATTTGTAGAAACCGAAGAGATTATGACTCAGAATGGCCTGTTTACCTTTGAAGGCACTGATCCAACCAGCATGGACCCTAAATGGAACTGGGAGTTATAGTCGTTACCAATATTGCTGTAGTGCCGGCTGCGGCAGGAGTAGGATTTTTATGAAAGGAGACAGTAAAATAATGAAAAGGCTATTAATGAAATCAAAAAAATTATTGCTTCTTGTTTTGGCTTTATGTGTATTAGTAACTTGTAAGTCAGATATTGTCTTTGCGTCAGATGGCGAAGGAGGCATACAGGCAACCGAATTGGTCTACAATTTGAAAACGTCGTCCTATAATGTGGGAAACGATACAAATGGCGATGGTGTAGTGGATGATTTCGGTGATACATCTACAACGACAAGACTAATCCCGGAAGCCATGTATAATACATGGACGGATAAAACTGCGACAAAATTTATCCCTTTTTATGAAACAGCAACAACAGATGGCGGTGGGGATAATGTAAAGTCTGATACAAATGCAACTTCTAACGGATATATTTGGGCAAGAGGAAGAGATAATACTTGGAGACTTTATCCATGTTATGCCAATAATCAACAGTATGTAACTAC
>JAFXAZ010000038.1 GCA_017521985.1 Lachnospiraceae bacterium
AAAGCTGAGATTTGCTCTGAATGGTGCTGACATCAGTGCAAGTGATTTAATGGCAAGTGCCTGCACCGACTGGAAAGAGTATACATATGAGCATACTCAGGGAAGTGCAGATACTAAAAAGCAATTAGAAATTAAGTTGTATAATATAGCAGGTGGCGGTTATTGGCTGATAGATAATATTTCTATAGTAAAAATTTCGCCAAAGGATCCGACTATTACTGTAAGTCCAACTACCTTAAGTCTGGAAGAAGAAAAGACGGGTGAACTTATTGCTACGCTTACAGATGAGGATAGTGTACTTGGAGCAACACCTACTTATGACTGGACAAGCAGTGATACAACTGTTGCGACAGTAACTGGTAATGGTGCTACGGCAACAGTTACAGCTGTAAAAGCTGAAGCAAATCCTGTTACGATTACAGTTACAGCAAAGAATGCAGATGCTTCTAAGAGTGTTAGCACAACGTGCAGTGTTACGGTGAAGGTCAAAGAAGATACAGGAGATAAGGATACAGCTATTATTACTAATGGTGATTTTGAAGCAGGCAGTGTAATGGATACATCTACAGATGCTACAGACGAGACGAAACCAGGGCCTGCTGATATTGGAGATAGTGGTTGGAAATGGTATGCCAGTGCAAAAGGAACCAAGTATCAGGTTATTCAGGATACCAGTGATACAGCTAATAGCAGTAAGGTGATGAAGGTGCTTCATGACGCAACTTTGAGTGGAGAGGCTGCGACTGTTAATGGTACTATCAGATACTCTTATACGGATAAGCTGGAAGATGGTGTAAAATATACAGTATCAGCACGCGTTAAGGCTGTAAATGCTATTAATTCATCTGCAAGTGCATCCAAGTTGAGATTTATTTTGAATGGTAAAGCAGCGACGAGTGACTTAATGGCAAGTGATTGTACAGAGTGGAAGAATATTTCTTTTGTATATACACAAAGTGGTGATGATGCAAAGAAATGCCTGGAAATCACAATGTATTATATAGCAGGTGGCGGTTACTGGCTTCTTGATGATATCTCCATTGAAAAATGGCAGCCGAAGGAGCCGACAATTACTGTAGCTCCAACTACTTTAAGTCTGGAAGGAGAAAAAACATTTACACTGACTGCATCATTTACAGATGAGGATAGTGTATTCGGAGGAACACCTACTTATGAATGGAAAAGCAGTGATGATACAGTTGCGACAGTAACAGGTAATGGTGCTACGGCAACAGTTACAGCTATAAAAGCTGCAGCAGATCCTGTTACGATTACGGTAACAGCTAAGAATGCAGATGTTTCTAAGAGTATTAGTGCAACCTGTAGTGTAACCGTGACAGCTAAGTCCAATATTGGAAATACAGATACATCGATTATTGTAAATGGCGATTTCGAAAAAGATGCTGTGATGGCTAGCCCGGTTACAGCCTTGGGTAATTATAAGGCTAGCGCAATTGGTACATATGGATGGGAGTGTGTTCCATATGTAGTGGGAACAACCTATCAGATTATTGAAGAACCAAATAACACAAATAATAAAGTATTGGTGGTTACACATGATTCTTCAGTATCTAATAATGTTGCAACCGTTAACGGAAGCTTTAGGCAGTCCTATGCTACCAGATACCCGAATGGACTGGAAGCAGGCGTGAAATACATCGTATCCATACGTGCAAAGGCTGTAAATGCTAGTAATCCAAATGCCAACGAGTCAAATGTACAATTTAATTTGAATAACAAACGAGTTGGCAGCAATATGATGGCAAGTGACTGTACTGATTGGAAAGAATATTCTTTCGAATATGTGCAGGAAGGGGCAGATTCCAAAAAATATCTGCAAATTACACCGTGTAATTTAGCGGGTGGCGGCTATTGGCTGATTGACGATATTTCTATTAAGAAGGCCCCTGTGGTTACGATTGATAAAGCAGAGGTAAATCTTGAAATAGGTTCTGATACAGAAATCTGTGCAAGTCTTACAGATGATGATAAAGTCCTTGGAGAAAATCCATCTCTAAGCTGGAGCAGTAATGACACAAGCGTAGCTACTGTAGTAGAAGAGAATGGAGCAGTTTCCATAAAGGCAGTTGGTGTTGGTGAAGCTGTGATTACAGTAAAATCAGCATATGAGGGTGCCAGTGCAGAATGTGCAGTAAAGGTAATACCGAAAAAGATTATTGTGAATGGTGATTTTATTGCGGAATTAGCAAGCTGGACTACCGGTACAGGTACAGATATAACCTATACCAGTGTTGCAGAAGGACGTACCGACAATGCATTGAAAGTAGCAATAAGTGAAGGTGCTACCGCAACAGGTACATTTGAGCAGCTTTTGGATGCCAAGGTAACAGATGGATTATTGGTAAGTAGCAGCAAGTATATTGTGACCGCATACGCAAAGTCGGTAGGTGCTAATAGTGATTCTGCAGTAACAGTATCCTGGTATGATTCTGAGACAGCAACTGCAGTTACAAAAGAAATTAAGGCAGATGCAACCGCAGATAACGATGGCTGGATTAAGATTACCAAGGAATTCACGGCTGGCGATGTGTCAGCAGCAGGAACCAAGCTTGCAGTACAGGTGTCTAATCTGAAAAGTGGTTACTGGTTGTTTGATGATATTTCTGTGAAAAGAGTTCCATATGTTTCTGTATCACCGGTAGAAATGAATATTATCATAGGTGAAAGAGCGGAAATCGATGCAACCATGATGGATCCTGACTTCATATTAACTACAGGTAATGCATTTGATTACAGCAGTGCTGATGAAAATATTGCCAAGGTAGATTTGCGAGGCAGGGTAACCGGAGTAAGCAGCGGAACGACTACCATCACTATAACTAATGCATATGATTCAAATTATAGTACAACCTGTAAGGTTATTGTAAGTGCTGTGGATTTGACAGCTATTGCTATTCCGGATAGCTTAAATCTGTGTGTTGCAGAACAACAGGCACTTGATGTAACCTTTGCACCTGCAAATGCAACTGATAAGAATATAAGCTGGATTAGCAGCGATTCAAGTGTAGCAGCAGTAGATGCAAGTGGTATAGTTATCGGTATTAAGGAAGGTACCGCAACCATTACAGCAACGGGAGCAGGTAACGTGACGGCATCCTGTAATGTGACCGTACGTAAGAGTACTACGCTGCTTACCAAGGAAGCAGTAATCGAAAGTACCACTTATCAGGAAGTATTAGGTAGCTTTGTAGAATTTGTAACAAATAATACAGGTAATGAAGCAATCTATTCACTCTATGAGGAGCCGGTTAAGGGTGTTCTTACAGTAGAGACAGATGGTAGCTTCTCATATATTCCTGTAGATGGGCAGGTTGGTGACAGCGACAGCTTTACTGTGATTGTGAATGCAGGCACAGAGTACGAATTTATAAAAGGAACTGTGGAACTAGTAGAAACTATTGATGATAGTGACAGCGACAGTGACAGCGATAGTGACAGTGACAGCGACAGTGGCAGCGATACAGATAGTGATACACCGTCTGACAGCGATACATCATCCGATACAGACAGTGGCGCACCATCTGACAGCGATAGTGATACACCATCCGACAGCGATGCTGATACAGACAGTAATGACGAGGATGATAATAAGCCAGATAATGCGGAAACTATCGGAACAGCAGGTAATACTGTTGACAGCACCAAGCCAACAGCAGATATCAAGACCGGCGATGACAGTAATGTGGGACTGTGGTTATTGTTACTGGCAATAGCAGTGGCAGCACTTGGCGGTGCAGGCTATGTCCTTTACAGAAAGAAATGATAGGAGGAGAGAGCATGAAAGATGAACTTGTACAATTTATGCGAAAGTATAAAATTGCGTTATGTGCAGGTATTACCTGCGTTCTGGTGCTTGTTGCAGTGGCAGTAGGTATGCGAGGTGCAGTAACGGCTCGGGCAGAAGATTTAGCAACCTCCGTGCTCCAAATGCTTGAAGGTAAAGAGCATCCTTATGTATTTGCAAATGAAGCATATGCCGATGAGCTTGTTGAACTAAAGGATAATCCGTATTATACAGCGGCATATACATGGGTTTATAACAAGGCTAAAGAAGAATTACCGGCTCAGCCGGAGGGTGGTTATCTTTCCGATCCTATCAGTCGCCAGTTGGAGGCAAAGGCCTTTATGTATATGCTGGGTGAGTTGAGCGAAAAGGAAGCCTTAGAGGCTGTAGAATACACCATTGCGTATACCAGAGAACCGAAAACTGCCAAAACAGATTCTATAGCTAAGTATAAGGACTTTGGTAATAATGCTATTCAGACAGGATCTTTGGTGTATGACTGGTGTTATGATCTTATGTCAAATAGTCAGCGCAAGGAACTGGCAGCAAATATCAGAAATCAAATGTACGCATCTGTTCAGCCATGTACTCCGGACAATGTGGAAACATGGTCAGAGGTAGGTGGTAAGGCAGTAGGACAGCCTCTTATTTATAATAGCATTGGAGCACTTGCATTGTATGATGCTTATCCGGAGATATATAATGCGATAATGCCGAAGGTTTTGGGAAGTATGGCTGAGGCAGTAAAAATTTACGGAGAAGCAGGAGCATTATCTGATGGTTCTATTTCATATACCAGAGATTATTATGCATATGTCGTTGCTATGTTGTTAGACAGACTGGGATATGATTATGAGGTGTATTATGGCAATCAGCTAAATATTGGTTACAAAATGCTTTATTCCCGTATTCCTTATGGTGCACTTGTAACACAGGGAGATGATTTTGACCATAAAGACTATATCATCGGACGCTATTTAAACAAAAATGAAACGAAGATGGATATGTCCATTCTGAGTACAATGTATTCAGATCCATATATGAAGTTTCAGTATTTTAAAGAGAATAACAATATGTCTACGTTGTTTTCACTGTTGCTTTATTCTAATACGGTAGAGCCAAAGCTTCCGGATGACTTACCATTGGCATATGAAACAGGCAGTCCTAGAAGTGAAGTGCTGGTAAGAACCTCTTGGCAGGATGGATTGGATTCTCCGGCAGTAGTTGCTTATATGAATATGCATAATCGCAGAAGCGGTGACCATGACCATGCACAAGTAGGCGATTTCCAGTTGTATTACAAAGGACCTTTAACCAGACCGGCTGGTATATATACCGGTGGTAACTGGGGCTATGAACACTGGAGAAATTATCTGGTTAGAAGTATTTCAGCAAACTGTGTAACGGTTTATGACGATAGTGAAGTCTTTACTTATTATGATGGCAACAGAAAAGCAGAGGCTAATGATGGTGGTCAGAAGATGGCAGTCTTGAAATCAGGTCTCGCAGAGAATATGGCTGACGATAATCTGGTGGCAGTAACCGAGGCTAGCTTTATCGGACCAAATGAAAATACCCCTGCATTTTCTTATATGAAGGGTGATATTACCAACGCATATTCTTCAAATAAGATGGCAAGCTATAAGCGTGCTATGGTATTTATGGATACCTTTAATGAAGAATATCCGGGTGTTATGGTAGTGTTTGACAGAGTAGTTTCCACTAACAAGGATTTTCCAAAGAAGTGGCTTCTGCAGGCAGTAACAGAGCCGCAGATTACAGGCAATCAGATTACTATCGTGAATACCGAGGATGGTTGTAATGGAAAACTGGTAAATTACACGCTGTATCCGGAAAATGTGACCATAGATAAAGTTGGCGGCGTAGGTAAATATATTTCTGATGGTCAGGAATGGGCACAGGCTTATGATGCATCTATGTCAAAATCTTATGTAGGTGGATGGAGATGTGAGGTGGCACCTGCTACCGCGGCTACAGAGGATATTTTCCTTAATGCTATGTATGTAACGGATGCGGATGGAAATGCAGCAGACCTTCCTATGATTTCAGAGGAAACAGATAAGTTTATGGGTGTTACTACGCTTGACAGAATGGTTATGTTCTCAAAGAGTGGAGAAAAGGTTAGCACAGCATTCAATATTACAGTAAGAGACAATGGATATGAAAATATGATTTGCCTTATAACAGATGTTTCTACCGGTAAATGGAATATATCCGGAAATGATATTTCCTATGTAGCGGAAGCGACTGAAAAGGATGGTTGTCTTGTATTTACAGTAAAACCTGGTGAGTATACCATTACTCCGGCTAATATAGGTGCAGAGACAACGGAATTTATCTGGGATGAGGCAGAGAAGGAAGAAATCGGTGATTTTGCGGTAAAAGTAGGTTCAACCTATACTTATGTAAAGAGTCCGAACAGACTGGTAAATGGTAAGCCATATATTGCAATTGCTGACTTTATGGAAAAATATTGTGGTGCAACCACAAAGATGGACGGGAAAACGTTGGAGATTACCTTAAAGGACGGAAGAGTTGTTACATTGAATGCCGGAAGCAAGGAGTATATGATTAACAATATGCAGGAAACTCTTGATTATAAGCCGTTCTTAAGCGCAGATGGTACCTTCTATCTGAATTGTAGTGGTATATCCAGAAAACTGGGCTTTAATGCTTCTTATGTAGATGCGGCAAAGGTGTTGTACGTTACTATATTTAATGAGGGTGCATTAGAAGGTGTAGATCAGAGCAAAGTGCTTTGGCCGATATCTATTACAGCAAGTACAGATGATGGTAACGTGCCGGATAATACTATAGACCGTGACCTGGGTACCAGATGGTCTTCTGTAGTAGCAGATGGAGAATGGATTTGCTTTGACCTTGGAGCTGAAATGGATCTCAGTTCTGTGCAAATTGCTTTCTATAATGGTGCAAAGAGAAATTGGATGTTTGATATTCAGGTTTCTAATGATGGAGTAACTTTTACAGATGTATTAACAGACCAGAGAAGCTGTGGTACTACTGTAAATCCGGAAACCTTTGCATTACCTGCAGGTACGAAGGCGAGATATGTACGTTATATAGGACACGGAGTAGATGATAGTGCTACAGGTAACTTTGTTGGTTTCTACAGCTCCATTACAGAGTTTATTATCAATGAATAGAAGATAGTAAAAGATGTTCAAAATTTGAATAAAGATTGCCTACTATCGCCCAAAATAATCAGATATCCCTGCCTTTTCAAAAATTGTCTATTTACGAATGGCAGGGATATGAGAGATAATAGACATGTAAAGTTAACTTTTAGAACAAGGATATTTACGTAACAATATAAACAAATACAAAAGTGACTGGTAAAGCTATGTCATAGAATAGTGAGGGAAATATGCGTAGAGTTGAAAGAAAGATTTTTAAACGATTTGCTTTGAGTTTTCTTATTGTTCTGGTTTTGCCGGTCACTGTTTTTGTATTCTTCTTTTTGGATACCTATCAGGATTACTTTCGGAAAAGAATAGAGGAACAGGCAAAGAACACATTGGAGGCTACTGCAAGAGAATTAGATCGCCAGATAGAAGGACTGCATGCCATTGTAGAGTATGATTCTTTGTTGCCTTTTATGGAGCCTTATATGATAGCCAGAGACCTTACGGGCAAGAATGTAACTACCATGTTGATGTCTGAGGAGGCTGTACATGCAATCGTGGATAATGTACGTTACTATAATCTGCTGCAGCCGAATAGAATATATACCTCTTCCGGAACGTACTCTGTCAAATATTTTGCAAGTCTGGTCATTAAGGTGAAGGAACCGGAGGAAATCATTCAAAGCTGGAAGAGTATTGATAGTGAAGGATGGCTCTTGTGGGAACAGAATGACGTGCAGGAAGAAGGTGGAGATAATCTTCAGTATGTTATCAAAAATAAATCCGGTGAGTGGTGGATTTTTACTATCTCCTTAGAGGAGCTTCAGAGTGTTATTGAAGAGAAAAATGCCATAACCACATTTATGGATCATGAAGGAAATACTCTTTATCTTTCCGAAGGGGAATTGGCAGCTGATAAGGGTGTTTGTATAGAAATTTCTGTAGAGTCAGCAAATAATTATTTTAAACTGACAAGAACCATCAGCGAAAAAAGTCTGTTTCAAGAAGTGGAGGTTTTACAGGATCGTTTTCTTGTGTTGACAGTACTGATTTTGTTGTCAGGATTTGCTTTGGTACTGATGTTGACCTTTTATAATGAACATCCCATACGTAAATTGCTGGGTGTGTTCAGGGAAAAAGTACAGGATATACCCGAATCAGTTCATGGTTTGGATGTATTTATGTTTACCTTAAATGATATGGAAAAGAGGCTGGAGGCATTAAATTGTAAGCAGACCAGGGAACGCCTGATGCTTCAGCTGATTTTTGGGAATAATTGTGATAATAAACATTTTCGTAAAGCATTGGAGGAAGCCCATGTTTTTCCTCATGCACAATGCTATAGAGCTGTTGTAGCTGTTATGGAAAAAGAGGATTACAAGGATAAGCTGGGGCTTTATCTGGAGATGCTTGTGGAAAATGCGTATGAATTTTATGTGTTTGACAGCTTTTACGGAAATGTGGTTGTAATTTTATTTGGTATGCCTGAGGAGGCAGAGCATAATCTTGAAAAAGAGCTTAACAAGGTGGCAGATGCGATTGAAAGCAATTTGGACGATAATATTTCGTTTTGTGTGGGCAAGTGCTATAATAGATTAGACGAAATTTGTCTGTCCTATAAGGAGGCCACCCTGTGCAGCATGAATATAGAGCATGAAAAGGGGAAAAAGGTTATTTATTATAAAGAAATTCCCGGAGAAGAAAAGAAGCTGCAATATCCTACTGAAGAATTGCATATGCTTTACGATGCCTTGATAGATATTGATTTTAAGAAAGCAAGCATGCTGACGGATGTACTTCTGGGGATTTTGGAAAGTAATAGTGATAATCGTTTTATCAGTGTTTCTTTATACTATGATGTGTTGAACACTTATTACAGAGCCAGAGCAAAATTGGAAGCGGATGCAGAATTTGTTTCTTTGGATCTAGATTTATTAAATGTGCATGATGTGCAGCCAGCACCGCAGATGATTTTTAACATCAGAGAGCAGTTCCAATTGTACATCGACAGTATCGAAGAAACCAAAAAGAAAACCAATATTATTCCGGAGATTATCATGTTTATTGATACCAACAATGCAATTTGTGATTTGACAGTCAGCATGGTTGCAGATTATTTCGATATATCTATTTCAAATTTGAGTCATCAGTTTAAGGCTCAGATGAACTGCACGATATCTGAATATATAACGGAGAAGAAATTTTGTTATGTATGCAAACTTTTGGTTGAAACGGAGTACAGTGTACAAGAAATTGCAGAGAAGGCAGGGTATAGTCAGGCCAATAGTTTTATCAGGAAATTCAGGCAGAAATATGGCATGACGCCTATCGAATACAGGAAATCCAAAAGGAGTGAGTGATATGGATTCAATGTGGAATTTGATATTGGTAAATAAGGAGCATCCATTGCCGAAAGATTTTCAGGTAAAATTGACCACATTGCCAAATGGGGAAGCCGTGGATACAAGAATTTATCCGGCCTTGATGCAATTACTCCATGCGGCGGAAGCAGATGGGATTGCTTTGTATGTATCCTGTGGGCATCGCTCATATCAGGTACAAGAGCTGCTTGTTGATATTAATATTCAAAATAGAATAAAAAGAGGTCTTTCCGAGAAAGAAGCTGTGGAGTATGTTAAAAAGCTTGTGGCAGCTCCGGGAGAAAGCGAGCATCAGCTGGGGCTTGCAGTCGATTTTCAGGCAGACGCTGCCAAAAGCACAAGTGCTGAAATTTATGAATGGCTTGCGCTGCATGCTCATATGTATGGTTTTATTCTGCGTTATTCGGAGGAAAAGGTTGATATTACCGGATTTCGTTATGAACCGTGGCACTTCAGATATGTTGGGATAGAAGTGGCCAAAGTGATTTATGAGAAGGAGCTATGCTTAGAGGAGTATTTGGAAGAAAAATATGGCAGTAAAGAATCCTAAGTTTATGTTTACAAAAAATTTACAAATTGGACGATATATCGTCCACATTCGATGAAAAAGTATGCTATGATATCCTTGTAAAAAATAACAAGGAGGCGTATTATGTCGAAGAAAAAATCGTTACAAAAGAAGAACATGGCGCCTGCCAACAAAGTTACCAAAGAAAAAGCTGCACCTACTAACGACATCCAGAGCAAAACTATTTTTAAAAATCCGCTGTTGTGCAGTCAATTTTTAAGAAACTATGTAAATCATCCCATGGTGAAAAACATCAGACCGGAGGATATCGAGGATTACACGGATCGCTTTGTATCCTATTTTGGTGTTGAATATGATGCGGATACGGTTAAGAAAATTCAAATCCGCGACGAAAATGGCAAGAAATTTGATTTTTTTCTAGTTTCACTTATTGAACACAAAACAGATGTGGATTATAATGTAGTTGTACAGCTACTAAAGTACATGGCCTGTATCTGGGCAGAGTATGAAAAGCAGTTCGGTGCAAACTATAAGGACCAGGTGAAAACGAAAGGCTTTCGGTATCCGCCGATTTTGCCGGTGGTATACCACGAAGGAAGTGACACATGGACGGCACCGATGCATTTAAAGGAACGTATTTTCATGCATGAAATCTTTGAAGAGTATATTCCGGATTTTACTTACTGCCTGGTGGATAATCACAAGTTTAGCAACGAAGAGCTTTTAGAGCGTAAGGATGAAATGTCTTTGATTATGCTCTTAAACAAAATTCAGGATGAAGCAGATTTGAGTGAGTTTTTGCGTATCTCTGCGGAGGATATTAACCGCATTGTGAAGGAATCTCCGGAGGCAGTTATTGACATTATAGTAATGGTTATGCAGGCATTATGTACCAAGCTTAATCTATCTAGACAGGACACCGAGGAATGTGTAAGGAAAGTGAGGTCGCGCGATATGGGATATCTATGGGCGAATATGAAAAAGATAGATGTGCAGGAAGCGCAGGCACAGGTAAAGCAGGCAGAGGAGAAGGTGGCACAGGTAGAGGCGGAAAATGCACGTTTAAAGGCTTTATTGGAAGCGCATCGAATTGAAATACCGGAAACTTAAAGGAAATTTTTCAAATTTCTTTACAACTTTCTAATATTTTCCATGTAGTATCGTTCCTGTAGCGTTTAGCAATAACACTTTACGGAAAGGTTCGAGGAGAAAATTATGGAAAGACAGAATGCCGCAAAGCAGGCAAGTGGAAAAGGAACATCAAGAAAAGCAAGAAATTATATTATCTTATCAGTAGAAGTATTATTATTGGTCGTGATGGTAGGCGTTTTGTGGTTCGTCACCAAATTTACGGATGAAGAGGAAGGGGTAAAGCGTGTAGAAATCTCTACCGAGGATATCGTTATAAATGAAGGCGTAAAAAACGAAGTAGTAGAAAAGGACAGCGACTCTGCAGAGGAAACCAAAGGTCCTACTTATAGAACCATAGCATTATTTGGCCTGGATTCCACTATTGGCGAGCTTACCAAGGGAACACGCAGTGACACAATTATGGTTGCTTCCATTAATAATGAGACCAAAGAAGTTCGTATTATGAGTGTGTATCGTGATACATATTTAAATTTGGGTAATGATACCTACAATAAGTGTAATGCGGCGTATGCACGTGGTGGTGCAAAGCAGGCAATCAGCATGTTGAATATGAATTTAGACCTAGATATTACGGACTTTGTGGCTGTTGGTTTTAAAGGGGTTATGGATACCGTAAATGCCGTTGGTGGTGTAATGATTGATGTGGATGAAAAAGAATTAAAGCATATCAACGATTACCAGATGTGTATGGCAGAAGATATGAAAATAGATTATGTAAAGGTGACGGAAACCGGATACCAGAAGTTAAATGGTCTTCAGGCGGTGGCGTATTGTAGAATTCGATATTCAGGAGGCGATGATTATAAACGTACGGAAAGACAGCGTGAAGTATTACAGGCAATTTTAGAGGAAGCAAAGAATATAGATGTAGCAACCCTTACTAAGCTTGTTGACAATGTATTTGCAGATTTTTATACATCCGTTGACTTGAAGGAAATTGTAACCCTGTTAAGTGACATTGGTTCTTATACGTTGATTGATGAAGGTGGTTTTCCAACCTTGGAATATCGTGCCAATGCAACCATTGGTAATAATGTAGGTGCCAGCATAATTTGTACTGATTTAGCAGCAGCAGTATCCGAATTTCATGAACGTTTCTTCGGTCAGGAAGATTATGAGGTTTCTGAGGCACTGACACAGATTAGTGCACAAATTAATACCAATACAGCTCCGTTCCTTAAAAATTAAATTGTAAGTATAATTACTCCTTTTTCTGAAACACTAATTTTAGGAAAAGGAGTTTTTTTATGGCAGAAAATAATACTCAGATAATGAAAACAAGTTTGCAGGAAAATATGGATTACTTGAATCAAGTACTGCAAGTGGATGTGAGCTTTGACCTTGTGTACCGTGTAGTGCATGTGGGAGGTAAAGAAGCATGTATATACTTTATAGACGGATTCTGCAAGGATACGTTAATGCAAAAGATGCTGCAATATTTTATGGATATGAAAGAAGCAGACTTACCGCAGAATGTGCATGAAATGTTAAAAAAGAAAATTCCATATGTAGAAGTGGATGTGGCAAAGGATTATGATAAGGTGCTGACGAACCTTTTATCCGGTGTATTTGTGCTTCTGATAGATGGTTTTGAACAGGCAATTTTAATTGATTCCAGAACTTACCCGGCCAGAGGGGTAGAAGAGCCGTCAAAGGACAGAACCCTAAGGGGAAGCAAGGATGGCTTTGTAGAAACCGTTGTGTTTAATACGGCATTGATTAGACGTCGTATTCGTGACCCACATCTTCGCATGGAGATGATGAATGCAGGAGAAGCGTCCCGTACGGATATTGTGGTTTGTTATATGGATGACAGAGTAGATAAGGCATTCTTGAAAGAAATCAAAACAAAAATTCAAAATATTAAAGTGGATGCACTGACTATGAACCAGCAGAGCCTGGCGGAATGTCTCTTTCCGTATAAGTGGTACAATCCATTTCCAAAATTTAAATATACGGAGCGACCGGATACCGCGGCAGCACAGGTGCTAGAAGGCAATATTATCATACTGGTAGATAACGCCCCGTCTGTGATTATTATGCCTACCTCATTCTTTGATGTAGTAGAAGAGGCAGACGACTATTATTTCCCGCCGGTTACCGGAACTTATTTGCGAATAAGCCGATTTATTATTACGGTACTGACTTATTTAATTGCACCGCTATTTCTGTTATTGATGAAGAATCCTGATTTTATACCGGAAGGTTTTAAGTTTATTGCGGTAAAAGAAACCGTAAACGTACCACTTGTATGGCAGTTCTTGATATTAGAGCTGGCAATCGATGGTTTAAGACTGGCTGCAGTAAATACTCCAAATATGTTAAGTACACCACTGAGTATTATGGCGGCATTGGTACTTGGGGAGTTCTCAGTAAGAAGCGGTTGGTTTAATTCGGAAGTTATGCTTTATATGGCATTTGTTGCCATTGCAAGCTATACCCAGCCGAATTATGAAATGGGTTATGCACTCAAATTTATGCGAATCATTAATTTGATCTTGACCGCATTGTTTAATGTGTGGGGCTTTATTGCAGGTATTATTGTGCTTTTAGCCGCGCTTGCAAGTAACAAGACCGTATCCAAACAAGGATATTTATATCCGTTGATTCCGTTTGAATGGAAGAAACTGAAGAATTTGATTGTAAGAGTACGACTGCCAGGGTCGAAGTAGTAGGGGAAGACATGAATCATTAGATTTTACCATAATCTAGAATTATTTATATTGAAAATTGAGAAATTGTACATTAAACTATTTATATACAAAGTAGTTATGCAAAATAATATCATTCTATAAAAACAGATATGTTCAGCAACGTGAAATGAGGTGAGGGGAATATGCGTGTGCGAAAATGTTGTTTTATGTACAATTCTATGTCAAAAGGTATGAATGATGTTTTAGATTATAATATTCTATACCCAATTAAATGTATTTATTGAATGCACATAGATTGTACGTAATTATTACGGACAATCTATGTGCATTTTTAATTTAATTGCAAAAATATTATTGATTTAAAAGAGGGAATTGAAATGAAAAAAACAATTAATTTATTAATCACATTATGTATTCTGTTTTCAGTAGCTATAGTTCCGGTTGCGGCAAGTACAAGTGCCATAACTTATTCAACAGCCAAAAAGATTATTGCAGAGGAAGTTATATTTGGTGATAATACAATCGATTTTTCCACTTTAAGTTCTAGTAAAACAGCAAGTATTTCAATTAATATAGAAGGTATGTCAGTATATATTGACTATAGTCGAATGGGAGAAACGTTTGATGATTCATCCGTTGAATATGTATCTCAAGATGCAGATGTTGCCTATGCATGGGATGGAAGAATACTTGCAACTGGAAAAGGGACAACAGATATAATTTTGTATTTGGGTGATGAACAATATACTATCAATGTTACTGTGAAAGATAATATTTCAAATGAACTTATTGAAGCAATTGAACTCGTTTCAAGGGGGAATTCATTAGCAAGAATATCTGATGAACGTCAAAGTATTATTGATAAGGCAAGTGATATGGTAAATATTCTTTGGAGACCTACAACTAATCTTACTGGCTGGCGAGGAAATTATACTTTTGAGGCTGGAAGAGTTTATAGTGGTATTCCGTATTCTATGACCGTTAATCAATGCGATGACATAGAATTTCAGGCAGCCATGTCCAATAATGATTTTTATAATAACTATAGCAGAACTATTAATAATATAACATATATTATGCCTAAATATGGAAGTGACTGTTCTGGGTTTGTATCTTTTGCGTGGGGAATGAATAAATTAGGAACAGATACCTTTATTACGTATCCATCAATTGGTGAATATGAAAATCTTCAACCGGGAGATGCTGTTGTATATCGTGTTAATAACGAAGGACATATAATATTAGTGTTAATGAATTTTCAAACACCTCCTAGTGGAAGCGGTTATAATGAACCTTATTTAGCTTGTTATGAGCAAACGCCATATCATGCAGACTTGACATTCCACACTTATGCAGATTTATTAGCTGATGGATATAAAGCTATTTCTAAATTTAACAATTAAATTTGGAGCTTAAAACAGGAGGAGCATATGAAACGTAAAAATTTTCTGATTCTATTAGTTGTGAATATTTTGACTATTATATGTTGTTTCTTGATATGGTGTCATTATTCAAAGGAAAATAGTATAGTAAATGACTATGAGCAACAGCTTGAGGAATATAAAAGTGTAGAGCAGATATTACATAATCAATTAGCAGAAATGCAAGTATTGACACAGAAAATCGAAAATTTTCATATGGAGCCGCCTGAAACTAGATTTTGTGAAGCTATTTCAGAGAATAAATACATGACAGCAGAGAGCGTCACTCTTCGGAAAATGCCTTGTGATAGTGAAGAGTTTTATACAGAAAATACGCTATCATATTATATGGTGACTCCTATTGCTGTTGTGTTTGAAACGGTAGTAGATTTACAGGATAATAGTTGGACTGCAGAAGACAGGCATTGGGTATTAGTTAGCTATCATGCTTCCGGTGATTGGATTGACAGTTATGGATGGGTAAAATTTTCTGAGCTTGTTGAATATAATGAGGAAACAACAAACCTTTTGCAAGGTCCATTTATGCTTTCAGAGGATGCTATTGACATAGAAACCGGAGAACTTGCACATGAGTTGTTACGTGGTTCATGGGTAAGTGTTGAATTTAAAGAGGATTTTGTCAGAGTTGGAACTGATGGAGGGATTTCTTGTAAGGTTAATAAAAAATACCTTATATACCCGGAATATAAATAGGAGGAATTATAATGCCTGAAGGAACAAAAATATTCACTACCATTGTATTTATTTTCTACATAATCATTTTTTCGATTGGATTAGTCAATGCTGTTGCACCTAAGTGGTATTGGGAAAAATTTGAAAGTTGGAAAGCTACCAAGAAACCTTCAAGAACTTACTTTTTGGTAAAGCGAATAACAGGAGTTATTGTAATGATTATTATTGTGATAATCGCGTTGGCACCTAGCTTAGTTTATTATTTTACCAAATAATTGTAAAGAATGATAATGAAAAATAGCGTTTGCTTTTATCAAAAAGGTAAACGCTATTTTTTTACATTGATTATATATTATCAAACTAAACTTCATTATGATTATAGTATATAACAGTTCAGACACATCATAGGCATGGCATCCATTAGCTTTCTTAAGAGGTCGTCTAACGAGCGTCGGTCCTTAGTGAGACGAGGTGTTTACACCGAAGTCGAGCTTAGTACCGTTACGTGAGTTATCGAGCGGAAGCGTACCGATTAAGGAAGCTAATGCATGCCATGCCTGCTATAAGGTGGCTGTCGTAGTGTTAAAATAATCATTGACACAAATTGTATCGTGGTATACAATCTTATTATATAGAAAAAGGGCAGATGTATATTATTTGCCCTTTTTTTGTAAAATGCGTATTTATACATTGAAGGATGGGTTATGGAACAGGATATATTAGGCCGGCTCGAGAAGCTTCCCGGCAGGATTGGTTTTTACTACAAAAATCTGGTGACAGGAGAAGTGATTACATACAAGGAAGATGAAAGCTTTCTGGCAGCCAGCGTGATTAAGCTTTATATTATGGCGGAGGCAGTTCGTCAGTGTAAGGAAGGTATTCTTACGAAGGATGACTTAGTTGTGATTGACAAAGCCAAATGTGTACCTTCTTGCGGAGCACTTACCTATATGCATGATGGCTTGGAAGTAACGATTCAGGATTTATACACGTTGATGATTATTTTGAGTGATAATTCGGCTACCAACTTTTTAATTGATATACTGGGAGAGGAAGCTATCAACGATGGAATTCGTGCACTTGGCCATGAAAAGACCCAGTTAAATCGTAAAATGTATGATACAGAAAAGTCTGCAAGGGGCATTCAGAATTATGTTTGTCCAATAGAACTCGGTGAGTTTTTGGAGCATTTGTATCATGGAGAAGTGTTTGATGCAGATTCCAGTGAGCATATGCTTTCTGTCATGAAGGACCAGCGCTTAAATGGCAAGATTCCATTCCATATTCATACGCTTCCGGAGCATGGACGCATTGCACACAAGACCGGAGAGGATACCGGCATTACGCATGATGTAGGCATTGTGTATGCGAAGCAGCCGTTTGTACTTGTTTTCCTTGGAAATGAGACAGATGTGGCGCGTTATGAAAGAGAAATGGCAGACATTTCCCTTATGCTTTATGAAGCAAATGATATTGATTTCATGAGTTAGAGGTTACGCATATGAAAATAGCAAAAATTGAGGTGGGAGAGGTTAAAATTCCTCTTGTTACACCTTTTAAAACAGCCCTTCGTACCGTGGACTGTGTAAATGATATTGTGATTAAAGTAACGGCAGACGATGGGCAGGTTGGTTTCGGTGAAGCACCGCCTACTGCAGTGATTACCGGGGATACCTTAGGAAGTATCCGCTGTGCTATTCAGGACTTTATTGCTCCAAACCTAATCGGCATGGACATTTTCGACATAGATGGTATCATGAAGAAATTGCATGGTTGTATTTTAAAGAACACCTCCGCAAAAGCGGCAGTAGATATGGCTGTTTATGATTTGTATGCAAAGGCATTGAATCAGCCTCTTTATAAGGTGCTTGGCGGACGAAGAAACCGTATTGAGACAGACCTTACCATCAGTGTAAATCCGGTAGATGAGATGGTTTCTGACAGTGTGAAGGCGATGGAGCAGGGCTTTAAGATTTTAAAGATTAAAGTCGGCAAGGAAGGCTTAGAGGATATTAAACGTATTGAAGCAATCCGCAAAGCAGTTGGGGATGATATAGCCATTCGTGTAGATGCAAATCAGGGATGGACAGCTAAGGAAGCGGTGAAGATTATCGGCACCATGGAAGACAAAGGCATTGTGATGGATTTGGTTGAGCAGCCGGTTCATGCCCATGACTTTAAGGGCATGCAGTATGTTACAAAGCATGTATACACTCCTATTTTAGCAGATGAGAGTGTATTTACCGCAGAGGATGCCATTCGCATTATCGAAGGCAGAGCCGCTGACCTGATTAATATTAAGCTGATGAAGACTGGTGGTATTTACGAAGCATTAAAGATTTGTTCTATTGCCGAGATTTACGGCGTAGAATGTATGATAGGTTGTATGCTTGAAAGCAAGATTGCAGTTTCAGCAGCTGCACATTTTGCAGCTGCAAAAGGGATTATTACCAGAGCTGATTTGGATGGTCCGTCTCTTTGCAGTATTGACCCTTACGAGGGCGGTCCGATTTATCAGGGCGCAGATATTATTATGAATGATACACCTGGTATCGGTATTTTAAATGCACCTTGCTTTTAGGTGTTATCCATTTGAGACAATCCCTTCGGGGTGTCTATATACATAGTAAACAGGAGGAAAAACTATGAAAAAAAGATTAATGGCACTTCTTATGAGCGTTGTTATGATTGTTGGTCTTGCTGCTTGTGGCGGTGACACAAAGGGGAATGGCAAACAGGGTGAAAACGTTGCAGTAGAAGGCGAAAACGCTGTTTATCGTATTCTTTATAGCAGTGAAATCGGCACAATGAACTATTTGATTTCCGGTAACTCTGCAGATCAGGCAGTAGCAGCAAATACAGTTGATACTTTGATTGATTACGATTCAAACGGTACCATGGTTCCGGGTCTTGCAGAAAGCTGGAGCTATGATGAGGTGACCAAAACCTGGACATTTAATCTTCGTGCAGACCAGAAATGGTTAGACCATACAGGTGCTGTGGTAGCAGATGTTACTGCACAGGACTTCGTAGATGCTATGAAGTATGTACTTGACCCTGCAAACTTAAGTGATACAGAATGGTTATTAGAAGGTGTTATTTTAAATGCAACGGATTATTATGCTGCTTTAAGTGATGATGATGCTTCTAACGACATCAAATTCGAAGAGGTTGGTGTAAAGGCAGTAGATGCTTTAACACTTCAGTACACACTTGAAAAAGATGTTCCTTATTTCTTATCTATGCTTGGTTATGTATGTTTCATGCCGGCTTACGGTCCTTTATTAGAGGAAACCGGTATTGAATATGCAACAGCAGAAGATAAAATGTACTATTGTGGTGCATATTACATGGCGAACTGGGAGCCACAGGTGGAACACCGCTATGTGAAGAATCCAAACAACTGGGATGCTGACAATGTATTCATTAACGAAATCGTAAAGACTTACAATGCAGAAGCTTCTACCGTAGGTCCTGAAATGGCAAAGCGTGGTGAAATTGACTACACAACACTTGGTGCTGATATCGTTGACAGCTGGATGAATGATCCTGCAACAAAGGATATGGTATCTATGGAAAGAGAGGATGCTTCTTATTCTTACTTCTATTGCTTTAACTTTAACGTTTATAAGTTAGGCGACAACTGGCAGAGAACCGGTACAAAGGAATACTCCATTGATGAAAAGTATGAGCCATGGAACTGGGAAATCGCTGTAAATAATGAGAATTTCCGTCAGTCTATCATGAGTGCTGTAAACAGAGCAAATACTGTTTATGTAAATACAGGTGATTATGCAAATCCTGCAGACCTTATTATGAATACCATTACACCTACAAACAATATTGTTCGTGATGGTAAGGATGCTTATACTACGTTAGATGCATTCAAGGATATTCAGGCAGCTGATTTCTACAATGCAGATGAAGCGGTTGCATACAGAGATGCTGCAATCAAAGAGTTGACAGCAGCAGGTGCTACTTTCCCTGTAAAGATGCTCGTTCGTTACAATCCATCTACTACAAACTGGGAACAGGAATGTATCGTATTAGAGCAGCAGGTTGAATCTGTTCTTGGTAAAGACTACGTTGATGTTATTATTGAAGCAGGTCCAAGTGAAAACTATTTAAGTACGGTACGTCGTTCTTCTGATTACATGTTCATGAAGTGTAACTGGGGCGGTGACTACGCAGATCCTGAAACATGGGTTGAGCCATTCTATCAGAGAGACAATGGTGACGGTACCTTCCACAGAGGTGGTCGTTATGCATACCTTGCATATGCTATCATTGATGATACAGCTAGTGCAGATACCGTAAAAGAATACTTTACATTGGTAGAAGAAGCAAAGGCTATTACAGGTGCAGACCAGGAAGCTGAAAGATTTGAAGCATTTGCAAAGGCTGAGGCTTATCTTATTGAGCATGCTTTAGCAGTACCTTATGGTATTTCTACAAAGTCATATATCGTTAATAAGTTAGACGTATTTGAAAGCCAGTATTCACCATCCGGTGTTGCAAATTCACGTTATAAAGGTATGAAGTTATATTCTGATTTTATTTCTATGGACGAATACAACGCAAACACAAAATAATTTTACGTAAAAGTTTTATAGCAAGCTGGGCCCGAAGCAGTCTTTCGGGCTCTAGGCTTGCTTAATAGCATATATCCGGAAAGGTTGAAGTTTTATGTTACGGTACTTAGCGAAACGTCTTGGACGAAGTATCATTTCACTATTCATAATTATTTCTGTAGTATTTATTCTGTTGCGTCAGATGCCGATTGAGGGCTATTTCCCAAATTATGAGAAAATGACAGATTTACAGATTCAGAATGGTCTAGAAGCATTGGGCTTAAATGACCCTATTTGGGAGCAGCTTGGTCGTTTTTGGGTAAACCTCCTTCATGGTGACTTAGGAACGTCCATTACTTACAGAAATAATGTAGATGTTGTATCCATTATTGCAGAGAAAATTCCGTTTTCCATTAAACTGGGTTCTATGGCTATTTTGGTATCCTTGGCATTGGGTATTCCGTTAGGTGCCATGATGGCCAGATATAAAGGTAAATTTTTTGATAAGATGGGTACCTTGTTTATTGTATTTATTCAGGCAGTCCCATCTGCGGTGTATTTTCTTTTTATCCAGTTATATGGTACAACCATTTTGGATATACCGCTTTTGTTTGACCCGGATAATGCAAAGAGTTGGATTTTACCGGTATTTTCTATGTCATTAGGTAATATTGCATATTATGGAATGTGGCTTCGCCGTTATATGGTTGACGAGATCAATAAAGACTACGTAAAACTTGCTACTGCGAAGGGTGTATCCGGCAATAAAGTTTTTTTTAAGCATGTATTCAGAAATGCCTTTGTTCCGATGATTCAGTACTTACCGACTTCTTTCTTAAATACAGTAATCGGTTCCATTTATATTGAATCACTATACAGTGTACCCGGTATGGGTGGTCTGCTTGTTCAGGTTATCAAAAAGAGTGATAACACCATGGTACAGGCAATTGTGTTATTATATGCGACCGTTGGTGTAATTGGTTTGTTATTGGGTGATATTTTGATGACTGTCATCGACCCTAGAATTAGTTTGAGTAAGAAGGAGGAAGGCAGATAATGGCAAAGAGTATCAAAAATCAAATGGCCGGCAAATTGGAAGATGCGATATCTGAAGAATTATTTGCCTTTGCAGAGTACAACAGCGAAGAAGCAGAGAGAACCGGTTACAGTAATTATTCTTATTGGAAAGCTACGTTACAGGTATTTCTTAAAAATAAAGTGGCAGTATTTTTATTGGTTGTAATGTTAGGTATTGTAGCATTTACCTTCATTCAACCGTATTTACCAAATCAGATTGATCCGAATCTGGTAAATATTAACCCTGCCACATTTATGCAGTATCGTAATGTAAAGCCGGGGCATGAGACTTTTATTTTAGGGACCAATGCTATCGGTCAGGACCTCTGGGCACGTATTTGGGCAGGTACCAGAACCAGTCTATTCCTTGGTCTTGCAGTTGCTTGTGTAGAAGCAGTACTTGGTATAACCATGGGTGTGTTATGGGGCTATGTGCGTAAATTAGACTTCTTTTTTACCGAAGTTTATAATATTTTAGATAACATTCCACAGACCCTGGTACTTATCTTGATTTCTTATATGGTTACTCCAAGTATTAAGTCTATGGTATTTGCGATGTGTTTGACCAGTTGGATTCAGATGGCTCGTTTTATCCGTAACCAGATTATTATTATTCGTGACAGAGATTATAATCTTGCCAGCAGATGTTTGGGTACTTCTACCTTCAAGATTATTATGAAAAATTTGCTGCCTTATTTAGTATCTATTATTATGCTTCGTATGGCATTGTCCATTCCGGCAGCAATTGGTAATGAAGTATTCATTACATATATTGGTTTGGGCCTTCCGAGTGAGACCGTTTCCCTGGGACGTTTGATTAATGATGGCCGTCAGCTTATGATGAGTCCGGATTTAAGATACCAGTTGATTTTTCCAACCATTGTTTTGTCTATTGTTACCATTTCTTTCTACATTATCGGTAATGCCTTTTCTGATGCGGCCGATCCAAAAAATCACAGATAGGAGGAGCATATGGAACAGAATGTTATTTTGTCCGTAAAAAATTTACATCTGGATTTTAATCTGCGTGGCCGTAAGCTCCATGCCTTACGTGGTGTTGACTTGGACGTGTATGAAGGAGAAGCACTGGCGATTGTAGGAGAATCCGGTTCCGGTAAGTCCGTATTTACCAAATGCTTTATGGGTCTTACCGACAAAAACGGTACCATTTCTGAAGGCAGTATTATGTACAACGGCCTAGATTTGTCCAAACTTACTAAGGAAAAGGACTGGCTGAGCATTCGTGGCGGAGAAATTGCCATGATCATGCAGGATCCTATGACTAGCTTAAATCCTTTAAAGACCATTGGTGCACAGATTGCAGAGGCAGTTGCACTTCACCAAGGTCTTAAAGGTGCAGAACTGCGTGAAAAAGCTATGCAGTATATCAGGGATGTAGGTATTACAGAGCCGGAAAGACGTTATCGTCAGTATCCACACGAATTTTCCGGTGGTATGAGACAGCGTGTTGTTATTGCTATTGCACTGGCATGCAATCCAAAGATTTTGATTTGTGATGAGCCTACCACTGCACTGGATGTTACTATTCAGGCACAGATTTTGCAGCTAATCAAAGATATGAAGGAAAAATATAATCTGACTACGATTTTTATTACCCATGACCTTGGTGTTGTGGCAAATATTGCTGACAGAGTGGCGGTAATGTATGCCGGTGACGTGATTGAAATCGGTACAGCAGAAGATATTTTTTATGATGCAAAGCATCCTTACACATGGGCGCTTTTGTCTTCCTTGCCACAGGTGGGGGTAAAGGGCGAAGATTTATATACGATTCAGGGCACTGCGCCAAACTTATTTAAAGAGGTTTGCGGTGATGCGTTTGCACCTCGTAATCCACATGCACTTAAGATTGATTTTGTCAAGCGACCGCCATATTTTGAAGTAAGTCCTACTCACAAGGCAAAGACCTGGCTGCTTGACCCTAGAGCACCAAAGGCTGATCCACCTGCAATTTTAGAAAAAATCAGAAGCGGAGGACTGGTAAATGGCAAATAATAGAGAAGTTTTATTAGATGTACGTAATCTGGAAGTGTCCTTCGGTTCTAGGAGCAAGCGTTTTGTAGCAGTTAAAAATGCAAATTTCCAGATATATAAAGGCGAAACCTTTGGTTTGGTAGGAGAATCCGGTTCTGGTAAAACTACCATTGGCCGCGCTATTATGCGAATCAATCCAACCAGTGGCGGTGATATTATTTACAAAGGCCGGAAAATCAACGGTAAAATTGACAAAGAATTAGATCAAAAGGTTATCAAGGAAATCCAAATGATTTTCCAGGACCCACAGGCTTCTTTAAATGAAAGAGCCAAGGTGGATTACATTGTAAGCGAAGGTCTGTTAAATGTAAATAAAAAGCTTTCCAAAGAAGAAGTAACGCAAAAAGTTCATCAGGCCTTAAGGGAAGTAGGTCTTTTGCCGGAATTTGCTTCTCGTTTCCCACACGAATTTTCCGGTGGACAGAAGCAGCGTATCGGAATTGCAAGAGCTCTGATTATGGAGCCTGAGTTTATTATTGCAGACGAACCGATTTCTGCATTGGACGTATCTGTTCGTGCCCAAGTACTGAATTTGATGAGAGAACTACAGAAAAAACGTGATATTACGTACTTGTTTATTGCACATGATTTGTCTGTTATGCGTTATATTACAGACCGTATTGCAGTTATTCACAAAGGTGATATTGTGGAAATGGGTAATACCGAAGATGTAATTACAAACCCAATTCATCCATATACCAAGGCACTTCTTTCCGCAATCCCTATGCCGGATCCTGCATATGAGAAGAAGAAAGAGCTGATAGTATTCAATCCTTTGTATTTGGATTATGAGAAGAATCCTCCTTCCTGGACAGAAGTAGAACAGGGACACTTTATTTTAGCAAATCAAATTGATTTAAAGGAATGGTTATAAAATAGTATGAATATTTGTTATGTAAATCGTACCATTGCGACTATCTATGAAAAAACAGATATGATTTCTGATGAAGGCTTGTACGGAATGCCTCTTTTTATCCTGGAAGAGTGCGGTGACTGGTACAAGGTGCGCACACATTATAGTTATGAAGGTTATGTGGCTAAGAGTGACGTGATTTTTAAAGAAGAAATCGGCCATCAGATGGTAGTAGACTGTCAGTATGTAGATGTATTGAGTGTGCCAAAGGTACAGGGGATACCATTTATCAGCCTGACGAAAGGATGCCTGGTGGAGGTGACTGAGGAAATTACCGGTGGTTACCGCAAGGTAATTCTTTTAGATGGCAGAGTTGGGTATATGCCTGAAAAGTATCTGGCTCGGAAGATTTTCCCAACAGATGCATTTTTGGCAGAGGGAACTGCGGCAGATGATAAGGTATTTAAAGCATACTTGCAGAATCTGTTGGATACACATTTTGAAGGAAGTGAAGAAAACTTCCGTAATGCTGTTTGTGCTACCGCACTTACCTATATGGGTACTCAGTATCGTTGGGGTGGAAAGAGTCCTCTTGGAATCGATTGCTCCGGTACTACCTCCATGAGCTACATGTTGAATGGTGTACTTACCTATCGTGATGCCAGGATGGTAGAAGGATATCCGGTAAAGGAAATCTCTCGTGATGAGATGAAAAAGGGCGATTTGCTTTATTTTGCCGGCCATATCGCACTTTACTTGGGCGATGGTTTGTATATTCATTCTACCGCACGTACCGGAAGTAATGGTATTGATATCAATAGCTTGAATCCGGAAGATACAAATTACAGAAAGGATTTGGATGAGGGTCTGTTAAAAGTAGGCACCATTTTCTGGTAATATACCATGCATAAAACACTTACATTAGAAAAAAGAATTGAAGCAGAGCTCAAAAGCTATGACGGCAAAATGAGCATTTACGCAGATGACTTAAAAGGCAATGTGATAAAGATTGGTGTAGATGAGAAGTTTGAAACTGCAAGCACCATTAAAACATATATTTTAGCTTGCCTTTTTGATAAAGTAAAAAAGGGCGAAGTTTCTTTGGACGATATGCTTACCTACAAGCCGGAGCATTTCGTGGACGGCAGTGGTGTAGTCCGTTCTCTTGATCCGGGACTTCAGTTGCGTGCCAAGGATGTGGCAACACTGATGATTATTGTCAGTGACAACGTGGCAACCAATATGATGATTGATTTTCTTGGTTTGAATGATATTAATGAATGTATTCAGACACTTGGCTGCAAAGATACCGTACTTCATAACCCGATTGATTTCGAGAAGTATGACAAGCTTGGTACCAGTACGGCAGCTGATTATGCGTCAATTTTTATTCGTTTATTAAAGGGCGAATTGATTGGTCCGAAAGAAGATGCCGAGATGCTTGAAATTTTCAAAAAGCAGCATTATAACAGCACTATTACAAAGCAGTTTCCGGTAGCACTATTTGATGATGAGGACTGTGGCGCGGAAGCGGGAGCGTTCTGGGTTGCAAGTAAATCCGGTTCTATGAATGCCTGCAGAAACGATGGCGGTATTGTGCATACCCCATACGGTAATTACGTTATCGTTATGTTTAACAAGGAATTCAGCGACGCCATGTACTATCCGGAACATCCGGCAACCGTATTTGGCTCTAAAGTAAGCAAGTTGTTGTTTGACCAGTATTTGGCACTGGAAGGACGATTTGTTTTGTAATGATTAAAAAGTATGCCTGGCGGTAGCTTTGCAACTATTGCAAAAGCATTTGCCAGGCATTTTTATATAAAACAAATCATAGAATAAAGCAAGAGATAATATGATTATACTTAATACTACTTGCAAGTATTAGGTTTGCAGTCAAATCCAGGATTAAATGCATAGAAGTTTTTCGCATCTAATTTGTCCTGGGTCATGCGAAGTGCTTCGCCAAAACGCTGGAAATGCACGATTTCTCGCTGACGAAGGAAACGGATAGGCGCAATAACATCCGGATTGTCTAAAAGACGCAGGATGTTATCGTAAGTTGTGCGAGCTTTTTGCTCTGCTGCCATGTCTTCGTGCAAATCGGTAATGATGTCACCCTTACTCTGGAATTCACATGCGTTGAAAGGAATACCACCGGCTGCTTGTGGCCAAAGGCCAACTGTGTGATCAACATAATATTTATCAAAACCGGCCGCTTTGATTTCATCCATGGAAAGGTCTTTCGTAAGCTGGTATACGATGGCACCTACCATTTCGAGGTGATTGAGCTCCTCGGTAGCAATATCGTTTAAAAGTCCTGCCACTTCACGATAAGGAGTAGCAAATTTCTGTGAAAAATAGCGCATGCTGGCTGCTAATTCACCATCCGGACCGCCAAACTGGCTGATAATAATCTGAGCGGATTTTGCATCCGGCTTACAAATTTTTACCGGAAACTGTAATCTTTTTTCATATTGGAACATATCTTAGCACACTCCTTCCCAAGCATTTGGCTCACAACTCCATTCCCAAGTTTTGCCGCAGTTTGACTGCTCAGCAAAAAGTGGGCCATAATTTACTGCAAAATCTTCACGCAGCTCTTTTAAAATTTTGGCATAATGGTGATAATAATCCAAAGCATTTTTGTCGTTTGGATGCGTATCCAGGTATAACATCATATCGGTCAATAAAAAATCAACCATACTAATTTCATATAATGCGGCACAACGATCTTTTTTAGCCATTATTTTACACACCTCCTGCCTTCGAATGGTTTACACAATTCCGGAAAAATAGTTCCGTTTTTAAAGCCTTCTTCCAAATTATCAAATACGCGTGTAGCATGCTGCCACGGAACATAAGACATGCCCAGTGGAAACTGTTCTAAACGCTCGTCAAAATGTTTATCTTGCATAAGGACATCCTTTCTGTCATAAAAACAAATATAGTTTAATATTATAGTATGTAGTCTTGGCTTAAAGGTGCTTTCAGATACGATGTAAATATTGTTAATGAGGAGCAAAAATTGGGGTTGTGAATTGCCAAACTTTGTTATATACTAGTAAACAGGAAATTTTGACAAAATAACAAAAAGAGAGGACAAGTCTATGACAAAGATTAGAACCAGGTATGCACCAAGTCCAACCGGCAGAATGCACGTTGGTAATTTGCGTTCCGCATTATATGAGTTTTTAGTTGCAAAGCATGAGGGCGGTGACTTTATGCTTCGTATTGAGGATACAGACCAGGAGCGTTTTGTGGAAGGTGCGGTTGAAATTATTTATCGTACATTAGAAAAGACCGGACTTATTCATGATGAAGGTCCGGACAAGGATGGCGGTTTTGGTCCTTACGTTCAGAGTGAGCGTATGAAAACTGGTATTTACATGAAGTATGCCAAGGAATTAGTAGATAAGGGAGAGGCTTATTATTGTTTCTGTGATAAAGAGCGTTTAGAGAGCCTTCGCCAGTCTATTGATATGGGTGGCGCTACCAAGGAAATTACCGTTTATGACAAGCATTGCTTAGGTCTTTCCAAGGAAGAAGTAGAGGCAAATTTAGCAGAAGGCAAGCCTTTTGTTATTCGCCAAAATAATCCTACAGAAGGCACCACCACATTCCATGATGAGCTTTATGGCGACATCACCGTGGATAATAGTGAATTGGACGATATGATTTTAATTAAGTCTGATGGTTATCCAACCTATAATTTTGCAAACGTAGTGGATGATCACACCATGGGCATTACCCATGTAGTACGTGGTAATGAATATCTTTCCAGCTCACCAAAATACAACCGTTTATACGATGCTTTTGGCTGGGAAGTTCCAACCTATATTCACTTACCGCTTATTACTGACGAAAATCACAAAAAGTTATCCAAGAGAAGCGGACATTCTTCTTTCGAAGATTTAATTGAACAGGGATTCCTTACAGAAGCAGTAGTAAACTACATCGCGCTTCTTGGCTGGTCTCCGGAAGATAACCGTGAAATCTTTACACTGGATGAGCTGATTGAGAAGTTTGATTACAGACGTATCAGTAAGTCTCCGGCTGTATTTGACATTCAGAAGTTGAAATGGATGAATGGCGAATACTTAAAGGCTATGGATTTTGACAAGTTCTATGAACTGGCTGAGCCATACTTAAAGGAAGCACTTACCAAGGAATTTGACTTTAAGAAAATTGCTGCTATGGTAAAAACCCGTATTGAAATTTTCCCTGATATCGCAGGTTTAGTAGATTTCTTTAACGAGTTACCGGAGTATGATACTGTGATGTATGCACACAAGAAGATGAAGACTACAGAGGAATCTTCTTTAGAGGTTTTAAAAGAGTTGCTTCCTAGATTAGAGGCACAGGACGAATATACCAATGATGCACTTTATGCACTTTTAATGAAGTATGTAGAGGAAAAAGGCTGTAAGAATGGCTATGCTATCTGGCCACTCCGTACCGCAGTCAGCGGCAAGCAGATGACACCTGCCGGTGCAACGGAAATTATGGAGATTATTGGTAAGGACGAGACCATTGCCCGCGTAAAGAAGGGTATTGAGCTCTTAGAAGCAAAGCTTGCCTAATCAAATTACAAAAGCACAGGAGCGTGCTATAAAACACCACAAAGGGGCCTGCTTGTGTTTGGCAGGTCCCGGCAGTGGGAAAACTTTTGTCATCACAAACAGAGTGGTTCATATGGTACGGGAACTTCAAATACCAAGTGAACACATTTTAGTTATTACTTTTACAAAAGCAGCTGCTATGGAAATGGAAGAGCGCTTTCAGAAAATTCTGCCGGATGAACATGCCTGGTTTGGTACGTTTCATTCGTGTTTTTATTATATTCTAAAAAATTCCTACACATCGATTCCAAATCGTTTTATTTCCACGGAAGAAAAGCATCGTATATTGCATGAAATATGTGATGAAATACTTGTACAAGAACCGGATATTGCATTAGAAGATGTAGAGCGTTTACTTGGGCTTTATATGAACAATGGGCTTTCCATGCAGCATATGCAGGAATTTGCAGATGTAAAGCCGGAGTATTTGAGAGAAATTTATCGTAAATATCATAAAGCACTAATAGAATATGGTTACATGGATTTTGATGATTTGATGCTCCGCACCTATCAGTTGTTAAAGGAAAATGCAGAAGTAAGAGCTCGCTGGCAGGAACAGTTCCGTTATATTTTAATTGATGAGTGTCAGGATATGAATGTACTACAATATGAAATTATAAAGCTTTTGAGCGGTGGAGACAAAAATGTGTTTATGGTAGGCGATGATGACCAGTCGGTATATCGTTTTCGCGGTGCCAAAGTAGAGCTGATGCAGCGTTTTATCGAGGAATACACGCCGGTTACGCAGATTCATTTGGATATTAATTTCAGAAGCACTGCAGGAATTGTGGAAGCCAGTGGGAAGGTAATTGCACAAAACAAAAAGCGTTTTGCAAAAAAGATTCATGCAAATAATAAAGATAAATCAGGGTTACATATCGATTCCTTTGAACTTAGGCATGATATGTATGAAGCAGTGCTTGAGAGCTTACAGAAGGCCGAAAACGAAGCTTTGTCACAGAGTGCGATTATTTACCGCACCAATCAGGAACTGCGCAGTATGGCCTATAAACTGCGCCAGAAGGGCATTCCATATATATCGAAAGAAGATTGTAAAAGTATGTTTGATGAAGCATGGTATTTGGATGTAGAGGCTTACATACGTTTGGGACTGGGAAGCTTAGAAAGAGAATATATTTTACGTGTGGCAAATAAACCCAACCGTTTCATTAAACGTGAACAGTTAGTGAATATAACGAGACTGCCACAGCCTTTGGAAGTGGCTGTGAAGCATATTCGAACCATGCGTCCGTACCTTGCCATTAAATATATATGGAGCGGCATCGGCTATGGAAGGTGGCTGGAGCGTGAACTGGGTATGGATACGGAGCAGTGGGATGTGATTTGTGAGCAGTTAGAAGAAATCACCCGGGAAATGAAGCGCTTTTCATCGTTGGAGGCCTGGCTGGAGCATGTAGAAGAGGACCGCTTGCGCCAGAAGGCTATGCAGAAGCCCAAGTCCAAGGAACAGACAGAAGGCGTGCAGCTTCTTACTATGCATGCGTCCAAAGGGTTGGAATTTGATACCGTATATTTATTGGATGTCAATAAAGGAAAAGTGCCAAAGGGAGCCAAGCTTTCTGCAGAGGAGTTGGAAGAGGAGCGCAGACTATTTTATGTGGCCATGACACGTGCTAGAAAGTATTTAAATATTTATTATGTCAGAGGGACGCAGGACCATGTTTTGCAGCCGTCGATGTTTTTGGAGCCGATGCTAGGGTAAATTAAAGTGTGAATGTACTTGATATTATTTGTACCTTATGTTATAGTAAATATGGATGAAGGAGACGATACATCCATAAATGCACAAAACGAAACCCCAAAGAGTGCCAGCTCTTTGGGGTTTCTTGTCATTTGCGGCTGACCAAACCGAGGCTAGTTACCGGTTACTCTTCACCATCTAACCATTTGCATATGTAATAAGCAATTACACTTGCCGCGACGGAAAGAGTAAAGGAGACGATCAACTCCATAAAATGCACCTCCTTTCCGTACCTGTTTTGAGGCGGTAACAAGTTAATTATATCACGAAAAAAGTAAATTTTACAGACGCTATAGCTAGTCCTTGGTAGAGTAATAGTTAAATATAGACAAAATGATAATAATAGCCTTTGTGATTAGGTTTATATATCGTCTAGAATACAGTTAAAAATGCGGCAAGCTCAGGAGCTCACCGCATTTCATAATCCTTATTCTTCCTCTACGATTTCGTCGTACTCAACGGAATCTAAAAATTCGTCAAAGGCATCCGCAACTAATTCGTATTCGTCGTCATCTTCGATGTAGCCGAGAACCGGTTCTTCGTTAGGGTCGTCCGGATTTTCGGAGTAGCGGTAGAACCAAACCTCGCCGTCTTCGTTCTCGCCATTTTCATCTAAAGGTAATAATACAATATAATCAGTGCCCTGAACTTCTAAAATAGTAACGATAGAGCAAACCACAGTAGAATCATCATCTAATTCTAGGGTAACAGTCATTTCTTCGTCAGCATAATTTTTATTTGCCATAATAACCTCCTATTGGAACTTTTATGGAATCATTTTACACGTTTTCTAGTAAATGTGCAATGTTTTTATTTCAGATTTATAAGAAATCCAAAAGTAACCTCTCAAATATAAGGTGCATAGAATAGAGTAAAAGAATTTTTAGTGAGGAAAAAAACATGAATTGTATTTGGATTTTACTGCTTCTTTGCTGTTGCGGTAATAACAATGGATGGGGAAACAACAATAATTGTGGTTGCAATAGGGATAGCCATTGCCACCATCACAACCATTGCGGGCATTATAACAAATGTGATAACAACTGTAATAACTACAACAGGGAAAGTGCTTGCGAAAACGTATGTGAAGCAGTGTGCGAAGCAACATGTGATGCAGTGTATGAGAAGGAATCAGATTGCGGATGTCGTAGACCATTTCCTTACACATCATATCCGGTTTTAGACCATTGCGACTAATTTCGGTAAATTCGTTTGCAGCAGGCCTGGGAATCCTTTCCTGGGTCTGTTTTTGTTTATTGACTTTATACACTTGCAGTGTTAAACTAAATGCAGGTTTATTTTTGGAGGAACATACGATGTTAGATGGCAAGAAAGTTTTATTCAGTGGTATGCAGGCTACCGGTAACCTGACTTTAGGCAATTACCTGGGAGCATTAAAGAATTGGACCACGTTAACCGATGAATATCAGTGTTTTTATAGTGTTGTAGATTTGCATTCCATTACCGTAAGGCAGGATCCTGCAGAGCTTAGAAAGCGTGCCAGAAATCTACTGACTCTTTATATTGCAGCAGGTCTGGACCCGGAAAAGAACTGTTTGTATTATCAGTCTCATGTAACCGGTCATGCAGAGCTTGCATGGATTTTAAACTGTTTTACTTATATGGGCGAGTTGAACCGTATGACCCAGTTTAAGGACAAGGCAGCAAAGCATGCGGACAATATCAATGCAGGATTGTTTACATATCCGGTGCTTATGGCTGCGGATATTTTATTATTCCAGTCTGATGTGGTACCTGTTGGCAAGGACCAGTTACAGCACTTAGAGATTACCAGAGATATTGCTACACGTTTCAATGGTATTTACGGGGATGTATTTACGATTCCGGAGCCTTATATCGGCAAGGTTGGCGCCAAGATTATGTCTTTACAGGACCCGGTAAAGAAGATGAGCAAGTCTGATGAAAATCCAAATGCAAGTATTTACCTGATGGATGACCCGGATACGATTATTCGCAAGTTTAAGCGTGCAGTAACTGACTCTGAGGCTTGTATTCGTTATTCTGATGACCAACCTGGCATTAAGAATCTGATTGATATTTTCAGTGCTTGCTCCGGTATGACTGCAGAGCAGATTGTAGCTGATTACGAAGGCAAGGGCTATGGGGACTTTAAGCTTGCTGTTGGTGAGAGCGTAGTAAATGTTCTGAAGCCGATTCAGGATAGATATGCAGAGCTCCAGAAGGACAAGGCATATCTTGACAGCATCATCAAGACCAATGCAGAGAAGGCGCAGTATTATTCCAATAAGACGCTGCGTAAGGTGCAGAAGAAGGTTGGATTCCCGGAGCGTGTGAGATAGTTTGTGTGCAAAAAGCCAAGGCGTATGGCCAATATTTAATATATCTCCCTAGAAAATTCCACCGAGTCAGCTCCTAAAAATGTACGGGCGTTACCGTACATTTTTTGACGGAGCATTCGGATGAAATTTTCTATTGAGATTATTAAATATTGTTCATGTACCTTGGCATTTTGGGTTATACATCTCGCACGTGGGTAAAAGTACTTTCCCTACTTGTATTGATAAAAAGTCAAATTAGTCGGGGTAAAATTGAAGAATCCCCCGACTAATTTGAAAATTAACCTCGTTAAGTGGGGGGAAACAGAATAAATATACCCGACTGGATTTATGAAAAGTACTTATAGGTGGGGAGAAAAGAAGAAAATCCCCCGACCTATTAGACAGAAAATCATCATTAGTCGGGGTGTGGTACATAAATATACCCGATTATTGAGCTGAAAAAGTGATTTTAGTCGGGGCTACAAGAAATTTTTACCCGACTAAATTGAAATGCAGTATGTCTAGGTCGGGGAAAAATCAAGTAAGCAGTGTTTCATATCTTCCGGTAAATCCTGTTCAAAGGACATTTCTTCCAGGGTAATCGGGTGTGTGAATTTTAAAGAGTAGGAGTGGAGTGCTTGTCTGTCAATCAGGGTGCAGTTGCCTCCGTACAAATCATCTCCAATCAGGGGATGTCCGATGGAACTCATATGGACGCGGATTTGGTGGGTGCGTCCGGTTTCTAGTCGAAGTTGAATTAAGGAAATTTGTTTATCGGGAAGGTGCAGCAGTCTTTTGAAATGGGTTGTTGCAGCTTCTCCTTTTTCATAGTCTACGGTTCTTTCTATGGTAGAGCCTTCTTTACGGGCGATAGGGGCGTTAATAGTGCCGTTTTCGGGTAGTGTGCCATCATCCGTGCATATGGCCAGGTAAGTGCGTTTTATGAGCCTTTCAGACACCATGTTGGAAAGGATGCCGCTTGCAAGTTGGTGTTTGCAGAGGATGGTAAGGCCGGTAGTGTCGCGGTCTAGGCGGTTTACGCATCGAAAGATAAAGGGTTTGCTCTGGGATGCAAAGTAGTAGGCGATGCCGTTTGCAAGGGTTCCGCTATAGTGATTTTGGCTTGGATGCACCGGCATATTCCAAGGCTTATTTACCACCAGAATATCCTCATCTTCATATACAATATCTATATCCAGTTTTTCAGGGACAATTTTTTCAGAGCTTTCCGTTTCTGACAGTTTTATAGTTAAAATATCTCCAGAAGATATTTTTTGATTGACGTATGCCCATACATCATTTAATAAAATACCTTCTGGAGTCTTTTTTAATGCAATAATTGCTTTGTCCGTATATCTTTTTTTCTTTAAAAACTTTAAAATCGTCTGGTTCTGAAACGTCTCATCTATGTGATAAGTGATAATTCGTTCCATTAGTATGCTTTTACCTGCTTCCAAAAATTATTGTAAATGGTTTCTGTTTCTTCGCCGAGGTATTTGTAAACTTCCAAATTATAATTGGAAAGCGTAGGGAATGCAATTTCAGAATTGCGGATTTCCTCATCTTCAATCATTTCTCGTGCAGAAACATTTGGTGTAGAGTAGGTGATATAATCAAAGTTTAACAGTGCAATATCCGGTCTGCAAAGGAAATCTAAAAATTTCTCTGCATTTTCTACATTGCGTGCATTCTTTGGAATTACCCAGGAATCAATCCAGAGGTTGGAACCTTCCTTTGGAATGACGTATTCCAAATCCGGATTTTCACGCTGTGTATAAATGGCCTCACCGGAATAAATCACACCGATTGCAGCCTCGCCGCCAATCATTTTGTCACGAACCTGGTCTACAACGTAGGCCTGTACAATAGGTTTCTGGTTAATAAGCTCCTGCTTGGCAAGCTCCAGTTCCTCTGTAGTCTGAGAGTTGCAGGAATGGCCATTTTTTATTAGGGCAACCATAAAGGCGTCACGTACAGAATCCTGCATTAACACCTCATCGGTATACTGTGGGTCCCACAAATCTGCCCATTCATCGATTGGTTCTGATACCAAGGTAGTATTATACAAAATACCAACAGTTCCCCAGCAATAAGGAAGAGCGTATTGACCTTCTTCGTCAAAGCCTTTGGACATTTCCCAATAATCTTCTCCAATATAAATTCGATTTGGAACATGATCCCAATTAATTGGCTGAAGCAAATCTTCCGTAATCATTTTGCTAATCATGTAGTCAGAAGGACACACCAAATCATATAATGAGGCACCGGCAGAAATTTTGGAATACATGGATTCGTTAGTTTCAAATTCATCGTATATAACCTGGATGCCGGTTTCTTCCTCAAACATCTCTAACACAGCAGGGTCAATATATTCGCCCCAGTTATAAACATATAATTTATTACCCCCATCTTCCTTACCGCAAGCAGTGAAGGAAGAGAGCACAAGTACTGAAGTTAATAAAAGTACAAAAAGTTTTTTCACAACAGTTCTCCTACATACTAGTAAACTAGCGTTTTTTATTCGGTTCTTTTGGTGTGTGATTTACCAAAAGCAGTAAGATAAATACCACTACAAAAATAATGGTGGAAAGAGCATACATTTCCGGCTTGATACCTTTACGAAGCTCCGTGTAAATCTTGGTAGAGAGGGTGTCAAAACCGGGTCCTTTTGTAAAGTGAGTAATAATAAAATCATCAATGGACATGGTAAAAGCCATTAAAAATCCGGAAGAGATACCCGGCAATAAATCCGGTAAGACTACTTTACGAAAGGCCGTGAACTTGGTAGCACCAAGGTCAAGGGCTGCTTCATAAACACTTGGATTTAACTGCTTCATTCTAGGTAAAATACTTAAAATAGCATAAGGGATATTAAACGTAATGTGTGAAATCAGTACGGTCATAAAGCCCAACTGGAAACGAACCCCTATTTTGCCTAATATATTGCCGATGCTAAGGAAAAGAAGCATCAAGGAAATACCGGTTACGATTTCTGCATTTAGCATAGGGATGTTAGTAATACCGGTAATAAGGCTTCTGCCTTTGCGGCCAAGCTGTTGCATGGCAACGCAGCCAATTAACCCAAAGATGGTTGCTATCAAAGCGGAAAGCAGAGCCACAATCAGTGTATTGCCCAGAGCGGACATAATTTCTTCGTTCTGGAAGAGCTCGATATACCAGTCAAAGGTAAAACCGCCCCATTTGGAACGGGTTTTGCTGGCATTAAAGCTTAGTACAATTAAAGTAATAATCGGTGCATATAAAAACAGCAGTATAAGACCGATGTAAATTCGTTTGAGAGACTTGTAAATCATAATGCATTGGCCTCCCCGTCTTTATCAAAAATCATAGAAAGCACCATGTTAACCACGATAAACATCATTAACACGATAGACAAACCGGAACCTAAATGCCAGTTGCAGGCAACGGTAAATTCCTGCTCGATAACATTACCGATTAACAAAATCTTGGAACCGCCCAGAATATTACTGATAACGAAGGTGGTAAGACTTGGTACAAATACCATGGTAATACCACTGATGATACCGGGGATACTGAGAGGGAAGATAATACGTTTAAAGGTAATAAAACTGTTGGCTCCCAAATCTCTTGCGGCATTGACCACACTTGGATCAATTTTGGCAAGGGTATTGTAAAGCGGTAAAATCATAAACGGCAGATAGTTGTAAACCATACCTAATACGATGGCGTAGTTGGTGTTGATAATGCGAAGAGCCGGTAAACCAAGAGCAGTAAGAAAACCATTAATAACACCGGTTTTTTCAATAAGAGTCTGCCATGCCAAAGTACGTAAAAGGAAGTTCATCCACATAGGGAGGATAAACATAAACACTACATACTGGTGGGAATTCACTTTCATTTGACTTAAAATATAAGCCAAAGGATATGCCAGTAAAAAACAAATAATGGTACTGATTACGGATAAAACAACAGAAATCATTAATGCCTTAAAATGCCAAGGTTCTGCCATTGCCGTAATGTTTTCTAAGGTAAACGCACCGGTTTTGTCTGTGAAACCGTAGTAAAAAATCATGAACAGCGGAATCACGATAAAAGCACCAATCCACAAATAAAAAGGGGTGGAGAGGAGATGATTAGAGAGTTTCTTTTTATTCATTTACACCAACGGCCTCCTCATCCTCAGACTGTGGTTTGTTCATAATTTGGATATTTTCCGGATCAACTAAAATACCAACCTCGGTTCCTACCGGCTGCATGCGGGTAGAATGAACCAGCCATTCAAAACCACCTGCCATAACTTCCATTTCGTAGTGCACACCCTTGAAAATAAGATGAGTAACCACACCTTTTAAGGCTGCTTTGTCCGGGGAAACAAGCTCCACATCTTCCGGACGGATAACTACGTCGACCGGCTTGTTGGTACCAAAACCGGTATCAATGCAGGCAAACTTCGTACCTAAAATAGAAACTAACTTATCCTGAAGCATAATACCGCCGATAATGTTGGATTCGCCGATAAAGTCCGCAACAAAGGCATTTTCCGGCTCGTTGTAGATTTTTTCCGGAGTACCAATCTGCTGAATATAACCCTGGTTCATAACCACGATAGTATCAGACATGGTAAGGGCTTCTTCCTGGTCATGGGTAACATAAAGGAAGGTGATACCAAGTTCATTTTTTAAACGAATCAATTCGTACTGCATGTCCTGACGAAGCTTTAAGTCAAGGGCACCCAGCGGTTCGTCCAAAAGCAAAAGCTTTGGCTCGTTTACAATGGCACGAGCAATAGCAATACGCTGCTTCTGACCGCCGGAAAGAGAATCCGGCATACGATTTTCGTAGCCCTGAAGATTTACCAGCTTCAAAGCGTATTTGATTTTGTCATTAATATAATCTCTGGATTTACCCTTGATGGTAAGACCAAAAGCAATATTTTCCTTAATGGTCATATGGGTAAAGAGTGCATACTGCTGAAAAACGGTATTTAACTGACGCTTATTCGGAGGCAGACTGGTAATGTCCTGACCATTGAAAATAACATTACCCTTATCCGGCTGTTCAAAACCACCCAGAATACGAAGGGTAGTAGTTTTACCACAACCACTTGGACCTAAAAGCGTCAAAAATTCATTTTCTCTGATATATAAGCTTAAATCATCCAGAATCAGATTGTCACCGTATGATTTGGAAATATGCTGTAAATCTACTAACTTATTGCTCATGTATTTAATCTCCTTGGATTCGTATTTAGAAACTTGGTGGGGTGCTTATCCACAAAATAGCAGCACCGGTTTTAGGACCGGCCTCCAGATAATGGGTAGTGTCTGCTTTAAAGTAAAAGGTTTCCCCTTTGCGAACCTTGTAGCGCTTTTTGCCTAAATGAATGTAAATGCTTCCGGAAAGGACATAGCCAAATTCTTCCCCATCATGGGGATTGTCCGGATAGGTGGTACCACCGGGCTCTAACGTAAGTCTAATGGGCTCCATCATGTTTTTCTGGGCGTTTGGAATAATCCATTCGATTTTGTTGCCCAGCTCAGAGTCATTTTTTTCAAAATAATCCGATTCATGAAATACAATCTGTTCTTCTTTTTCTGCCTGAAAAAAAGTGCACAGGTCAGAACCAAGGCACTGTAAAATATCAGTCAACGTAGCAATGGAAGGAGAGGTCAGGTCACGTTCCAACTGGGAAATAAACCCTTTGGAAAGCTCGCTTCGGTCAGCCAGTTCTTCCTGCGTAAGGCCGTTTTTTATTCGTAAGTCTTTGATTTTGGCACCTATATTCATGACGTCACTCCCCTCGATATCTTAAACCAAAAGTTTAATAAAACTAAACAAATATTTAAGATTGATTATATACCTAAAATAGAAAATGTCAACATAATATCAATAAAATGATTAACAAAAATGAAAATATGTGTTATTATGTAAAAAACTATTGTATGGAGGCGTATTATGTCATCAGATAAATATGTAGCATATGTTTCCAAATATACTATCGGAAACAAACTGGGCATCAAAATTTTTGATGTAGATATGGAAAAAGGTCGTTTTTATCCAAAGGATGAGGTGGAAATTACCAACTCTTCTTATTTAACAATATCACATAACAGAAAGTATTTATATTCCATTACCGATTTCGGTGTAGAGGCATACAAAATTATGCCGGACGGTCAATTGGAGGTGCTGAACGAGGCCAGCATTAATGGTATGAGAGGATGCTACCTTTCTACAGATTATACGGACACCTTCTTGTTTGTGGCAGGATACCATGACGGAAAGGTAACGGTACTTAGACTGAACGAGGATGGTTCCATTGCAGGCATTACGGAGGAAATTTTCCACAGAGGTGCCGGCAGTATTGCAGAGCGTAACTTCCGCCCGCATGTAAACTGTGCCCGCGTAACCAGAGACAATAAATACCTCTGTGTTGCAGACCTTGGTATGGACCATGTGAAGGTGTATAAAATTGACCACAGACGCGGTAAGTTAAAGCTGGTTGACGTAGTACGCAGCGAGCCGGAATCTGCACCAAGACATATTAAATTCTCTGAAGATGGCCGTTATATGTATGTTGTTCACGAATTAAAGAACTATATTGACGTGTACCATTATTATGAGATTAAAGACATTCCATACTTTGATAAAATTCAGACCATTTCCACATTGAATGACTATCATTCCGGAAACTCTGCAGCCAGTGCACTGAATTTCTCAGAGGATTACCGATACGTTATCAGCACCAATGCGGGAGATAACAGCGTGGTTATTTTTGAACAGGATGAAGAGGACGGTTACCTGACCAAGATTCTGTGCCTGCCGATAAACGGCTCCTATCCAAAGGATGCTACCATGTTCCCGGACAACAAGCATTTGGTAAGCTTAAACCATGAGTCCAATACCCTTACCTTCCTGACCGTAGATTTGGAAAAAAAGATTATCGTACTCAACGGACCGGAAATTCCATGTGATAAGCCAAATTGTGTGATTTTCCATAAACTATCTGCGGATGAGTAATGATATATACGTGAAATAAGTAAAGAGCAGTGCTTTGAAGTAATTCAAAATGCTGCTCTTTTATCGTGCAAAAAATTATAAAGGCTGGTCTAAGTCGGATGGTACATACTGCATAATATCCTGAACCTGACAATTTAAGATTCTACATAAATCATTAATGGTCGTTGTATTCATCGGTTTGTTTTTTCTTAATTTATCAATCGTAGCACTGGATATGTGGTAATGGTTAATCAAAGTGTAAGTTGTTTCCTTTGATTGCATTAAGGTGTTCCAAAAAGGACTATAATCTATCAAATCTTTTCCTACCTTCCGAAAATGTACCAAAATAATTTGGCACAAATTCACAAAAAATATCCCCACATTTAGATATTATTTTAACATTTTATCATTGACTATAGTCAGAAAAGAAACTATAATTTATCCTAAAAAAAGCCTAAAATTAGTGGGAAATTCAAAGGATGGTGTATAAAAATGCGAACAATGGTTGTTTTTTGGCTAATAATATGATATGCTTCTATATAAATAACAAGTAAGGGGAACAAGGGGGTACTTCGTGACCGGGGTAATGATGAATGTAACAGGCATGGTGGTGCGTGTTAAAAATAAATTTTTCGAAAAGTTGGCAGAGTATACCCTGGATCGTTTGGTTTGGTGCCTGGCAGCTATTGGATTGTGTTGGTGTGAGGTGCAGAATTATCACGAGTACATTTTCTATCAGAAGATGTACATCATGGTGGGAGTCGGCGCCTTTTATTGTTGGAAGCTGGGATGTTTTACCAAGGAGAAGCATATTTTTAGTGGTATAGCCACACTGATTGGAGCTGCTTTTACGGCATATGCGGTACATACCAATTTGTATAATACCTATTATTATCTTAATTGGCCGATTGGGCTATTGGTGACGGTGACATTAAATCTCTATGTGCTGGTTATTTACGACTGCATTAAGGAGCGGCGGTTTCCTTTTAGCCCTAACCCGTCTATGGTGTTTATCTTGATGGTCATTGCACAGCAATTCTCTGTGTATGATTATAGACACTATTACTTGTATATGCTGCTGGGACTGCTTCCTTATATCATGATGAAGAAGGGAGTCCGAACCAGAAGCTGCATGTTGAACGGCATGATCGACGGTATGTGTATCGGGTTCTTTCTAGTACAGGGGTATGCGTGGATGCACCGACCGTACAATTACAGTGCGATACGGTATCTTGCATTTTCCAATGATAAAACAACCTCTGCAAGAGTCTATCTCGCATATTTTGCGGTGTGGATTACGCGATATGCTCAGATTGCAAGCAAAGAGAATACGATTTGGAATGCACTGGGACGGGTTTTTACCTGGTTTATGGCGACCTTTGTACTGGCGTTGGTGTACCTCACCGGCAGCCGCAGTACGGTGCTGGCTATCATGGCGATGACCGCTATTGCAGTAGCGGTGCGTTACTACAAGCCAAAGGATGTGTGGTACAAAAGACTGGGGAAATGTGGCCTGTGGTTGGCAAACTGTATTTGTGTAGGCTTGTTGTCGTTGGCTCTATTTCCGACCGCATATGTTTCTGTAAGATATCTTCCGGCATACTTTAACGAACCGGATTATTACGATGCTGTTGGGTATAGAATGCTGTCCAAACCAATCCAGAAATGGGGAGAACCGTATGGCTGGGACTTTGAATACGATGAATTTGCAGTGAAAAAGGACGACGCAAAGGAGAGTGTGCGATACACCACCTTTGAAGAAGCAGTACATTATAATCTGGGAAGAATCATACCGGGGGCGGAAGATTATTTGACAGAGGTACTGGGAGATGAACTGCTATATAGTGGGTTGAGCAGGGCAGAGTATTACTATGAGCAGGGGATTTATGGTGTAAAGAAGTATGAAAAGCAGGTTAAGACACTAAAAAGTAACTATGGTCCTGAGGCAGTAGAGGATGGAAAGTCCAACGTGAATACAGAAAAAATTCAGTTGGATACAGATAAAAAGGCTGTGAATCTCTATCAGAATTTACTGGAAAAATTATTAGACACGTTAGTCTTAAGGGTAAATGCCAACGAAGAGATAGAAAGATTGGAAGCCATAGGTCGTGGAGATTCCAGCGAGAATCCTTGGTATAAGGAAGGCGAGTATAAACGAAATGGTGTGGCGTTAAGAAGTGATATTCGGAAGTATACTGTTGGGAAATTGAATATGAATGGACATGTAGCCGGAGAATTTCAGATGTGGTATTCAAAATCGGATATAATACCTCACGCTCACAATATTTTTCTCATTTTTGGGTATGATTTTGGGATTCCTACGATGATTCTGATGGAACTATGGTATGTAACAGCGATACTGGTGTGTCTATATAACATAGTAAAATACCATAGGACAGAATATGTGTACCTGGTGCTGTTAGCTGTGGGGATGATGATTTTTGGATGGTTTGAGAGTGGATTTTACTACAAAACAGGTATATTTACATACATGACTTTAGCAACGGTTTATACCGATGTGCTGCATAGAAAGAAAAAAGATAAATAGAGAATGGGCAAGTGTGACACAGATGGGATATATAGACATTCATGCACATATTGTCCCGGGAGTGGATGATGGTTCGAAAGATAACCGTGAAAGTGTAGAGATGCTTCGTCAGGCTTATGCAGCAGGAATCACTACGGTAATCGCGACACCCCATTACTCCAAGGGATTTCAAGCATATACAACAGAGGATATTAAGCGATACTGCAGAGCTTTGGAGAAGCATGCACAGAAAAATATTAGTCCGGAGTTTAAGGTCTATGCCGGACAGGAGATTTTTTATAATGAGCGGTCTTTGGAAATGATTCAAAGCGGTGAGGTAATCGCTTTGGCAGACAGCAACTACATATTATTGGAATTTATGCCGGGGATTACTTATTCCTCACTTTTTCAGGCATTGCGTGAGGTGGCAATGACATCCTATTTTCCGGTACTGGCTCATGTGGAGCGTTATGAGTGCCTTCGTGAGGAGGACACAATGGAAGAGCTGAAGGCATTGGGTGTGATGCTGCAGATGAATTATGCACATATTGCCGGCAAGTGGTATGACGCGGACACCAAGTGGTGCCGGAAAATGCTGAAAGAGAATTATATCGATGTGCTGGGGACAGATATGCACAACAGTAAGGACAGAGGTCCTCGGGTAGATGCAGCCATGGAATGGATGAGGAAGCATCTGGATGAGGAGTATTTAGAGCAGATTACAACCCTGAATGCACAGGCAATATTAGGATTTGACAATAAAAAGGAAGAGCAAGATGAACGAGAATAAATTTTACGAAAATGATGAATTAGAAATTGACTTGATGCAAGTATTTTACGCGGTGAAAAAGCATATGGTGGCAATTATGCTGGCAGGCATGATTTGTGGTATTGCAGCGTTGGTAATTACCAAGTTATTTATTACACCTATGTATACCGCGGAGAACAGTATGCTGGTACTGGCTACTGAGAAGATATCCACTACGTCAGATTTAGCCTTGGGACAGCAGTTGTCCTATGATTACAATGTATTGATTACCAGCAGACCTGTTTTAGATGAGGTCATCAAAGAGTTAGAATTGGATATGAGCTATACGGCTTTGAAGAAGTCTATTAGTATTTCGAAACCAAACGATGCTCGTATTCTTGTATTACAGGTAGAGCATGCAGATCCGCAACTTGCCTATGACATTGTCCGGGCAGTGGCGGATGAATCTTCTAAATTTATAGAAGAAACGATGGAAGTAAAGCGTCCAAAGATTATTGATCCGGGGGTAGTACCAACAGAAAAAACGAGTCCAAGCACCACAAAGAACACCCTTATCGGTGCCTTTTTGGGTGCGTTTCTAGTGGGTGGTATTGTAGTACTGCAGGCGGTACTTGATGATACTATTAAGTCCGAGGAGGATATAGAGAAATATCTGGGCGTGTCTACCTTGAGCTGTGTTCCGGATCGTAAGGACTATATTGACCAACAAAATAAAAAGAAAAAGTTTAAGCTGGCTAAGGTAAAGGCGAATTCTTTAACGAAAAGCAAGCAGGAGGGGAAGTAAATGGAACAGAAGGTAAAAATGAATGATCCGCGTAAAACGGATTTTATGTATGAGGAAGCTATTAAAACGCTTCGTACCAATATTCAGTTTACAGGAAGAAATGTGAAATGTATTGTCTTGACCAGTTGTTTTCCGAACGAAGGAAAAAGTGATATTGCGTTTCAGCTTGCTAAGGAAATAGGAAATATCGGTAAAAGGGTTATCTTGGTGGATGCGGATATTCGTAAATCCACCTTTGCCAGCAGATATCGCATTGGCAGACCGGTAAAGGGTTTATCTCATTATTTGTGTGGCACTTTGGAAGCGGATGGGGTTTGTTATCAGACCAATTATGATAATGTAGATATTATTTTTGCAGGGTCTATGGTACCCAATCCTTCAGAATTACTGGAGGAACCGGCATTGGAAGAATTAATTCAGCACCTAAGAGAGCAATATGACTATATCTTGATTGATACACCGCCCATTGCAGATATGGTGGATGCAGCTATCGTGGCAAAGTGGTGTGACGGAGCAATCCTGGTAATTGAAGAGCGTCGTGTAAGCTATCGCATTGCACAGAAGGCGAAGAAGAAGATAATGCAGACAGGCTGTAAGTTTTTGGGAGCAGTTCTAAATAAGGTTGACGTGAAGAAAGAACGTTATTATGGCAGCTATGGCGGTTATTACGGCAGAAGAACAGCAGAGTAACTTTATGTTTTTGACAAAGGTAAGGAGGAGCGTAGTGGCTCAGGAAAATACACAAAGGATTGACAAGAAGGCGGTAGTGAAGGATCGAAAAGTATATTGGTTTTTTAAGAGGTTGCAGGATATTGTTTTCTCTGCCATTGGCTTGGTGGTTTTATCTCCGGTATTGCTTCTGATTGCATTACTGGTCTATTTGGATGATCCCAAGGGGAGTCCAATTTTCTCGCAGAAAAGATGTGGCAGAAAAGGAAAAGAGTTTGATTTCTATAAATTCCGTAGTATGTATGTGGATGCAGAAAGCAAGCTGGAGGAACTACTGGATCAAAATGAAATGGAAGGTCCAGCTTTTAAAATAAAGAACGATCCAAGAATTACAAGACTTGGCAGGATTCTAAGAAAAACAGGGCTGGACGAATTGCCACAGCTTGTAAACATACTAAAGGGTGATATGAGTATCGTAGGACCAAGACCGCCTCTACCACGTGAAGTGGAACAGTACAATGACTATCAAAAGCAGCGTTTGATAGTGACTCCGGGACTTACCTGTTACTGGCAGATTCAGCCTCATCGTAATGAGCTTACCTTTGATGAGTGGATGGATTTGGATATAAAATACATATATGAGAGAAGTTTCTGGGTGGATTGGAAGATTATCTTTGCAACTGTGAAGACTGTGTTAGAAGGGCAAGGAGAGTAAAAAATTGAATGATAAAAAATTGAGAATTGCCATGTTAGGTCACAAACGAATTCCTTCTCGCGAGGGTGGGGTGGAAATCGTCGTTGAGGAACTCAGCACTCGCATGGTTGAGCAAGGACATATATTAACTTGCTATAATCGAAAAGGGCATCATATCGGTGGACAGAAATATGACACAGAAAAGCTAAAAGAGTATAAGGGGATAAAGCTGAAATCCGTATGGACATTGGATAAAAAAGGGCTCGCTGCGATGACAGCATCTTTCTTTGGGGCAATTTGCTGTGCTTTTGGAAAGTATGATGTGGTTCACTTTCACGCAGAAGGGCCTTGCGCCATGTTATGGCTTCCGAAGCTTTTTGGTAAAAGGTGTGTGGCGACCATTCACGGTTTGGATCATCAGAGAGCCAAGTGGGGCAAATTTGCCCGTGCATATATCATGCTTGGAGAAAAGTGTGCCGCTAAATTTGCGGATGAAATCATTGTGCTTAGTGAAGGTGTGCAGAATTACTTCAAGCAGACCTATGGACGTGAGACCAGATTTATTCCCAATGGTGTCAATTGTCCGGAAATAAGAGAGGCACAATTGATTCAAAAGCAATTCGGTCTGGAGAAAGACAGTTACATCCTTTTCCTGGGCAGAGTGGTTCCGGAAAAGGGTTTGAGATATTTAATTGAGGCTTTTAAGCAAATCAAGACAGACAAAAAGCTTGTGATTGCTGGCGGTGCATCGGATACAGATTCCTTTTTGGAAGAGTTGCAGGCAATAGCAAAGGATGACGAAAGAATCCTTTTCACCGGCTTTGTGCAGGGAAGAATGCTGGAAGAACTTTACAGCAATGCCTACATATATACTTTGCCATCAGATTTGGAGGGCATGCCTCTCAGTTTATTAGAAGCAATGAGTTATGGCAACTGCTGCCTGGTGTCTGATATTGCAGAGTGTGCAGAAGTGGTAGAGGATAAGGCGATAATTTTCAAGAAGAGTGATGTGGATGATTTGAGGGACAAATTACAGATGATTTGTGACAAGTCAGCAACGGTTGCATCATATCAAGATGGTGCGGCAGCGTTCATATGCTCCAAATATAATTGGGATGAAGTGGTGAGGAAAACATTTATATATTATAAAAAATAAGTACTGCGAGAGGAAAAATAATGTCTGAAAAAAAATTAAATGGAACTGTTATTGTTACATATCGTTGCAACGCTCGTTGCTCTATGTGTAATCGTTACAAAGCTCCTTCCAAGCCGGAAGAAGAGATTTCAATTGAAATGATTCGCAAACTGCCAAAGATGTATTTTACTAACATTACCGGCGGTGAGCCTTTCATTCGTACCGATTTGCCTGAGATTGTACGTGAACTCTACAAGAAGAGTGACCGTATCGTAATTTCCACCAATGGTTTCTTCACGGATCGTATCGTGGCTTTATGCAAGGAATTCCCAAACATTGGTATCCGTATCTCTATCGAGGGACTTGAGAAGACGAATAACGAGATTCGTGGACTGGAGGATGGCTACAATCGTGGCTATACTACTTTAAAGAAACTCCGTGAGATGGGAATGACGGATGTTGGCTTCGGCATGACGGTGCAGGATAAAAATGCTCCTGATTTGGTTCCTCTGTATGAGATTTCCAATGAAATGGGCATGGAGTTTGCAACGGCATCTCTGCATAATAGTTTTTATTTTGTGGAAGCAAAGAATATCATCAAGGATCGCCCTATGGTTGCACAGAACTTCGAGGACTTGGTTAACAAACTATTAAAGTCCAACAGTCCTAAGAAATGGATGCGTGCTTACTTTAACCATGGTCTGATTAACTACATATACGGACAGAAACGCCTGCTCCCTTGCGATATGAGTTTTGATACCTTCTTTATCGACCCTTATGGTGATGTTATGCCTTGTAACGGTACCAAGGATAAAGAAGTTATGGGTAATTTGAATCGTCAGAGCTGGGATGAATTGTGGAACAGTCCGGAAGCTGAGAGCGTTCGTAAGAAGGTTCGTTGCTGCGACCGTGACTGCTGGATGATTGGGTCTGTTTCTCCTGCAATGCACAAGTACATTTGGGTTCCTGGCATGTGGGTTGTATGGCACAAATTCAAAGCGTTGTTTATGAAGAAACCTTATTCTATGTATGAGAACAAGATTGTTCGTGATTACCGTGACGGTAAGGTTACGAAGGAAGAGTTGGATAAGTGCAGTACCTGCGATATGTGTGCGACTGTTAATGACGGTCTGAGTGAAGCGAGTAAGGCACAGCTGGTTGGAAAGACCGGAGAAGAAATTGTTGATGCTGATATTGCAGCACAGATAAAGGGATAATTTATGAAGATTTTATTTGTTGAACAATTAGGAAAAAATAATTGGGAATACATATATTCGGCTGCGAAATACATGGCAGAAGAAAATGACGTCACATGCTATATGTCAGATACTACGCCGCGCAATACAGGAGAATATAAATTCAAAATTGTTTATGGATTTAATAAAGCTTATGAAGGTAGTTTTGTTAATAAAGCTTTGAATTATTTGAAAGCGTTATTTGAACTAGGAAAGTTTATTAGACAAAATGACTTTGATATCGTCCATTTTGAATGGTTTTCTCTTCCTTGGATTGAATGGTTATACTTACGCTATCTAAAGAAATATACAAAAATTGTTATTACGGTTAATGATGTTATTCCTTTTGAAACTAGACCTTTGGAAATGAAATGTTTGGGGCTGATTTATCAGGCTGCAGATGCAATTTTACTTCATACGAGAGAAAATTTAGAATTGTTTAATAGCATCTTTGAGACCAAATGTCATAAGACTGTGATTACAGCAGCATTTAGAGATAAGGATGATTATTCCAAAATGGAAAAGACAGAAGCAAGAAAAATCTTGAATATACCGGAGGATAAAATAGTTATTTTGTATTTTGGTACCATTCGGCATTCGAAAGGCTTAGATTTACTTATTAAGGCTTTCCCCGAAGCTTTGAAAGAAAACAAGAATTTGTTTTTACTTGGTGCAGGTGCATTTCATGCTGTTGATTCAGATTATTACAATAACTTGGTAAAGGAATATCTTGACGATTCACACAGTAAGATGGATTTTAAACATATTCCAGATGAAATGATGCGTGTGTATTTTTCGGCATCAGATATTCTTTGCGTCCCATATCGTGAAATATATCAAAGTGGTATTGCACAGTTTGGTTTAATTTATGATATGCCTATCATTGGTTCTGATTTGGAAAGAATGGCGGATATGGTGCAACAGGGGGTAAATGGTGAAACATTTAAAAATGAGAATATTGAAGATTTGAAAAATGCGATTGTTAGACTGTCAAGCGATAATGAAAAAATGAAAAAATATGCTGAAAAGTCAAGAGAAATTTCAATCCGCAATTTTTCTGTTGAGGAAAGAGCAGTTAGAACATTAAAAGCGTACGAAACTATTTTAGGAGAAGAGGTAAAATAAAATGAAAGTATTAGTAACTGGAGCTGGTGGTATGGTTGGTTCTCACATGGTAGAGTTACTATATAGTCAAGGCTACGATGTTTTGGGTACATACTATAAACCCACTACAGATATAACAGAAATTGATCCAGCTATTCATATGGAAGAGTGTGATGTCAGATATTATCAGGCTGTGTTGCGTGTTATCATGAAATTTCAGCCTGATCAGATTTATCATTTAGCTGCGCAAAGCTATCCTACTGTATCTTGGGATTATCCTCAGGCTACGATGGAGACAAATGTTAATGGTACGATTAATGTGTATGAAGCTATAAAAGCGGTACGACAGCTTAATCCAGACTATGATCCTATGGTGGTTGTAGCCTGTTCTAGTGCAGAATATGGTCAGACGCTGAATGAGTTGGAAGATTCGTATGTAAAGGAAACAGCTGAATTGAAGCCGTTACATCCTTATGGTGTAAGTAAGGTTGGTCAGGACTTACTGTCTTTTCAGTATTTTATGAATGACCACATTCGCTGTATTCGCGTCCGTATTTTTAATTCGACGGGTACTCGTAAAGTTAATGATGTTACCTCTGATTTCACTAAACGCGCTGTAATTGCGGAGCGTACCGGGATTTATAAACTGAGAGTTGGAAATCTGGAAACCCGTCGTGCAATCATGGATCAGCGCGACTTGGTGAACGGTTTGATGTTGTTGGCTGAGCATGGAAAAGCTGGAGAAGCTTATAATCTTTCTTCAGAATATTGCTATCAGATGAAGGATATTGTTACTATGATTGAGGAGCAGATTGGACATAAATTTGAAATTGAAGTTGACCCTAAGTTACTTCGTCCGACAGATGAGCGAATTATCATCGGAAATATAGAGAAGCTGAAGAGGGATACAGGTTGGTGTCAGGTTATTAATATGAAACAAACAGTGGCGGATATGCTCGATTATTGGCGAAAGGTTTTGTAAGTATAGGAGCATTCCTGTAATTCAGGAATAACGCCAATTCAATAAAAGAAAACCTCGAAGTATAATTAAGGTGTTCATCTTGGCTGGATAAAAAAACACTTTATGAATACTGGGGGTTTTTAAAAATGAATTTAACACAGAATGACAGACTAAATCAAGTAACATCTGAAATTTTAATTGTTGGAGTTGATGTTGAATCGCAGATCCACTTCTGCAGAGCTTTTGACTGGAGAGAATTTGAACTCTCCCAGAGAGTATTTAAGTTTAGTAATACCGGAATGTGATTCCTCACTTTCCTTCGCTGGACAGAGGAACTCATGAATCGGACCGGAATAAAAAAGCTTATTGTTGGCTGCGAGCCTACCGGTTGTTACTGGCTTACTTTTCAGAAGTTCCTACAAGACTGTGGAATGTAGCTCGTGACTGTAAATCTGTTTACTGTGAACAGAAGCATGGAGCTGGATGATAATACCGGAAAACGATGTGTAATGAAGCAGAAATGACACAGTTTTCGCCCATTAAAGAATACTTATCATTGTTTGAAACTTTGTTAACTATTGTACAAATGGCTAAAATACAGGCTTTTTTTGCGAAATAAATAAGAAAGTATAGGGAGATAATTATGATTATAACTAAAACCCCGTTTCGTATGTCTTTTTTTGGTGGGGGAACGGATATGGAAGAATTTTTTAGAGAAAATAATGGTGCAGTTTTATCCACAACTTTCGACAAGTACTGTTATGTAAATGTTCGTCATTTACCTAGATTTTTTGATTACTCTACTGAACTTACGTATTCTAAATCAGAGCGTGTCTCTAATGTTGATGAGATTCAGCACCCGGCAATTAGAAATGCCATGAAAATGCTGGATATGCATGAAATTCGTCTTATATATGAAGCTGATTTACCTGCTCGATCTGGACTTGGAACATCAAGTTCATTTGCAGTTGGAATGCTGAATGCATTTTACGCCTTGAAAGGGAAATATGCTGATAAGAAAAAACTTGCAGATGAAGCCATTTATCTTGAACGAGTTCTTTGTGATGAAGCAGGTGGGTGGCAAGATCAGATTGCTGCTTCTTATGGTGGCTTTAATCGAATTAATTTCAATGCTGATGGTTATGAAGTTTTACCTCTTATAATTTCTCCAGAACGTAAAAAGCAGCTTAATAATAATCTGATGATGTTTTTTACAGGCTTTACTAGATTTTCTTCGGATGTCCAGAATGCAAATGGCCTAAGCAAAAAAGATAAAATCAATCAGCTAAAGGCGATGTACTCCTTAGTTGATGAAGCCGAAAAGGTACTGACAGATGCCAATACCAATCTGGATGACTTTGGTTGCTTACTTGATACTACTTGGAGATTGAAGCGTCAGACGGGGGCGGCGGTGTCTACAAACAGCATTGATTGTCTTTATGAAAAAGGTATGGCAGCTGGTGCATTAGGGGGTAAACTTCTTGGAGCTGGTGGTGGAGGTTTTTTAGTTTTCTATGTGCAGCCTGAAAAGCAGGATGCTATGCGTTGGGCTATGCGCGATTTGATGTATATTCCATTTGAATTTGAGAATGGTGGAACTAGAGTAATTCACTATACAACAGAAAGTTATATTCCTAGATAAAAATTGGGGGATTAAATAATGAAAGTTGTCATTATGGCAGGTGGTAAGGGAACACGTATCTCATCTGTTGCGAGTAATATCCCAAAGCCAATGATAAAAATTGAGGATAAACCAGTATTAGAACATGAGATTGAGTGCCTGAGAGAACAGGGATTTACGGACATAATTCTTACTGTCAGTCATCTTGGAGATATTATTATGAATTATTTTGGTAATGGTTCTGGGAACTCTCCGATTACTGGTAAACCTTTTGGTGTTAAAATCGAATATTTTATAGAAAAACAACCTTTGGGAAATGCAGGAGCGTTGTTTCAATTAAAGGATAAATTGACAGAGGATTTTCTTTTGCTGAATGCGGATGCAATGTTTGATGTTGATTTTAATAGATTTGTTGAGTTTCACCGCGAAAAGGGGGGAGTGGTGACATTATTCACTCATCCCAATAGTCATCCGTATGATAGTGGTTTAATTATTGCGGATAAAAATGGAGCAGTAGAAAAGTGGCTTGCAAAGGAAGATGCGCGTCCTAATTACTATCGTAATAGAGTAAATGCAGGACTTCATGTAATCAGTCCTGCTGTACTTGATGTAGAGATTAACGCCCCTAAAATCGACCTAGATCGTCAGTTATTAAAACCGTTAGCAGGTACAGGAAAGATGTTCTGCTACGACAGTCCAGAATATGTAAAGGATATGGGCACTCCTGATAGATATTATGCAGTTTGTGAAGATTTTAAAACTGGAAAAGTTAAGGAGAAGAATCTTCAGAATAAGCAGAGGGCTGTGTTCCTTGACAGAGACGGAACAATTAACAAATATGTAGGATTCCTGTGTAATATCGATCAGTTTGAACTGATTGAAGGCACTGAAGAGGCCGTGAAAAAAATCAATGCCGCTGGGTATCTTGCTATTGTGGTAACGAATCAGCCGGTTATTGCAAGAGGCGATGTTAGCTTTATGGAATTGGAAGATATCCACAATAAGATGGAAACGCTTCTTGGTTATGAAGGTGCATATGTGGATGCAATTTATTATTGTCCGCATCATCCGCACAAGGGGTATGAAGGAGAGCGTCCGGAACTTAAATTTGATTGTGAATGCAGAAAACCGAAGCCTGGTATGTTAATTCAGGCAGCAAAGGATTTTAATATAGATTTGAGTCAGTCTTGGATGATTGGTGATGGAGAAAACGATATCATAGCTGGTCGAGCAGCAGGCTGTAAGACAGTATTGATTGGTAAAGGTGAGTATGGGCAGAATATGACCATACAATCTTTGAGTGAATTTGCAGATAAATTCTGCTAAGTGGTTTATTACCACGAAAGGAGAGTATAAATGATGATAGACAGTAGATTACAGATACACATTGATTTACTGATTAAGCGTTACCCTGCTCTAGAAGGGATTAAACAGGATATTATTGATGGATACCTGATTATGGAGGAATGTTATCAGAATGGTGGTAAGCTCCTCGTTGCGGGTAATGGCGGGTCAGCTGCTGATTCTGAACACATTGCGGGTGAGCTGATGAAGCGATTTAAGACACCAAGGCCTGTTAGTAAAGAATTTGCTGATAAGTTGATTGCGGTTGACCCGATAAGAGGGCCTAAATTGGCTAGAAATCTTGAATGCGGCTTGATGGCAATCCCTCTTGTGGCTCACGAGGCACTTTCTACTGCATATATTAATGATGTTGATGGACTGGGTGTCTTTGCACAGCAACTTTTTGGATTTGGTAGACCGGGGGATGTATTCCTTGGTATTTCAACCTCAGGAAATAGCCAAAATGTTATGAGTGCGACGGTTGTTGCTAGAGCACTTGGAATGAAAGTTCTTGGGTTGACTGGTGCAAAAGGTGGAGAGCTTGCTACTGTTGCTGATGTGTGTGTCAAGGCTCCCGAAACTGAGACTTATATGGTTCAAGAATATCATTTGCCGATATATCACTGTTGGTGTTTGATGCTTGAAAATAAATTTTTTAATTTGAGTAAATAGATTTAAAACACAGCTTGATGATATGCTTACAAAAAGCTGTGTTTAAAAGATAATATGAAATGACCTCACATTTGCAATTCGTTGATTTACCTGTAAACTATTAATTGACAACATTAATGGTAGCAGGGATTACCGCATACAGGAGGTCACTTATATGAAAAGAATACTATGAATCGGGATGGATGCTGTTTATCGAAAATTTGAAAATGAAGCTGGAGCTTTCAGCGTTATACCGTGAGGTGTTGGATGAATCCATTGATGAAGATAATGCAAAGATTGAACGTTTGGACCAGCGAATTGAAGAACTGGCATCTCGGAGGTATATGTAAGGGCATAGTAGGGCATAAATCCAAGGAGCTTAGGTCAAGACAGCGTGGTAATACAGTAGAGGGAATTGCATATGCCGACAAGGCAAATATAAGACTTCGAAGCTGGTACTATAAATTTATAAGGCACGATAAAGCAAGAAATGTGGCATTTGTAGCAATAGCGCGGGAACTGGCGTGTTTTGTGTGGGGAATGATGACAGATAAAATCAGTTCACGGCAGGTATAGGAAAGTGCATTAGGCCCATCTGCTGGTCAAGAGTGCTTTGCATCGCTAAGACGGCAGGCTCTTGACAACTATCTGCCCATGATGTAGTGGGCGATTAAGCAGAAATAAGCAGTCAACTGCAGATTTCTGCTGTAGAAAAAGTAACAAGTAAACTATTGACAGCATTTGGAAGGAGTCATGATAACTTTGAAGGTTCGAGTTATTTGCGTTTCTCCGTTGTTGGCACGAGCAATCGTGATCCACGCAGAAAGATAGCAGAACTCGCGGCGACTATTAGCCTGTAGGTAACCAATCCACGAATAATAGAGTGGCCAAATGCCGGGAACTATTAATTTTGGCTCTTTCTAGATGCTGTCAAGCAAAAAATGTGACAATTGTCAGGAAAAAAGAATGTAAATGCGAAATTTATTCTTGACAAGAAGTCACTTTATAATAGGAGAAAAACAGTGTTGTTAAAAATTTCCATGTTTTCAAAGAAATACGCTTTCTTTTATTCATGTGCAATAATTTCAGCAATCATATATAAGATGACTGAAAATTCATTAATTTCAACAATTATTACTGTGCTTGGGTTAAGCATTTCATTAGGGGTGGCATATTCTAATGACTTGTTAGGTATCTGGTTATTGTTTGTTTTGGCATATGATATTTGGGGATTAGTGCCATATGCAAATATTGGAGAGGGGGTTCTACACTGGTATGATTTCAATGTGATTCTTGCATTCTTGCTATATATTAAATTTATTAAGATGCACAGAAAATCAGTGTACGGAATTGTATATGGGCTTCTGCTTCTTTTCGTAGGAATAGCTTGTATTCAGTCAAAAACAATTTATAATCAGAGTGTTCTAACGACACTTTTAACATCAAGGGCGCTATTTGTTGTAATTGCATTTTGGCCAATTGTAACAATGGTTAAGAGTGGACGAGTGACTAAAAGAGAATTTGTTGATGTCTTTATTAAATTTACTAGATGGACAATGAAAATTTATTGGCTTACATGGTTATTTGAAAATATGGGCGTTCATATAACATACCTACAAACGGGCTTACGGTGGGGTGTAAGAATATATATTAATCCGATTTTTATAATGCTGTATTTCTTTCTTGCTCTGCATGGAGCTATTTACAAGGATGTTGAAAATCCCTTTGGGAATAAAGCTATACACAATTGCATCTATGCAATGCTGTCTATTGTTGTAGTGGCGCAGGGGAGAAGTGCAATTTTATATATGCTAATTGTTGCAGCTATAATGCTACTTATGTCGTTGAGAAAAGATAAAATTGTAAAGTACTCTTTACTAGCAATAGTTGTAGCCGTAGGTTTAATGTGTGTACCGCAAATTCGTGGAGTTGTACTTGATTCGTTAGCAGAATCACAGAATTCTAATGGCGGGAATATTGCTGTTAGATTGATTGAACGAAAATTTTTTGAAGAAAAATTGGTAGGACATGAGTTATTTGGCGTGGGAATTCCTAACAACCACGATGATAATTCAGTTGCATATTCGGGAAAATATATTGATCCCGTATCACACAAGTATAATAATTATTACTTGGAGGATTTAGGAGCTTTCTCTATACGATACCAGTTTGGTTATATATCGTATATACTATACTTTATCTTATTGATTTTTGGAATTATTGATGGAGCGCAAAGGAGACATAATTCTAATTTGAGTTTTGTCGGATTGGCATTTCTCATGTTTATGTTACTGAATTGCCAACTTTTAGCGTATATAACATTTAGACCTTTTGGCTTTATGATAGCTTTAATTTTTCTAGAAATATCAAGAATGGAGGAAAGAACGTGGATATTCAACAGTTGAAAAAAATTGCTGGTTATTTATCACCGATTATTAAAGCGATAAATTTTCCGGCCGCCTTTTTGAGTGGAAAAAGCTTGAACATGGAAAAAGCAATACTTTGGCCAGTAATCGAAAGCTATTCAAATTTTTCGAAGGATAGTGTTATCCAATATACAACTATACCTAAAAATATTGATACTGTAACTCCAATAAATAACAATCCTAACTCTTATGCGAATATAGCGATAATATTGCAGGGACCTGTAAGATATGAAGATGATTTTACACTAAATACTATTAAATTGTATAGAAAATTCTTTCCTGATGTAAAATTGATCCTTTCCACTTGGAAAGGGCTTAGTCAATCTTATATTGCTCAGGTACAAAAATATGGGTGTAATGTTGTAGAATCGTATCCGCCTTCTATTGCAGGGGCTGGCAATATTAATATGCAATTAGAATCTGCATATGAAGGGATAAAAAAAGCGTATGAACTTGGCTGCGTGTATTCTCTGAAAACACGAACAGATCAGAGAATATATGCAAATGATTCCTTAGATTATCTTATTAATTTGCAAACATTATTTCCTTCTGGGGATAACAATATTGTAAAAAAGAGACTAATTTATATTAGCTACGGTAAGAGTTTCATATATTTACCATTTAATCTTTGTGATTTTTTGGTTTTTGGAGAAACTAGAGAATTAGATAAGCTGTACGGAATAGAGAGAGACACACGTGAAGTTGGTTATCATAGACAATATGAGAAAGAACAGAAAAAGTTTAACAGATTGATATCTGATAATCTAGAAAATTCTCGTTTAGGGAATCCGTATACCTTATTTCCGGATTTTGAGGATCAGTATTATAAATATATGTATGCAGAATATTATATTGTATACAAATATTATTCAGAGAATATTGCTCCTATTTCTTCTGGGGACAATCTCCTGGAATTATATCATTCGTATTTAAAAGATTTTGCCATTGTGGCCGATGCAGAAAAGTTGTTAATATACTGGCCGAAGTATGCAACTAATAATATTAAGAATGAAACAGAATTGGACTATTTAGCAAAACTTGATTTCAAAAAATGGATGGAAATATATTTAGACAAAATATGAAAATGAGAAGGATTTTTGATGAAAATAGGATTAATTACGATTGTTAACGGAGCAAGTTTTGGAAATCGACTACAAAATTATGCGACTCAAACTTTATTGCAGAATTTGGGGTTCGAAGTAGAAACATTGAATGACCAGTTTGAAAAAAACTCAAAACTCAAAATATTTATGCAACATATTTTGGGGCTAGGAATGAGGTGTTGTCCAGAATTGAAGAGAAAAGCTCAAAACTGGGAAAGAGGCTATACTTTTCATAAGTGGGATAGTGAATATATCAGGTACAGCTCAGTTATCATAAATGCCGCCAATCCGGATACATATAGAAATCTAGCTGATTTATATGATTGTTTTCTAGTTGGAAGTGATCAGATATGGAATCCAAGATTTTCTGCTAATAAGGGATATGAATTACTTTCATTTGCACCAAAGAATAAGAGAGTTTCATTATCCACTAGTATTGGTATTGAAGATATTCCCGATGAATACAGACAATTATATGCCACTGAATGGAAAAAATTTAAAAGTATTTCTGTTCGAGAACACAGTGCCGCGCAGTTAGTAAAAGAAATTACAGGTGTTGAAGCCGCTGTACATATTGATCCAACATTGATGCTGACTCGTTCGCAATGGAATGAATTTGCCAAGCGCCCAAAGGGATTCGATAATAAAAATTATTTTTTGACATTTTTTCTTACTGAACCAAGCGAGCGTGTTAAACAAGATATTCATGAACTTGCCGCTAAAAAAAAGGTGCAAGTCATTAATTTAGATAGAACATTAAAGGGTTATGAATTTATTAGTCCAAATGAATTTGTATCTCTAATAGCTAACACAAGAATGGTATTCACAGACTCATTTCACTGTACTGTCTTTTCACTCATATTTGGAAAGTCGTTGGCGGTGTTTGATAGATTTGACTTAGATAGAGTTAGTTCAAGATTATTAACCTTGTTAGAAACTGTACAAAAACCATGTTTTTGGCTGGGAAAGGATTATCGATACGAAGATATCGAAAGTAATTATTGCATAACGGGTTATTCGATTGAACATATTTTGAAAGAAAAGCGGGATGAGGTTATGGATTACATATATAATAACCTGATTCCATACGAAAAATAAAGGAGGTTATTTTATGATACATTTGATTATGCCAATGGGAGGAGCCGGTTCTAGATTCAAAAGGAATGGTTATCCTGTTCCGAAACCTTTAATTGAAATAGAAGGAAAACCTTTTTTATATTGGGCTACAATGTCTATTTTAAAATATGTTTCTATTGTTGATTTAACTTTTGTCGTACTTCAGAAACACATTGATGAATTTTCCATTGATGCTGTAATTTTGGAGTATTTTCCAGAAGCTATTATAAAAGTGCTTCCTGAAGTTCTTCCAGGTCCGGTATTTACCTGTCTCAAGGGAATTGAAGATATAGACGATGAATATCCGATTGTTTTCAATGACTGTGATCATATGTTTTTATGCAGCGATTTAAATAAAAAATTAAATGAAGGATTTAAAGAAGCAGGATTATTGATAACATTTGAATCTACTGCCCCACAATTTAGCTATGTACGCTATAATGAAAATGGCTCTATTATGGGAACTATAGAGAAACAAGTAGTTAGTAATCATGCTATTTGTGGTGCATATGTGTTTAGAAATGCGAATATCTTTAGAGAAATTGCGAAAGAATACACATCGAACTGTCCCTATAATGAATGTTTTGTTAGTGGAATGTATAATGTTATGTGTAGCAATGGTCTTGTAATTTCTGATAGTCTATTAGATTATCATGTAGAGTTTGGAACCCCGGAAGAATATGAGATTGCTAAAGGGTCGCATCACTTTGATGATTTAAAATGAGGAAGATGGAATGCATATAACAGATTTAGGAGGTCACTCAGGGTGCAAAATTTTGCTCTGTGAAGATTTTGATAAAGTGTTTGTACGTAAAATTTCGGGATCCAAAGAATATAATTCGAGATTAGAAATCCAAGCAAAAAAGCAGGCTAAATTTAAAGGGGGTATCGTTAAAGCACCTAAAGTATATGACTGTGGATACACAAATGAAGGGCTTTTCTTTTTTGATATGGAATATATTCGGGGTATTACGTTGTCTGAGTATATAAGTCGTATGGAGATTGGTAAAATAAAAGGGTTTGTAGATGCACTTTTAAGTTCTGTTTTAAATATCGATGGTGCGAACGAAGTTGATATAACTCCTTTTGTAAAGAAAATAGACAGTTTGAAAAAAACGCTATATGGTAAAACGAATACGATTGTGGATCATGCACTTGATATACTAGATACGCACGATTGGAATTTGTTTAAGAAAAGTTTTTGCCATGGTGATATGACATTGGAGAATATCATTATAAAAGGTGATAAGGTATATTTGATAGATTTTTTAGATTCTTTTTATGATAGCTGGCTAATTGATGCTGGAACGTTGTTACAAGATGTTCTATGTATGTGGTCGTATCGTTATCAAGAATTTGTGGAGATTAATACAGTTATTAGATTGCGGGTATTCAAAGATATTTTGGTTGATTCCATACATGAGAAAATGGGTAAAAGTTATATTGAGATATATTATGCCTTATTACTTAAACTTATTAGAATATACCCGTACTGTAAAGACGAAACAACCTATAATTTTCTCAATAATAAGACAAGCGCTATTATTACGATTATAGAAAAGGGAGGTGATTAAATGCGTACACTAATTGTTCTCTGTGCAGGGGATAATATGCTGAAGAATAAACCGGCAATTCTTGAAAAACATCCTTTAAACGGTGTGGCTTTAGCATACAAAGCAATTGAGGGAATATATCCTGAAAGCTATAATCGAATTATATTTACTATTCTAGAAGAAATGGATATAAAGTATAAGCTTTCTTCTGAATTAGATGCATTACTATCAAGTCAGTTGAATATAGAGATGTGTTTGTTGCCTAAAAAAACATCAGGTCCTGCAGAGTCTGCTTTTCTTACGATAAATCAAATGTCGGTAGTTGGAGAAGTTACTATTAGAGATTCACATAATTATATTCGTTTAGAAAAGCCGTCAAAAGGAAATTGTATTGCAGGTGTTGATTTAACAAAGATTGAGGGTCCTATTGAAAATCTGAGAAGCAAGAGCTTTCTTGTATTAAATGAGCAAAATCAAGTGCTCGATATCATTGAAAAGAGCTTTAGGTCGGATGTGATTTCAGTCGGCTTGTATTCATTTAGAGATGCTAAGGACTTTATTGATGCGTACAATAGGCTGAATAATACACTATATCCTATTGGGAAATTATATATTAGTCATATTATCTCTTATCTCATTGGCTACTATAATCGTATGTTTTATGTACTTCCGGCATATCAATTTGAAGATTGGGGAAGCTTAACTGCGTGGCATAATCTTCAAAAACAGTACGCTACCTATTTCCTAGATCTAGACGATGTTAAAAGATACATGGATACTTATCATATAAAAGCTATAAAGGAATTGGAGCATAGGCGTAAGCGAGGTGCAAAAATAATTGGCTGCATTCAGAATCCAGAGAGCGATATTATGGAAGTGCAAAAGGAATTTGAGGCATTTGGAATTTTAGTGGACGGAGTTATTAAGGGGATTAATGCATCGAGTGAAAGAATATTTTTATCGGATTTGGGGGATTTATGAAGCTAATAATGGTTGACTTGGATGGAACGTTATTTGATACAAAGGATGTCAATTATCGTGCCTATAAACAAGCTTTGAATGCGATGGCTTACGATATCGATTATGAGTATTATTGTAGTTATTGTAATGGCAAACATTATAAAGATTTTTTGCCCAAAATTGTTGCAGATAATGTTTCTGCAATGGAACAGATACATCAGATGAAAAAATCGTTATATAAGCAGTATTTAGAGTTTGCTAGACCAAACAATAATTTAATCAAGTTACTTGAAAACAATAAAAACAGTTGTAAAATTGCGCTTATAACAACTGCGTCAAAGGAAAATACTTACGATATATTAGAAAGATTTTCCCTTGTGGAATTGTTTGATTTAATTGTTACAAGGGATGATATTTCCAAAAGTAAACCTAATCCAGAAGGCTATCTATATGCACTTACCTATTTCGGTGTTGAAGCAAATGAAGCCATTATCTTTGAAGATTCGGATGTGGGCATAGAGGCAGCCAAACGGTGTGGTGTTCAGTGTTATGTTATTATAGGATATAATTAATAATAGAACTAAGTTACTGTATTTAGTATCAATGGAGAGTGGAGGAACATAATGAATAAAAAAAATCTTGATGCGGTATATTCAAAGTATGGTATTAGCATAGTCGCTACAAAGGCTTATACTGAGAACCTTTATAGCAGAAAAAATAATCAAGATATTTATCATACAGTTCTTGATGCAAGAACTGCAACATTTTATGCAATGGGAGTTTCTAGGGTATCCGAGAAAGATTCAATTGTGTTAATGTGTGCAAATGAATTATGTTCTTCATATACAGCTTTAACAGAAATTGTATTTCAGAATTTACCTGTATATGTGTTTGCTGCAAAAGATAAGGAAGAAAAATTTGATATTGAAGCAATTAGAAACTGCGGCTGCAAGATACAACAAGCTACAGAGGATAATATAATTAGTGTGTTCGAGTATGTTTTTAAAGAAAAAAGACCAACTGTTGTTATATATGAATGCAGTAATGAAAGTTTGCCAATAGATGTCTTTACAAAAAAATATATTGATGTAGATAGTCAAGAAATTAGGTATTATGGTTCAAAAATTCACGAGTTCAAAACAGTAAATTATTTGGGAAATCACTATGAATATGGTGCCTTATCAAAATATCTAGGATATTTAGCAGGAGGCAAATCAAGTATTTTGATTTTGTCTTATGAACAATTTGTGTTGGATATAAGTGTACTTATTAATTATCATTCAATTTCAAATATTTCTCCTAGAATTATTGTCTATAATACTCCGGCAGATAAAACATTTCAGTGGATTGAAGAACAGGGATTTTCAATTGCAGATAGCAATGGAGCGCATTTTTCCGATGATGCATTGTTGTTTGAAAATGGATTACCACAAATTATAATAAAAAGGAAGGAAGTGGACAAATGATTTCGTCAGTGAAGAATGTTCAAATATTAGTTTCTTTGCTTAAACAGCACAATATTAAACACGTTGTTATATCTCCAGGAAGCAGAGACTTTCAGTTTGTTCATAGTGTTGAGACAGATGATTTTTTTAACTGCTATACAGTTGTGGACGAAAGAAGTGCTGGGTTCTTTGCCAATGGTCTCTCGCTTGCAACAGATAGCCCTGTCTGTGTTTGCTGTACATCATCCACTGCGACATCTAATTATTTGCCTGCGGTGAAGGACGCTTGTGAGACTAATGCACAGTTAGTCTTGCTAACTGCAGATAGAGATTATAGAAAACTATATCAAATGGAAGATCAAATGATTAATCAGATTGATATGTATGGAGATTATGTAAAATGTAGTGTCAACATTCCTATAATCAGAGATTCTGATGATGAATGGTTTTCTATTCGTAAAATCAACGAAGCCTTACTTGAGTTAAACCATGGTGAGAAAGGTCCCGTGCAGATTAATTATCAGTTGATGGATTTAGGGGCTCCGTTTATAAAAAATTCACCTCAATACAGAAAGATTGAACGTATAAATTTAGAAAAATTTAAAACAGAGATTGATACTTTAGTTTCTGAATTAAAGACAAAAAAACGAATAATGGTAATCTGTGGTCAAAGATATCGCTCGGACAATTTAGAAAAGAACCTAAATAGATTTTTTGAATCTTTTAATGCCGTTGTGATTAAAGATAACTATTCTAACCTTCACAGTGATAAATTTTTGAAGACAGTTCTTGTAACAGAACGAATGAGTACTTTGGCTATGGTTGATTATTGTCCAGATATGGTAATCACGATTGAAAAACATGTATGGTCTTTTTTGAAATATACACTTCAAGAAATAGATAAAGAATTTATTCATTGGCGAGTGTCCGAGGATGGGGCCATCATTGACCCATTTAAAAGATTAACAAAAGTTTTTGAATTACCAGCAGATGAATTTTTCGGGCTTCTAGCAGATAATACAGATACCAACAATGATTATACTTATCACGCACTGTGGGAAAAAAGAATTAATGAAGTTACATATCCAGATATGAAATATACTAATTTTTATGCAATCAAACAATTGTGTGATGTAATACCTGAAAATTCAATTGTTCATGCTAGTATTTTAAATGCAACAAGACTGTTTGATTTCTGTTCTGGAAGCAAGAAATTGCGGAGCTTTTCTAATTTAGGCGCAGATGGTATTGATGGCTGTTTGCCAACTTTTTTGGGAGAGGCTTCAGCTTCAGATACTCCCGCCTACTTAATCTCGGGAGATTTAAGTTTCTTTTATGGGATGAACGCCCTAAATGATCTGATTCCTAATAATATTCATGTTTTTTTAATTAACAATCAGGCTGGAAGCGAATTCCACACTAATTTTGGAATGTTTTATGATAAAAAACCAAGCGTGGATGATCATATAGCGGCGGGACATCATTCTAGAGCTGCTTTGTGGGCAAAGGATAACTCAATTAAATACTATTCTGCTACAAATAATGAGGAACTTATGAGTAATCTGAATTTATTTGTTGGATATTCAGATGGCCCTGTACTGTTTGAAATCTTTACTAATGCTGATGAAGACACTAGTATTCTCAACAGTTTTTATAAGATGAATCATAAGATTGTCTGGGCGATGTATTATAGAAAGGTTGTGCAAATAATTAAAAAAAAGCTGTTTAGAAGAAGGTAAGAACATGAATATAAAGCAATATATAAAAAGATTGTTCAAATATTTAAAGGATGGCGATCCACAGATTAACTTAAATATTGCTAAAGTAACTTGCGGTCACATTTTGGAAGGAAAAAATGTTTTAATAACTGGTGGAGGGCGAGGATTAGGATATGCGATTGCAAAAAAATGTGTATCTGAGGGTGCACAGGTAATCATAACGGGGCGGAATGAACAAACATTGAAATCAGCTGCCGAATCCTTGGGAAATCGTTGCAAATATGTTGTTTGGGATATTGAGGATTTAAGCAGGATGGACTCATTTTTTTGCGAGGTGAATGAGTGTATTAAAAATGGCTATATTAATGTTTTAATTAATAATGCTGGCATTTCGAATCATGAAACTTCTTATGAAGTTGTTACAAAAGAATCGTGGGATGCTCAATTTGATATAAATTTAAAAGGAGTATATTTTTTGACACAGCGATACATTCAATATCTTCAAGAAATGAATGGTAAAAGTGCTAATATTGTAATGATATCATCAGAAAGAGGTCTTGCTGGTGATACTTTACCATACGGTTTAACTAAGGCAGCAATTAATTCTTTTGTTCAAGGATTGTCTAAGCATTATATATCTCGTGGGATTCGCATCAATGCTGTTGCACCTGGAGTGACTGCATCTGATATGACTGGTGTCAATGAAAAAAGCAATTTATACCACAGCGATTCAATTAATTATAGATATTTTATAGCAGATGAAGTTGCAGAGGTTGTCTCATTTCTCATCAGTGATGCTTCAAATTGTATTAGTGGTGAAGTGATAGCCTGTGACCAGGGAAACTACCTTAGTAGAAACTGGAGAGTATAATATACATGCAAATAATAAGTAAATATAGAAAATTAAGCGATCCTGCAAAAGCTTCAATATGGTTTACAATATGTAGCATTCTTCAAAAAGGTATTATGTTTTTGACAACACCAATCTTTACAAGAATGCTTTCTACAACAGAATACGGTTATTATACCGTGTTTATGTCTTGGTATGCAATTATTTCAATTTTTACAACATTAAACTTGTCAGCAGGTGTTTATAATAAGGGGCTTATCAAATTTGAGGATAAGAATATGTTGACAGCATCGTTTTTGGGACTTTCAACATTTCTTTCAATAATCACACTCATTATTTACCTTCCATTTAGAGAATATTTTAATGGGTTACTTGAATTGACGACACCATTTGTGATATTAATTTTCATCGAATCTATTTTTCAGCCAGCTTTTTTGCTTTGGTCAGTTGGAGAGAGATTTGATTATAAGTATAAAAAGCTTGTAATAGTTACATTGATTATTTCGGTTTTAAATCCGGGATTAGGTGTTTTTCTGCTACATATTTTTGGAAAAGAAGCAATTTGGCGTGTTGTTGCGTATGTGGTAACAGATGTGGTTGTAGGTGTGATACTTGGCAGATATATTTTCTTAAAGGGCAAGACTTTATTCAATGTTATGTATTGGAAGTACGCCTTGAAGTTTAATTTGCCACTTATTCCACACTATCTATCTATGACATTGCTAAATCAGGCAGATAGGTTAATGATTAATAGCATGGTTGGTTCAAGTCAGGCCGCAATATATAGTATTGCCTTTACGATCTCAAGTATGATGAGTGTAATTACAACAGCAATTAATGGTTCATTTATCCCCTTTTCTTATAAAAGTCTTAAGGAAAAACAATATTTAAGTATTGGTGGTGTAGCCAACCAACTGTTACTCATAATAGCTGTTTTATGCACAGGTACTATGTTATTTGGTCCAGAATTAATATGGGTTGTTGGTGGAGAAAAATATGTAGATGCAATTTGGATTATACCGCCTGTTGCAGCTTCTGTTTATTTTATGTTTTTATATCCATTGTTTGGAAATATTGAATTTTACTATGAAAAAACCAAATATGTAATGATTGCTTCTTGTATTGGTTCTGTAGCTAAGATATTGTTAAACTACATATGTATTCCGATATTCGGTTATTTATCGGCGGGATATACTACATTATTATGTTACATTTTATTTTCATTAGGGCATTACTTTTTTTATCGTAAAATATGCAAGGAACAGGAAATAGAAGAAGATATTTACAACATTAAAATGATATTCCTAGTATCCGTGGTTATGCTTATTGTAATGGGGCTGATGACGCTTTTATATAAATCAGTTGCACTTAGATATTCCGTTATTTTCATTTTGTTAATAATTTTAATTGTAAAGCGTAAATATGTAATTGCATCAATTAGAAGTATAAAGAGATGAAATGAATATTCTCGTACGGTGAAACCACCAATCCGGCAGGCAGGAAACCGCATGTCCGGGCTGACAGAAACCGTTTAAGCGAGTAAATGAATTTATGCGGGAAAATGTTACCTTTGTGTTTAAGTCCTTTGAACGGCAACGGTTGGCGACTATAAAAATATACAACGTTATTATCCGGGTATAAACGTAATTATTGTTGACGATAGCAGCAAACCCTTGGAATTAACTGATCCGGGGCTTCAGATTGTTCAATTGCCATTCAACAGTGGTCTTAGCAAAGGGTTAAATAAAGGACTGGAGTTAGTGCAAACTCCGTTTGTCGTACGAATGGACGATGACGAATTGCTGACGCCGTATTCAAATTTCCATGAACAATTAGAGTTTCTTCTCGCGAATAGCGAAATTGATCTTGTAGGAATTCTTCCCATGAATCTGCCATTAAGAAATCATTGGAAAAAGCAAGGGATTGATGAATACCAAAAATTCAACATGGCAAATGCTCCAAAACCACTAATCATTCCACATGGAACGGTAATCGATGCCAATCATGTGGTGCTGGGCAAAGTTCCTAATATCTTTATTGCCAGAACGGATAAGTATCGCAATCTAGGATATGATGACAATATCAGGATGATCGATCATCATGAATTTTTCTTCCGGGCGGCCGGAAATATAGTGTCTGTTCTCGACCATTCCTGTTTTGTTGCACACATCCATTCCCCTTTTGATCATGCGTATCATGTGTATAGGAATGATATCCTTGGAGACAAACAATATATTGCATTAAAGCATGCAGGGTATTTTTTAGCTAAGAACTTAAAAATGTGATGTTTTTGCTTGCAATGGGGTCATTTAAAAAGAGGAACACCAAATGAACAATATGAACATATCAGAAAACAACCTACTCCCATCTTTCCGGGATTCCATTTTCCAGAACTGCGCTGATATCCTACAGGACTATGGCGAGGTCGCTATCGACACCGTCCTCGAACCGGGCATATTCTCATCCTTGCCTATTGTCAGCACAGTCACCGCCATCTGCAAGGCGGGTCTAAACATCAAGGAGCGTAATTACCTCAGACAGACCCTAGCCTTTATCAAGGGATTCCACAGCGGAACCATTGATCAACAGAAACTTGATGACTACCGTAATACATTGATTTCTGACACCAAACGAGCAGAAAGGGAACTTGGCCGTGTAATGGTCATTTTGGATTCCACTATAGAGCAGGAGCAGTCAGAGGTATTAGGTCGTTTTTACAAGGCGTATGTGTGGGGAAGCTATGACTGGGATACTTTTCGTCAGTTATCTTCGGCCAATCAAAGGTTGTTTTTCAATGATTACGAGGTGCTGAATTTTATAGAACTACGTTACGTGAACAGTGACGAAGTAAGTGCTATGCAAAGATGTAGTATCGAGCGTTTGCAGGCACTGGGATTGGTTATAGCAGAAGGTGAGATTAAGATGACCTGTGGAATGTCTGAGTTGAAAAAGTATTGGTATTATTTATCGAGACTGGGAATATTGTTTTACTTTTATAGTCAGGAAGGGAATGCGGAGAAGAAGTTGGCGTTTAAGGAGTAATTTAGATGAACATAAACACAAATGTAACCACTGAAAATACATATGACGGTTTTTGGGCACTTTTACGGAGCACTCTCTGGGGCGAAGAGCGTTTTCCTTTTCCTATGAACCAGGATACTCACTTTGATTGGGATGAGATTTGCAAGGAATTGGCTTGGCATGCCATCCATGTTTTGCCTACAGACCTGCTTTGCCGTGTGGATTCGGCACATCAGCCAAGGTATCTGATGCTTGCCAGTCGCAGTGTTTCACACTGGTATGCCATTATGGAGGGGCAAAAGGCACTGTGTGAGCAGCTTCAGGCTGCAGAGATTCCTTTTGTAATTTTGAAAGGAGCAGCTTCTGCTTGCTATTATCCTCAGCCGACTTATCGTCAGATGGGTGACATTGATTTTTTGGTTCCACCGGAGCATTTTGAACGTGCACGTCTTTTGATGCTTGAGCAAAATTATAAGCCATTAGATGAAGACGATTTTCGGCATATAGAATTTCAAAAAAATGGTGTTCTTTTTGAATTGCACAGGGCGTTTGCAATCTTTAACGACCGGGAACGTGCGAAGCTTTTGGACGATTTGCTTTTTGCGGCTTTCAAACGTCTTGAGACTGCCACTTTAGAAGGATATTCCTTCCCAATGTTTCCGCCATTGGAAAACGGACTCGTCCTGTTGGGGCACATTAACCAGCACCTGGAAGAGGGGCTTGGGCTACGCCAAATTCTCGACTGGGCTTTGTATGTGGACAAGGCTCTTAATGATGATGCATGGGAGCATACCTTTGCACCTATTGTTCGACGTCTCGGTCTGGAAAGACTTACCATTACCGTGACGCGAATGTGCCAGCTTTATTTGGGATTACGTCCGGATATTACCTGGTGTGCATCCGCAGATGAGAAGGTATGTGACAGCCTCATGAATTATATCATGGAGCAGGGCAACTTTGGACGCAAGGTTGACACAGGAAGTCATAAAACCGTCAAGGTTTTAAGTAGATTACAAAATATCCCGGGCTTTTTCAAGCGGATACAACACTATGGCATGCGACGTTGGCCTGCCTTGAAAAAGTATCCCCGCCTCAAGCCATTGCTTACCCCTTTTGCCTGGTTTTGGCAGCTTTGCCGATACCTTCATCTGGGCTTAAAGCGTGAACAACCATTGAAAGGCCTTATGCAAGATGTCAAAAAGACCCGCTCAAAGGACGCCCTCATGGAAGAGCTGGGCGTAAAGCGGATAAAGAAAGGAACCGCAACACGGGATGGGGTGATGTATTAGTTGCGTTGGATAGACGATAAATCGTCTTTTGTATATTGAGATTTTTATTTTAAATAAGGACACTTGTTGGATGTTTGGCTAAGTACAGGTTGTTTAGACATGAGATTGGTATAAAACTTGAGGCTGGAAACGATTGACTATGTAGGAATACCGATGTACAATTTTTATTGAGGTCGCAATTTGCGACCTCAATAGAAAAGGCTGGGAGATAATTGATTTGGTCGGAAAAACAGAAATGAATGTTCCTGTAATAGTAGACAGTACAGAGGAAAAAATTGAAAATTTAATTCATTATGTACGCGGACAACAGGTTATGATAGATAGTGATTTGGCAATGCTATATAATGTTGAAACAAAAAGACTGAATGAAAGTGTGAAGAGAAATTCTAAACGTTTTCCTGAAAGTTTTTGTTTCCAGCTGACTGAGGAAGAGTACATTGAGTTGAGGTCGCAATTTGCGACCTCAAAGACTGAAATTGAGCCCACATCTACTAAAGGTGGTAGAAGATATTTGCCATATGTTTTTACGGAGGCAGGAATAGCAATGCTTTCTGCGGTGTTGAGAAGTGATGAAGCTATTCATGTAAGTGTAAATATTATGAACACCTTTGTGAAGATGAGACGGTTTCTTGCAGAGAATGCGTTGATGTTTGACAAAATACAGAGTCTTGAATTAAAACAACTGGAATATCAAAAAGAGTCCAATGAAAAATTCAATCAGATTTTTGCGTACATATCTGAACATGAAGAAGTAGAACAAAAAATATTTTTTGATGGTCAGATATATGATGCCTTTAGTCTGTTGGTAAGTCTTGTGGGAAAGGCAGAAAAATCAATTGTGTTAATTGATAATTATGTTGATGTTGATACTTTGAATATCTTGTCAAAAAAGAAAGCTGGGGTAGATGTTACTATTTACACGGTTCGAAGAACTCGCTTGGCAAGTCAGGATATTGCTAATTTTAACAGTCAGTATCCAACCTTGACTATAAATTATACAGATGTTTTTCATGACAGATTTCTTATTATTGATGAGACAACGGCATATCATATAGGCGCATCGGTTAAAGATGCAGGAAAGAAGTGTTTTGGTATTACACGGATTGAAGACGTGAAGATTATTTCGGATATTCTGCAACGATTAAAAATTGAAGCAGAAGATGAAAACAATTAAAATTCCTTTCCCCTGCTTCCACCATTGGAAAAAGGACTCGTCCTGTTGGGGCATATTAACCAGCATCTGGAAGAGGGGCTTGGGCTGCGCCAAATCCTTGACTGGGCTTTGTATGTGGACAAGGCTCTTGATGATGATGCATGGGAGATGGGACGCAACTCCTTTTGCCTGGTTTTGGCAGCTTTGCCGATACCTTCATCTGGGCTTAAAGCGTGAACAACCTTTGAAAGGCCTTATGCAGGATGTTAAAAAGACCCGCTCAAAGGACGCCCTCATGGAAGAGCTGGGCGTAAAGCGGATAAAGAAAGGAACGGCAACACGGGATGGGGTGATGTATTAGTTGCAGCATTTCGGGGGTTTTTCAAACAAGAACAAATAAAGACGATATATCGTCCACGTCTGCTTGCTGTTGGTGGTATATTATAAGTAATTCCTAATTTGTCCAATGAAAATGTGTTTTATTTTAAAATAATAAATATAAATATAGGTTGCAAAAATTATTGCATGCCCATATAATAAAAGTGAGGAATATTACAATTAGTTATGAGTCATACTGCTAAAGGAGGTGTTAGATATGGCAACTTCAAGTATTACCAAAAATTTTGTCGTTTTTGGTACAGAACAAGTAGAAATGTTTGCAAATGCCATTGAAGAATCATATCAAGAATCTCTTCGTAAAACGCCAAGTTCCAATCTGAGAATAACACATTTACGAAGCCCAGAAGAAGTGAAAAAATTTATGGCAAAGAGGACGAACACAAGTGCTTAATGATATAACTGTCTTTAACATTCGTGAGTACTTGTCAGATAAAGACGATAAAATTCTCGGAGAGGAAATGTTGCAACAAATTCTCTCCGAGTTTTCATGTGAAAAGAACTCAGATGTTGAAAAATTTTTAAAAGGAAAGTCAATCGAATTTACAAAGAAGAATCAATCGGTAACATATTTAGTTTTTTCTAACGAGGACGCTGCATTGGTGGGATATTTTACACTGACAATCAAACCAATTGTAGTGAAGGCAGATAGCTTTAGTAATACGATGAAACGAAAGATTGCAAGAGTAAGTGAATTGGATGTTACACATGGTACATATACGCTTTCTGCATATTTAATTGCACAACTGGGAAAGAATTATTCAGAAGGATTAAGCGAGAGAATTACGGGTAAACAATTACTACAGGCCGCAATTGATACAATTAAAGAATTACAGTATATGGCTGGCGGCATGGTTATTTTTTTAGAGGCCGAGGACAATGAAAAACTGATGGAGTTTTATGAAGGACAAAATGGTTTTAGAAAATTTGCTACAAAAGATACAAAAAATGAAGCAGAGGATTCACATGTGTTGATACAATTGCTAAAGGTAATGTAGAAAAATCAACTAATAATAGTGTGATCGACCATCACTTCCGAACGGCCGGAAATATAGTGTCTGTTCTCGCTCATTCCTGTTTTGTTGCACACATCCATTGTGCAAATAAGATTGCGCAAGTTGGAATAAAGCACATTGTATATTTTGAGCCATATGAATTATGATCCATATTTTGAAGCTGAAGTATGTGTGAAATGTGGTAAAATGGAGAGAAAAAAGAGTAAAGAAGTTCAAAAGATAAAGTTTCAGCAAACCCAAAGAGTTGAAATTGCGAGACAAATTCTTGGAGCAATGGTGGCTCGATGAGGCCGGTCTCTTGCTGGGATAATATTCATTACGAGTAGCGTAAAACAGAGAAAGAAAGGAACCGCAACACGGGATGGGGTGATGTATTAGTTGCGATGGATTTTATGCTATAAGAATGCGAAAAAGCCAATGAACATGAATTTCATGAGCATTGGCTTAATCCTTGTGATATCACGCCATAAGCGCGAGCATTTGACGTTACGTCTTTCTGTACTTAAATGTTAGCACAGAATAGCTGTATTGTCAATTCTAGTATATTCAAAATTTTATAAAAAGATACACCAAAAAGATACAGAATAAAATTCTACGGGGGTACCTATGTGAGCTTCTTTCTGAGTTCCTCGTTCTCTGCAAGTAAATTTTTAATGGTAGCCGCTAAATCTTCTTTTTCAGTTTCTAAAGCACCCTTCTCATTTTTTAATGTTTCAATTTCTTTATCCTTTTCTATTAATTGTATTTTATGTAGTGGAACGGAATTAAGGATTAAAGTGTCAATACAATTTAAGATACAAGTGGAAGTAGTACCGATAGTTGAAATGACACGGTTTTTGCTTATCCATCGTAAGCCATTGGTCTGGATTCCTGTATTGCATGAAAAACCGTCAGCAGGAGTTGCATCCACTATTTCAGGGTATCCTTTGCCATATTTCTTGGAACTGCAAGGAGCAACTAGAATAAAATTACGATTCTGATCTAACACAACGCATGGATGTGTAAAGGAAGGTTCATGTTTAAAATTCGTAGCACCCAAGTCTGCGAAGATAATTGTTCCACGAGCATACCCCGTCGTATTGATTGTTGCACGGTTAGAAAGCCATCTATCTGCATTATTTGTCCAATGAGCCATTTCGTATGTTGAAAAATTTTTCAGAGCATCATTGGTATTTATTAGAGAATGTGCAAAGATTGGATAAAGGGCAGTATCATTTTTCCCTGATGTTTGTTTTGAATCTAATTGTTTTGACAAATTATCAACTAGTGTTCGATTAATTGATATCATAACAAGGGTCCTTTCTATTTCAATCGGAGCAAGATGAGTGAGATGGGGAGGGATTTTTTTAATTCATAGTTGCATCTGTTGTATTATCTAAGTAAAAGTATAACATGATACATACAGAAAATCATTACTAACATTCTTGAAATTGCTTAAAAAATTATAAAGTTGAAATAGCGAAATTACATAGTCAGGAAGGAAATACGGAGATTAATACTAGCTATGATGGAGAGTATAGACGATAAATCGTCTTTTGTATATGGGGATATTTATTTTTTATGTGAACATTTGTGGGATGATTGGCTAATTACGGGCTATTTGGGGCAAGAGATTGGTATAAAACTTGCTACCCCCAGTTATGAACATGCAGCGATTACTGCTCTAAGAACCACAGATAAATATAATGCAAAGAATGGTACAAATGAGGAACCATATATAGTGGAAATAGATTTTGATTGTCGTAAAGCAAACTTAACAATGATGTCATATCCTAGGCATTGTAAAGAATGGGGAAATTTTATATTAAATAATAGATTGACGGATAAAACTTTAAAAGCATATAATATAACTGTGCATAATCAGGATGCACGTTATGATGTTTGTTGGGGCGAAATAGCAGATGGTAATATTGTGAATATTGCATAATGAGGGGATTATATCACTAGAAGATGTTGATTTTAATAATTTTCTGAAAGCGAATGGTAGAGTATTCCCTCTTCAATATTCTTTTCACACACCAAAAGCTATTTCTTGCATCAATGTCTTATCGTGTGGTACAATACATAATAAACAAAAGTATCAAGATAAAATTGGGAGAAGGTGAGGACAGTATGACAAATATGGAAATTAAAGAGTTCAAAAAATTTGTAAGGGAAATCTTGGTGAAAAAATATCATATGAATGAAATAGAGGCTCAACGTGCTGTTCGCGATTCTTATATGTCAAAAGCGTTAGCTAGAGACAAAGATTTTGTAGAGCATGATACGGTAGAAGAATGGGCAGATTTTATTTATAATGAAGTAAATAAAAATAATTTATTGATGATGTAGTGGCAAAGGCATATCAGGTGGAAATACTTGATGTGCCTATTTTGTGGTAATCAAAGATTGGTCGGGGAGGCGTAGGATTTGACGTTTACCTTGAGACCGCAACCAGAGATATCTCAAAATAGTTGCATAATAATTTTTAAAGGTGGTATAATCACATATATCTTTAGTAAACTAAGTTAAGGACAGTTATATGAAGGTTATATTGATTATATTTGGCATTTTAATTGTTTTACTGACGTTTGTTATAGTTTGTTGCATCTATGCAAGTTCCGATGCAGACGACTATATGGATAAGATTACAAAAGAATTTTGTGATGATTCAGAAAGGGTTCATCGTGAAGAGTCGTAGTACTAAAATTTACATTACATTAACGATTGTTTGGACAATCATTATTTTTTCCTTTTCCCTTCAGCCGGCAGATACTTCAAGCCAAGTGAGTTCCGGCTTTGGAAGATGGCTCATAGAAGTTTTTGCACCAAATTTTATAGATGAGTTCGAATCTATGTCGGAAGAGCAACTGGCATACATACATTTTCTTTTACGCAAGTGCGCCCATTTTACGGAATATTTTATTCTGGGGGCGCTTGTTCTGTTGTCTCAGCGCCACGCCGGGATACGTCGCAAGATTTTCACCGGGCTTGTTATTTGTATGCTGGTGGCATCCGTGGATGAAACGATTCAGCTGTTTGTAAGCGGTCGCTCCGGGCAGATTTCAGATGTGTTGCTTGATACGGCAGGAGCAGCAGTTGGAAGCTTGGTGGTGAGAAGGATAAGCAGAGGATAAGAGAAATGGAAGTTCATCGATATTAAACATTAACGCTGCATAGTATTTGGATGATGTAGTGAAAGGCATATAAGATAGAAATTTATACTTGTGTATTTTCCTAGAATAAAATATAATAGTATAGAATACAAAAAAGGATGGAGATTCTCTCTATGATGAAGAATGAGCGTGATTTTCTCGAATATCTGGAGTTTTCAAAAAATGTAGAAGAGGAATATCTGGGTACGGAATTAGAAGCAGATGAAGCGGATGATATACAGGATGAGATGCCTTATAATGTTCAGGATATACGGGTAGATCAGAAGATGATTACGATATATCAGATTGAACATTTGATTAAATTAGAGATGTTGAATTTATCTCCGGAGTATCAGCGTAATCTTGTTTGGAATGAACAAAGAAAATCGGCTTTAATAGAATCTTTGTTATTAAGGATTCCTATCCCTGCTTTTTATCTCGATGAAGGTGCAGATGGCATCAAGAGTGTTATTGATGGAATGCAACGATTATCTACCATACATGAATTTTTAAATGATGAGTTTACATTAAAGAACATGCAGTATCTGGGCAGATGTGAAGGTATGACATTTAGCCAGTTGGATATTAAATTTCGATCAAGAATTGAAGAAACGATGCTGGCAGTTAATATTCTAGATGAAAGATGCCCACAAATGGTTAAATTTGATGTGTTTCGAAGAGTAAATACAGGAGGAGTTCCACTAAATCCACAAGAGATTAGAAATATAATGGCAAGTCCTGATACAAGAACACTTTTGAAGGAAATGGTAAATTCAAAGGAATTTTGCGAGGCTACCAAGTATAAGGTGAAAGATGTACGTATGGGGGCACAGGAATTATGCGTGAGATATTTGGCAATTTTGTTTAGTTATGATTGGGAGTACAGAGCGTTTAAGCAATATTTAGGGCTTTTGAAAATGATGGATGCTGTCATTTTGATACTAAATAAAATGACCACAGAGGAGAGAGAGCAGGTTTTGTTGGAATTTAGAAGAGTTATGCTTCAGTGCCAATTAATTTTGGGGGAGAATTCTTTCACAAAATCAGGTAATCCTAAGATAAATAAGTCTTTATTTACAAGTTGGGCAGTTGCACTAAATTTTTTGAATTTAGATAATTTTATGCTTGAAAAAAATGCGGAGAAAATAAGGAAAATGTATAAAGAACAGTTGGTAGAGGGAAATGCATTTTATGATGCAGTTACTTCATCTACGGGTACCAAAAAAAATGTCCATTTTGCGCTTGAAACAGTGAGAAATATTTTAGAGGATTTTATATGATTAAAAAAGTTGTGTTAAAAAATTTTAAATGTTTTTCAGACGTAAGTTTAGAATTAGGGGGATTAACCATATTTGCAGGTGCAAATGCTGCTGGTAAATCATCTGTAATTCAAGCATTATTGTTAGCATCTTCTACAAGTCGTGAAAAAGGAAATAGTGTTGATGCGACAAAGGCAATTGGGATTGCAGTTGGAAATCCGAAAGCATTAATTTCTCAGAATAAAACAGAACTGGAAGATGCAGACTTCGAATTAATGTTGGAAGAAATGCACAATATTGTACATTTAAAATATTCTATTGATAAATTATCACCATTAAAATTATTGTTTAAAGGGTTGGGTATAAATCTACAAAGTCAGGTTTTTTATTTAAATGCAGAAAGATGTGGTCCTCGTATTTCTTATCCAGCAGGATATGAAGAGGGGATTCTGAGTGATGGAGCAAATGCAGCATATTTAATTGACCGTGCGGATATGCAACAAAGAAAAATTTCAGAAGGGTTGGCAGTTTCTGGATTGGTTACTAAATTTTCCATTCATGTGGAAGAGTGGTTGAATGTCATTTTAGGAGATGTTAATTTTTCGGTTTCTACTGATTTGATTAAATCATCTACAGATGTAAAGTACAAAAATACGTTAGTTGATGATGGTGTTTTACCAACTATGACAGGTTTTGGTATAAGTTATATTTTATCTGTTGTTACAGCCGGTTTGTGGTGTAGTTCCATGAGCGATGCAGTATTGATTGTAGAAAATCCAGAAGCTCATTTGCATCCTGCAGCACAGAGTAGAATGGGGAAATTTTTGCAGTTAGTCGCTTCATCTGGAGTGCAGGTAATTATTGAAACGCACAGTGAGCATATTATTGATGGAGTTAGAATTCAAGCAGCATGGCAAAAAGAAACCGAAAGAATAAAAATTAATTTCTTTACTAGTAAAGATGGTAGAATCAACATCCAAGATATAAAAGTAAATGAACACGGTGAATTATCAGATTGGCCAGATGGCTTTTTTGATCAGAAAAGCCTGGATCTAAGGGATTTATTCGTAATGAGGAGAAAAAATGCAGGTAAGTAATATTCTTGTAGAAGAAAGTTTTCGCTTTACAGAAGATAAACCTAGTATGCTCTATAGAGGCAAGGAGATAGATGCTTTAGATGGAATTGTGGATTACTGTAAAAGTATAAATGAAAAAATTAAGTTTGCAGATGATTTATACGAAGTATATGTTCAGGATAAGGTTATGTTAGCCGATTATCTTTATGCTGGGCAAGGTGATGGTCACGAAGATGATAAAAGACGAATAATGGAGATGCTGAGTAAGATGTGCCAATATGAATCTTCTCAGGATGGTGACACCACGATTCTGATATCCTTGGGTGAATATCCAGAATGTGTTTCTTGTTTTTGTGAGTACATTGATTATAGGCGTTTTATATTATCTGGAATTCTGAATGTTCAGGAATATGAAGAATTTATGCATTCGTGTTTTCCAAATAGCTGTTTTGCCCGAAATATATTGAGCGAAATGCGATACATTGAAGATTTTTCAAAGAATGTAAAAGAAATTACAGATAGTTTATCTGTATTAGATGATGAGGCGCTTAAATTATATAAGGAACATCGTACGAATTTAAAAGAAGCGATGGATATTTTAACAGCTAGATTGATAGAGTGTTCACCTGACCCGGCACATGTTTCAGAACTTCTTTTTCCATTTATGTATGAGGAGCAAATGAATGGAGAGAATGTTACTAAAGAAAAGATGGTGGTTTGTTCACCACATTTAAAGTTGATACGCAGAGATTCAAATTTGAGAATCTATTTCGAGTGGTGTGATAAAGATGTTGGAAAAGGTGAAAAGGTCTTAATTGGACGAATAGGGCGTCATCCCTATTAATTATGTACATATAATTTTTGATGGCATAATTCTATAGAGGAAAGGAACATTTATATGAAACGAGAACAAATTTCAGACGAATTTAAATGGGATATGTCAGCCATCTATCCTTCTTTGGAGGCTTGGGAGGCGGACTATGCAAAGGCTGCAGGCAGTGTGGAATTAATTAAGAGTTTTCAGGGTACATTGGGTGAATCTGCTGAGCGTCTTTATGAAATGCAGAAATGTTATGATGAGATTAATTTAATCGTTGAGAAGCTGCATGTGTATGCAAATCAGCATTTGCACGAAAATACAGCTGATGCTTTTTATCAGGGGCTGGTTGGTCGTGTGCAGGTGCTGGCTGTGCAGTTAATGGAGGCTTCTTCTTATATTGAACCGGAAATTCTTGCAATTCCGGAGGATGCATTAAAAGAGATGCTTGAGTCAGAGGTGTTGGCAAAGTATCACACATATTTTTCCAGATTGCTTCGCAAGAAAGCGCATGTGCTTTCTGGTGAAATGGAGGAGCTTTTAGCAGGCGCAAGCGAGGTTGGTGAAGGTGCCAGAGACATCTTTATGATGTTTAATAATGCAGATATTAAGTTCCCTACGATTACCGGTGAGGACGGCGAGCCTGTGGAAATTACCCATGGTAAGTATGTAAGTTTATTGGAGAGTCAGGATAGAAGCGTAAGAGAAGCCGCATTTAAGGGGCTTTACGAGACGTATGGTAAGTTTATCAATACCCTTTCTGCAGTGTATCGTTCCAATGTAAAGCAGGCTTGTTTCTTTGCAAAGGCCAGAAAGTATTCTTCTTCTTTGGAAGCCGCCTTGGAGGGAAGTGCGATTCCTACCAGCGTGTATGACAATTTAATTGAAACTGTTCACAAGCATTTGCCGGCAATGCACAAATATGTATCTGTAAGAAAGAAAAAGCTGGGTGTGGACGAACTTCATATGTATGATATTTACGTGCCGTTGCTTGCAGATGTGGACAAGAAAATTCCATATAAAGAAGCAAAAGAGATTGTTTTGGAAGGCTTACAGCCACTTGGACAGGATTATATTGAACTTTTGAAGGAAGGCTTTACGAACAGATGGATTGACGTCTATGAGAACGAAGGCAAGCGCAGCGGTGCTTATTCCTGGGGCGCATATGGTTCCCATCCATATGTATTGTTGAATTACAACGATACTTTAGATAATGTATTTACCCTTGCACATGAAATGGGACATGCCCTTCATTCCTATCACTCTGACGAAGCGCAGGATTATATTTATGCAGGTTACAAGATTTTTGTAGCAGAAGTAGCATCCACCTGTAATGAGGCACTCCTCATCCACCATTTATTAAAGAAATCCAAGGATGATACGGAAAGAGCGTACCTGCTCAACCACTTCTTAGAGCAGTTCAGGGGAACCGTATTCCGTCAGACGATGTTTGCAGAGTTTGAAAAAATTGCTCACGCAAAAGCAGAAGCAGGCGAAACACTGACTTCAGAAGTGCTTTGTGATATTTATTACAACTTAAACAAGCAGTATTTTGGTGAAGACATGGTAGTAGACAAGGAAATTGCTCTGGAATGGGCTAGAATTCCGCACTTCTACACACCATTCTATGTATATCAATATGCAACCGGATTTTCTGCAGCCATTGCAATCAGCACCAAAATCTTAAATGGAGAACCGGGTATTGTTGATAAATATAAAAAGTTCTTAAGTGGCGGTTCTTCCTTAGACTGTATCGATTTGCTTAAGCTTTGTGATGTTGACATGACCCAGAAAGAGCCTGTAGAAGAGGCACTGAAAGTGTTTGAGAGTACACTGGAAGAGTTTGCGAAACTGGTGTAGGGAGAATGGTAACACATAAACCGGTGTAGAGTCTTATTAGATTATTAAGACTTTACACCGGTTTTGTTGTACTATTTCTTATAAAATTCCTGAATCTTATCCAGTCTAGCCGTCATATTCAGAAGCAGTGCGTCCAGAATGGTAATTGCGGTCATAGACTCCATAACAACCACGGCACGTGGCACGATAATCGGGTCGTGGCGGCCTTTGATTTGGATTTCGATGTCTTCGTGAGCACGGTTTACGGTCTGCTGTGGGCAGAAAATAGATGGTGTTGGCTTTACGTAGGCGCGAATTATTACATCATCACCGTCGCTCATGCCTCCGAGGATACCGCCTGCGTGATTGGTTTTCTTGGAAACGATGTCGTCATCCATATAGAAAGCGTCATTATTCTCAGAGCCATATTGTGTGGCAACTTTCACACCATCACCGATTTCAACCGCCTTTACGGCACCGATACTCATGATTGCTTTGGCAAGATTTGCGTCTAATTTCTCAAAAACAGTATCCCCAAGTCCTGCCGGAAGACCGGTCACTTTACATTCCATGATACCGCCTACAGAGTCACAGTTGGCACGTGCAGTCTGCAAATATTCCATGGCTTTGGTGTTTGCATCTGCATCCGGCATCGCAGTGGGAAGCGCCAGGATATTGGCACGTTCAAATTTATCGTAATCGATAGCAATTTCCCCAATGGCGGTAGTGTAAGCGTATACATCAATTCCCATGGATTTTAAAATCTTGGAAGCAATAGCACCTGCTGCTACACGTCCGATAGTCTCCCGGCCGGAAGAACGTCCACCGCCTCTATAATCACGGAAACCATATTTTTCATCAAAGGTATAGTCTGCATGCCCCGGACGATAGTAGGATGCAATTTCAGAGTAATCGCCGCTTTTTTGAGATGTATTGCGAACTATCATGGAAATAGGGGTGCCTGTGGTGCGTCCCTCAAAAACACCTGATAAAATTTCCACCTGATCTGCTTCCACGCGAGGGGTAGAAATACTGGTTTGTCCGGGCTTACGGCGGTCTAATAATGCCTGAATATCATTCTCGGAGAGCATAAGCCCTGCCGGCACACCATCTACGACTACACCTAATGCCTTTCCATGGGATTCTCCCCAAGTTGTAATTCGAAATATATTTCCAAAAGAACTTCCTGCCATATTGGTTCTCCTTATCGATAGTAAGTTTAGATAATTACATTTAATATATAATAATTAAAAAGTAAGTGCAAGTTTCATTTTACAAAAAGTTGGTTCTATGGTAAATTATATGTAGTTTTTATTAAATTTTTTATTTGGGAGATTGTATGAGTAAAAAATACGAAATATTAAAAACAGAAGGTCGCGCGAAGCGTGCAGTATTCCATACGGTGCATGGTGATATACAGACTCCTGTTTTTATGAATGTAGGAACGGCGGCCGCAATCAAGGGTGCGGTAGCAACTTCTGATTTAGAGCAGATTAAGTGTCAGGTGGAGTTATCCAATACGTATCATCTGCATGTTCGTCCGGGCGACCAGGTAGTTAAAAAGATGGGCGGTTTACACAAGTTTATGTCTTGGGATAAGCCGATTTTGACCGACTCCGGCGGTTTTCAGGTGTTTTCTCTTGCAGGGCTTCGCAAGATTAAAGAAGAGGGCGTATATTTTAATTCTCACGTAGATGGCCGCAAGATTTTTATGGGGCCGGAAGAGAGTATACAGATTCAGTCTAATCTGGCATCTACCATTGCCATGGCCTTTGATGAGTGCCCGAATGCCAAAGCGGACCGTAAGTATGTGCAGGACAGCGTCGAGCGTACTACACGTTGGTTGGAGCGTTGTCGTGTGGAAATGGCACGTTTGAATAGTTTGGAAGACACCATTAACCAAAATCAGATGTTATTTGGCATTAACCAGGGCGCAATTTTTGATGATATTCGTATCGAGCATGCCAAGATTATCAGCGAGATGGATTTAGATGGTTATGCACTGGGCGGTCTTGCAGTAGGTGAGAGTCACGAGGAAATGTATCATGTAATTGAAGAAACCGTACCATATCTGCCAAAGGAGAAGCCAACTTACCTTATGGGTGTAGGAACTCCGGCCAATATTTTGGAGGCGGTAGACCGAGGCGTGGATTTTTTTGACTGTGTATATCCAAGCCGTAACGGCCGTCATGGTCATGTTTATACCAATTTTGGCAAGATTAATTTGTTTAATGCCAAGTACGAGCTGGACGATAGACCGATTGAGCCCGGCTGCCAGTGCCCGGCATGTCAGCGTTATTCCAGAGCTTACATTCGTCATTTATTAAAGGCAAAAGAAATGCTGGGTATGCGTCTTTGTGTACTTCACAATTTGTATTTCTATAATACCATGATGGAAGAAATCCGTGCTGCATTGGATGCAGGTGAATTTGCGGCATATAAGGCTCGTAAATTAGAGGGTCTTGCACGAGGCGGCATTATGGATTAATTAAAAATTTATAAAACTTTCATTTTTTTATCGAAAAAGCTTGCGAGTGTGAAAGGAAATGTGTATATTAAATTTATGTGTGTAAAGTCTTACTACTTGGCTTTACTAGAGATTTAGGAGGAAGAACATGGGTATTTTATTAACAGCAGAGCAGGGCAGCATGGCAGGAAGCTTGATTTCTATGGTTTTAATGTATGCTATCATCATCGGTGCAATGTATTTCATCTTCTTAAGACCACAGAAGAAGGAACAGAAGAGATTACAGGCAATGATTGCTGCAGTTGAAATTGGTGACTACGTATTAACAAACAGCGGTTTCTACGGTACTATTATCGACGTTACAGACGATACCGTTATCGTGGAATTCGGTAACAACAAAAACTGCCGTATCCCAATGCAGAAAACTGCAATTGCTCAGATTGAAAAAGCTGACGCAGAATAATAAGAATTATGAGAGGACCTTGCACGCGCAGGGTTCTTTTTTTTACATTAAAATACATCAATTTTAACTCTTAATATATATCAACTTGAAAAATTTAGCGAATTAGAGTATTATAGGATAAATAGCCTTTTTTAGGCGATTAGAAAAGAGGTACTTGGTATGGTTTTAAATATTACATGTATTCCGGGCGATGGCATTGGTCCTGAAATTGTCACAGAGGCCAAGAAGGTTTTATATAAGGTGGCAGAGAAGTATGGGCATGAGATGAAGTTTGAAGATATTCTCATGGGAGGTGCGTCTATAGACGTGCATGGTGTGCCACTGACAGATGAGGCAATTGCAAAGGCTAAAGCAGCAGATGCTGTGTTGATGGGTTCTATCGGCGGTGATACCACTACATCTCCTTGGTATAAGCTTCCGCCTAAGCTGCGTCCGGAGGCTGGGCTTTTAGCACTTCGTAAGGCGCTGAATTTATTTGCGAATTTACGTCCGGCAGTATTATATAAGGAATTGGCAGGAGCTTGTCCTTTGAAGGAAGAAATCAGCAGTAAAGGCTTTGACATTATGATTATGCGTGAGTTGACCGGCGGTCTTTATTTTGGTACACATCAGACCGTGGAAGAAAACGGCATCCGCAAGGCTACGGATATTTTGAATTATGATGAAACGGAAATTCGCCGTATTGCCATTAAGGCTTTTGAGTCTGCTATGAAGCGCGGCAAGAAGGTGACCAGCGTGGATAAGGCCAATGTACTGGATTCTTCCAGACTTTGGAGAAAGGTAGTGGAAGAGGTTAAAGTGAATTATCCGGAAGTGAAGTTGGAGCATATGCTGGTGGATAACTGTGCGATGCAGTTGGTAAGAGACCCGGCTCAGTTTGATGTAATCCTTACCGAGAATATGTTTGGCGATATTTTGTCCGATGAAGCGAGTATGGTAACCGGATCTATCGGTATGCTTGCCAGTGCATCCTTAAATGACACTAAATTTGGCTTATATGAGCCGAGTCATGGTTCTGCACCGGATATTGCAGGCAAAGATATTGCAAACCCGATAGCGACCATTTTAAGCGCTTCTATGATGCTTCGTTACAGCTTTGATTTAGATAAGGAAGCAGATGCCATAGATGCGGCAGTAATGAAGGTGTTAGAGGATGGCTATAGAACCGGGGATATTATGTCAGAAGGCTGTGTAAAGGTCGGCTGTAAGGCAATGGGTGACTTGATTGCTGAGAGAATTGCTTAAGGGGTGACAGGATGGACGATATAACAACTACTCAAAAAGCCTTTTCCAAAATCGGATGGATATATGTCATATTTAGTGCTGCAATTACGGTGCTTCAGTTGATTGTCGTCAATGTAGTTTATTTGGTTAATCCGGAAGCACTTACCATGGAGGTACAGATACTGCTATCTACCGGTATTTTATATATTCTTGGTATGCTGATTCTTCCTATTGGGTTTCGAAAAGCTCAAGTACCGGTTACCGTCCTTCAAAAAAAGCATATGACGATAGGTGCTTTTTTCAAAGCAATATTTATGAGTTATTCACTCTTGATTATTACCAATTTAATTGGTACACTGATAACGACCATGATTGGTATACTGAAAGGTTCACCGATTATCAATCCGGTAGAGGAAATTGCTTTAAATATGAATCTTCCTTTCTTGATTTTATTTACGGTAATAGGAGCGCCGATATTTGAAGAATTATTTTTCCGTAAGTTTTTGGTGGATAGAACAGCGCAATATGGAGAAAGGGTATCCGTAGTGATTTCCGGATTGATGTTTGGAATGTTTCATGGTAATTTGAGCCAGTTTCCATACGCGTTTGCATTAGGTGCATTTTTTGCCTATATCTACATTCGGACCGGTAGGATTGGTTATACCATCCTAATGCATGCCATTATTAATTTTGTCGGCTCCATTGTGGGCAGCCTGATTTTAAAGAATATAGACCTTAGTCTATATGAACAGATTTTTAGTAGTACTTCAATAGAAGAAATAGTTGCAGCGCTTACCATGGAAAACATGACCGGATTATTTATATTATTAGTCTATGAAATGGTAATCCTGACCATTGTGGTTATTGGCATTATTTTGTGGATTTTGGAATACAGGAAGTTTTACTTTAAACCGGCAGAGCAGGATATTCCAAAGGGACGTTGTTTTGAGGCAAGTATTTGCAATAAAGGAATGCTTGTGTATAGTGGTTTCTGGTTAATTATGATTATTATTGCATCTATATAGCAAAAGATGGAGGAGTTACGTTATGAGAAGTGACAGTATTAAAACAGGTGCGCAGCAGGCACCGCACAGAAGTTTATTAAATGCATTAGGTTATACAGAGGAGGAGAGAAGACGTCCCATGATTGGTATCGTCAGCTCCTACAATGAAATTGTACCGGGACATATGAATCTGGATAAGATTGTGGACGCGGTAAAGATGGGCGTTGCTATGGCCGGTGGTACACCGGTGGTGTTCCCTGCAATCGCTGTTTGTGATGGTATTGCTATGGGACATGTTGGTATGAAGTATTCTCTCGTTACCAGAGATTTAATTGCAGATTCTACCGAATGTATGGCAATGGCACATGGTTTTGATGGTTTGGTTTGTGTACCAAACTGTGACAAGAATGTACCGGGCTTACTGATGGCTACTGCCAGATTAAATATTCCTACAATTTTTGTATCCGGCGGTCCGATGCTTGCAGGCCGTGTGAAGGGCGAAAAGAGAAGTCTTTCCTCTATGTTTGAGGCAGTAGGTGCTCATGCAGCAGGCAAAATAACTTACGAGGATTTATGTGAATTTGAAGAAAAGGTTTGTCCTACCTGCGGTTCCTGTTCCGGTATGTACACCGCAAATTCCATGAACTGTCTGACAGAAGCTCTTGGTATGGGCTTAAAGGGTAATGGTACCATTCCTGCAGTTTATTCTGAGCGTATTCGTCTGGCAAAGCATGCGGGTATGCAGATTATGGAATTGGTGGAAAAGGACATTAAGCCTCGCGATATCATGACCGAAAAGGCATTTATGAATGCACTTACTGTAGATATGGCACTTGGCTGTTCTACAAACTCCATGCTTCATTTACCTGCTATTGCACACGAAGCAGGCGTGGAATTAAATTTAGATATTGCAAATGAACTTTCCGCAAAGACACCAAACCTTTGCCATTTAGCACCTGCCGGTCCTACTTACATGGAAGATTTAAATGAAGCAGGCGGCGTATATGCGGTAATGAAGGAACTTACCAAGCTCGGTTTATTACATACAGATTTAATTACCTGCACAGGCAAGACCATCGCAGAGAACATCGAGCATGCTTACAATTTAAATCCGGAAGTTATCAGACCTGTTGAAAATCCATATTCCGCAACCGGCGGCATTGCAGTATTAAAGGGTAATATTGCTCCGGACGGCGGCGTAGTTAAGCGTAGTGCAGTAGTTCCGGAAATGATGGTCCATACCGGCCCTGCCCGAGTATTTGACTGTGAAGAAGATGCCATTGATGCTATCAAAGGCGGTAAAATCGTAGCCGGTGATGTAGTGGTTATTCGTTATGAGGGTCCTAAGGGTGGCCCGGGTATGAGAGAAATGTTAAACCCAACTTCCGCTATTGCAGGTATGGGACTTGGAAGCAGTGTAGCACTGATTACCGACGGTCGTTTCTCCGGTGCTTCCCGCGGTGCTTCTATCGGTCATGTTTCTCCGGAAGCAGCCGTTGGCGGTCCGATTGCCCTAATTGAGGAAGGCGACATGATTTGCGTGGATATTCCGGCCAATACATTGAATGTACTTATTTCTGACGAGGAAATGGAAGCTCGTCGCAAGAACTTCGTACCAAAACCGGAAAAAGAAGTTACAGGATATTTAAAGAGATATCGTTCTTTGGTTACCAGTGGTAATAAGGGTGCGATTTTAGAAGTAAAATAAGAGAAGCAAGAGGTTTTTTATATGCAGTTAAATGGTTCACAGATTATTGTAGAATGTTTAAAGGAGCATGGGGTAGATACTATTTTCGGTTATCCGGGCGGATGTATTTTAAATGTATACGACGAGCTCTATAAGCATCCGGAAATAAAACATATTTTGACAAGCCATGAGCAGGGCGCTAGCCATGCAGCAGATGGTTATGCAAGAGCAACCGGTAAGGTTGGTGTATGTATGGCGACTTCCGGTCCCGGTGCTACCAATTTAGTTACCGGTATCGCTACCGCATACATGGATTCTATTCCGATGGTTGCCATCACATGTAACGTAGGTGTAAATTTACTTGGTAAGGACTCTTTCCAGGAAGTAGATATTGCAGGTATTACCGTGCCGATTACCAAGCATAGTTATATTGTTAAGGATATCCATAGCCTGGCTGATACACTTCGCAAAGCATTCTATATTGCTAAAAACGGAAGACCGGGTCCTGTCCTTGTAGATATTACCAAGGACGTTACCGCAGCTATGTGCGAATATGAATACAAAGAGCCTTTGAAGGTGACTCGTAAAGCAGCTTATACCAAGGAGCAGATTGAAAATGTGTTAGAGATTATGAAAGCATCCAAGAAGCCTTTTGTTTTAGTGGGTGGTGGTGCGATTTTATCCGAAGCAAGCGAAGAAGTACGTGAATTTATTCGTTTACTGGATGCTCCTGTATGTGATACTTTGATGGGCAAAGGTGCCGTAGACGGACATATGGAAGACTACACCGGTATGATTGGTATGCATGGTACCAAGGCCTCTAATTTAGGTGTAAGTGCCTGCGATTGTTTAGTGGTATTAGGAGCACGTTTCTCCGATAGAATTGTAGGTAATCCAAAGAATTTTGCAAAAAATGCAAAAGTAATTCATATCGATGTGGATGCAGCAGAAATAAATAAAAACATGAAAGCATATGCTTCAATAGTAGGTGATTTAAAGCTTGTGTTAACCGATTTAATTGCAGGCTTGGAACCACAGGAACACGCAGAGTGGAAAGCATACGTAAAAGAATTAAAGGAAACCTATCCTTTAAAATACGATAATAGTGTTTTAAGCTGTCCATATGTAATGGAAGTGATTGACAAGGTTACGGAAGGAAATGCGGTAATTACAACCGATGTGGGCCAGCACCAGATGTGGGCTGCACAGTATTATACATATTCTAAGCCACGCACCTTCCTTTCCAGCGGCGGTCTGGGTACTATGGGCTATGGTCTTGGTGCATGTATCGGTGCCAAGATGGGTCAGCCGGATAAACTCTGCATCAATATCGCAGGAGATGGATGCTTCCGTATGAACATGAATGAGCTTGCAACTGCCAGCAGATATGGTATCCCGGTAATTCAGGTTGTTATCAACAATCATGTTTTGGGAATGGTTAGACAGTGGCAGACCTTATTCTACGGACAGCGTTACAGCCAGACTGTATTGGATGATAAGGTAGATTTTGTAAAGGTTGCAGAGGGCTTAGGCTGCGAAGCAATTCGAGTTACTACCTGCGAAGAGGTTGAGCCTGCAATCCGCAAGGCAATTTCTTTAAATGCACCTGTATTAATTGAATGCGTCATTCCAAAAGATGATAAAGTATTTCCAATGGTTCCTGCCGGTGCAGCAATCAGTGAAGTATTTGATGGTGACGATTTAGCAAGGAAAAATGCAAAATAATTTTTAAGGTTGTTATCATGAACAAAAAATTTCCGAAATGGATATTATTTTTGGCGATACCCTGTGTCCTTGCGGCGACAGGGTATTTCGCTTTAATGCAATATTATAAAGTGAATATTCCCTATGGTACTTGGGTAAACGACATGTATTGCACCGGGTTTACGTATGATGAAGTGGCAGAGCAGTTGCTTATGTCAGATAACACAGTGGTAAAAATTTTAGTTACGGATTGTGATGGCAAGGTACATGTAATACATCCGGAAAAGGACTTGTATACGGTGTCTTATGAGGAAGCGTTGAAAGAAGCAATTTCCGCCTTTGGTGCCGTAGGATTGTTTACCGAAAAGAGTGTATACGTAGAGCCTGTAATTACCATAGATAAGGTAAAATGGGAGCAGTACGCTGAGAGCCTGGATTTGTTTAAGGCGCAAGATGCGGTTGCTGCATCACGCATGACGATTGTGGAAACGGACACCGGCTTTGCATTGCAGGATGCACTGGAGTATACCCTGGAGAAGGAAAAGGCACTGCAGGTTGTTTTAGAAGCCATGGAGCAAGGTGTAGAGAAGCTTTCGTTAGTGGGGACGGGATGCTATTATACTCCGGATTATGACGAAGCAGATAAGGCTGTCATTGCGGAATTTGAGGCGCTGCAGGCTTTTTGTAGTAAGCTAAATATGCCTCTGACTATACAAGGAGAAACGGCTTATACAGTGGATTCCTCTGTCCTGAAAGGATGGATTTTAAAAGACAAGGATGGAAGCTATGCATATGGTAAAGGCGGAGTGCTTCTTTTGGATGAAGCGAAGGTGAAAGCGTATGCCCGGAGTATTTCGGAAGAAGTGACTACGTACTGGGGTAAACCATGGCAGTTTGTAACGCATGGAGGAGAGACCATCGAAGTAGAAGCCGGTAATTATGGCAGAAAATTAAAAACAAATAATCTTTCTACTACGCTCATAAATGCGTTTAATACAGGAAATTCTACAGCATATGAATTGGAGTTTTCTTTTTATCCGGAAGGTGCAAAAGAGGTGGAATACGGTGCAGGATATGGCAATTCCTATGTAGAAGTGGATATCAAAGGTCAGCACGTTTATGTATATATGGATGGTGAAATGGTGCTTGATAGTCCATGTGTAACCGGAGATGTACGTAGAAATCGTTTGACACCAACCGGTGTTTTTTACATAGAATATAAACAGAGAAATCGTACTCTTCGTGGAGAAGATTATGCCACACCGGTAAACTATTGGATGCATTTTTATAATCATTGCGGTTTCCACGATGCTAATTGGCGCAGAAAGTTTGGGGAAGACATTTATTTAAACGATGGTTCACATGGGTGTGTAAATATGCCGCCTGCAAAAGCCAAGGAAATGTATGGAATCGTTTATAGTGGAATGCCTGTTGTTGTGTATTAACACTTTAATTTGATAATTTATAGAAGTATTTTGTTGACTTATGTGAAAAAAGGGCGTATATTAAATTTAATTACCAAGTGTAATTGAAAGAGGAGGTATTGAAAAATGGCTAGAGTTTACAATTTTTCAGCAGGTCCTGCTGTTTTACCTGAGGAAGTATTAAAAGAAGCAGCAGCAGAAATGTTAGATTACAAGGGAAGCGGCATGTCCGTAATGGAAATGAGCCATCGTTCGAAAGTATATGACAATATCATTAAAGAAGCAGAGGCTGATTTACGCGATTTAATGAATATTCCTGACAACTACAAGGTTCTTTTCTTACAGGGTGGTGCAAGCCAGCAGTTTGCCATGATTCCTATGAACCTTATGAAGAATGGTGTGGCAGATTACATCGTTACCGGTCAGTGGGCAAAGAAAGCATATCAGGAAGCAGCTATGTATGGCAAGGCTAATAAGATTGCATCCAGTGAAGATAAAACATTCTCTTACATACCGGATTGCTCTGATTTACCGATTTCTGAAGATGCAGACTATGTATATATTTGTGAAAATAATACCATTTATGGTACAAAATTCAAAACCTTACCAAACACCAAGGGCAAAGTTTTAGTTTCTGACGTATCAAGCTGTTTCTTGTCTGAACCTGTGGATGTTACCAAGTATGGCGTAATTTACGGTGGCGTTCAGAAGAACATCGGTCCTGCAGGTGTAGTTATTGTTATTATTCGTGAAGATTTGATTACCGAAGATGTTCTTGCCGGCACACCGACTATGCTTCGTTACAAGACACATGCAGATAATGATTCCTTATACAATACACCACCTTGCTATGGTATTTACATTTGCGGCAAGGTATTTAAGTGGATTAAGTCTATGGGCGGTTTGGAAGCTATGAAAGAGCTGAACGAGAAAAAGGCAGCTATTTTATATGACTTCTTAGATAATTCCAAGTTATTTAAGGGCACTGTTCGTAAAGAAGACCGTTCTTTGATGAACGTTCCATTTGTAACCGGTGATGCAGATTTAGATGCAAAGTTTGTAAAAGAAGCAAAAGCGGCAGGCTTTGAAAACTTAAAGGGTCACCGCAGCGTTGGCGGTATGAGAGCAAGTATTTACAATGCTATGCCAATCGAAGGCGTAGAAGCATTGGTTGCTTTCATGAAGAAATTTGAAGAAGAAAATACAAAGTAGGTGATTGATATGTTTAAACTTCATTGCTTAAATCCAATTTCTAACGTTGGTTTAAATAATTTGACAGCAGATTACACCATTACAAGTGATGTAAATGAGGCACAGGGTATTTTAGTCAGAAGTGCAGCGATGCATGATATGGACTTACCGGAAAGCTTACTTGCTGTTGCAAGAGCAGGAGCCGGTGTAAATAATATCCCTTTGGATAAATGTGCAGAAAAAGGTATCGTAGTATTTAATACTCCGGGTGCCAATGCAAACGGTGTAAAGGAACTTGTACTCGCAGGCTTATTACTTGCAAGCCGTGATATCGTAGGCGGTATCAACTGGGTTTCAGCTAATAAAGACGATGAAAATATCGCAAAAACCGCAGAAAAAGAAAAGAAAAATTTTGCAGGTGTTGAAATTATGGGCAAGACCTTAGGTGTTATCGGTCTTGGAGCTATTGGTATTAAAGTTGCTAATGCAGCCGAAAAGCTTGGTATGAAGGTTATGGGGTACGACCCTTACATTTCTGTAGATGCTGCTTGGAACTTAAGCCGTAATGTAAAACATGTGACGAATTTAGATGATATTTATTCTCAGTGTGATTTCATTACCATTCATGTTCCGGCTCTGCCAAGTACAAAGGGTATGATTAACGCAGACGCTATCGCTAAAATGAAGCCAAACACCGTTATCTTAAACTTTGCAAGAGATATTCTTTGTGATGAAGATGCAGTACTGGCAGCATTAGATGCCGGTAAAATTGCCAAGTACGTTACTGACTTTGCAAATCCAAAAACAGCAGGCCATGCAGGCTGTATCGTAATTCCTCATCTTGGTGCATCTACCGAGGAATCCGAAGACAACTGTGCGGTAATGGCAGTAAATGAAATGATGGATTACCTGGAAAACGGCAACATTATCAATTCTGTAAACTACCCTGCATGTAACGTGGGCGTTTGCAAGACCGCAGGTCGTGTGGCAGTATTCCACAAAAATATTGCAAACATGATTGCACAGTTAACCGGATGCTTTGGTGAAGCAGGAATCAACATTGAGGAAATTACAAATAAATCTCGTGGCGATGTTGCTTATACTGTAATGGATATCGAACAGAGCGTAGGCGAGGATGTTGTAAAGAAGATTGAAAGCATTGACGGCGTGTTTAGGGCTAGAATTGTGAAATAAGTTAAATAGATTAAGGAATCTGTGTAAAAGTGCATAGGTTCCTTTTTATTTCCCGTCCTGTCATAAAATAAAAAAAGGCAGAAAATCTGCCCGTACTTTAATATTTAGCTTAACATATTATAAAATAAAAGTCTAGTAATTTTAAAAAATACGATATACAATATTCTCATGATTTTTCATAAAATAACCAGGTAACCACACTGTACCGGGCAGGGATGAGACCGTAGACAGCACCACACCAAGAAGGAGATAATGAATATGCAGAGGTCACAAAACACACATCTTACAGGTACTTCCAGACAAGCAGAGGAACATCATTTAGAAGGAACACTTAAGGTCGTTCATGAAAATATAAATAACTACGGACGAGACGTTGCACGTATGCGAGATGAAATCGATGATATGCTGGAGCATTTTCATGATGATAATCCTGAGCTGATTAATACACTGGAAAATACCATTACGATGTATGAAAATTTAAATCGTGCACTGGAACGGAATGAAAAGGCCCGAAAAAAACCTTATTTTGGCAGAATTATTTTTAGGGACGAAACCTTTCACAAAGACGAATCCTTATATATCGGTCGAGGAGGTATTGCAAAGGATGCGACCACGTTGGAGGTAGTTGACTGGCGTGCGCCGGTGGCAAATGCATACTATGAAAATGGTCTTGGTAAATGCACTTATAAAGCACCGGATGGCAAGGAGATTGCTATTGACTTGCAATTAAAGCGTACCTATGAAATTGAAGATGGCAAGCTTTTAAATTTTTTTGATACAGAAGTAATTTCTAACGATGAACTTTTAACTAAATATCTTTCTAGAAATAAAGAAGCCGTGCTTGGGGAAATCGTAGCGACTATTCAGCAGGAGCAAAATGAAATCATTCGTAAGAGCCCATATCACAATGTGATTGTGCAGGGCGTTGCCGGTTCTGGTAAAACTACAGTTGCCATGCATCGTATTTCTTATATTTTGTACAATTATGCAGCACGATTTAAGCCGGAAGATTTTTATATAGTAGGCAGTAATCGTATTTTATTGAACTATATTACCGGAATTTTGCCTGATTTGGATGTGCACGGTGTGAGACAGATGACTATGGAGCAGTTATTTATACGCTTGTTGTATGAGGATTGGGATGAAAAAAAATACCGTATCAAGCCTTTGGACCAGAACGGACAAAGTGCTGCAGTAAAAGGAAGTCTTACATGGTTTTATGACTTGGAAAATTACTGCAACCGACTGGAATGGGATACCATTTGCAGAGATGATATATATTTAAAGGAACCAACTAAGGGTGAAAAAGATGTTTTGTTGGTAGAAAGAAGCAGTGTTGAGCAGTATATCCTGCAAAATCCTACGATTTCTCTGCAATCAAAAATTAATACCTTAAATGAACGCTTAGTGACAAAAATTCAGGATGAATTCCTGGGTAAAATTCGATATTCAGAAAATGATAAAAAGGCAATTTTGAAAGCTCATCGTGGAACTTATGGTGCACCAAGCTGGAAAAAGTCTATCTTTTCTATGTATGAAGCATTTCTTGCAGAGCAGTATGTAAAAGGATTTGAAATAGAATTTACAGAAAATGAATTTGATGTTTATGATTTGGCAGCACTTGCATATCTGTACAAGCGAATCAAAGAGACTGAAGTAATCAGTGAGGCACATCATGTGGTAATTGATGAAGCGCAGGATTACGGAATGATGGCCTACAGCGTATTAAAATTCTGCATTAAAGACTGTACTTATACCATTATGGGGGATGTATCTCAAAATATTCATTTTGGTTCCGGATTAAATGACTGGGAAGAATTAAAAAAGTTATTTTTATCCACGGATAGGGCTAGTTTTAACGTCTTAAAAAAGAGTTATCGAAACACGGTGGAAATTTCAAAATTTTCCACAGAGATTTTGCATCACGGACAATTCTCGGTTTATCCGGTAGAGCCAATTATCCGTCATGGAGAACTGGTACGAATGGCGATACAGAACTTTTTGAAAAACCCAGTAATATCAATGGTTTTGAGACTTTCGGACAACAAATTTTCTTGCTTTTAACTTCATAAAACCCTATATATTCAAGGCGATTGTTGAAAAACGGTCGCCTTTTTTCATACCCAAAAGACCCTATCAAAAAATGTATTGATTAGGGTGGAAAAACCGCCGTTCTTTCCTCTGTGCCTTGCGTTCCGTGATGGGCGTGGGTGTTTTCCTATGTGGAAGATAACGGAGGCATACAGACGGCAAAAACACCGAAAAACAACACTTTCAAATTTCATAGGAAGGAGGTATCAGGTATGGCAGTTTTCAGAGTTGAGCGAAACACGGGCTACACCGTTATGAGCAACCACCACTTACGCAATAAGGCGTTGACCTTGAAAGCGAAGGGGCTGTTATCGCAAATGCTGTCCCTGCCCGAAGGATGGGACTATACCCTGGCGGGGCTGTCCCACATCAACCGGGAAAGTATCGACGCGATCCGTACTGCGATATGGGAGCTTGAAAAAGCGGGATATATCGTCAGGCGGCAAGGTCGTGACGAAAAAGGAAAAATGACAGCGATCGAATATATCATCTACGAGCAGCCGCAGCCATCCAGTGATACAGAACCGGGATTGGATTATCCGATGTTGGAAAATCCAACACCGGGTAAACCGATATTGGA
>JAFXAZ010000039.1 GCA_017521985.1 Lachnospiraceae bacterium
CTGCAAGATGATAGGTCAATACAAAACATACGGCAGAACAAATAAGTCCAGACCATGCAGGCACTTTGTTTAACATCTGCTTTAACAATGCCATCACCAAGTAGCAACTGCCAATCAACGTCAAAACTCCAAACCATACACCATTTCCAGGCATAAAAATCTGTGTCACTGCCATAATCACTATGCCCCAAAAGCTCACAATCAGACCCTGCCTTAAAGGATTTCTGGTCATTCTGCTACAGAATCCTGCCAAAAGTATAAAGGTCCAGCAAATGCTCTGCTGCCACACAAAGGCCATATCTCCATGATACCAGTCAGCCTTCATACCATATAAATATACCAAATCCCACATGGTATGATACACCACCATGCTTATCATGGCAGCTGCTCTTGCATTATCCACCCAATAAAGTCTTTTTTTCTCTTCCATAACTACCAATTATAATATGTCCTTACTCTTTCATTCCCAAAAATGCTGCCGATGCGCCTCGCAATCCCTTTGTATATCGATGTGAAAAAATCAAATCCGGATTGCAGCAGGTACAAATATCCGAAATTTCAATCTGCTCACGTTTTAACCCCGCCTTTAAAAAAGACTGTAGATTGGCAAGACGTAAATCCAGTTGATATTTGCCCGGATTCTCACCTCTTCTGCATATTTCCGTAAATGAAATTCCCGTCTCTTCTTCAATTGTTCCGGAAAAATCCTTGGAAAAGGCATCCTTTAATTCTGCCCCAACCTCATAACAATCCCCGCAAATACAAGGACCTATGGCTACTCTCAAATCCTCTGCTACCGTTCCATATGCCTTGTTCATAGCTTCTAACATGCTCCAGGCTATTCGGTCCACCGTACCACGCCATCCGGAATGTGCAAGTCCAATTGCATGATGGTTTTCATCCACAAAATATAACGGCACACAGTCTGCAAAGGTGGCAACCAGTGTCACACCGGGAATATTGGTAATTAAACCATCGTAATTTAGAAGGGTACTCTTCGCCATGGCACCCACACCAAAATCTTTTGGCTCCACCTCATGCACGCTTGTTCCATGGCATAGCTGACTGCGTACCATTTTCTTTACATCACAGCCAAGAGCTCCTGCAATTCTGCGATAATTTTCCCGCACATTTTCATTGGTGTCGTCTCCATCTTCCTTAAAATTCATGGTGCTGTAAATACCGCTGCTGACGCCACCCATTCGTGTTGAAAAACCATGAGTAATAAATTCTATTTTTCCCAATTCCTTATAAGTTAATAAGGGCACCTTTTCGAAACCCTTTAATTCCATTGTGCCCTCATATGTGTAAATTCTCTTCATATATTATTCCCAGTAAGCTAAAATCTGCTCCTCTGTTACATTTTGTATAAACATTTCCTGATGCCACAAAAATTCACGAAGTTCGTACAACAACTGATATAATACTGCTTTACCTTCAAACTCCTGCTGATTTTTCGGCATTTCCCCATGAATAATTTCATGTGCTGTTTTATCAATTTTGTGCATAACTGCTTCAATTTCTTTTTGTACATGTAAGTGTCCTGCCACCTCACGAATGACCTCTGCTACAATTCTGGCCTCATCTACCACAAAATCGTGATGTGCAGCAATATAATACACATGCAATAAAATCTCACACTGCTCTTTTCGAAAATTAAGGTAGTCAATATAGTAATCCGAATGACTACGCAACGTATTGTTTCGGTTCGCATAAGCCTTGTCAATTGCTCCGGAAATATGCTCTAACAGTGCACTCAAATGCCTTTTGTCCTTATCCAGCTTGGAATGACTGCACAAATGGTCCGCAATAGAAATTAAATTTTCATCCATGTAGGAATCAATATGTGCAATATCCATCTGCAGTTCTGCCTCCTTAGAAGGCATACGCATATTGAAAAGAACTGCGATAACGATACCAATCAAAACCATGGCAGCCTCGTTACCTACTAACTTCCAGGTCAACCCATTTTCCATCAACAAAACATGGGTTCCGATAACTGCATTTACACTAATAGCACCATTCCAGTCCAGATAGTAGCTGATTCCAACAAGTGCCAGCATAAATACGCCAAAAGAAACAAAACGCATTGGAATAAAGTTCACGCACACATATGCAAAAAGCATGGTCACCCCAAAGGATGTAATACGCCTAAGTGCCAGATGAAAGGTATCTTTTCTGGTATTTTGAATGGTTAAAAGCGTTACAATACCGGCACTGGTAGCATAACTAAGCCCCATCCACTCTGCTATTAAGATTGCCAGTGCACTTCCTATGCCTATTTTGAAAACCTGTATCCAAGTGTATTTGTTCATATGCACCTAACGCCTTTCTATTAATGTTACTAATTCGGTGTGTTCGCTTGTCTGCGCAAACATATCTACTGCATGGGCCCTCGTCACTCTATAACCATGCCCGGTTAAATACTTCAAATCCCGTACCAGTGTCTCCGGGTTACAGGACACATATACCACCCGCTTTGGCTTTATCTTTACCACAGAGGATAAAAAGGCTTCATCACTTCCTGCCCTCGGCGGGTCCATCACAACCACATCCACCTTGGCATTTTGCTCTGCCATCTGCACCAAAAATTCGCCCGCATCCTTTTCATAAAAACTGATATTCTTGGTTTCATTGCGTTTTGCATTGATTCTGGCATCCTTTACCGCATCCTTATTCATCTCAACGCCAATCACTTCTTTAGCCTTGTCTGCCATAATCATCCCAATAGTACCGGTACCGCAATATGCATCTACCACAACTTCCTTGCCTGTAAGACCTGCATATTCGATTGCTTTGCCATATAACTTCTCTGTTTGCAGAGGATTTACCTGATAGAAGGATTTTGGAGAAATACGAAACCTCTTGCCAAG
>JAFXAZ010000040.1 GCA_017521985.1 Lachnospiraceae bacterium
CTCTTTCGTAAGCAAGTTCCAGACCAAGCATCTTTGCCTGAATACCGGTAACAATAAACTCACTGCTTACATATCCTTCCACTTCACCAGAAGTAATATGATACCAACCATCTGCTTCGTCCAGAATTTCGCATGCTGCATTGTTATACATCTTGCCTACAACCTTGGCGGAAGTACTTGCTGCTTCACGAACATTCAGGTTGCCTTCTTCTACAATAGCAATGCCCAGTTCATCATATCCCCAGGAAGCACCAATCGCGTTGTTTACATATTCAATATATTTTTCTTTGTCTAATACTTCATTCGTAACCGCGGCAATACCCACATTTCCCACAAGGCTGTTCATAGACATATCTGCTGCCTGTGTCGCAATCACTTGACTGCTCAAAAGGTATACGGTAACTCCTGCAAATAAAAATTTCTTAAATGTCATAATAGCTCCATTTTAAACATCACTAACTTTGTAAACTTTGTTACAAATTTGTTACACCACGTTTGCTATTATAACAACTCCATAACATTTTGTCAACCCGCATTTACAATTGTTGACTTCCATTACGAATTATCGCGCATCCCAAAATCTTGTCCTGCTCTCATATCCTTCTGTAGCTGCTCTTTTAAAAGTTCCAAACTCTCAAACTTTTGTTCCGGTCGGTGATAACCGCAAAATACCGCGGTAACCTGTTTCCCATATAGGTCTCCGTTAAAATCGAAAAGATAGCTTTCCGCCAACACTTCCCTTTGACCGCCCTGCTCTATAGTAGGCTTGGTTCCCACGTTTGTAATACCTTTATACCATGTATTATCTGCCAAAACCTCGGTAAAGTATACTCCAAATGCAGGAAACACCTTGTTTTCCGGCCATTTTATATTTGCAGTAGGCATATCAAGCACGGTACTGCCCAAATGGTTTCCATGAATCACTTGTCCGGTTACGGAAAAAGCTCGCCCCAACAACGCATTCGCTTTTGCAATATTTCCTTCACATATTTCTTTGCGAATATAGCTGGAACTCACTTCTCCTACGCTATCTTCGTCGGGAAAAACATCTTTAATCATTAATTTATCTAAAATTTCCGCACCAAACCCGCCTTCTCTGCTGTAATTTAAAAGCATATTACAATCCCCAAGACCTTTATAGCCAAAGGAAACATCTTCACCTGCAATTAAGTTCTTGCAGTTTAATCTTTTTTGTAATATTTCTGTAATAAATTCCTCTGCAGAAATTGCAGCAGTTTCTAAGTTCATAGGAAATTCAATCAGTAAATCCACACCAACCTTTTCAAATATATCACGTTTTTCCTGCAAAGTACACAGTTCTCTATACGTATCACCATCCTGAATAAACAGGCTTGCCGGTGATTTGTCAAAGGTAAACACTACGGTTTTCAGGCCTTTTTTCTTTTGTTCTAATAGTTTTGTCATTAAAAGCTGATGACCGATATGCACTCCGTCAAATTTTCCCAAAACAACTGCTGTAGGTTCTGCCACTTCAAAATCAATCGTTCCTGATATAATCTGCATCCTTATCACCTACAAAAACATCTTTATCGGTTTTAAACGTTTTTTATCTATAACATACTGGTATATCCCATAAAATTTTCCATTTCCGTACATGCGCACCTCCACACCATCTTTAAAATAAGGTGGGTTTTCAAGCATATTTGGATACATGGCATTTCCATTATCCAGATATTTGCAGTTTTCCGGTTTGGCATATACTGCCGGCATGTGCATGAAAACTCTATCCGGCGAAAGAAGTATTTTTGCAAGTTCTCCTGCATCCCTATATCTTTCCAGTTCTTCCAACGTAACCGCGTCTTCCAGCGTAAAATCTCCTACACGGGTTCTTAAAAGGCTTTTCATAGTCCCGAAGCATTCCAGCTTTTCACCGATATCATTACAAAGAGTACGGATATAAGTACCTTTGGAACAAACCACACGAATTTTTACTACCGGAATTTCTATGGATAAAATTTCAATTTCCTTAAAAAATACCTTGCGGGCTTCTCGTTCCACTTCCTTGCCTTCTCTGGCAAGCTCATAAAGCTTCTTTCCATTAATCTTTACTGCAGAATACATCGGAGGAATCTGCATACACTCACCTACAAAACTCATAACAGCTTCTGCAATCTGTGCTTCAGACACTTCTACCGGACTTGTCTTTAAAATTTCACCGGTCATATCCTGGGTATCCGTTGCTACACCCAATTGAAGCTCTGCAATGTACTCCTTCTCATGGTCTGCAAACAACTCTACCAACTTGGTCCCATTGCCTATACACACCGGCAAAACTCCGGTTGCATCCGGGTCTAAGGTACCGGTATGACCGATTTTTCGTTCTTTCAAAATGCCACGCATTTTGGCTACTACGTCGAAAGACGTATAACCTGCTTCTTTATATATATTAATAATTCCGTTCATCTAAATACCTATACTTGTTTGGCAATCTCTTCCGTTAGCTTTGTTATAACCTGCTCCGGGGTACCCTGTATATTGCAGCCTGCTGCTTTTACATGTCCGCCTCCGCCAAAAACAGTAGTTACTTTTGTTGCATCCACTCTGTCAGAGGTGCGAAGACTTACCTTGTAATTGCCCGGCTCGATTTCATACATAAACACTGCACACTCCACTCCACGTACCGTTTTCAGCCGATTGATAATCCCCGTAAAATCAGGGCTGTCAGCCTGCAGCTTTGTCATTTCTTCCCTGGTAAAATAACTAAGCAGACACTTGCCATCCAGATACCTTTCACTTTTTAAAACTGCCTCTGCCATAATTCTGGTCTGTTTATAGGTTTTTTCGTAAAAGCTTTCCTGAATTAAGTTTGCAAAATCTATATCATACTGAATTAATTTTGAGCCTGCTATCATTGTACTTGGCAGCGTGTTAGAAAACTGGAACACTCCCGTATCATGAATAATACCAATATAAAGTGCCTTTGCAATGTCATTGTCCAGATCTTCTTCCGGAATCAGATTGTAAATTAGTTCCGCCGTAGAACCGATTTCCGGCTGAATAACGTTTACATCACCACAGCCCGGATTGGTAATATGATGGTCAATATTGATTTTCTTTGCAGCACGTTCATATAACGCCTGTCCCTGACCGGTACGTTCCGGAGCAGAATCCAGACAAAAGAACACATCATAATGAGGTTTGGATGTAAAATTATAATCAATTTCTTTTACGCTTTCGATTTGATAATGTGCTTTGGCAGACTCTTCCAGATACACCAAAACCTCTGCATCCGGCATAACCTTCTTTAAATATAAATACAATGCCATGCAAGAGCCCACACAGTCACCATCCGGTCTCACATGACCAGTAATACCGATTGTTTTTGCTCCACTACACTGCTGTAACAGATTTAACATATTATTCTTCCTCTACTGCTTATTCACTTCTATCCGGAATCTGTGCAATCACTTCGTCAATTTTTGCGCTCATTGCAACACCATATTCAATAGACTGGTCCATAATAAAGGTAATTTCCGGTGTATTTCTGAGATTTAAGTTTCTGGCAAGCTTGGTTCTGACAAAACCGGCTGCACTCTTTAAGCCCGCAAGGGTTTCTTTACAAGCCTGCTCATTTCCCAAAACACTGATATATGCTTTACAGGTCTTTAAATCCGGAGCAACCTGTACCGCTACTACACTGGTCAACGGTGAAATGCGTGGGTCCTTAATTTCGCCACGAATAATTTCAGCAAGTTCTCTCTGAACTTCCCCATTGATACGAGTATTTTTCATACTGTTTTTTCTCATAACCTGTTGTTTCCTTTCTGAATGTATTACTTTACTTACGACTATTTGTTATATTCTAAAGCATAAATAATGGGGCTTTGCATAATTGCCCGAGCCCCATTAAATTTATTTAGCGTGGTACTTCTACCATCGTGTAAGCTTCTACAATATCCAGCTCCTGCATCTGGTCGAAGCCATCAAATACAAGACCACATTCAAAGCCTGCCTTAACTTCCTTCACATCATCCTTAAAGCGCTTCAAGCTTGCCAACTCACCTTCGTAAATCTGCTTGCCTTCTCTGGAAATACGAACCTTACAACCTCTCTGGAATACACCATCCAGTACATAAGAACCTGCAATATTACCAACCGCACTAGCCTTGAAAATCTGACGAACTTCAGCATGACCGATAACCTTTTCTTCAAAGATTGGATCCAACATGCCCTTCATGGCTCTTTCAATATCTTCAATAGCCTGATAAATAACACGGTAAAGCTTGATTTCTACACCTTCACGCTCTGCGGTTGTCTTTGCAGTAGCATCCGGTCTGGAGTTGAAGCCGATAATAATTGCATTAGATGCTGAAGCAAGCACAACATCTGATTCATTAATCAGACCCACGCCGCCGTGGATACACTTAACCACAACCTCTTCATTAGACAGCTTGGTTAAAGACTGCTTTACAGCCTCTACAGAGCCCTGTACGTCTGCCTTTACAATAATATTCAATTCCTTCAGATTGCCTTCCTGAATCTTGCCGAACAAGTCATCCAGGCTCATGCGCTTCTTGGTTTCTTCCAACATACGAGCCTTATACTCTGCCATGTAGGTCTCTGCATAAGTTTTTGCAGTCCTATCACTGTCATGAGACAAGAATACTTCACCAGCCTGCGGCACATCGGAAAGACCCAAAATTTCAACCGGTGTAGAAGGACCTGCTTCTTTTAAGCGGCGTCCCTTGTCATCAATCATAGCACGTACCTTACCATAGCAAGCACCTGCAGAAATAAAGTCACCTACATGCAAGGTACCCTTCTGAACCAATACCGTAGCAACCGGACCGCGGCCCTTGTCTAACTGTGCCTCGATAACAAGACCTCTTGCCTGACGCTTTGGATTAGCCTTTAACTCCAATACATCTGCAGTTAAAAGAATCATATCCAATAAATCTTCGATACCTTCGCCCTTCTTTGCAGAAACAGGACACATAACGGTACTGCCGCCCCAGTCTTCTGCAACAAGTTCGTATTCGGTAAGCATCTGCTTCACGCGGTCAATATTTGCACCCGGCTTATCAATCTTGTTGATAGCCACGATAATTTCAATGCCTGCTGCCTTTGCATGGTTGATTGCTTCGATTGTCTGTGGCATTACACCATCATCCGCTGCAACTACTAAGATTGCAATATCCGTTGCATTTGCACCACGCATACGCATAGCAGTAAATGCCTCGTGACCAGGTGTGTCTAAGAATGTAATCTTTTCACCGCCTGCCGTGGTAACAGTGTAAGCACCGATATGCTGTGTAATACCGCCGGCTTCCTTATCGGTAACATGGGTCTTACGAATTGCATCCAGCAAGGAGGTCTTACCATGATCAACGTGACCCATAACACAAATTACAGGAGGACGTTTTACTAAAACTTCTTCGTTTTCATCCTCTTCCTTAAGAAGCTCTTCGATAACGTCAACCATTTCTTCTTTTTCGCAAAGGATTTCATATTCCATTGCAATTTCTTCTGCTTCTTCAAAGCTTACTTCATGGTTTACGGTAACAATCTTACCCTGCATAAAAAGCTTTTTTATGATAGCAGACGGCTGCATTCTCATCTTTTCTGCTAAATCTTTGATGGTAATGGTTTCCGGAAGCTGAATAACCTTAATCTGCTCTTCTACCACTTCCACTTTCTTTTCTGGCTTGATAAACTTGCCTGCTTTATTATTCTTACCCTTTACGTTTGCATTATCCTCTTCGTAAATGTAATCTTTTTTATTCTTGCGGTCTTTTTCCTGACCACTGGTACGACGTTCGTCACGCTTAGAATCTTTTGCAGGAGCTACATCTGCAAAGCCACCGGCATTACGGCTACCACTCTGCTTTCCCTTGCCACCCTGACCCGGTCTGGTCTGTCTTGCTTCTTCTTTGTCCTTATCAAATACCGGTCTGCCTGCAAATCCACCCTGACGACTATCACGATTATCATTTCTACGTTCGCCGTAAGATGCGCCCTGACGATTGTCACCACGATTATCTCTACGCTCGCCGTTAAAACCGCCCTGTCTGTTTTCGCCACGATTGAAATTACGGTCGCCATTGTTAAAACCACCCTGACGATTGTCGCCACGATTCTCACCACGGTTATCTCTGCGGTCGCTATTATTATAACCGCCCTGACGATTTTCACCGCGGTTATCTCTGCGATCGCCATTGTTATAACCGCCCTGACGATTTTCACCACGGTTATCTCTGCGTTCACCGTTAAAGCCACCCTGTCTGTTTTCACCGCGATTATCTTTGCGGTCGCCATTATTCTGGCGATTATCGCGATTAAAGCCACCCTGACGATTTTCACCACGGTTGTCTCTGCGTTCATTACCTAATCCGCCTTGACGATTCTCATTTCTAACCGGCTTCTGTGCAGCCTCTTTATTTGCAACATTTGTTGTGGCAGATGTGGTCGGCTGCACTGACGCCACGGACTGAGATGGTACCGGTGCCGTCGGCTGAATCGGTGCTGTTGCTATAGTCTGTGCCGGTGCTTCCGTCTGTTTAGCCACCTGATTCTGTACCGGTGCAGGAGCTGCCGGCTTTACCGGTGCAGTCTGCTGTGCCTGTTGCTTATTAGTTTTCCCCTCACCTAAAATAGCCTTAAACTTCGCCGCCACCTGCTCTGCACTGATTTCGCTTCTGGCATTAACCTGCTGCTGCGGTTTTTGCTGTGGCTTCTGCTGCGGTTTTTCCTGAGTTTTATTCTTTGGAGCACCCATGCCTGTCTTACTGTGCTGCGGATTGCCAACAATTACAATACGTTTTTTCTTTTTCGGTGCTTCCTGTGCTGACGCCTTTGGCTCTTCTGCAGGTGCTGCTTTTGGCTCTTCTGCAGGTGCTGCTTTTGGCTCTTCTGCAGGTGCTGCTGCTTTTGGCTTTTCCACCGGTGCCGCCTGTTTTGGCTGCTCTGCAGGTGCAGAAATCTTCGGTGCTTCCTGTGCTGCACCAAAATTCTTTTTTACCATTTCTACGGCACTGTCTTCCAAAGCACTCTGCGCTACTTTTCCCTCGATGCCGTTTGCCTGTAAATAACTTACAATTTCTTTACTTTGTATGTTTAACTCTTTTGCGAGTTCATATACTTTCATTTTACCCATGCTCACTACCTCCGTTTATTTATCAAGACTTTCAAGGTGATTTATAATGGACTTTGCAAAGCCCTCATCCAACACTGCTATGGAAGCACGTATCTCTTTGCCGATTGCATGACCCAGAGATTCCTTGGTTCCATATTCAAAACATGGGACCTCATAAAAGCTGCATTTGTCTTTAAATAACTTTTTTGTATTGGCGGATGCATCTGCGGCAACAATCACCAGACATGCACTGCCATCTTTTACTGCGCCTTCCGCTGCAAACTCTCCACTTACCAGATTTCTGGAACGAGTACAAAGTCCCAGCAAAGACTCCACCTTATTCTGCTTCAATATTAATAAACTCCTCTTCCAGCGCCGCGTATACTTCCTTTGGAATACTCATTTTAAAAGAGCGTTCAAGACCCTTAGATTTAATTGCCCTTTTGAGGCACTCCTCACTCTTACACAAATACGCACCGCGTCCGTTCTTTTTGCCTGTTACATCCAAAACAAATGTATCTTCCGGTGTGTGTAAAATTCGCATTAATTCTTTTTTACTCTTCATTTCACCGCAGCCGATACATAATCTCATTGGAATTTTCTTATTCATCGTACTCATCATACTCCTCGTATTCGCTATCCTCATCCAGATAGTCTTCATAACGGAATCCGTATGCATCCTTTGCCTGAGTCTCACTCTTGATGTCAATCTTGTAGCCTGTAAGTCTTGCTGCAAGGCGGGCATTCTGACCTTCCTTACCAATTGCAAGGCTTAACTGATAATCCGGAACAACAACTTTTGCTGTTTTTTCATCCGGGTCAGCAAATACTGCAACAACTTTGGATGGAGCAAGCGCATTCTGGATAAAGTTACCCGGATTTTCGTCCCAAGGAACAATATCAATCTTTTCACCACGGAGCTCGTCTACAATTGCATTTACTCTGGCACCGTTCATACCTACGCATGCACCGACAGCATCCACGTTTGGATTATTAGAACGAACCGCCATCTTGGTACGACTGCCCGCTTCACGCGCAATACTCATAATTTCTACTGTGCCATCACTAATTTCTGTAACCTCTGACTCAAACAAACGCTTAACTAATTCCGGATGAGTACGGCTTACGGTTATTCGAGGACCTTTCGTAGTATTTTTTACTTCTACGATATATACCTTAACTCTCTGAGTAGGTACTAACACTTCGCCTTTTACCTGTTCACTCTCTAATAACAGTGCATCTGCCTTACCTAAGTTAATGCTTACATTTTTGTCAACCACACGCTGAACAATACCGGTAACAATTTCCTTTTCCAGCTCAGAATACTGATTGTAAACAACGCTTCTTTCCTCTTCACGGATTTTCTGTAAAATCACGTTCTTTGCATGCTGTGTAGCAATACGGCCAAATTCCTTGGACTTTATTTCTACATGAAGCATATCACCCACCTGTGCTTTCTTGGAAATCTCCAATGCATCATCCAGTGAAATCTGAAGCACTTTGTCTTCTACGTCGTCCTCGGTCTCAACAACTTCTCTGACAGCGTATACTAAGAAATCACCGGTTTCACGATTTACTTCTACCTTAACATTGTCAGCCTTACCAAAATGGTTTTTGCATGCTGCCAATAAAGAGTTTTCAATAGTCTCAAACATAACCTCTTTACTGATTTCCTTTTCTTTCTCCAGAATATCAAGTGCCTCTAATAATTCTTTGTTCATTTTTCCATTTTCCTCCTAAAGATTTATAAAATATATCCACTAAAAATCTAATGTCAATCTGATTATTGCAATTTCATTACGCTTAAAAGTGCGCTCACCCTGTTCTTCTTCTATGGTCAGGCTTTCGCTGTCAAAGCCCTTTAAAATACCTGTGAATTCCTTAACTTTGTCAATCGGCTTAAAGGTTTTAATCTCCACTTCCTCACCGATACTATACTGCAAATGACGGTCTTTTTTTAAAGTACGCCCCAGTCCCGGACTGCTGACTTCCAATGTGTAGGATTCCTCAATAAAGTCCTCTTCATCCAGTACATCGGAAAATGCCCGATTTACCTCTACGCAGTCATTAATATTGACCCCTTCCGGCTTGTCAATATACACACGTAAGTACCAGTCGTTGCCTTCCTTGACATACTCTACGTCATACACACTTACGCCTGCCTTCTCTACGATTGGTCCAAGTAAGCTTTCTGCTTTTGCTTCGTAGTTCTCTCTTTTTGACATATGTTCTCCCTTCATAAGTTGGTTTGCTACATTCTTTGTTACGCAAGTAACAAAGAAGAGTTTGCCGAAGCAAACTCTCATAGTAACATCATATTTAATTCTCTTACAGTTTAGCACTAATTTTTGGAAAATGCAAGTAATTTTTTTATTACTTTTTCTATTTGGTACCAGAAATACTTTAACCATACTACAATACTTTCATTGTTGCACATACCTCCTTCGCGGTATGGATAAAATTCTTAATAATAGGATTTCCGTCGGTTGCATGAGTTCTGGCAATGTAAATAGTACGGTGGGATTCGACAGTTTTGGGTACAAAATACAACATATCTTTATCTACGTGCTGTGAATTTATGATAGGCAGGCAGGTGATGACTACTGCACCTATTCCCGCGCTCATGAGGTTGTAGTGCATTTCACTATGCCTTGCATTTTTAATCGTATAAGGTGTAACTTTGTAATTTCCCAACATCTGTGTCATAATTCTTTCAATAAGGGAATTATTTTCATAGCTAATGAATTCCACGTCTTTAAAAATGGAAAGGTCTTCAATTTCTTTGCTTCTGTCATAATTTCCCGAAACTAATTCTTCGTGGGTGAAAGCATAGCACTTAAGCTTTTCAGCCCAAGGCGCATCCTTGTGCATGGAAATAATAAGCCTTTCTTCTATAAGAGGTTCATAGATATATCGCTCGTTATTGTTAACATAGGTTATAATCAGATCTAATTCATCTTTCAGCAGACTTTCACCGAGAAAATCCCGTTTGCCAACATTCCCGATATCAAGGGTCACTTTGATTTGGGGATACTTTTGGTAAAACACGGCACATACAGCCGACATCAATGTGTATGAGGCAAAACTGGAACCACCGATAGAAAGAGCGCCATAGCTCATATCTGAAAGTGCACGGAACCTTCTTTCCATGATGCTTTCTACACTCATAATTTCTTCAATAGCATCAATATATATAGCACCCTGGGGTGTAAGGGAAATGGGCTGCTTGGTTCTATCAAAAATTTTGATGCCCATGTCTTTTTCAAAACGTGAAATTGCCGCACTCAAAGCAGGCTGTGAAATATACAGTGTCCTTGCTGCGGAAGAAAAGCTTTTTTCTTTATAAACCTGATAAATGTATTTTTGAATGAGTTCCATAGTCCCCTCCATAACTTATATGTTATATCATCATCAAACTATATATATTTGATTATATCACAGAAGGATAGTACAATCAATAAAGTAATTTTCATTGATATGGAGGAATTGTTATGAACAAAAGAGCATCAAGAATGATGAAGGTATTTCCCTGGTATTCTGCGTTTGAAGGGGATTTGCTTTTCTATATTGCTGTAGATACACTGTTTCTGACAGTGGTCAAGAATTTTTCGTCAGCGCAGGTTGTTTCCCTTGCATCGGTATCCAACTTTGCGTGCATATTACTGCAGTTTCCGATACTGGGGATTATTCACAAAATCGGTAATACTGCCTCGGTAAGATGTGGTGCATTCTTTTTGCTGCTTTCAGCGATATTTATTACTGTTGGTCCTAATTACTGGATAATTGTGCTGGGCAGAATATTTCACGATGTAGCAGGCATTTTCAAAAGTGCTTCTGTAGTTGCTCTGGAAAACTGCCTGGATGATGCAGATAGCATACAGGAATTTATAAAAATACGAACTCAGGGAAACACCATATATGCAATGATAACCATGCTGATTTCCTTTGTGGCAAGCCTGATGTTTAACTTCAACCATTATCTGCCTATGTTGGGATGCATCACTACCTGTCTGATCGGATTTATACTTTCGTTTTTTGTGGTAGATTATACAAAATACAATAAGCTGAATTTCAAGAAGAGAGAAAAAGTCAAAATACATTACAGTAAATTTGTGGTATTGGCAATCATGGTATATGGCTTGTTCTATCCTGTAGTGACCTCAGGACAATCAGACGGAAAGCTTTTTATCCAGCAGAATTTACTGGCAGAATTAAGTGTTGATAATACATCCCTTGTAATAGGTGGCATTATTTGCTTTTCACGTATTGTCCGTGTAGTATCCAATATGCTGTTTGCAAGAATTTATAAAAGATACTATTTAAAGGTAGGAATCATGCTGACAGTATCCTTGGGCCTGTCAATCGCCCTTTTACTATTCGGTTCGTTTGTGCCGCAGCTGTTTATCAGGATTACAGCAATGGCTTTGGGATATATGATTATCCTGTTTATCCGCGATCCTTTTCGATTATACATACAGGATGTTTTGTTTGATTACACGCCCAAGGAGCAGCATCAGACCCTGATGACTTTGATGGAATTTGCTGTAAAAGTAGGTACAACAGGCACGGGCTTTTTGTTCACACTTGTACTTTTAAAATATTCCATGGCAGTAGTTATGGCGATAACACTGCTCATAGCAGTAATTGAAATTATTTTAAGTGTATGGTTATATAGGTTGATTATGCAACGTCAATCATGCGAGTGTTTCTGATATAACAGAAACGCAGACGTTAGCTCAAACGCTAAAGCGTTTTCGCTATCGCTACGCTCGTCAAATAGAAATAGAGACGGTCAGTCTCATGCGAGCATGGGCTGACCGTCTCTATTTCTATTTTTCTCTGCGTTTCCGTTACATCATCGGCTGCTGTGGCATCGGAGGTATATCCTCTTTGATAGTAGCCACAACGCTTTCTGTAGTAAGTAATGTGCTTGCTACGCTGGTAGCGTTCTGTAATGCGCTTCTGGTAACCTTTGCCGGGTCTAAGATACCTGCAGAAATCATATCTACATATTCTTCCTTCAATGCATCAAAGCCTACACCGATTTCAGATTCACGAACCTTATTGATAATAACGCTGCCTTCTAAGCCTGCGTTGTATGCAATGTGGAATAATGGGGCTTCCAAAGCTTTTAAAACAATCTGAGCACCGGTCTTTTCATCGCCTTCTAAGGTATCTGCAAGTTCTGCAACCTTCTTGGAAGCGTGGATGTATGCACTGCCGCCGCCGCTTACTACACCTTCTTCTACAGCTGCTCTGGTAGCTGCCAAAGCATCTTCCATACGAAGCTTTGCTTCCTTCATTTCAGGCTCTGTAGCTGCACCTACACGGATTACTGCAACACCACCGGAAAGCTTAGCAAGACGCTCCTGTAATTTCTCTCTGTCAAATTCAGAAGTAGTTTCTTCAATCTGATTCTTAATCTGACCAATTCTGCTTGCAATTGCATTCTGGTCGCCCGCACCATCAACGATAACGGTAGCTTCCTTCTGAACCTTTACGCTCTTAGCACGACCGAGCATTGAAAGATTTGCTTCCTTTAAGTCAAGGCCAAGTTCTTCACTAATTACGGTACCACCTGTTAAAATAGCGATATCCTGAAGCATAGCCTTACGTCTGTCACCAAAGCCCGGAGCCTTAACAGCCACTACACTGAAGGTACCGCGTAATTTATTTACGATTAATGTAGTAAGTGCCTCGCCTTCTACATCTTCTGCAATAATAAGTAACTTTGCACCACTCTGAACAATCTGCTCTAAAACAGGCAAAATTTCCTGAATATTAGAAATCTTTTTGTCTGTAATTAAAATATATGGATTTTCCAAAACTGCTTCCATTTTGTCCATATCAGTTGCCATATATGCAGAGATATAGCCTCTATCAAACTGCATACCTTCAACTAAATCAAGCTCAGTAAGCATGGTCTTGGATTCTTCGATAGTGATAACACCATCTCCGCTAACCTTTTCCATAGCATCAGCAACTAACTGACCAACAGAATCATCGCCTGCAGAAATTGCTGCAACTTTGGCAATCTGTTCCTTACCGCTTACCTTTGCACTCATCTCGGAAATAGCCTCAACAGCACAGTCTGTAGCTTTCTTCATACCTTTTCTGAGAATAATTGGGTTTGCACCTGCTGCCAGGTTCTTCATGCCGGCATTAATCATAGCCTGTGCAAGAACTGTCGCTGTAGTAGTACCGTCACCTGCTACGTCATTTGTCTTATTGGCAACTTCCTTTACAAGCTGCGCGCCCATATTTTCAAAAGCATCTGCCAATTCAATTTCCTTTGCAATAGTAACACCATCGTTGGTAATAAGCGGTGCACCAAATGCTTTGTCAAGTGCTACATTACGTCCCTTAGGTCCGATGGTAACACGTACTGTATTTGCTAATTTATTTACGCCTTCCTCTAAGGCTGCTCTGGCTTCTGCGCCATATTTGATTTCCTTTGCCATGTCAAAAAACCTCCCGTCCGATTATTTAAGAACTGCTAAAATATCGCTCTGCTTTACAATGATGTATTCCACATCTTCCACTTTCACTTCTGTACCTGCGTACTTGGAATAGATAACCTGGTCACCTACGGCTACTTCCATTTTCACTTCCTCTGTGCCCGGTCCAACAGCAATAACCTCTGCCTGCTGTGGCTTTTCCTTAGTCTGGCTCGGTAAAACAATGCCGGACTTTGTGGTCTCTTCTGCAACCAGCTGCTTTAATACAACTCTGTCACCTAATGGTACTAATTTCATAATAGAACCTCCTTATAAAAACCTTTGTAGGCTTTAAACCTTTTATTAGCACTCCCTTTATTCGAGTGCTAATACTATATTAGTACATTTTGGAAAAAATGCAAGAGATATTTTTATATTTAATAATTATTTTAGAAACTTTTATTTTTTCCTCAAAAAAAGCTTCTACCTTTTCGTAAAAGCTCTTTTGTACCTAACATTTAATTTCCAAGTAACCAACCAATTTGCTCAAGTCGTAGTTTTCTAGCATACCCAAGGTAGGGTCATAGAACTTTCCATCAAAATGCAATAAATAATGACTGAACCTTCCCATCTTTTCCATCATGATACAACACTTCGGAAGCTTCACATCCAAAGCCCCCTGTGTATAATAAATGATGTCGCTGTGGTCAATACCATAATAATTAATCGCAGAAATCACTCTGCCCATAGTGCCCTGCCATTCCCTGCAATCCATCACCTCAATAACATCTGCAATGGTAACACCCGCAAGCATCGCCACAACCGTCTGGCCGCACAACCCATCATTTGGCTGCTTAATCAAATCAATACCATCCATTTTACGGATTGGATGATCTACGGAATATGGACTGCGATGATTCACCTTAATCAGAGAACCATTTACATGAAGCAATATTCTATGTACCTTTTCCACATCAATGCCTTCTAAATCTGCATGCTTGATATGAATCATATAGTCGCCTTTGTCAATTGGTAAAAGCTCGCATTCCACAATCTCATTATCTAAAACAACATCTGCTTTAATAACTTCACGCTGTTTACATACTTCCCAAATATTAAAAGGAATATGAATAAAACCGCCTTTTTCTTTTAATACGATTTTGCTTTCAAAATAATAACGCATAAATCCTCCTACAGAGTAACTTATATATCATATAAAACTAAAATTCACAAATCCTTTACATTCTATCACATTTTGTTTGTAATGTGAAGTTATTTTGTAAAATTTTTAACAATTTCTGCGATAGATGTTTTTACGTTGACTTTATTAAAAATCATACGGAAAACGTCATAATTCCCAGCTTGGAACACTGAATTTCCTGTACTACAATGCCAAGACGCTCCTTTTCTTCCTTGGAAAGTGCCACAAATTCTTTTAATTTATATACATGCTCCTTGTACACCCACTTTGTCTTGCCAAAAAGAACTTTGGTCGGTGTGAGCTGCGACACCTTTACCTTGGCACGCAGCTGCAAAAATACCTCATACAAATACCCTTCCGGCTTCATATAATAAAAAACACTTTCAAAGGTATCCTCGTTGTCCACTTCCGTCATAAGATGGCGCATTACGATGGAACGGAACTTAAAAGGAATCTCTTCTTCTTTTGCAATGTCCCCAAAGGTAAATTTAGCTCCCACAAAAAGTGTACCGGTATCTTGTAAAATATATCTATAATCCTGATAATCTAACATGATGTATCCTATCCTTCAAAATATTCAATAGTATCTCCACTTAAACGAATAGCCTCTTCAATATCTTCAATATCCATATCAGTTTCTTTTGCAAGCTCAAGCGGAGTAATTTTTCTGCGTAAATCTTCAGATAATTCCTTTGCCGCATCAGACACCTTATTTACCAGCTCCATTGCCTTCTGATCTTCCTTTGCCTGCTCCATAGAAATACCAATGTACTCCTCCATACCATCCATAATCATTTTGGCAAGCATACCTTCTGCCTCGGAGGCATTTTCCAAGGCCCCAAGCATAGACACACCCATGGCAAGTGCTACATTACCCTCGCCAATCAAGTCCTCCAAATATGCACCCTGACCGGCATAAAGTTTGGCAATCTCTACCACCTCGGGCAAAAACAGTTCAATCAGTCTGCTCTGTGCATCCCTATCCCCTGCCATGGCAGACAAGGTAATTGCCTCTCTTTCACCGGCAGTAGCTTCCGGTAAATATTTTAATTCTTCCAAATACGTATCCAGATAATCTACATCTTCCTCGGACAAAAATGCATCCGGGTCCACTGCTTCTTCGATACCGATTTTTTGCTTACGAAGATAGTCATACACCATCTCTAACTGCTCCGGACCAAATTCCAATGGTGCAAAGGCAGTTTCTACCTGTTCCTTTGAGACTATATAATTTTGGTCCTTTGCAACGCTTTTAATATATTCTAACGTTTTTGCAAATAACAGTTCTTTTTCCATAGCTTCCCACTCACTTTTTATTTAATATGCTCATGTGTAAACAAATGATTAGAGCAATATTCATAATTGCCGTTACATTTACTGCAGAATCTGAATTCCAGCTCCGGATTAGACTCCTCCGTCTGACCGCAAATGGTACATTTGTGCCTATTCTTTGCTGTCATCTTCGTTGCCTGCTTTACTTCTTTTTTGTACACCTGCTGACGAATAATCTGCTTCGGATTAATAGCAACCTTCGTCGTCAACAGGAAAATACCGATATTGATGAGTGCTGCGCCAATCGCAAACTTCGCAAAAATACCACCGGTAAAGAAATAATAAAGCAGCATAAGCAAGTCAATAATTCCAAGTACCTTTACCTTTAACGGAATCACAAAGAAATACAGCACGCGCATATCCGGAAAAGTGGCTGCATATCCCATAAAAATAGATAAATTAATGTAATACGTAGAAAAAGATATCGAACCGATGGCACTATAATACGCTAACTTTTCGCCGGTAAGACCCATGCCAAATCTTAAATATGCCAACAGCAAAAAGGCAGATACAATCGTTAATAGAATACCACCTAAAATATAGCGGTTATACTTTGCCGTTCCCCAGATATTTTCCAGCAACGTACCAATTCTGTAATAGAAATAAAGCATCAGCAATGTAAAAATATCAAAGCTGGAAGGCGGCACCACCAGCCAGGTTACCAATCTCCATACCTGCCCCTGCATAATTGCATTGGCATCCAAAGTCAGATATGCCAACAAATTCGGGCTTACCATCTGCATAATATACCCAATCACATATCCTACAATTAATAATAACGTTAAATTTGCAATTCCAAAATTTCTTCCGGAATTTTTGTTGTATTGTATCATAAAACTTAATACCCTTTCCAAATCAGTTTACTTGTAATATCATACCAAACCTTTTTCAGAAAGTAAATAACTACTTAAACGACGTACTGCTATTAAGCACCAGCGTACTGTAAATAAACAACACGTCCTGGTTATCAAACTTTATAAAGTCACCAAGCATACCGCTGCTGATATATCGAATATCAATCACGGTTACCTTTTGATAGCTTTCGATTAAAAGCGGCAGCAAGCTGCTGGCAAAGGAATCACGGAACACTACTAATTCCTTGTCGGTGGTTGCGTTTGGATTGTCAATCACAAGCAGTGCATCGGAGCCTGCCAAAAACATTTCGTATGGGTCCCTGCCATCCAGTTCTTCCAGTTCGTAAATTTCTTTTTCAACCGGTTTACCCGTATCATAGCTGATAATGGTACATGCTTTAAGCATATCGTTGGTCAGATAGGTCAGCGTGTCCGGCTCAAGAGGAAGTGCAGACTGTCCCACATACACACCATAAAACGGCTGGGAAGCTGTCATCTGCTCATATTCCCAGGTTAGTGTATTGCCCATAGCTTCTGCAATTTTGTTTGCTACACCATCTGCACCCAAAAGGCACTCCTGTCTCCAGTGGGTATCCGTGCGATAATAATCCTCGATACTCAATACGTCTGCAATATCAATGTACTGCATATAATCAGTTTCTTCCTGCATTCTAGCAAAGAATTTTTCGTAATCCATAGAAAGATATCCGTTATCTGAAGCCAGGAAATAATGTTTATCCGGCACCACGGAAAAATACAATTTCACATCCGTATTCGCCATATAGGTATCATACAAATACTGAAATTTTTTACCGGCATTTTCAAGCATATAATCATTTAAAGGATATTCTACCTTTGCCACGTAGCCATCTGCCATGTAAAGGTCGTTATTTGCTTTTTGCCTGAAAAGTCCAAGCTGTGCGATGGCCTTGATACTTCTAAATTCATCACGGAACGGAAACTGGTCCAGCGTATAGGTCTCAAACTCCTTCATAAAAGTGCCGGAAAGTACAGTACCCTCCGTCAGTTTCGGAAACTTCGCAAGCACTCTTCGTTCACTGTCGGAATATTCGTCCACACCTTTAAACCAGCAGAAAAAGCTCATTCCAAAGAAGAATACAGCCATGATACTAACTAAAATCAAATTACTTTTTTTCATACTGCCTCCTCCTAGAATCTGAAATACAAAAATGGGTTAAAAGAACCATCTACCAAAAATGCAGTACACAAAAGTATCAGACAAATCAATACTACCGGTTCCAAAATTTCTAATACCAATGCACCTGACTTTTTATTACGAATCTTAGCGACAATATTTTTACAAAGAGGTGTTGCACCTACACCTGCAATCAAAAGTACCACTAGACTACTCTTGAAATAATAAACTGCTTCTGCAGAAATCATAGGTACACCGCCTGCTCCAAACATACCGCCTATATATGCGAATGCTTCTGTCATGTCTGCCGCATTAAAGATTACAAAGCTTAGAATAACCAAAAACATTACATACAAGTGCTTGAATGGTCCGCTTTTTTCTAATAAAGGCAAAAGAACAAGCTTTTCCAGCATCAGAATTACAGCAAAATATAGTCCCCAAACAATAAAATTCCAACTGGCCCCATGCCAGAAACCGGTCAAAAACCATACCGCAAAAATATTAAACAACCAGCGAAGCTTTCCCACACGATTACCGCCTAATGGAATATATACGTAATCTCTAAACCAGGTTCCCAGGGACATATGCCATCTGCGCCAAAATTCCGTAATACTCTTTGAAATATATGGATAATTAAAGTTCTCCATAAAATCCAGTCCGAAAATTTTTCCAAGACCAATAGCCATATCACTGTAACCGGAAAAATCGTAATAAATATGAAGGGTAAATGCTATTGCATACAGCCAGTAAAACGCTACGGACTTATCACCGGATGCTTTGAAAATCTCACATAATTCTCCCAAGGCATTGGCAATTAATATCTTTTTGGAAAGGCCCATTGCAAAACGACGAATTCCAAGTGCTGCTTTATCCACAGAATGAACGCGATGCTCCAACTGCTCTGCCACATCTGCATAACGCACAATAGGACCGGCAATCAACTGCGGAAACATGGACACGTAGGTCGCCAACGTAAACGGATTATACTGCACCTTTGCCGTCCCGCGATACACATCCACCACATAGCTCATAACCTGAAACGTATAAAAACTAATACCAATCGGCAATGCTACCTTTAACAACGGCACATTCAGACCAGTTGCTGCATTGAAATTGCCCACAAAAAAATCTGCATATTTATAATATCCGAGAATGCCTACAAAAGTAATTACCGCAATACCCAATATGCGCTTTTTAGCTTTAGCGGTGCTGCACCTTTCCACAAGCAAACCAAACAAATAGCCCAACAAAATAGTTATAACCATCAGCGCTACATAACTCACTTCACCCCAGGCATAAAAAAACAGACTGGATAACAAAAGTACAATATTTTTAATTTTACCCGGCACCAAAAAATATAAAATAAATACGCAGGCCAAATAATAATATAAAAATGGTATGCTGGAAAATAACATAATTTCCTCCACAAAAAAGGATGTGGAATGTCCACACCCTTTTATTTTTTATTAGCCTTCAAGAGACTTTGGACACATTAAGAAGAACACCTTATTGCCAACTGCTTTGATAACAGTCTGTTCCGCTTCTGTACAGATGTTCCATCTTGGATCCGCATTTGTTTCTAAAGTAGCAATGAAAGCGTCAACATCCGCACCCTCTGCTAATGAAAATACATAACCCATGAAAGGAATGGTACCGATCATTGGCATAAAGCTTACTGCTTCTTCAAAACCAGTGATATCTGCGCTAAATCCCATAAGGAAACCTGGTTCAACCGGCATAGAACCACCGGAAAACAAGATTTTTTCATTCGTAATGACTGCATCTGCAAGTTCCTGAGTAGTCGCTTCCGGATTTGCTTTCAAATGCTCTGCAAATACTACTAATAAATCCTGGCCTAATGTACCATCAGATACGATTTCTTCTTCAGCAGGTGCGTTTGTTGTTTCTGTTGTAACGTCATTTTTGCCGCCACAAGCAACCATAGATGCTACTAAAACTGTTGTTAATAATGCAACTAAAAATTTCTTCATTGTAATCTCCTCTACATAATAACTCGACGGAAGTTTTTCTTACCGCGTTTTACAATTAATCCTTCAGCAAAATCATTCTGAGTGTAGGCAATCTTGATATCAGATACTTTTTCGTCATTTACACTAACACCACCCTGCTCTACTGCACGTCTTGCTTCGTTTCTGGAAGCACAAAGACCGGATGCTACTAAAACACTTAAAATATCAATCTGACCATCTACAAATTTGTCCTCTGTAAGGACAGCCTCAGGCATATTCGCTGCGCTGCCGCCTGCAAATAAAGCTCTTGCACTTTCCTGTGCCTTCATTGCCTCTGCTTCCCCATGAACCATCTTGGTAAGCTCAAATGCAAGGATTTCCTTTGCTGTATTGAGCTGACTGCCTTCCCAGCTTTCCATCTTCTCGATTTCTTCTAATGGAAGGAAGGTTAAAAGCTTCATACACTTAATAACGTCGCTGTCTGCTACGTTTCTCCAGTACTGGTAGAATTCGAACGGTGTGGTCTTGTTTGGATCAAGCCATACAGCACCCTTCTGAGTCTTGCCCATCTTCTTACCTTCGCTGTTTAAAAGTAAGGTAATCGTCATAGCATACGCGTCTTTACCAAGCTTACGTCTGATAAGCTCAGTGCCACCAAGCATGTTGGACCACTGGTCGTCGCCACCAAACTGCATGTTACAGCCGTATTTCTGGTATAACATGTAAAAATCGTAGCTCTGCATAATCATATAGTTGAATTCAAGGAAGGATAATCCCTTCTCCATACGTTGCTTGTAGCACTCTGCAGTCAGCATACGGTTAACACTGAAGTGTGCACCAACCTCACGTAACACTTCTACATAATTAAGGCCCAATAACCAGTCTGCATTGTTTACCATAATTGCCTTGCCGTCAGAGAAATCGATAAAACGACTCATCTGCTTCTTAAAGCAGTCACAGTTGTGCTGAATGGTCTCCGGCGTCATCATCGTACGCATATCGGTACGACCGGATGGGTCGCCAATCATAGCAGTACCTCCGCCAATTAATGCAATCGGCTTATTGCCGGCCATCTGTAATCTCTTCATAAGGCACAATGCCATGAAGTGACCTACATGCAAAGAATCTGCAGTTGGGTCAAAACCAATATAAAAAGTAGCCTTTCCCGCATTAATTAATTCCTTAATTTCCTCTTCGTCGGTGAGCTGTGCCAAAAGACCTCTGGCCTTCAGTTCATCAAAAACTGTCATGTTACTCATAGTTTCTTCTTCCTTTCTACATTCCCGGTGGAACCAGCCATACTGCCCTAAAGTGCCCTTCTCAAGCAACAAAAAACCTCGTCCCATAACAAAGGACGAGGTTACTCGCGATACCACCTTTAATCGCTATATGCTCACACATATAGCCTCTGTAAGTTGACTGTCATCAACTATCGCACTGTAACGTGTACGTCCTCCGTCACAACCTATTAAGCCAGCTCGTAGCCTTTCAGCCGTGCAGCTCGCGAATGTATTCCAGCTCTAGTCTTCCTTGCGCCTCTCATCAACCGGCAACTCTCTGTAATTCGTACTAAAGTGTACTTGTTTCGTTCATAGCCTTTTCTTTATCTGCATACGCATATATTAACCGCTATATTAAAAAAAGTCAAGCGATTAATGCTTCTTTTATAAATTCTTTAGAATTCATAGCTTACCGTCTCACCCGGCTTCACCTGGTACTCACCTTTTGCAGTCTTAAAGTATAATGTAGTACAGGTCGGATTGTAAACCTTGGTATAATCCATGCTAAAAATCAACTGATTGTAAGCTTGTATGTAATCGTAAATTTCAATATTGGTTGCATACCAGATATCCTCACGGTTACCCATAAATTCCGCAAATTCCTCAATAATGCCCCAGTTATTGTCCGGCAGATTTTGGTCAAACTCGTAGCTGTGCCCCCACAGATAAAAAAGACCCGGTCCTCTTAAAAAAGCATTGTCCACAAAATTGCGTGCCAGTTCCATGAGTCTTGGATTTCTGTGATGGCAGGTAGCAGGAAGTCTCAGCCAATCCGCAGGAATGGTAAATTTCTCTGTAGACACCGTCGTTCTGGAATATGCAATACCGCATTGCTTCAAAGAAGCTACTACAGAATCGCTTGTGGTACCAAACGGATATGCCATACCGCGAATCATGTAGCCAAAATCTGCTTCTAGATTTTTACGGTCTTGTAATACTTCATAAGTGCAAAGATTTTCCGGAAGCTGCTCCAAATATGGATGGGTAAGCCCGTGTACCGCCACCTCCATGCCACTGTTTAAGTAAACTTCCTGACACTTGCTTTTGGACATTCTGCCCTTACCTTCCGGATTTGTAGTTCCTTCCGGTGCATACAAGCCACTGTTAATATTAAAAGTACCCTTTAACCCATGCTTTTTCATAATTTCGATTAAGCGGATATCCTGAGCTACACCATCATCATAGCTTAAGGTCAAAGCCTTACTCTTTCCTCCCGGAAACCTCATAAATATACTTCCCATGTGCCTTATCTCCTTGTTAAACTATATTTTTTATACATTAAAGGCGTCATACCTTTCATTTTCTTAAATACAGAAGAAAAATAATTACTTCCGTTAAAGCCACACTTCTCTGCAATCTCTGTAACAGACAAGTTGGTCTCTGTAAGCAGCTTTTCTGCATGACTAATTCTAACATAAGTAATATATTGATTCAAGCCAATTCCGGAAACTGCTTTGAATTTTCTGGAAAGATAACCTTCACTGATTGCAAAGGTCTTACATATATTCTCCAGCGTAATATCTTGCTCAAAATGGGTACGGATATAATCGGAAATCATAAAAATGATTTTGTCTGATTCCTGAATATGCGCTTTTTTCTCACACCGATACCTGCACAAAAGCGTCAAAAGCTCCAGAATATAAATATCCAAAAGAATACTTTTTTCTTTTTCATCTTGGGCATACTCTGCTTCCAGTTTAAAAAGAATTTCCTCCAACTGCGGCAAATGCGTATCCGGAACATAAATAATTCTATTGCCTTTCAGCTGTTCCAACAAACCTCTTGTCTTTTCGTCAAAAATATCCTCGGAAAAACTAAGAAGAATACGCTCGTTATAACGTGAGTTTTTATTGTCCGTACTGTGTGGAATACCTTTTGGTATAAATACAAAATTTCCTTTTTCAATACTATAAATCTCACTGCCTATAAAGTACGTGGTACTTCCGTCCAGCATATAATACAGTTCATATTCTTCATGATAATGTATGGTAGAAATGATATTTTTTTGTTTTATTTTGCGTCTGGAGACCATGCGGTCCTTGGCCAATTTGTATTCCATCGTGCATTTTCTCTCCTGTCCTAGATTGTTAATAGCATATCATATCTTTTACCATGAGTCAAAAGAAACTGGTCAATATTTTATACTTTTCATAAGGAATATAGCAAAAATATGCTATCAAACAATAAAATTTTGTTCCATAATAAAAACACCAAATAACACTAAAAAGGAGATTTTCATTATGGAATACGTAAATAACACCGTAAGCGGTATTAAAATCGCTTACATCGGCGGCGGCTCCAGAGGCTGGGCATGGGGCCTTATGAGTGACCTTGCATCCTGTGATGACATCAGTGGTGATGTTTATCTTTACGACATCGACCTTCAGGCTGCAAAAAACAACGAAATTATCGGTAACAAGTTTAACAATGCAGAAGGTGCAAAGTCTGTTTGGAACTACCACGCTACAGAAACTATCGACGAAGCTCTTGCAGATGCAAACTTTATAGTTATCTCTATTCTTCCTGGCACCTTCGATGAAATGGAGTCTGACGTACATACACCTGAAAAGTACGGCATTTACCAGTCCGTAGGTGATACTTCCGGTCCCGGCGGTATCGTTCGTGCTATGCGTACTATCCCTATGTACGAATACATTGCTGAAAAAATCAAAGAAAACTGCCCGGATGCCTGGGTTATCAACTACACCAACCCAATGACTCTTTGCGTTAGGACTCTTTACAGAGTATTCCCTGAAATCAAAGCTTTTGGCTGCTGCCACGAAGTATTTGGTACACAGAAGTTCTTAGCAAAAGTTGTAGAAGAAACGTTTGGCGAAAAGGATGTTTATAGAGGGGACATTAAGGTTAACCCACTTGGTATCAACCACTTTACATGGCTTACCAAGGCTACCTGGAGAAACATCGACCTCTTCCCATACTACGATGCATTCGTTAAGAAACACGCTGAAGAAGGATACCTGGCAATCGGTGGCGTAGACAATAACTGGATGAATAACAGCTTCCGAAGCGACGAAAAAGTTAAGATGGACTTATACTTAAAGACAGGCGTTATTGCAGCAGCCGGCGACCGTCATCTTGCAGAATTCTGCGAAGGTAAGTGGTACTTAGCAAGCCCGGAACGTGTAAAAGAAATGCACTTCGGTCTTACTACCATTGAATGGAGAAGAAAGAACTTAGTAGAACGTCTTGAGAAGAGCGCTCGTTTATTAAGCGGTGAAGAAGACGTTAAGATTAAAGGTACTGGTGAAGAAGGTGTGAACCAGATTCGTGCATTACTTGGTCTTTGCGACTTAGTAACAAACGTAAACATTCCAAACCAGGGTCAGATTCCAAACCTTCCTTTAGGCGCTGTAGTAGAAACCAACGCAGTATTCCGCGCTAACAGCTTAGAGCCGGTATGCGCAGGTCCTATCCCACAGACAATCTACCCAATGATTTCCCGCATCTGCGGCGAACAGGAACTGGTTTCCGAAGGCATTGCAGAAAGAGATTTAGATAAGATTTTCGTTGCATTTGCAAATGACCCATTAGTAACCTGTGGTCTTGAAAATGCGAAAAAGCTCTTTAAGGAAATGTGTGAAAACACAAAAGAATACCTCACTATGTTTGATTTAAGTAAGTTAGCTTAAACAACATAGATAGACATAATTAAATCCTGCCTTGATACGTGCAAGGCAGGATTTTTCCAAAATTAACGAGACAACTTTTCTATTTATCAAGTAATTTTTTTGCTCTTTCTCTTATCATCTTTTCAAGCAATTTCAATCGTTTGTCAGGCAGGTTATATCTTGAATTTCTCTTAAACTTAAATTCAAGTAATTTTCTCAGCCCCTCCCGATGCTTCTGTGTAAGAACACCTTTAGCTGTTCCGATAAAGTCATCATATACACAAGGGAGTAAGGTATCTGCATAAGCATTTAGAGCTTCAACACTTTCCAAATCATCACGACCTGCAAAATTCAATAAGGCATTTCCGTGGTCGAACAAAGGTGCCGGAGCAACAATTTTATTTGTTCTGTTGTCAACAATAAAACCGAAGTTACCAAAATGTCTGTCTGTGTTCATAATTACTGCATCAAACACGAGCATATCATTCAAAGCATCTGCGAAATTCTGTCCGAGCTTTTTATAAAATTCTTTAACAGCTGACATTCCGCCCGAAGTAACAATTCTGCCTACGGGAAGGAAAGAGTAATCTTTAGATGTAAATAGCTCACAAGTAGAACACAGTTCACTTTTCCATTTTGAAAGACCATATTCAATAGCATTTACCCCAAGCACTTTTGCGACTTGTGAAGCATAGTATTCTGAATATGGCTCATTGCCTGTATTGGAAGCTCCGCTTGTGCCGCCTTTATATAACAAAATCTTTCCGTCTTTTCTTCTCCAGCATTTTGGAAGCATACCATTGGTTGTAAATTCAGGACAGGAAGCAAGTGATGTTCTGATACTACTGCCATATCCCGTAAATGCAATAAGTGCAAGCACCTGACTGAAACGGTTATCATATAAATTGAATTTATCAAAAGTGCCTTCAAAGCCTTCTTCAACTACCCAAAAGCAATCGTTAAGCGAAAGACCTTTTGAAACCTTTATAATCGTCATAGGACGATTGATATTAAGTCCGCACTTGCTTAAAAAATTATGAACATACGCACGATTTTTGGGTATAGTTCTATGCTTCAGCCATTTAGCAAGTCCTTCATTGGTTAATTCCAAATCAAGCGGGAATAAGTCTTTTTTAACTTCGTTTACCCACAAAATTTTTATCTCAGGAGTATTTGTATCTTCTGTAGCCGAAAAAAGCACAAGGCTTAAATCATAATGCTTTAGCTCATAATTCATACATAATCCTCCTTTGGCACAATGGTATTTGTGTAATTGTAGCATGTTTTTGCGCAAACGTCAAATGCTCGCATTCTTTCTTAAAACACCCCCTCCACCACTCGTGCCATCACTTCCCCAAATGACTCGTGAATGACTAAATCGGCCTTGGCATCCTTTGGTGTGGCATCGCGATTTATAATCACAAGAATTTTCCCCCTAAAATATTCCACGATATATGCTGCCGGATATACGGTAAGACTGGTACCGCAAATAATTAACATATCTGCGTCTCCCACTGCTGCCATGGAACTGTTCCATGCATCATCCGGAAGCATTTCTTCATAAAGCGTTACATCGGGTTTGATAATACCACCACATTTGTCACACTTCGGCACCATACTAAGCTCTAATTTTTGCTCCAGTTCCTCTAAAGAATACACACTGCCGCATGTCGAACAATGATTGGTCATAATCGTACCATGCAGATGATATACCTTCCTAGAGCCTGCCATCTCATGCAGATGGTCAATATTCTGCGTAACCACACAGCTAAGCTTACCCTGCTCTTCTAACTTTGCCAGTGCAAAATGTCCCTTATTCGGCAAAATACCTTTTAATAAAATCTTGTCCTTGTAAAACCGATAAAATTCATCCGGCATACTTTCAAAACAGCTATGCGATAGCATATATTCCGGTGGATACTTATACACTTGATTATACAATCCATCCTTGCTACGAAAATCCGGAATACCACTTTCCGTAGATACCCCTGCACCGCCGAAAAACACAATTCGGTTGCTGTCTGCAATCATTTCTTTGAGTTTTCTAATCTTGTCCATAGGTACACCTCCAAGACAAAAAACATACCAAGTATCTCTACCTGATATGCCTATCATTCAATAATATCATCGACCCATTTATATAACTTATGACAACTCATATCACTTTCCTGAACAAAAGTACTCATATCATCTTCAAAATTTTCATAACAGTTTCTCACAATCGCGCAATATGTAATCACCAAGGTATATTTTTTTACCTTCAATTTCCGCAAGCATAGTTCCCTGAAAATCACTATGTACAGCGAGATAATTTATATTAACCGCACCACCCATTGGTTTATAAATTTCTTTATCTCCAATTTTTTCAATCTGGTCTACTCTGCCGACTTCTATGTTGTAATATCCAATAATAAAGTCATTTTCATCAGATAATAGTATATAAGTAATGCCTTGGTTTTTATCCAAGGCATTTCCGTCATGAAGAAATTTATCAATTACTGAATTACCACATTTAAAATTTTTAGCTAAATATTCATATTCTGATGTGTATTCTACAATATTCATAACTTATTTTTTAGGTTCAATTGAACTTCTTAATTCTTTTGACTCCTTATTAACAGAAAAAGAAAATGTATGAGAATCTAAGAATTCTGCCATCTTTCTGTTATCTAATGTTGCAGGAATTCTTTTAAGCTCACTTCTTGTCACAAAAGGAATTTGTGGTTTCATCACACTTGCATTCATCTCATTTTCTCCTTTCTCACATTGTTCTCTTTTGCTCACAATAACCTTCTCCACCTTCTCAAAGCTGCGGAAAAGTGAAATAACACACATTCGTTATCTACAACAATATGATAACATATCCACAGGCCAAAATCAATTATTTTTACATAGTATTCCCTTATTCCCACTCATATACTCACAAATACATGAAATTATATTGTTACAAATACACAATGATGCGTCGCCACTTGGTTTAACTAAAAATTTTCATACGCCATTTTATTTTGTATTCTCCTACTTCTGATATAAATCATACGGAGTCGCCTGATACACGTAGTAATTGAGCCAGTTGGTATACAAATTATTACTATGGCTTCTCCACTGAAGTCTCGGCTTCTTAGTATGGTCATTGTCCGGATAGTAATTTACCGGAAGCTCAATCTCCAGCCCCTTATTCAAATCACGCATATACTCGTTATGCAGTGTATAGCGGTCATACTCCGGATGTCCCATCACAAATATCTGACGGCCGCCTTCTGTCATGCAAAGGAAAATACCGGCTTCTTCGCTCTCTGCAAGGACACGCAAATGATTGCAGTCATGAATTTGCTCTGCAGAAACGGTGGTATGTCTGCTGTGAGGTGCCATAAAATAATCATCAAATCCTCTCACTAGCGGAATCTTTCTATTAGAAACTTTGTGCTCAAACACACCAAAAAGCTTCGAAGGCAAGATTTCCTTCTGAATTCCAAAATGATGATATACACCGGCTTGAGCTCCCCAGCAAATATGTAAAGTACTGGTGACATTGTCCTTTGTCCAATCCATGACTTCTACCAGTTCCTCCCAGTAATCCACCTCTTCAAAGGCATATTGCTCTACAGGCGCACCGGTAATAATCATACCGTCAAACTTCTGATCCTTTAATTCAGCAAAATCATGATAAAACTTATTTAAATGATTGGCTGAAGTATTTAAAGAGACATGAGAAGACATCTTCATAAAGGTCACATCCACCTGAAGGGGTGTATTGGACAGAGCACGCAAAAGCTGCAGCTCTGTGTCCTCTTTCACCGGCATCAAATTCAAAATACAGATACGTAACGGACGAATATCCTGATGCATCGCACGAAACTCATCCATTACAAATATATTTTCATGCTCCAGTATACTTTTTGCTGGTAAATCGCTTTGTGTTTTAATTGGCATGTGATGTAAACTCCTTTAAAATTCTTATTTTAAAAACTTCTCCACAAACTCTTTCTCGGTCACAATCGGCACACTCAACTCCTTAGCCTTCTTGTTCTTGGAAGATGTGGAAGTAATATCGTTATTGATTAAATACGTGGTTTTGGCCGTCACGGAACCGGTCACCTTGCCGCCTTTTGCTTCAATAGCATCCTTTAAGACATTACGATTTTCATAAAGCTCCAAAGAGCCAGTAATCACTACTACCTGTCCGGTCAGTGTCTGAGACTCCTCATCCACCTTTTCTACCTGAATATCCAGCTCAGAAAGCAATCGCTCTACCATGGTGCGGTTTTCCTTGGAAGCAAAGTATGTCACAAAAGCCTGTGCAATGACATCTCCAATGCCCTCTATTTCACTAAGCTCCTCCGCAGAAGCCTGCACCATAGCATTTATATCATAAGAAAAATGCTTGCAGATCAGCTTGGCTGTAGCCAATCCAACGCCTGCAATACCAAGGCCGTAAATCACCTTTGGCAAAGTGGTCTTTCTGGAAGCTTCCACCGCCTGAATCAGCTTATCATAGCTCTTCTGACCAAAGCCTTCCATGGAAATGATTTCGTCCTTGTGTTTGTCGAGATGATATAAATCACTAAATTCATGCAGAAAGCCCTTTGCAATAAATTTTTCTAAAGTAGCCTCGCTCATGCCATCAATATTTAAGCCGTCACGCCCTACAAACAATGCAAAAAGCTTAATTTTCTTTGCCGCGCAGTTCTCATTGGTACAATATAAAAACTGTCCTTCGTTAATTTGTCGTACTTCTGTTCCCCCACCGCAGACAGGACAACACTTTGGAATTTCCAACGTATCGGACTGAGTCATATTTTCCGCAATCTGAGGGATAATCATATTTGCCTTATATACGCTGATACGATCGCCTAGTCCCAGCTTCAATGCACGGACAATACTAATATTGTGTACGCTTGCTCGACTAACCGTGGTTCCTTCCAATTCTACCGGTTCAAAAATCGCCACCGGATTAATCAGACCTGTTCTGGAGGCACTCCATTCTATTTCTAATAACGTAGTCTCACGCAATTCATCTGCCCATTTAAATGCAATGGAATCTCGTGGGAATTTGCTGGTGCGTCCAAGGCTCTCTCCATAGGCAATATCGTCTAAAATCAATACCAAACCATCACTTGGTATGTCATATCCTTCTACTTTCTTTGCAAATTCTTCAATAGCCTGTAATATGTTGTCTTTATTGACCTTAATATATGGAACCGTTCCAAACCCCATGGTCTGCAAAAACATTACTTGTTCTTCTCTGGTCTCAAACTCCTTACCTTCGCACTGAACTAAGGAAAAAGCATAAAAATTAACACTTCTCTCTGCGGTAATGGCACTGTTTAACTGACGAACGGAACCGGAACAGAGATTTCTCGGATTTTTGTATTTCATAGCTTCGTCTGAAATGGCTGCATTGATTTTCTCAAAATCACTGTAACTGATAACCGCCTCTCCACGAAGCACTAATTTACCCTTGTGTGGAATGGATAAAGGTACATTTTTAAAGGATTTGGCATTGGCCGTAATAACCTCGCCCACTTCACCATTACCACGAGTAACAGCCTTAGACAGTCTGCCTTCTTCATAAGTCAGTACAATGGTCAGGCCGTCTAATTTCCAGCTGAGCAGGCCTTCCCTATCCATAAGCCAGCCTTGCAATTCTTCTCTGGATTTGGTTTTGGCAAGGGAGAGCATTGGCTTGTCGTGAGCCTCCTTCGGAAGCTCGTCAACTGCCTCATAACCAACGGTCTGGGTAGGACTTCCGGCCAAAACAATGCCGGTCTCCTCTTCCAATTGCACCAGTTCATCATACAATTTGTCATATTCCAAGTTGGACATAATCTCTATGTCCTTGGCATAATATGCTTCTGCTGCTTCTTTTAATATGGTTGTCAGTTCTTTTATTCTGGTTAATTTGCTATCCATTCTATCCATCACTCTCAATATTTTATATCAACACCTGACTGCTTTATTTTCCTCTGCAAGTCTGGTACAATACACGTTTTTCTGTGGCTGTCAGTTCTCTATGTTCGCCCGGCTTTAAATTTCCAAGCTCTACATTCACCACTCGCACACGTTTCAGGCTCTTCACCTGATAGCCAAGTGCCTCACACATGCGCCTGATTTGACGATTTAATCCTTGTGTCAGTACAATACGAAAGGTATATTTGCCTTCCAACATGACCTTACAAGGTCTGGTAGTGCGCTCAAGCTCCGGCAGATAAATGCCTTGCTGCATACTGGCACGAAATGCTTCTGTAAGTTCTTTGTCTACTTTTACCACATATTCCTTTTCGTGACCATTAGCCCCTCGCATCATATCGTTAATCAAGTCTCCGTCATTGGTCATAATAAGCAGCCCTTCACTGTCCTTATCCAATCGCCCTGCATAAGTCACTCGTATTGGATACCGAAACACATCTGTAATTTTACGCTTGGCATGCGGGTCTTTCTCCGTACAGGTTACCCCTACCGGCTTATACCAGGCAAGCACTACCTTTTCCTTGGTATCACGAAGTTCTTTTGCTCCGATAGTCACTTTCGCCCCTGGATAGACTAACTGCCCGATTTCGGCCCTTTTACCATCAATATACACTTGTCCTGCTTCAATATATCTGTCCGCTTCTCTGCGGGAGCACAAGCCTGCCTGCGCCATGTATTTGTTTAAACGTGTTCCTTCTGCCATTTTATATACCTCGAATATTTATTGTACCATTATTCCTACAAAATTGCCACAAAAAACACAAAATAAATACAGTTCAAATTTATTTTTTATAGATAGTCCCTCAGCTTTGTAATGGTCTTTTCCTCCATATCCATCAGTTCCTTTGCCATTGCGGAAATATTCCCATTTGCATGCTTATTATGATTTAAAATCTTGTACATATCTGTAATACCGCGGTTTGCTCCTTGTATCATAAGCTCTGCCATATGACTGGTAGAACTATCCTTAAATGTTTGCATCCAGATACCCATTCGAAGCATCATGTCTTTTCCTTTTACGTCTTTATATAGTCGTTTTTCTTCTTTTAATAGTTCATTTGTCGCCTTTTCATAATAGTTACCATACATCATAGACTCTTTTGCCAATTCTCTGGCAAAATGTTCATCTCTCACACGCGGCATCAATGCATCAATTGCCTCCAGTCCCATATGGGTATTTTTTTGAATTTCACGCAGAATTACCTGGTCTTGATTTTTCATACATTTCTCCTTCCCGCAAACAAAATAGAGAGAAACTGTAAAACAGCTTCTCTCAAAAGTTTGTGTATGTTGCAACAAATTATTCTGTTATTTCTTATCTAAATACTCAGACTTAATATAGCCGACCTTGCCTTCATAAATAACCTTGCTAAAGCCGCCATCTACATCTGCAATCCAGTCCAAAGACGTACCTTGTACCACCTGACCGATTCGCTTGGAATCCGTACTTGCTTCAGAACGAACATTTACGGTAGTATTGGCTACCACGGTTCCATTAGAAACATTTTCTCCGGTGCCTGCTTCCTCCGGCGGTGGAATCACTTCCAGATAATCACTCTTTACATATGCTTCCTTGCCTTGGTAAAGAATCTTGGACCAACCGTTTACACGAATTTCGATAACATCAATGGTAGTTCCTTTCTGAATCTTACCAAGCTTATCCGCTGTCTCACTGTCAGAAGAACGCACATTAATGGTATCGATAGTCCTAGCTTCACATGCAGAATATAAAATAGTCGGATCAGATGCAGGTTCTGAATTCGGCTCTTCAGAAGAAGCCTCTGTTGCAGTACTTGCTAAAGCTTCCCCCACTGCTCCTCGAATTTCGCTCTGCATAATCTCGATGTAAGTACGTACCTTTTCGTCGTTTTTCAACATTTCCTGATACTCTTCATCGATAGAATTCATTAAATTGACAACAGAGGCATCTGCATTAATTGCATCAATATAAACCTGCTCCTCCTCTGTCAAAGTACCTTCATTAAAATAAAATTTGCCGTTTTCATCGGTACATACATAAAAACAATATATACCGGGAACATACTCATCCACACCTGGAAACTGTGCTCTGGCTGCTGCGTATACAATGTAGCTGCCCTCAGTAGGACCAATTTTGGTAAATACATTATATTCCGGAAAAGCATCAATAAATTTACCAAGTTCCTGCACACGAATACGTTCAATGTCTGTCATATTATTTGTGATAGAACTGATAGTATCTACATCTCCGTCCGCCAATGCCGTAAGATATGTTGAAATCAAGGCATTCAGTTCCGGATATTTATCACCTTCTAATGGGTTATCGGCACTAATCGCTGCAACCGTCTCTTCTGTAGTAACACTACTGGTAGCAGTCTCGTTGGCAACAACCGCCTCTTCTCGTGTAATAAGTGCTGCCGCAACACTGACTGCAACAATTAATATTACACAAATCGGAAGAAGGATTTTTACGTTTTTCTTAAAATTCATAATAACCTCTCTATCATAGTGTAAACAAAGGTGGTGAAATGTGTCCGACAGGAATCGAACCTGCATTAAAGGCGTCGGAGGCCTCCGTTCTATCCATTAGACTACGGACACAAAACTGTAAAATATTACGGAAATATTACACCACCTTTGCTATGATAACATAGGCTATCAAAAAAGTCTAGTAATTTTTCACTTTTTTGCTCCTGCAAATATGCATTTTTTGTGAATTCATACTATAATAGTATACATTATAAGAAAGAACTTCCTCTTCTAATACCTCACGATCATTAATATCCTTTACCATTAAAAACAAGACCTCTTCCTCTTCTACTTGAGAAACCGGCACAATAACCCACTCATGCACACTGGCAGGGAGCATATAAAAGTCCTCTTTCAGCTGTGTACTGATATCATAAAGAATATCCGGAAAATATGCCAAAACTGCACCAAGATACTTCTCATTGTTGGTAAGTACAAACATCCCATCTCTGGCACGTTCAAAAAGTGCTCCATCCTCTTCAAAAATAATACCTTCAAGCACCTCTGACATAGTTTTAAACCACACACCCTTTTTCTCTCTGGTATATTCGATGGCATGACGCAACATCTCTTCGGCTGACACCTGCCAGTATTCCAGATGATGATTTTTCAGCATGACACTTCCTTTAAAAATCTGCTCTTCATTTACCTCAAAATATGGCACAATGGCAAAATCCAAAAACTCTTTGTAAGGAGTATCTTTTAAAAGCTTCCTGTTTTCGGCAATATGAATCAACTTTACATATATATCAGGTCTGGCTGTCTCATAACTGTCCAGTTTATGTATACAGTCCGGCACCTGACCGGTTTCCTCTTTATAACAGCGAATCAGCTCCCCTGCGAGAAAATCTATACTTTGCCCACTTCTAAAGCTGCCATAAAACGGCTCTAAGTAAATAGTAGGAGAATAAATTTCTCCCTCTTTTGTAAAGGAGACACCATGGCGAATGCAGCCATTCAACTTTTCCACCTGCACCGCTTCCACAGTGATATCTTCTGTAATCATGCCTCTTAAGGCGTTCAAAACTTCTTCTCTAAATTCAGGATAACTCATATAAATACCTCTCAAAAATGTTATAAAGGACATATGCATCATCCATATCGAGTCGTCATATAAAGGAAACAGTCATTTCCCGAAAAACAACAAACACCATGCAGACTTTGCCCTCTGCATGGTGTTATCTTTCGTAAGTTAGTTAAAGTATAAAATTATACTCTGGACATGTACTCCTCAGTACGTGTGTCGATTCTGATTACATCACCTGTTTCAACAAATAATGGAACATAAACTGTAGCACCTGTTTCAACTGTAGCAGGCTTTGTAGCACCTGTAGCGGTATCACCCTTGAAGCCCGGCTCTGTATCGGTAATAGTTAACTCTACGAATGTAGGTGGTTCCACAGCAAAGATATTGCCGTTTACGGAACAAATCTTGCACATTTCGTTTTCCTTAACGAACTTTAATGCATCACCGATTTTGTCAGCACCTAAAGAAATCTGGTCATATGTCTCCATATCCATAAAGTTGAACAAGTCGCCATCGCTATATAAATACTGCATATCTTTTCTGTCGACACGCGCTGCTGGGAATTTTTCGGTTGGTCTAAAACTTCTTTCAACCACACCGCCATTGATAATGTTTTTTAACTTAGTTCTAACGAATGCTGCACCTTTACCCGGCTTAACATGCTGGAATTCAATAATCTGAACGAAGTTACCTTCAATTTCGAGGGTAACACCATTTCTGAAATCACCTGCAGAAATCATAAAAAATCCTCCTAATAAAAATGAAACGATATTCTTTAGCTATTTTACAATATTCATCATACTTTTTCAACTGTTTTTTTCAATTTGTGCCAAACAATAATCAATTGCATCCAAATATCCCTGTAAACCTCTGCCATAAATCTGATAATCACACACTTCTTTGGTCACAGACACCTGCCTAAAGGCCTCTCTTTTGGTAATATCAGAAATATGTATCTCAACCTTCGGCACCACAATACTGGCCAAGGCATCACGAATGGCATAGCTGTAATGAGTATATGCACCCGGATTAATCACAATTGCCTCTGTTCCGTCAAAATAAGAGGTCTGGATTCTATCAATAATTCCGCCTTCGTAATTACTCTGAAACACCTCAATATCTGCACCAATCTCTTTGCCTTTATCGGCAATCATGTTTTTTAAATATTCATAATCCTGATTGCCGTAAACACTTCTTTCGCGAATACCTAAAAAATTCAAATTGGGACCATTAATTACCAAAATCTTCATACTGTACTGCCTCCACTATTTCCTGTACCACATCTTTCATTTCCTTGCCGTCCACATGGATAATGATGTCTGCCACACCCTCGTAAATCGGATTCCTCTCCGCCAACAATGCCTCAATTCTCCCCTTTGGATTCTCACACTGCAATAACGGCCTGGAAGTATCATGCTTTACTCTTTGATATATAGTGTCCGGAGACGCCTGCAAATAAATTACCTTACCAAGTTGTTTGATGATTTCACGATTTTCCTCCCTCATAGGAGTTCCGCCACCCAAAGAAATCACGCGGCTTCCAAGCTCATGAAATAAACTATTTAAACATTCGGTCTCTTTTTGCCTGAAATAGCTTTCGCCTTTTGCTGCAAACATCTCAGAAATACTCATTTTCTCACGTTCCTCAATTAACTTGTCCGTATCAATCAGACATTTTTTCAATTTGTAGCTTAATCGGAAGCCGACCGTAGATTTGCCGCTGCCCATAAAGCCTATCAGTATAACATGCTTCATCGTTATAACCCCAAAGCCTCTTTCATCTTGCCTAAAATCTGCTGTGCCACCTCTTCAGAAACAGAAATATCATTCCATAATTCATAAGCAATAATGCCTTGATATAACAACATCTTTAACCCATTAAATGCTCTACCGCCATGTGCCTTCACCAAAGACATAAATCTGGTCTCATAGGGATTATAAATAATGTCATATCCGGTATGTATCATATCATAAAATTCTGAATCCTCAATCACCACATCCTCCACCTTCGGATAAAGTCCCACACTGGTGGCCTGAATACATAAATATTTTTTACCGGAAAGCTTCGGATAGCCTGTAAGTGCCATAGCCGTTACAAATTCACGGCCTGCATAAGCATTAATTTCCTTTGCAATCTCCTCCGCCTTACTTACCGTTCGGTTTAATATATAAACCTGCTTTGCCCCCTTATCCAGAGCAAGCATGGCCACGCTTCTGGCTGCTCCGCCGGCTCCCAAAATCATAACGTCCTCACCGTCCATGTTTACACCATCGCTTAACATCCCACGATAAAGGCCCGGTATGTCCGTATTATATGCTTTAAAACCGCCCTCTGCCGGAACAAGGGTATTTACAGCCCCAATCCGCTTTGCAAACTCGTCTACCTCCACTACATACTGAAGCACCTCGGTCTTGTGGGGAACGGTGACATTCAACCCTCCAAAATGCAGTGCATATGCACCGCGTATGGCATCTCCTACGCTGCCATCTACCAGATATGGCAAATATACTACATTATGATTATAAACTCTGGCAAGCTCGTTGTGAATCACCGGTGACAACGTATGCTCCACCGGATTTCCGATTACCCCCAAGGTCTTCGTGCGTCCATTAACTGTTACGCCCAAGCTTCTCACACTCCTTTTTGTAAAAATGAAGGACAATGCGCTCCAAATAACGCTTCAATACTATCTGAATCTCTTCTTTTTTGTCTATTGGCTTTACCAAAATACTGTGAATACCACACCTTTTGGCCCCCCATACATCTGTAAAAAGCTGGTCGCCCACAAACAAGGTATTGGAGATATCCGTCCCCATAACCTCCATACAATGCAAGTACGATTTCTTAGCCGGTTTATTGGCCTTGTAAATATAACCAATACCGCCCACGGCTTCCGCAAAGCTTTTTACGCGGGGCTCTTTATTATTTGACATTACCATGGCCTGGTATCCCATATCACGAAGCTTCTCAAAAAAATCAATTATCTCCGGGCTAGCCGGTGCTCCATGACACACCAACGTGTTATCTATATCAAAAAGGACTGCCTTATATCCCTTTTCCTTAAAAGCTTCAAAGTCTACGTCATGCACGCTGTCTAAATATGCATCCGGGAAAAATGTGTTGAACATAATAACTCCTCATGAAATCAAAAGCACAAAAAGGAACACCTCTTAAAAAGATGTTCCTCAAAAAAATTATAATTTTTTAACAAGTGAATTGTGATAGGAAATTAAAATATACTTACCAAAAGTAACAATCACTATTCCAAACACCATATAAGTCAAAGCACCGTACAGAAACTGCGTAGCATTTACATACCAGGTAAGCTCACCCCATAACTTTTCTCCAAAATAGATAAACAAAAGCATCGGCACTGCCAGACACAATAAAATAATTCTAATTTTATCTACTATATTTACGTATTTCTTTGCCTTAGCAATTTTTTCTTTCATAATGCCTCCATCCGCGTATTATTTCTTGAATACACTCTTTAACTCTTCCATAAAAGTATCTGCATCTTTAAACTCACGATAAACAGATGCAAAACGTACATACGCTACTGCATCCAAGGCCTTAAGCTTCTCCATAATAAGCTCACCTACATAAGAAGACTCTACCTCACTTCTCTCCAAAGAAAAAATACTGTTTTCCACAGAGTCAATCGCCTCAGCCATCTGTTCGGAACTGATTGGACGCTTATGACACGCTTTCATAATTCCCATTTCAACTTTGGCACGATTGTATGCTTCCCTCGTACGGTCTTTTTTGATAATCATAACCGGTAACGTTTCAATTTTCTCATATGTAGTAAAGCGCTTACCACACTCCTCACAGACACGACGTCTACGGATAGAGTTAAACTCCTCTGCCGGTCTGGAATCAATTACTTTCGTATTTACATAATTACAAAATGGACATCTCATCTTATAAGTACCTTCCTATGCTCGTATTAATTCATTTTACCAAAATACTTATTTCACGTCAACCAGAATAATATCCGGTCCAATCTGTTTAATTTCGTTAAAACAAATTACATAATCCGGCTCCGTAGGGAAAAAATAGCTTAATTTCCCTCCACATGCCGGAATAAATATTTTTTCGATACACCCATTACAAGGATTAAATTCTACATCCTGCACTCTCCCAAGCTTTTTACAATCTTTGATATTAATTACTTCTTTACATCGCAACTCAGAAAACAGCATAGCACACCTTTTTATTTTATTATATGTAGCATTGGCATAATTTTCTACGCTTTCGTCCATACTTAAAAATATCTACCAAAGATAAGTAATTTAGAAAAAATTACCCTTTGGAGGTCTTTTATGGGAAAAGTAGAAATATGCGGTGTAAATACATCCAAGCTGCCGCTTTTAAAAGAAGATGAAAAAACATTACTCTTTGAACGTATTGCAGAAGGCGATATGCACGCAAGAGAACAATATATTGAAGGAAATCTGCGCCTTGTTTTAAGCGTTATTAAACGCTTCAGCCAAAGCGATGAAAATGTAGACGACTTATTTCAAATCGGCTGTGTTGGCCTCATAAAGGCCATTGATAACTTTGATCGAACCCTCGGTGTCAAATTCAGTACTTACGCCGTACCCATGATCATCGGCGAGATCAGACGCTACCTTCGGGACGGTGGAAGTATCCGCGTCAGCCGCTCTTTAAAAGATATTGCTTACCGTGCACTTCAGGTAAAAGAAGCCATGCAGAAAGCAAACCAAAAAGAACCTACTATCGAAGAAATCTCCGCAGAACTTGGTATTCCCCGCGAAGACATCGTTTATGCCCTGGATGCTATTCAAAGCCCCATGAGCCTGTATGAACCCATTTACACCGACGGCGGCGACACCCTTTTTGTCATGGACCAAATCAGTGACAAAAAAAATAAAGAAGAATTGTGGGTAGAACAAATTGCCTTAAATGAAGCTCTAAAACGCCTTGCAGACCGCGAAAAAGAAATTATCGTCCTTCGCTTTTTCGAAGGAAAAACCCAAATGGAAGTGGCTGAAATGATTGGCATTTCTCAGGCCCAGGTGTCCAGACTTGAGAAAAACGCGCTGAAGGTGATGAGACATTATTTGGCGTAAGGAAAGGGGTGCAGATTTTCGTCCGCACCCCTTCATAATTTTTTACACTATCACCTTCATCTGAAGTTTTCCTGTCATTTCTGTTTTTCCCAGAATCGCATCCACCACTGCCTCCACGCTGGTTCTATTCATCTCGGAATTCACTTGCACGAAGGTCTGTTCTCTCGGATAGTAATCATCAATAAAGAACGGACTGCCGAAGTTTACTATCGTTTTTTTGTCCATTGGTAACAAGTGCACGCTCCATACAGAGTTAAAGCAATCCTTAAATACACCGGCACAAAGAGGAGTGTCAAGCAGCACCACAATAGTATCATACTCAGCAATTTCTTCCTTCATATATGGTTCAAAGAAATTTGCATAGTTCCACTTAAAGTCCACTTCAAACCCCTGCTCTCTTAAAAGCTGAGTAAAATACTCTGCATGCTCCAGTTTTTTATTGGTTACATTTTTAGTCACCTGTGGAGTAACTAAATCCACCAGAATACGCTTTTTCTCAGTCGTGATCGGCAAGTTGCCTTGTTTATTTCTTACTAGAGTAATACCCTTTCTAATGGTTTCCTTCATCACATCATCCACGAATTCTGCATCTACCTTTGGAAATTCTCTTTCCTTCTCGTCGATACCTAAACGTTCCAAAAATCTCTGAATTCGCTCAATGGCATCATCCAGACGCTCCATCGGAATACGACCACTTTCCAGTTCCTCTATGATACGTTCACCCGCTTCAATCGGCGGCCAGAGAATAAAGTCTGCACCACAGGCAAATGCTGCCACTGCCTGCTCAATCTGGTCACCCATAAAACAGCCACCCATGGTCATGGCATCGGTTACGATAACTCCATCAAAGCCCAATTCCTCTTTCAACAATTTAATATTCAAATCCTTAGAATAGGTAGCAATCGGAAAATCACCGAAATCTACTTTCTCACTGTAGGAAGGCAAAGAAATGTGGGTTGTCATGGTACTCATGGCGCCCGCCTCAAACATTTTCAAGTATGTATAACCATAGGTTTTCATCCACTCTTCAAAAGGCAGTGTATTCTTTCCGATAGTCAGATGCATATTCACATAATCAGTACCGATACCCGGAAAATGCTTTACCGTAGCGGCTACATTCTGGTCTTGAAGTCCCTTTACTACCTGACTGTAAATTCGTGCGGTCACCTCCGGGTCGTCAGACATACAAGAGCATACCGTATCTACATAACGCTCAAGCGGCATATCAATACATGGTCCCAAGAGCCAGTCTACATCATTGGCATTCATCTGCATACCTAGAGCCTTACCGTAACGGTATGCCAGGTCTTCGTTATCCGCAGCGCCAAGAGCTTCCGTATTACATGCCGGCAATCCAGCATCACCGATATTAGCACCATCCGCACATACTACCAGCGGATACTTGGATGCTTTTCGGCAGGCTGTAATAAACTCACTGCGCACAATAGAGTCGCCTTCGTTCATCTCAATCAGACCCTGCACGGCACCTTTGGAAAAATACAAGCCTCCAATCGGATACTTCTCAAAATATTCCTTAAGAGTTCCGGTGCTTCTCATGTGGTCGGTTTTCATAATAAATGTTTTGTACACTTTTTCGCGTAAGGTTAAATCTTTTAGTCTCATGCTTGTTTTTCCCTATTCTAGCAAGCCTTTCACATTCCTGCAAGCATTTATATAATACCGTCCAACCATTTCCTGCTCCAACGCTTCCTCTACTTCCACCGTAAAGTCCGCAAAATTAACGTTCTCGGTATGGCAGGCATACACTGCGTATAAGTGGTCTGTCAGCACACTCTCCCTGCAGGTCGGACGCAAATCATGATAATTTCTAGTCCATGATGTCTTTGCCTTCAACTCAAGATACACATGCTCAAAGGAAATATCGCAGATACTCTCCGGCGTATCTCCGTAAAGCAAAATACCATTTTCGCTGCAACAATTAATATTCTGGAAACGCACATTCCGGATATGTCCCAGCTTGGTCTCCTCTTTTCTAGGAAGTGCCGTAACTGCAATCGGTTCCGCCCCGCCCCACCAGTGCTCTTTAGAAAAATGCCTGGTATCGATGTTGATATTGCTAAACATCACATTTTCAATGCTGCCTTTATCACGTAACTGCAGAGAAATACCGCGGTTGGTTTTGCTGATGTTGCAGTTTTGCACCACAATATTTTTAAATAAAGCTTCACTCTCGGTGCCAATCTTGATAGCTGCACTAGTAGACATAAGCGTACAGTTTGCAATAATGATATTTTCGCAATTTCCGTACTCCATGGCACTTTCTGTGTTTTTTAATACAATGCAATCATCCGCAGACTCTACATAGCAGTTCACAATGCGGACATTTTGGCAGTGATCCGGGTCAATACCATCACTGCTGCCCATTCTTAGGTTATTGATAATACGGATACCGTCAATCAACACATCCTTGCAACCTACCATATGCACTGTCCAGAAAGCACTGTTCGTTAATGTGACCTGATGAATGGTCAGGTGTGAAATATTTTCTAAAAACAACATTGGCATGCGCGGATAAAAAGCCCCATCAATATGCCAAGGCGTTATCTTGCCATAAAAAATTGCTTCGTTTCCGTCTATCTTGCCGGCACCGGTGATGGACACATACTCGCAGTCCTTTGCATAAATAAAATAATACTCCGGCTTGCCACTGTAATCACTGTTGGCATAGGATGGGATGTATGCATCAGAAGCTGACTTACTATTTTCGGCATCCTCTCCCTCGCCTCGTAGCACGTTCTTCCCGACTTTGTCAAACAACCGAAACTCCTCTAAGTCATCGCAAGCCTTCAGTACCGCACCCATTTCCAAATGTAGCTCCACATAAGATTTAAGCACCAAGGAACCGGAGCGGTATACCCTACCGCCCGGCACCAATACCTGTCCACCGCCATTTTCATGGCACGCATCAATGGCCTTCTGTATGGACGCAGTATCCACGGTAACACCATCACCTACGGCGCCATAATTCTGAATATCGTAAATCATCTTTCTCCCTCACGCTTTTCATGTTCGCAGCAAGTTTGCCTTATTCAGGCTTTACTTCCAGCTTTAATGGGAAATCGCCCAGCTTATTTACCTTAAAACCGTTTGCTTTATATGCTTCATAATCAAAAGCTTCCAGTTCATCAATAGCGAGCTTATGGAACTCATAGAAGTTGTACCACCACTCATAACCACTGCCAAGCTCTGCATTTAAGTATGCATCTGCAATGTCACAGCCCATCTGAGGCGCCACATAAAAAGCACCCATTGCCAGCACATTTACACCATTACCGGTAATCGCACGAAGTGCTGCCGGAACGCTCTCTACTACGCCTGCATGTACATGAGGGCACTTGCTGGCTGCAATATGAATACCCATACCGGTACCGCAGAAAAGAAGTGCTCTCTCAAATTCGCCCTCTGCAATCATGGCGCCGGCTCTTAAACCTACTCGGTGGAACATTAAATCAGTATCATCCGGATCAGAATCTACTTTCACACCAATGTCCGTTACCTTCCAGCCTTTTGCCTGTAAATGAGCCACTACTGCTTCCTTTAATGGGAAACCTGCAAAATCTGCACCAACTAAAATATACTTGTCTTTTACTGTCTTCATAATTTTTCCTTTCTACATCAACATTGTTTCTACCAAAGAATACGCGAACAACCAATGCATTTCTCTGGTCGGATGGTTTATTTTATTAGCAAGGAGCTCGGTCACATCCACACCACTTGCTTTAAGTGCTTTCCACTTTTCATAGCAATTGCATACGCGTACTCCATGCTCCTTACAAACCTCCTTGGCTGCCTGCATATACTGATCCATGATTCCCTCATTCTGGCGTTTGCAGGCATCCTCAGCAATTGCTATAAAATGAGGATCTGTTACATGACAGCTCACCTCGGTCGCCATCATATTCGGCGTCATGAAGATAATTTCACTGCCTGCTTCTTTCAAACGTTCAAAGATCGTTTTCAGGGAATCTTTATAATCCTGTAAGCCTTCCAGCCCTCTGCCACTGTCATTTAAGCCAAAGCACACAACCGTTAAATCCGGACAAAACTTCAGCACATCCCGCTCTAACCTGCCAAGAGAGCCCTTGGCACCACTTCCGCTGATTCCCCCGTTGATCATATTGATTGATACAGTAGGATACAAAACCGAAAGTATCTGTGCAAGCTTCGCATGATAAACACTTGTCCTGTCAAAAACCGTTTGATGTCCGGCTTCTCCCACCTTATAAAGTTCAAAGCATCCCTGGGTTACACTGTCTCCATAGAAAGCAATGGTAACCGGTGCTTCTTCCCTATTATTTTGTGCTTTTTTGGCAAATTTTTCTGCAATCTGCATCCTATTTTCCTCCTAAACTACCATCAAGCCCTTAGGCAGGTCTTATTCCACATGCAAAAGCTTTACCGGTCCTAACAAACCACCTGCCGGTGCCTTCGCCTCATGCACGATCATTTTTTCGTGATATGGTCCTACCTCTGCCGGATGCTGCAACGCAAAGAATTCGGCATTGTGACAAACATTTGCAATGGTATTGGCTACTACAATTTTGAGTTCGTCACCCTCCTGCAAATTCTCCAGAACCAGACGATACGGCGGCATGGTCACCTCGCCGACCTTTTGATCGTTCAAGTACACCTTGGCAAAATGCCTTACCTCGCCCAGATCCAAAATCCACTTGCCGGCTGCAATTCCGGTCAGCTTCGTGATATACGTCACCTCTCCGGAAAAATCCTTCGGCCACTTCCCGAGACCGCCATCCTGAGAAAGGCCTTCACATTGCTTACTTTCTTCTGTACAGTCATAGTAGCTGTTTCTTCCCCCTTCTTTCGGGTCAATGGTATATCTGCGGCTGATGTAGGAAGTAAAATCCGCCAGTTCTGCTATTTGTCCATTACATGCCCATGCGCCACTCCATAAGCAATCTTTCTTGGTCACCTGTGATTCTTCGGTCAGCCACAGCATCAATCCTTCACCACGCAAAAGCTTCAGCGACACCTTAATACCTTTAGCCTCTCTGGTATAAGCCACCTCATACAATTCCCCATTATATAAATCCACGCCGCAAGGCACCTTGTCCGTATGCAAAGTAACCGTATCCTCTACCGTTTCCCCGCTGGTATTGCAGATAAAATAGCCCTCGCTGCCATCTGCAAACCAAAGCTTACGTGCCAGAATGTCCTTGCAACTTCTTTCAAAGCAAGGCTGATACTGCTTGCCGGTCTTTGCCAGCTTTTCCAGTACAGACGCCGGTTCCAGCCCTACACCGGATACCCGGTTTATTTTTCCTTCCGTCTCCACACCGGCATCCCAGTCTGTCTCCGGCACAAAAACATTTTCATAAGAAACGTGTTCTCCCACCAGGGTGCTTCCGTCCAGCTTTGCCTGCTCCACGAATTCCTCATCAATAATATCAAATACAATGCCCTTTTCTTCCAGCATGTGCCCCATATCATCAAAGTCCTGGCAGGCTTTTTTGCCCATTTCTCTGGCTGCACAAATGGTACGCTGCGGATAATATAGTGCCGTATGTACTTCTGCTTTGCTTTCCTGCAACAAATAAGACAGTCTCGCTGTATATTCGTTAATCTGACTCATGCAGTCCATTCCCGGATTTTCCTTGATAAAGCTTGGCCTAAACTGGTGGCAAAGCGTGCCTTCTCTGCTGTAAGAAACCACCATAAAATTATACAGGCTGATGCCACGTACCGCCTGGAAATTTACCACAAAACGCATCTCTTCCGGTACCACATGGGAGCCGTACACCGCGAAACTTTCCGTCAGACACTTACTGTGTCCCTGTTGACGCGCCGCGCTGGAAGCCAGTCTCGGAAAGAAGCCATTCCCTTCATAACAGCATCTTCCGTTTTGCGGATAAGATACTTGATTCCAGATCACATCAACTCCGGGCACATCAAACTGACGAAGCATCTTCATCATATTGCCGTAACGCTTGATAAAAGGCGCATCCGAACAATGATCCATATCCAGATGTCCTACAGAAAGCATATTGTGCTGATTCAGCCACCTGCGCATGGTCGCAAAATAATTTTCTGTAACCAGTTCTCCGCAAAGCATGCAGTAATCAGATTTTGCACGGAACTGAGCTTCTGTTTCCGGCTCCAATTCACAGGCAATATACGGCATATAGTCACAGATGTCATACCCGTACTTTTCTAAAAACATACGCTCCAAGCCTCTGGTCCAGCGTCCCATTCCGGCTTCGTCATCAAACATCATGGTTACTTCTTTGCCCATGTGTTCTCCAAACTTAGCCTTCAACGCTTCATGGGTAAGCTTCAGAAAAATTTCCGTATTTTTTAGTTCTGCGTTATCTGACCGGATATCTGTAAGCAGCGTCGCATCCTTCATGAAATACTGCGTCACTTCAGTATCTAATGCAAACACTGCACCGCTCATAATGCGCATAAGAACCGGCTTCTCTGACACATCCGTATCGGATGCCTCTACTGCAAACGACGCAAGGCAACCTTCCGGCTCCGTGTACGCCGTACCTGCCGGCACTATCACCTTCTCGGAACCAATCATCTTTTGAGCCAGCTCCGGATGTGCCTTTCTAATCTGCCCACAGGCCATACCGGATGGGAAACCACCTTCGTTGTACAACCAAGTATACATCCCTTTTTCTTCCGCTACCTGAAAGGCATAATAGACCAGTTCTACATATTCCTCGGATAAATAATCCGGTGAAAGATACGTGCGCCTTCTGTTAGGTAGGAATTCCTTTGACTCCCCAATTATGTAAAAAGCACGGATACCGGCTTCATACATTTCCTCAATCTGCGCTCGAATACCTTCCTTTGTAATGGTACTGTTCCAAAGCCAGGTGTACGCCGGATGATAGGATGATGGAATATTCTTCAAATCCATAAGATATCACTCCCTTCTTTTTTGCCTTCCCCGTGCCCATATCCCTGATACTCATCCAGGAAACACTCCGCGGTCTTGTGCATAAATACACCAACTTCTCCATCCTTAAACCCAAAGGTCATAGTCATATTTCCAAAATACCGATCTATAATCTGCACCATAATCTGCAGCTTGCTTTCCTCTGTCCAGGCTGCAGAAGCCGCACATTTGTAGAAATTACCCGGTGCATCCTCAGAACCTACATCTGCAGAATATCCTTCCTGTGGAAATACGCCAAACTCATTGTGCCCCATTCCAAAGAAAATTTCCTTGTCACCCTGCTCATTGGTATACACAAAGCATCCCTTATCACCATCAAAAGTAATGCAGAATTTTGTTATACCCATAGGATTTTTGTTCATGTGCCAGGTTACACCGTTTACACGATTCTCCCATTCTGAATGTGCTTGTCCCGGCTGCACCAAAAGTTTCAGCCCTTTTGTATATTCCTTAAGACTTGTCTGTGTTGCTACATTTTCCGGCAAGGCATTCTCATTCGCGCCATCCACAATCAGCTCAAAGAAACTGTCCATAATCAAACTTCTCAGCGTATCCTTGCCCTGATTATCGGAATTGATTACCATAATCAAGTCTTTGTGCGGCACACAGACCGCATACTGGCTGCCCATGCCGTTAAAGAAAAAGGAATCCTGATAAGTCCTCCAAAAGAGATAACCGTACCCTTGAGTATTCCATGTATTCATATTAAAATAATTATTGTCAACCTGCTTGGATGTAGCCGCTTTTATGTATGCCTCATTCAAAATCTGCCTGCCATTCCACTTACCGCCGTTTAACACAAAACGCGCCACGCGGAATAAATCAATTGTTCTCATAAGTACGGCAGAATCGCCCCAAGAATGACCACCCGGACATTTCAAACAATACGCTTCCTCGGATACCCCAATTTCACGAAGCATTTTCTCATGAAGGTAATCCATAAACGGCATTCCAGTTATACGCTCCACCAAAGCACCCAAAACAAAGCTACCGGAAGAATCATATTCAAAAACCGTACCGGATGGTCTGGAAGCCTCCCTTGGATTATTAAAGTAATGCTGCACACGGTCTGGTGCTTTTGCCCCAAACCAACCCCAGTCTGATTTGGCAGTACACATCATCAGCATATGGCGAATGGTTTGGTTGTGCATATTTTCATCCTTCTGATGTTCCAGTTCCTTTGCAAAATACTTGCTGATTGGATCATCCAAATTGATTTTGCCGTCCTGCTCCAGAAACCCGATTGCCAGCGATACAAAACTCTTACTCACGGAGTACATTCTGTGCTGAAATTCTCTGTGGAAAGGTTCCCAGTAATGCTCAAAGAAAATCTGGTTACCACGCGCTAAAATCAGACTATGAGTAGCAAGTTGCTTGTCTTCCAGCCTTTTTATAAACTTTTCTATTTTTTCTGAATGAACCCCCACCGCTTCCGGTGTAGTGTACGTAATCAAATTCTCATTCATCCCATTCATGCTCTCCTCGTCAAGTATCCAGGTAAAAGCTCATGAAAATTGCTTCGCAATGGAATTTACAATCCAACGCTTTCCACAAACTTCTTCAAATTCTTTAAGCCCTTGCTAATACCCTCTATACAATCCTCTTTGCCTTCAAATTCGATGGATATGTAGCCCTCATAGCCTGCTTTTTTCAGAATACGCAAACACTGTTCCACCGGAACATCACCTTCTCCAACAGCGGTAAACATCATATAATTTCCGCCTCTTGTAAGCATCCCATATCCTGGGAACGGATGATCCTTCACCAGCATATCCTTGGCATGTGCATGGATTGCATAAGGCGCTACTCTGGAAACTGCCGTTACCGGATTCTCATCCACACAGAGGAAATTACCCATATCCACTAAAAGACCATAATTGTCATGATTTACTGCATTAAACAGCCTCTCTACTCTGTCACTGTCCTGTACAAGCATACCATGGTTTTCGCTACAGGTTTTGATTCCCAGAGTTTCTGCATACTCGGTAACCTTTCTTACATTTTCTGCAATAGTAGGAAGCATTAAATCAAAGCTTCTAGACTTTCCTGTCTTTCCCAGTCCATAACAAACATCATGACGCATCACCTGAACTCCCAAAATTTTTGCCACGTCAAGCTGTCCCTTAAGGCGCTCTACTTCTGCATCCATCTGCTCCTGTGTTTCCTTATACAGGCTGGCACCAATGGTATATGCATTGATTTCGATGCCCACTCTGTCAGCCTCTTCTCTAAGTTTTTGCGCCAACTCCTTCTGTTCTTCCAAATTTGCTCCATCCAGGTCGATAAACTCAATGGCATCAAATCCAAGCTCTTTTGCTTTTGCCACACAATCAAACTGTGTCATTTTCCCTGCACGAATATACTGACGAAATGAATAGGAACTTACTGAAATTTTCATATTAATCACCTTTCTTTGAATATACTTTTTAATGAATTATGAATTCTCTGCAATAGTTTTTGTCAGGAAATCATATGCGGTCTTAATGTCCGCCTCCGGATTCTTTCCCACTTCTCTTTCGATGGTTAAAAATCCTCTATAACCGATTTCTTCCAGTGCTTTCAGGTACTTTGCAAAATCCACACTGCCTGTTCCCAAAGGAACCTCTTCAAAGTACTTAATACCACTAAATTCCTCCGGTATCGGATGCACCACGTTATAGATGTATTCCGGATTGGACTCTCTTAAACGGATGCCATCCTTCGCATGGGTATGCACGATATAATCCTTCAGATTATGTACTGCTGTTACCGGGTCATCTCCGGTTACCATCACCAAGTTTGCAGGATCCAGATTTACTCCGACACCTTTTGAACCTAAAGAATCCAGAAACGCCTTTAACACTTCTGACTTTTCAGGACCTGTCTCAATAGCAAAATGTGCCTCCATACTGTCCGCAAAGCGGGAAAGTTCAAAACATGCCTCCTGCATGATTTTGTAGCGGTCATGATTTTTATCTGCCGGAACCACTCCGATGTGGGTAGTAACGATGTCCGTTCCCAGATCCTTGGCAAGCTCTACGATACACTTGGATTTTTCTATCAGGGAAAGATTTAATTCCTTGTTGCCAAAACCTCTGCCTAAATCCCCACAGAGTGCAGAAAAAACAAGACCGTTTTCCTCTACCTCTCTTCTCAGTGCTTTACGAGCCGCCTGGCTTAAATTTTCCGGTGAATTCTCTCCCTCTGTTGCATACATCTGAATGCCCTTCGCTCCCATTGCAGCGGCCTTTTTGATTGCTTCACTGCGACTTAAACGGTAGGATTCTAAAATGACGCCGATTGGAAATTGATACATGATACAAACCTCCCTATTTTTCTAAATAAATAATCCTCTGCTCTTCCATGGATCTGCTCACCGCATGTGCCACCTCTAAGGAAACCTCTACAGAATCCACACGGACTTTTTCCGGTGAGATGCCCTGCTCACAACACTCCACAAAGTAACGAAGCTCCGCTTCATACCCATCGTAGCCCTCCATCGGATATTCCTTTGCACCCTCATGGTCTGTCACTACAAAGCTGCCTGTATTGTCAGAATACACCATCGCATTCTCGCCAATGACTTCCAGACAGGAACGAAGACCGCCCTCTGCAAAGCCGCGCGGCATTCCCCAGGAAGCAACCATATCCGCGGTACAGTTTTCGTAATGAAGCTGTACCTTTACATGAGCCGGACTTTTTTCTTCGGAATAGGTAACATGTCCCACAACAGCCTTTGGCTTGCCCAGCATCCAAACTACATAATCCAGGTCATGAATTAAAAGATCAAACACCAAACCTCCGCTGAGGGCTGTATTAGCAAACCAATTATTTCCACTCCATGCCGGCATTTTCTGGCGTCTGGTGCAACTGATAGAATTAATAGCCCCCAAGGTACCGTCTTCTATCAGCTCCTTTGTTTTCACATAGCCTTCAAAAAATCGAAGCACATGAGCTACCATAAGCTTCAGATTTTTCTCCCGAATCAGCGAAAGTGTTTCCTCGATTTCCTCTTTTTTTACGGCCAGAGGCTTCTCACAGATGATCTTGTCTGTAAGAAAAGCTGCTTCCCGAATGGCAGGCAAATGCAGGAAGGTAGGAAGACAAATGTCCACAAAGTCCACCTGCTCCTGCTTCAATTCTTCCAGAGATGCCACCCACTTACACTGTAACTGCTCTGCCAGGGCTTCGCCCTTTGCCTGATCTGTATCCACTACTGCAATAATTCTGGCATTTTCTATTTTGCTGTAGGCCTCACCGTGGCACTTTCCCATAGCACCACAGCCTACAATTACTCCACGCTGCATACTTTTCAGCTCCCTTCCTAACTCCCGTTTTCGGTTCCGGTCATAAATACTTTGATCCGACCGGAACCGTTACCATTTTACTGTAATAAACTCCAGTCGAACACTACTCCAAGATAAGAGGAACGATCTGTCAGAAGTGCCTCATAAATCTCAGGAGCCTGCATTGGAGATACCGTATGAGAAATCAAATGATCACAACGGATTCTCTTCTGAGCAATATACTCCATGGAGATTTCATTGGTAAACTTCTGTGTCCATGGATAAAAAGGATTGTCAGAAGGAGCTGTCATGGCACCATGCGCACCAATAACACTAATGGACTTGCTGACAACACCCGCTCCGATTGCCTGTAAGGATGGATTTACGGTATCTCCAACAAGACCAACCTTACCATAAACTCTGGTAAGATCTACCGCCCAGGCAAGCACCTTGTGATAACCTGTGGTATCAAACACAATATCTGCCAGCTTGCCGCCTGTAATTTCCAACAAAGCTTCCTTTGCTTCATCTGCACCGCAGGTAAGTACATGAGTAGCACCACTCTTCCAAGACATCTCTGCACGTGCTGCCATAGGATCTACGGTAATGATTCGCATTGCACCACAGATACGTGCAAACTGGGTTACCATCTGGCCGATTGGACCCTGACCGATTACCACTACGGTATCGCCCATCTGAATCTGACACTTACGTACTACGTTCTGTGCAACTCTTAAAATATCAATCCAGGTAGCATCCGCCATATCCACGCCATCCGGAATCTTCTGTACGTTAGCAGCACCTCTTACAAAATACTGTCTGTGCTGAGCTCCGCTGGCAACACGGTCACCCGGCTTTACGTTAGTAACTGCACTGCCAACTTCCAATACGACTGCAGTATTGTCATAGCCCGGACGGAACGGATATTTTACCCAAGATGCCCAGTTGGTTCCCGGTTCGAATTTACCTTCCAGACATCTGGTTTCTGTTCCAATGCTGATTAAGGAACGTTCGGTACGGCATAACACCTGATCTTCCTTTAACTGTGGTACTTCTTCTTCAACTAACTCAACCTTTCTCGGTGCTGTAAATAAAATATTTAATGATTTCATACTCGTGTTTCTCCTGTTCTAAAAAAACTTTTCTTTTAATATCGGCACCAGCTTTTCTGCTACCGTTTTATGCCCTTCTCTTGTAGGATGCATCGGTGACTTCGGAATCCAGCCTGAGGTGTCAATAAAGAATACCTCCGTCTTTCTGCTTTCATTGTAGGCTTCTACCATTCCCCTTAGTTCTTCCACATATACACCATAAAATGCACTCATTGCTACCAGCTTAGCATTTGGATTTATTTCTCTTACCAAATCCAAAAATACTTCATAACCTTCTACATATTCCTCTGCGGATTTGTACATATCATTGGCTCCGTGATTAATCACAATAATCTCTGCACCGGATGCTTCTCTTGGCTGACCGGCAAAGCAATAAGGATACGCCTCATAAACTTTCGGCACACCACCTCCGCCGCCTTTGGTGATTCCTTCTCCACCATATCCCATGATATATGGTCTCATGCCAAGCCCCTCTGCCGTCAAATAAGCATAGGTTGCTGTGGCATCATTCTGAAAGACCATGTTTCTGTGATTGCTGCGGTTTCCATAAGGCATCTTCGGCTCATCCACCCAGACACCCTCCGTGATGGAATCTCCCACAAATTCAATGATTTTGCGGGTATCCTCCGGTAGTACTCCTTCTGCCTCTGCCTCTGCACCGATAAAGGATATCTTGCCTGTCAATGGCTCATACCACCGCTGCTGATCCTCCATGGCACTTTTATAAATTACCCTTATCACATGATTTCCCGCTTCCTGTGCCTCCACGCGCACATAATGGTCAACCCTTGTCTCTACCATTGCACCATCATCTACCTGTATGTACACATGCGGAAAAGGTTCCGCATTCATTTTTACGGCAAACATCAGCTCACAAGAACTTCCGTAAAAGGCCACTTCCAGCATAGCACCCGGTGCGGTTGTTACGGATACATCCTCCTTGTGCGCCCAGCGCCCGGTATATCGTACTGCCGGACTCAAATGACTGATTACCATTGTATTACACCTCCCTGAATACGATATCCCGCACGCACTCTTTGGCAATCTGCATTTCCTCTGCCGTTGCAGGCTCGTCCAGCTTGTCAAAAGTATTGTCCATGATATCTGCTCCTGTCAATGTCGCATACCAGGTAAGCCCCAAGGCATATCTGCCGATTCCGAGTTTGGCATGGATAGGATCTCGATGAACATTTTCTATGCCTCGCTTCACCATCTCAAGCATTACCCCACCGGATGGAATGATACCATCCGCATGTATATCCTCTGCTGCCTTATGATAGGACACCCGGACATCCTGTAACATATCCTCTGCCTTTTCATACTTTAGTTCTTCGCACAAACGCTTGCTGCCCTCTTCATAGGCCCAGGTTTGCTGTAAATACAGCTTTGCCTTTGGCGCATGCATCCGGATGTAGTCTGCCATATAATTTAAATATGGCTGAAAGGTTTCATACCGTGGGCTGGCACTGCTTACCTGCTGGATGGTAACCACATCCCATGCATCGCTAAGCAGTGCTTCCCTGATGGATACCTTAAATCCGGAAGGCATACCATTTAACTGCATCCCATAGTTTCTGTTATTTTCTATGGAATTTGCGAAATGCAATCTTAACGGACAACCTCCGATTGTTAAATTTACTACCTTCATATCATAGTTATCTGCTTTCGCAATCTCATACAGGTATCTGGTACCATCTTCAGAAAAACTATTTCCTATCGCTAAAACTTTCATTCTCTAATTCCTCTCAACTGCTTCGATACTCTCCCGGTGTCATTCCGGTATATTTTTTAAATCGTCTCATGAATACTCTGTCATCCTCATATCCAACCTGAACACTGATTTCTTTAATACGCATATCTGTATTTTTAAGCAGCTCCTTCGCCTTTTCCATGCGCAGATTTGCCAGATAATCCGATGGCTTCATATCCATTTCATTTTTAAACTCTACGGAAAGTGTCACAGAGCTGACACCCAGATATTCCGCCAGCGTATTCATAGTAAGTTCCGGATTGTGACAATTCTCTTTCATGTAAACAATAGCCTCTGCCACTACATCAGACACGCTCACTGTCTTACCGGAATGACTATCAATAATCATATTGCACACTTCACACAAGAGCTCACCGAACTCCTGAATATTCATGCACTGTGATAACGTAAATACATTATAAAAATTGTCAAACTGCGCTTTATCACCCTTCCACTCAGAAAGCAAAATGTGAATGATATCATTAGAAAAAATACGGAAGGAATACAAGGAAACTTTTTCTCGATTTAATTTGCCGCAAATATCCTTTACCGTTTTTTCTACAGCCATTTTATCTCCGGTTCTAATTGCCTGCTTTAAACGCTGCAAATAGCTATCCGGCAACATACTCACATATTCCTTTTGAGCAACTTCGGTAAATCGAATTACTTTACTGTTATCCAACAACAGATAGTTATCAAAAGCATTTACCGCTTCCAGATAAGCCTTGGACGCTTCCGTAAAATCGCTATGACAGTCACTACATGCAATCACATAATCATTGCCTGCCTTCCTACTGATTTTCAGCATACTTTGCATAATTTCCTCTATAGCAGCTTCTGTATCCGCATACAGCACAAACAGGTTCTGATTATTGTTAATCAAGTGAATACCGTAACCTTCCACCTCCGGCTTCTGACTGATTGTCTGCAGTATCTCTGCATAAGTACTATTTTCATCAGCACGCTCTCTGCTTCTCATCAACACCACCAGATACTGGTCATACAGCACGCAAAGTCCTGCCCTTGCGGCTTCCGCCACAGCCTCTTCCTTGCTTTCAAAATCTCCCCGGATAAAGTTTCGGACAAAACGGGTTTTCTTCAGTATCAAACCTTCCATTTCCGTTCTCTGATATGTGGTAAGTAACGTCTGGATACCACTTTCAATCTTGTTTAAATCATAAAAAGAATCTTCATTCAAAAGATTATTTAACTGTTTGATTTTGCTGACAAACCCTTTGGATGCAAAAATAATGATTCCACCGGCCAACAGCATACACATCAAAAGCAGCATAAAAATAGCCCACTGCTCGGTCAGCACCTTATCATGATATACATCCATGGACTGCAGTGTACCATAGCAGATTCCGCTGTTGCCTTGCTGTGCCGTGAATAAGTACTCGTTTTTTCCTATGAAAACTTCCTTTTGCACCAAATGCCTTTTTGACTGCGCGTCTGCATATTCCGCCTCCAAAAATGATATAAGCTCTGCTTCAGGGATTCCACCTCCTCCCCTTGTAACAATGACCTTGTCATCGTAAAGCAAGAAGTCATAACGCATGCCATTTTCACCATCCGTAAGTAATGCATCATAATAGCTGCAAGGGATAAAAAAGATCAGCGAGTCCTTAAAATCCACTTTCACCGTTCTGGCAAAAACAATATATCTATCTTCCGTCAGATAACTTTGGAGCAAAGAACCACCAATCCCTTGCTCCGGTAAAAATTGTAATCTTTTCGTTTTTACCGTAGCAAACTCCAAAAAATCGGCGGTTGAAATTGCGGAAAATTCTGCCCCGAATTTCTGAAACATCCATTTACTCATGGAAGAGAATGGATGAAAAAAGTAATCGTCTTCATGATAGTGATAAAACATAAAATCAAAGAATTGACTTACCGTAGTATATCCCCGCAAAGATTTTATCAATTCTTCTGCATACTCCGGCTTTTCGGTCAGACGAAACCGTGTATTCTCGTCCATCAGACCAATCTGCGATGTAATATTATCCGTGATCTGCATATCATTTTCGTGTCGATTCACAATCCCGGAAAGATACTGCTCATTTCCGGACATAAAATCAGAATATACCGTATTTACCAAAAGTCGGTAGGAGTAAATTCCCATTGCAGCTAAAATCAAAACAATAACTACAATATATCCAAATATAAATAATAACACGTTATATGACTTTAACTTATTTTTCATCTTCCACTTCTCCCAATAAACGGGCAATTTTTATTGCAATTTCAAGTCCCAGAGCAAGAGAAGCCTTTTCAATCCATTCTTCCCTGGTATGTTCACCGTCCCCTTGATATACACCTATGCAAATTGCAGGAATCCCCAGTGATAACGGAATATTACAGTCTGTAGAAGCACTTTCGAACGCTACCGGCTCATGAATAATCCTCTCAATAATAGGCTTGCAAATATTTTTTAGCCTATCAAGTTTTTTATCATCAATATTGCTGCAAGGTCTGTCTCCTATTTTTTCTACCAGTACCTGCACCTTTTCACTTCTTGCATTTTCAAAAATCTCTTCAAACTTTCGGCACATCATTTCCAGACATTCCTTATCCGTGGAACGGTATTCACAAAGCATTTTTGCACTCTGCGCTATTGTATTTATGGATGTCCCTCCTACAATACTTCCTACATTATAGGTAGTAATACTTCCGGCTTTTTGGGGTATTTGCACTTTATAAATCTCAGAAATAATTTCTGAAAGTACATGTATTGCATTTGCGTTGCCAAATTTCTGAAAGGAATGACCTCCTTCTGTCAGCACTTCCACTTCGTAACGGTGGGAACCTACACATCGGTCACTTATCTTATTATATGAGCAATCAAAGGATATAAACTGCTTGATTCTTCCATCGAAATCCTTAAAAATCTGCCTGGTGCCTTTCAAATTTCCGAGGCCTTCCTCACAAGAATTACAGACAAACAAAATTCCTTTTGGTGGTACCATTTTGTTTTCAATAAAATACTTTGCAAGCATCATAAGCACCACTACGCTTGCCGTATCATCTCCTACACCAGGGCAATGAATCTTCTCACCATCATCTATGTAAGGCATCGACTCCGTATCTGGAAAAACCACATCGGTATGAGCTGCAAAAACAGTAATGTCGTTGCTTCCCTCACAATTTAACGGGAAAATAACATTTATGGCCTCATCAATGTATACTCCCTTTGCTCCGGCTTTTTCCAACCAATTTTTGCAGTATTTGGCCCTTTTATACTCCATATGGGAAGGTGCCGGGATTGCACACAATTCCCGAAGTGTATCTAACATTTCCTTATACTTTTCTTTCATAGTCACTTTTATTCTATCGTTTTCATGGATCCGAAATCTATTCCGGACAGATTGTCCACCTCAAAAATATGACGCATATTCTGCTCCTTCTTCTTCAGCTTCATATTAGAAAAAGCAATATTTTTGAAGGTTTGCTCCTCATCAAATCCAATCAAAAAGATCGATGGCTTGTCTGTTTTTTCCACTTTATGAATATTCCCTTCTCCGTAAAAAATGGTATATCCCTGACCTAAAAGAACACAGTTTTCATAACTGATGTCTTCAAGCATTGTCAGCTCGTTTGCACCTTCTCCATCATTATTGCATGTATAAGCTGCACTAATACGGACATTCGGCATAATACTGTCATACACATGAATATTCTTGATCAGACCGCCACGCTTTCTGGTAGTCTTGATGGTAAAGCCTACGCTGCTCATGGTCAAATCTAAATTCCATGCCACAACATCCTCGCATCCGCCTGAAAGCTCACTTCCTATAGCGATACCTCCGCCGTCGCCTTTGATATCAAATATTCTCACATGCTTTGTCGGACGATTCACCACATTTCCTTCCGGATTTCTGCCGGACTTAATGGCAATACAATTGTCACCAGTATCAAAGCTACAGTCAAATACAGTTACATTGGTAGAAGAGTCCGGATTTAACCCATCCCCATTGTGAATACCACGGGTATTGATACTGCAGCCATGTACAACCACATTGTCACAATATATTAAATGTACATTCCAATAAGGCCCTTTACCTAAGTTCACATTGGAAATCACCACATTTTCCGTATTGCGCATCTCAATCAATCTTCCTCGTAGTCTTCCGTTAATTGTAGCAATGCCTCTGTCAAAAGTGGCAAGTTCTTCTTCATTTAAGCTCTCAATATAGTCCTTTGTAAACTCGATAGCACTTTCTTCCATCTTTTCCATAAGAGGAATGCCGCCACCTATGATGCTGCCTCCACGAATGGTAATATCCCTGGTATTGCATGCACCATCCTTATCAATGTCTCCCACATTGATGAGTGATTGATAGCAAAGCATGTGAAGTCCTTCTGACCTGGATGGCACCAATGGAAGATAGTCACTTGGGTCATTACTTCCCATGAGTACTGCATCTTGTTCTAAATACAGTTCTGTACCACTACGCAAGGTCAATGCCCCTGTCAAATACCTTCCATTTGGGAAATAAACCACCCTTCCGTCTGCCTCATCTAACGCTTTTTGCAAGGCTTTTGTATTCAAGGTTTTGCCATCTCCTATTGCAAAGTATGGCGCTTTGGTTACATCAAGACGAGGGCGAAAAACTGTTGTGGTAAAAACTGCTTTATCCAGCAACATTTTTTTACCACTCAAACACAAATACAGCACTGCTTCGTAGCTTGTATTTTCTTTTAAATTACAAAAGGACACATTTGTATTTTGGGTTTGTATGCACTGACTATCTGAAAGGGTAATTTCATAATAATCCGCTTCCATAAGGGAAGCCTCCCTCTCAAAATAAATGTACATTTCCTGTTCATAACAAACAGCATTTAGGCCTCGTTTCATCATATATCCTTCCTGTTCTAGTTTCTTTTCACAAACTTAAATTATGCATGGGACTTCTCCTTTGTTAATTATTTGAGATTTAACACCTTCATTTTAACAAATTCGAAGTCCCTTCACTATACAATTGTCAATTTGCGTTTATTGTTTTGTCTTTCTGTTTTTTAGTCCGATAAATCCGCACAGCACTATGGTAACTACCATAAGCATGAACCACAGTATCAGATTGCTGTTATCACCAGTGCTTGGGCCGGAAGCCTCCGCAGGAGTAGACTCTGTACTATCCGCAGCTTCTTCATCATTGCTGTCTTCACCGGATGTATCGTCATCCTGTGTATCGTCTGTATCATCGCTTGCAGCTGCAAGGATTGTCAGCTTACTATCAACACTGCTTCCATCTGCGTACAGCAATGTAACAGTGTGCTCACCTGCTGAAAGAGTCTCCAGATATTCTGTCTTAAAGGTCACTATAGTGGAGCCTTCCTTCACGGTATAGTTTGCTGCATCTACCTCTCGATTATCCATCTTTACACCAGTCAAGTTCTTTAATTCACCTGTACAATGAACAGATACCGTAGCATTAGAACCCTTGCTATAAGACGTAACGGTTCCTTCCACGATAATCTCCGGTTTTGCGGTCGGGCTAGCTGCTGCTACCAGTGCTTCCCTGGCTGCCTTCACCTTTGCTGTCATCTCATCTACACTTGCCTGTTCTGCTGCCGCAAGATTTGTAGCCAGTGCTTCTGCCTCATCCAGCATTGCCTGATATGCATTCCAAGAGTCTGTGGTGTAGTCAGACTGAGTCAGAGAATCAGCCTGTGCCAGCTCTGCTTCCAGGGCGGTGTAGTCTGCAGCGGACAACTTCAGATATTCAGGACCATTCTTTCTGTTCAATACCGTACCAAAGGTCGGTGTATCTACAAATGGTTCTCCCACAATCGCAGTCATAGTACTTGTAGTTAAAATATCTGCATCATTGATAGCTACATCTGCAGTAGTATCTCTCATGATCTCCGGGTCAAAAATCAAAGTATCACCAATCTTAAAATGGATACCTACAGAACCATCCGGATAATTGATGGCACCGATTTCAATGTCATAATATTCTCCACCATCAAATAATGTAGTATCCAGAGCCTTGTCAATCTGACCAACTTTGTTGCCATTCTGACGCTTCTGTAATTCTACCTGGTTTGTGTTAATACAGATAAAATATCCATCTGTACTATTCGTAATAGCATATGCGTTTTCATTTGCCTGAGCAAGAACAAATCCATGCCATGACGTCCTACTGTCTATCTTATACTGGAAACAAAGGATGTCTCTGATTCCAAGACCAGGTGTATACATAGTCTGTCCAAGTCCACTGCTTAAGCTTGCGTCTCTGGTGATTTTCAACTCGTCCGCTTCCACAGACACCAGCAATTCTCTACTGGTTACACTTGCCCAATCCTCCGCTCTCAGTTCCTCAAAGGTCACATACTGAATACTTCTGTTTAACTGGGCTGTGCGAATCGCCTCTGCTAATACTGCTTTTGCCTGATTTACAGAAATCTGATCCTGCTCCTCCGGTGTATCCAATACGGTCTGTGCCGCAGTAATAGCTGCATCAAGCATTGCATAAGTGCCATCCTCATACAAACCACCGGCACTGATATCACTTACCTCTGCAAGCAATGTCTCTGCCTCTGCAATAGTTTCCTCTAATGCAGTGGTATCCAACGGATTTGCTGCCAGATATTCATCTCTAGTCATGGTCTTGAAGGAATATACTGCTCCGTTATTTGCTTCTACAGAATCGGCAATTCTGGATTCTGCTACCGTTCTTGCGGTTACAGTCCAATAATATGTCGTATCATACACAAAGAACTCATCATTATCAAAATAGTAATTTCTTTTAATAGTTTCAATGGTTCTTGCATCGGACATATCACTGTTCTTGGAAATCTTTACTACATAATCATCTGCCCCACCTGCAACAGACCATTTTAATAAAACATTAAACGGATCTACCTTCTGATTGCCGTTAGAAGGAGCGTACATGTCAAATTCGCTTATAGGCTCCTTTGTATTGGTAGAATCGGTAAGGATACCTATTCTATCCATAGAAGGAAGCTTGTCTGCCCATGCAATGCTGGAGTCTGTCAGTGTGAAATCATGTGCATCTACATTGGTAAACGGATTACTTGTAGTTATAATATTATCATCGCCAACATCATTTGAATCGGTAAAGTTTATTGTACCGTGGTTATAAATCAGGTTCTCATGTATATAGCTGCCCTGAGAAGCGAATAAACCTACACCGTCACTTCCACTCTCCTCCGCTGTAGTAACTTCATCAAATAATTTTACCAATAATGGGTAACGCCCTTTTACCTCTGCCTTCTTCGCATCTGAAAGCGCCAGATACTGCTCGTATGCAGACATAAACACGTTACTAGTACGTTCATTACGCTCCACTATAGTATAATCTTTAAAATTATCACTGCCTCGAATAGAGGTTAGCGTAGCTTCACGACCATTTGCTATGATATTATGGATAACCACATGCTCAGAACCTGAGTTTGTTAAAAAACCGCTCGGTACATTTTCCATAATATTGCCATAAGCATAATTTTCACGCAATCCTTCATCAAAGTAAATAGAGTTAGGATTCCAATCTTGGCTGTTAATACCTATATCATGAATATAATTGTAACGCACATGAGTACCTGTGGCTCTTATATCATGTGGAGCATAGATTGCACCCATATCAAACACTCCAGTCGGTCCTCCTGTAATTTCGTTATATTCGATAATACACTCCTTCACATACGCAAGATAAATAGATGAATTGTTCATATTCTGGAATAAATTATGTGAAACAACATTGCCGGTACCACAAACCCTTACATTGCCTGAATTTGGATTTCCTGTTGTGTGAATATAACAATTCTGCAGGAAGTTTTCTTCCGGTGTATAATCAAAATCTCGCGAACCCTCTTTACCGATAAGTACCGGATAATTCATAGTCTTATAAATTTCAGAATAAATGATACCACTCTGCTCACCAGCAATTCTTACACCGTATTTCAAATTACGTAAAGTACAGTTCTGTATGAGTGTTTCCTTACAACCAGTCATATTGATACCGTAATTTGCACCACACTCAATGGTCAGACCGTTTAATACTACGCTTTTTGTCTGAGCCAGATTAATGATATTCTGCTGCATATCAGAATAAGTCACAGTAGCTGTACTCATATCGCTGATAGGATACATATATAAAATGCCAGCTTCCGTATCCAGATAAAATTCGCCTGGCACATCCAATTCTTCTAAAACATTGTAATAGTAATAGGTGTTATTCGGATTAGTCTTTGCACCTCGATCGGTACCTCCGTCCATGGTTATGATGCCGGTGGTCGTATTTATATCCTTTACACGAATATTTTGAATTAACCATTCTGCATATAAGGATCCTTTTAACCAGATATTTCCATCATTGTCCCAGAGGGTAGGTCGTAAATCCGTCATTTCAAAACGAATATCAGGATCATCCGCATTGTCTCCCTTATTCCCCATAGAATCGCCTGAAAAGTTAATATATCCGATATGCTCCACCTTTCCAGTTAAAGCCAGATTTGTTGCATTTGGATATCGGGATAGTGTCAACTCTTCTCCATCTACAAATACCTGATAATTTGCCCCGTCAGCCGTTGTTGCTGCACCATCAGTTGAAATACCAAGTTCGGTCAGACTTACTGCCACAATTTCGTCTCTTATTGCCACCGAAAGCTTATTATATGCTTCTGCAGAAATTTCATTTACCGGTTTAAACTTGCTGCCTGCAATCTTAGTACCACCGGAAATCACAACCTCCTCATTATCATAAGCACTGATGATAACCGGAATCTGGTCTTTCCCAGAATGTGCACTGGTAATATTAATGCTTTCAGTTGTATTATAGGTTCCACCCTTTAAATATACTACAATACCTTTAAATGGCTCTTCACTAGTCTGCAAAGTCTCCACGCAACTTAAGGCCTTTTGAATAGTCTTAAAAGGTGCTTCCAGCGTTCCTTTGTTATCATCACTTCCGTTTGCGTCATCAACATAAATGGCAATTTCACCCTTTACCTCTATCGGTTCCACTACCGGCACTTCCTTGCCGGAACCGGCATTGGTTAAATCCTGCACTTTAGCCAGATATGTCTCATAAGCTGTAGCATTTTCGGAAACTGGTGTATAGGTTTTCGGGAGCTTCAAGTCAATATCCATTACCGTTCCTTCTTCATTCGTATGTACACCAAATGGTAATTCTGTCGCCTCAGCCAGCGTCCAGGTTGTCTCATTCGCTGCTTGGTTGTAAGCTAAAGTATAGGTTACCGGAGAAGACAAAGTAAAGACATTGTCTGCGTCTGCAGGTGCTGTAATCAATGGAGTAGCCAAATTAAAGCTCGCACCAGACTTATTTACCACAACATCTACATTAGAAGTCGGTTTAATCTCTAAATTTAAGGTGCTGTCATCCGTCATCTGCAACTTTGTGATGGCATTCCATATCTCAGTTGCTGTTTCACCAATCGTTATCTGACTGTTGGTTAAACCAATGCTGTCAAAACCGCTTGTCGTAGCAGGAGCTGACCAATCTGTTACCCCCTCCAAA
>JAFXAZ010000005.1 GCA_017521985.1 Lachnospiraceae bacterium
GCTGGTCATGGATATCCCGTGTACTCATTCCCCTTGCATAAAGTGAAATGACTTTTTCTTCGATACCGGAAACATCACGTTGATACTTAGGAATAAGCTTCGGTTCAAACTCCCCATTTCTGTCCCTGGGAACATCAATCTGAAATTCGCCAAACTGACTCTTTAGATTTTTGGGTGAGTGCCCATTTCGTTTGTTGGAGGTATCAAGATCCCCCTTTTGGTTCTTTTCATAACCAAGAGTAGCATCCAGTTCCGCTTCCATAAGTTCCTGCAGGATGTCTTTGAAGCTATCTTTGAGTAAGGAATAGACATCTGCTACGCTGCTGAGATTATTGTCTGTAATAATTTGTCGAATTTGCTCTTTTGCGATTGCCATAAAAATACTCCTTTTCGATGAGAATTTGCATATCTTAATTCTTACCAAAAAGGAGACATTTTTTTCCAAAGACACAAACTATTTTACACTACCACTTTAGCCGAAAAATGAATTAGGGTTTTATGTGATAAAGAAAGGCTATCCGAATTTGACAGAGATAGCCTTTTTTATGATCGTTATTTAGTTCTCATAAAGTTTTCAAAATTAAATCTTTTTTTAGTTCCTCTGATGCAGATTTTTCCGAAACGGAGAGTTTGGAATTTACGGAGTTTTGCTAAATTCATCATTTATTTGCATTTCATACCATACAGAATCCAATTCACATCATAGCCCAAATCTAAAGCAATGAGTTTTGCCAATGTAGGAGCTATTGTATCCGGGCGATTCTTAGAGTTCCCTGTTAGAAGATATACATAATCTTCTGAAATGCCAAATCTTTCAGCAAATGCCCTTTTTGTCATCTGTTGTTCAGTAATAATCTGATTCAATCTGTCAGCTAATGTCATTAGCACTATCATTCCTTTCCATTCGCAATGCAAAATATATTAATTGGCTTCTTTCTGTTTGTTTATCAGAGTAGCAAGTTCCATTCGGCTGTGGACACCCATCTTAGGATAGATTTTTTTGGTATGATCCTTTACTGTATGTTCCGTAATAAAGAGAATTTTTGCAATATCAGAATTACTGTAACCAAGGCAGATAAGCTCAGCAACTTCTTTCTCCCTGGCAGTAAGAACACTGAAAGGATCTTCTGTGTCAACGGCGGGTATTTCGGACATTTTATCAGCAGCGGTCACTTCAGGAGCAGGTGCCTCCTCTTTTGTATCTTCAGCGACGGAAACCGTACTGTCGGCAATGCGGCGGCGGAGAGTAAACAGGAGAATTGGCTCAAGTTGCATATATACGAACACAAGCACACCCATGATCACCGCATAAACAACATACAGTGCGGTAGGCACACCCAGAAACATCTCGGCAATAACAGCGTGGATGAGAACAGCCGTAATGGCAAGCCCAATAATAGCGGGAGCTATGTACCGTGACGGATAGGATTTCATAATCGGCACACCGTAAAGAGGTGCGAGCATACAAGCTGCCATACCGAATCCAATAAGTACACAGGCAACGTAGGTAAGTGCGGGAATGTATACCGTAACGAGCATCATAAGGAAACCGAGTCCGCACAGACCAATCAGCAGGGGCATCAGTCGGAAGGGATGAATATTCGCTTTCTTATAAAGAAAATACATGGCGAAGCAGGAAAGAGCCGTTACCAGGTATATGATAGACACACCATGCTCGATCTTACCCGCAATCGCAGGGACGGAAACTCCCATCAGTGCAATAATGAACGCAAGCAAAACAACACCCCAAATCAGCTTTTTGGGTGCGATAAGACCGTCGCTTTTTTTCACGTATCCGGGTTGGTGCTCCTTCCCCGTGGGCATGCGGAGGAAAAAGCTAAGCAAAAGCACGAGAGCCACTACCATTGTGAAACGGAAGGTGGAGAAAGGGATGGACACGATCTCGTTCTGAACCAATGCGATGAAGAATACCGACACACCGTAGCCAAAGGTCAGATACTTGATACTGCTTTTCTCGGAAAAGTAGTTGACGATCAGGAAGGTCTCAAAGCCGATCATCAGGCAGCAGCAGAAGATCTGCAGGTAAATGTTAAAGCGAAGAGCATCCTCTGGCAGAGGAAGAAAGAAGCCGATTGCCGAAACCAGAGCAACACCTGTGGCAATCCTCTGCGTCCATACGATAATCTTTGGTAAAAAGATCATTATAAGGATACTCAGTATGTAACAAACCGCTGTCAGCAAGGTGCCGTAATCTATGTTAATGGGGATCGGGATCTTCCCATCCATTGCAGAGGACGGCTCCAGGAAATAATAGATAAATCCCATCTGCCAAAAGGTAAACATAGCGAAGCAGACGAGCAGCCACAAGGGCCGTTCCAGTCTCTTTTTCTGATTTTCTGAAAGAAGTAAGTGGTTCATAAAAAATCTCCTTTGTATATGCCAAAAAGCCGCATTTTGTATGTATTTTATGTGTGTTTTGAGGGATATCCCACGAAAAAAGGGGGTATCCCACCAAAAACCCCACCAACGTGGGATGGTTAAACGGGAATAAAATATCTATAATGGTATCATACAATGAGAAAAAATAATATTTCTCATTGAGCGGTGTACATATTATACTACAAAATCTTGAATTCTTCAAGATTAGAAAAAAGTGACTTGTACACAGATTATTGTGTGGGAATTGCAGAACGGAGGTGTGAAATGCGGCAGTTCTATGAGCATGTCCGGGTGGACAAGGAAACATTACGGTTCAGTGTGACGTGCCCTATCTGTGGAAAGAGAGAATATGGAATGCAGTTGCCATTCTTATGCAGAGGGATACGGATACTTGCCAGATGCGAAAAAGGAAAGGCCAATAAACTAAGTCAGAGAATTTACAATCAGACGAAAGCAAATGCGGTTCAGCAGCTTGCAATGCATTTTAACCAATGCCGAAGTTGCTATCGTTTCGTATGTGATGATTGTTATGATGTCGCTGATTCAGAGGGAGCCTGCAAGGAGTGTGTAAAAAAGAAACATGAAAAATAAGATTACATCGATATTACCGCTAGTTATCATTCTTCTGATTGTTTTGACTGGTTGTGGGATGACAGAAAATAATTTGCAACATGATCTACAGCAGGACCAGGAACAGAGCAGCGCGGAAAGTAAAGAAGATATTCTTTTTGGCAGTTCCATTCTTCAAATACTTTCGGAAAAAGACAACACATCGACAGAAGAGACCGAAATTGTAAATATGCCCGGATCGGTGGATGAAAAGGTGCAGAATGTAGAAGAGAGTGCAGAGACGGTAGAAAAAGAAGAAGATTCAGAGGAAGCGGATACATCAGAAGAATTACAGACGGGTATCGAAAATGAATCGGAAACCTTTGCAGAAGAATCTTATTGGCCGGAAAATGAATACACAAAACAGATTTCAAAACCGGATTTTGAAATCATTTCTGCCGGAGTGGATGAGATAGGTTTCTTTGCAGATTTTGCTTCATCCGTAACAACCAAGGATGTTATAGCGTATGCAGATGTGGTAAAAAACAGTGGTTTTAATATTGATGTTGAAATCGATGCAAGAGCATATGAGGGAGAGTCAAGATATCTCTTTTGGGCATACAACAAAGCAGGGTATTTTGTGGAGATTTATTGGTATTCCAGCGGAAGCGGAATGGCAATGAGAAAATAGAAAGACTGGATGTTTCCAGATAGTTATTTTATGAAAAAACTGAATAAAGAAAACAAATTTATTTAACAGGAGGAATTACATATGGCATTTTTTGACAAACTGAATGATTTTGCAAAGAACATCGGAGACAAGACAACGGACGCCATCGAGACCGGAAAACTGAACAGTAAGATCAACGCAGAGAACGTTGCGGCTGGAGAGGAACTGAAAAAGATCGGTACCTACTATTACAATCTGTTTGTGGCAGGGGATACAAGCGGTGCCGTAGTTCCGGAAGTTCTGGAATTCTGTCAGAATGCAAAGGCTCACTATGAAGCAGCAGCGGCAGCACAGGCAGAAATTGAGAAAATCAAAGCGGATAACGAAGCGGCAAAAGCAGCGGCAGCAGCACAGGCAGCCGCTCCCGTGACACCGATAGTGCCTGCAGCAGCTCCGACAGCAGGGTTGACCTGCAGTGCCTGCGGTGCTGTGAATGCAGAAGGAACCAAATTCTGTCAGAATTGCGGCGGAAAGCTGGAGCCTCCTGCACCGGTAGTGGTGGAAGGAAATATCTGCCCCGGTTGCGGAGCAACGAATGATGCAGGCGTAAAATTCTGCAGAGAATGCGGAAGCAAGCTGGAAACACCGGCTCCTGCACCGGAAGTACCTGCAAAACGGTTCTGTGTTTCCTGTGGAACAGAGATGGCACCGGGTGTGAAGTTCTGCCCTCAGTGTGGACAGAAAAATGAATAATCAAAAGAAAATCAGTAGTAGGAGGAAATGACGTATGACAGCAAAACAACTTTTTTCTAAAACAATGCCTTTTGTTTGGGCGAAATTGTTATTGGGCGGAGCAACCGTTTTAGTCTGTGTGATCCTTTTGGCTATCTTTATGGGACTGGGCTGGCTGTTCGGAGATACCGCCATTGTAATCATGTTTATTCTCTGGCTGGGTTCTATCGGAGCGGTAAGATACTTTATTATGCATGCCCTGGGTTATCTGGTAAAAGCCGGACATATCGCGGTCATCGCAGAAGCCTGCTTTACCGGACAGATTCCCGCCAATCAGGTAGCTTACGGAAAGGAAATGGTAACAAAGCGTTTTGCCACATCTGCAATCTATTTTGCGGTTGACCAGCTGATTTCCGGTGCTGTAAAGCAGATTCAGGATAAAATCGCCAAGTTAGGCAATAAGTTAGATTTTATACCCGGTATGGGTGCAGTAGCAGGTTTGGCTCAGTTCTTTGTCAGTATTTCCTTGGGATACATAGATGAATGTTGTTTGGGATGGACCTTTTATAATAAAGATCAGGGTGCATTCAAGAGTGCAGCAGACGGCGTAGTCATCTACGCACAGAACTGGAAGGTGCTTTTAAAGGATGCAGCCAAGACCATGCTGAAGGTTATATTACTGACCGTTTTGGTGGCATTGCTGATCTTTGTTCCCATCGGTCTATTGTTCAAACTTCTTAAATGGAGCGGATTTGTAGCATTTGTACTGGCACTGTTGATCGCATGGGTAGTAAAGTTTGCGTTCATGGACAGCTATATCATGATCCAGATGATGGCTTCTTACATGAGTGTAGCTCCTAATACCGTAATTACTTTTGATCTGTATTCAACACTGTGTACATGGTCCAAGAAGTTCAAGGAACTCTTTACCAAGGGACAGGAGGAAGCACCTCAGGCAGCTTATGCAGGTGCAGCGGCAACTGGCGGTCAGGCCTATGCAGGTGCTGCAGGTCAGACTTTCGCAGGAAATGCAGGTACCGTAAATCCGGTTCAGCAGGCATATACAGCTCCGACAGCGGCAGCTCCGGCGGCAGGTGCAAAATTCTGTGGCCAGTGCGGATTTAAGAATGAAGCAGGTACCAAATTCTGCGGGTCCTGCGGAGCAAAACTGTAATGAAAGAGAAAAATTTGAAAAAACTCACGATTTTACATTCCAATGATATGCACGGAGATTTCCAGGCGGAGCAGGTAGATGACAAACTCATCGGCGGTGTGTCTTTTTTATCCGGTTATATTCAGAGGGCGCGTGCAGAAGAGGAAAATGTACTCTATGTGGTATCCGGGGATATGTTCCGGGGTTCCGTGATCGACAGTGAATTTAAGGGACTTTCCACCATTGAGATCATGAATCTGCTGGGGCCGGATGTGGCCACCTTAGGAAACCATGAAATCGATTACGGGATCGGGCATCTGCTCTTTTTGGAGAAATGTGCCCGTTTCCCCATTATCAATGCCAACCTGTATCTTACCACCAATCAGCTTCGGCTGTTTAAGAGTCATGAAATGGTAAAGATCGGCGGCATGAAGATATTGTTTATTGGCATTCTCACAGAGGAAGTTCTTGCACAGGCCAGACAGGACCGGCTGATCGGTTCCTTTGTGGATGTCCGTGAGGCTGCTGCGGAGGTAGGAAAAATCTGTAATGCCTATCAGACGGAGGATGTGGATCTGACAGTTTTGCTTACCCATATCGGCTTTGAGCAGGATAAGCAGCTGGCGGCTTTATTGGATCCCCGGTGGGGTATCGACCTGATCATTGGCGGACACAGCCATACATTTCTGGAGCAGCCTCATGTGGAGGCGGGGATTCCCATTGTACAGGCGGTTACAGGAACGGATCAGATCGGCAGGTTTGATATTCTGGTCGATACGGACAAAAATGCAGTAGATAGTTATACTTGGGAATTGATCCCCATTGATGACAGTCATTGTCCAAGGGATACTGCGTTGGAAACGTTGATCGGAAAATATCAGGCAGTCACAACTGAAAAATACAGTCGCTATATCACACGATTAGCAGATACCTACACCCATCCCCGGCGGGATCGGGAATCCCAGTTGGGTAAACTTTTCGCAGATATTCTGCGGGACAGTCTGGGACTGGACATTATGATGCTGGGTTCCGGCAGTCTGCGGATGCCCCAGATGGGGCCTATCGTGACGTTGAAGGAGCTTACCCAGATGTTTCCTTTCCACGAGGAGATTTTCCGGATCACATTAACCGGTCAGCAGTTAAAGGATATGCTTACCCACGTATATCGTCCGGAGGCATTGAAGTCGGATCATGCGGAATATTATCAGTATTCCAAAGGAATGAAAATCGTGGTGTCATTGGGAGAAGAACGGATAAAGGAACTGTCCTTTGAGGGAGCAGAAATTCCGGATGATAAACGGTTTCGCATCGGTATTCAGGGCTATCACTTCAAAAATATGGAAGAGATTCTGGGATTGAAGGAAGAAATGGTGGCAAAAAATGCTCCCTGCAAGGTGGTGGCTACCACTGTTCTGGATGTACTGGAAGAAATTCTGTGTCAGATGGAATTGCTGGTATGTCCGGAAGATGAGAGATGGATTATGATGCCTTGATAATAGGAGGCTTGCGTATTATTATGAAAAAATTTCTAACGATCATATTAGTATTTGTTTTTGCATTGGCTTTCGAGTCGGTAACAGCCTTTGCGGCAGGGGAGGAGGATCTCTCACAGTTTACCTTCCCGAAACCAAAAGCACCAAACTATTTTGTATATACGGACGGGGATGCCGGTGAAGGACAGCATGATGATATGCGGATGATCATGGTTGCGGATCCGGAAGTGACAGCACTGGCGGCGGAGTACGACAGGGACAGTGATGCATTCTATGAGAAATACGGCATTTATTCCTTTGCCATATCCATGCAGTACGACGTATCCCTGGATGATGAGGAACACTGGCAGCACAATGAGGAATGGGATAAGGAGTACTATAATGATGGTATCGGACAGGGATATCCCTATAACAGCATCCGTGGGGAAATGATGGAGGACTTCGAGTTCTTCTGGCTCACTTATTACGAAGGGAAGGATTCCAATACCTTTGTTCCCTACCAGCCGGCGATTCTTACGGATGTAAAGAAATGGACGGATTGGGAGGAAGAGATTTATTCCTTTGATACGGAAAACCACAACCTGTATATCCGTTGCCGCTATTATATGGAGTGGGAGCCCTATGATGCAGAAAAGGACGAAGTCGGAGAAAAGCAGAGTAAGTTCAGCGAATGGTCTGACAGTGCTATTTTCGGAAAAAATTCTACCCAGATCACTCCGGAAGAGCCTACTACTTATGAAGCACCGATGATTTCCGATTTAAAGATTATCCTGCCGGAAGAGTATGAGGAAAACTGCCATTTGGAGTATGCACAAACCACCCCGGAGTCCGTGTGGCTGACCAATGTGTATTATCTCATGACAGGGGACGGATATTTTGACGGTCTGGAAACCCAGATCAGCATAGATGACGGAGAGTGGCAGACATATAATACTGCGGACAGCTGGGGAGACTGGTGTATTTCAAACGGAACCCGCGGTGCCTATGGCGACGATGTGGTAATCGCAGAAGACAGCCATGTGAAGCTGCGGATCCGATTCTTAGGTGCCCACGGTCCTTCTGAGTGGTCCAATGTGGCAGAGGTAAACGGAGGCGGCACCAATGAAGTCCGGGAAACTGAGAAAAAGCCTGTGAAAGAACCGGTCAGCATGGTGGAAGAGGAGAAATGTTCCCTCTGCGGATTTTGTCCGGTACCCTTGGGGGTGTGTATCCTTATCTGGCTGGTGATTATCATAGCTGTGGTTTTGATCATTGTGCTGATTGTTGTACTGGCTGGAAAAAAGAAGAAATGTCCGGCTTGTAAGACAATATATGAGAAACAAGATAAGTTTTGTCCCAATTGCGGGCGGCGATTAAAGTAAGATTGGAGGAAGAGCGAATGAGAAACAGAAGATTTTTAGCAGTATTTTTGGCACTGGTAATGATTTTGACATTGACAGCCTGCGGTGGAGGCAGCAATAAAAAAGCAATTGTCGGTACTTGGAAACTGATAGATACCGAGACAGAAACCGAGTATGGTCTGGGTATTGAGTTTGAAAAAGATGGTACGCTCCGCTATGGATTGACCGAGGATGTGCTGGCAGGTCTGGCCGGGGCAGATGAAGAAGATGCAGAAGATGTTTTGGCAGGACTGGATATGTTGTTGTCCATGGAATATGAAATTAAGAGCGATACAGAGATGGAGATTACCATGAAAGCTTTGTTTGGTCTTGCAAAAGAGTCTGCAACCATCCCCTATACACTGGACGGAGATACTCTTGTCTTTGATGGAGCAACCTATACACGCGTGAAATAAGTTATACAATCGAACAAAACGGCATAAGAAGGAAGGTAGGAGAATATGGCAAGATTTTGTACTGGGTGCGGAGCACCTTTATCAGATGATAAGAAATTTTGTACGGAGTGTGGAACGCCGGTAACGGGAACAGCAGCAGAAGTCATGGCGGAGGATACTGTGGCCATCGTGCCGGAGGCAGTACCGGAGAATTCGGCGGAAACAGCAGTGGTGACCGAAGCGGAACCGATACAGCCGGTGGAAGCACCTAAACCACAACCCCAGCCACAGGTTTCGTACCAGCAGCCCCAGTCACAGGCGGCATATCAGCAGACTCAGCAGCAGTCACAGGCAGCTTATCAGCAACAGGCAACATATCAACAGGCTCAGGCAACGTATCAGCAGCCAGGACAGCAGGCTGCGTATGCACAGCCGGTTCAGGCAGGGGCCGTTCAGGCACCGCCTGTATATGGTGCAGATGTTCCTCCGGCAAAGGGCAGTAAATACGAACCCATTACAGCCTGGGGCTATATCGGAATCATGCTGCTGATGTGTATTCCTTTGATTGGTTTCATTTTGATCATTATATGGGCCTGCGGAGGATGTCGGAAAGTGAATAAGAAATCCCTGGCTCGTGCCACTCTTATCATGATGGCAGTAGGACTGGTGATCAGTCTGATTCTGGGGTTTGTGTTTAAGGCAATTTTCAATAAGGCCATGGAAGCATCCGGGTTGGATGCTTTGATGAAGGATTCCAAGACCAGTGTTTTTGACAGTGGAAAGGAAGCAGATGATGAGGAGGGACTGGCCGGCTTGTTAAGGGGTTTGGGCGCATTGACTGAAGAGAACAGTACCGGAAACAATAATAATTCTTCCGGCAGTTCAAACTCCGGAAACAGCAGCGACACTTCCGACCTGGAAGCACTGGGTGCGCTGGGGGCCTTGTTCGGTGGTTTATCCGGCAGCGTGAATGGTGAAAATAGTGAAGCACTTGGAGATCTGGCAGCATTAAGTCAGCTTTTTGCAGCAGTCGGAGCCATGGAAGGAGAAAATGGTGAGGTAGATCTGGAAGCATTGCTGGGGGCAGCGGAAAGTGGCGACAAAGATCTGGAATCTCTTCTTAGTGGTGTGGAACAGGCTAATCAAGATGCGGAAAAATTAAATGACGGCTGGCCGAAATCTCTTCGGGCATATCCTGACGGCACCGCAGAAGCAGTGGCATCTTACCGCACGGAAATTTCCGGAAGCAGTAAAGAAACACTGCATCAGTGGATTGCGGATCTGAAGGGAGATGGATTCAAATTTCAAGACTTCTACGATTTTGGCATGTCAGAGGAAGATATGCTCAGCATGGATGCATGGTGGGGATATGACGGAAAAACTTATTTGAGCGTATCCTACTATGACGGTGTGGTTACCATTGATCACACCAAGGAATTACCTGATTTGGAGAGTTATTTTGGAGGTTGAGTAGATGGGCACAAAGAAGGCCGACTCATCAAAAAGAGCCGGAAATGTTACAGTAACGAGATATATTACATATGAACAGTTGCGTCAGGATCCGAATTTCCCGAAAGGACGATTGGGTTATATCGGGTGGTTTTTCAAAAATATGTGGCAGGGCATCAAAAAGGGATTTCCGAAAAATCTGCTTTTTGTGTTAGGATGCGGATTGTTCTTTTGGTGCTTTAATCTGGTCTTTTTGGGAATTATCAATGACAGTTGCTTTTTCGGCAATGGACGATTTTCCAGGTCCAGTACCATAGCTTATCTGTTTGCTGGATTGGTATACGAAAACGGTGCCAAGGGCTTTGACTGGATTCCAGGAGGTTCCATGACCACATGGTTTTATAATCTGACCTTTTACGGAGCTTTGTTCTGGCTTTTGGGAAATATTTGGAGGCGGATTCGTACAAAAGGCATCCTGATGCCTATAAAGGATCTGCTGCGTGTGCCGGGGAAACTGAAGAAATGTTGGGTTTCTGTTACGGTTCCCTTTGCGAAAAGAATCCTGCTTGCCACCGGTCTGGGAATTCTGGCAGGTTTTGTGTTAAAGAGTCCCTTTACCTTGATTACGCTGGCGCTTTGGTTGTTTTTAAGCTTCGGACAGGGCGGTGAAAGCTCTATTGTTTATTTGTTGTTTATTTATCAGGGTGCTAAAAATGTAAAAAGTAAGAAACCCAAAGAACTGACTACCGGTGCAGATGTGGCAGTATGGATCTTTGGTCTGGGATTAGGTATGTTAGTATCCTTTATTCTCTGCGTGGTTTTGTGGCATACCACAGATTACAGTATGACATCCAGATTGTTGTGCTTTTTGCCTCTTGGTGTATTACTTGTATTTTTTGGTCTGGGCGGTAAAATCAGCATGAACAAAGCACAACAGGCCGTTGCAGGTGTTTTGATATGTTTCGGTTATCTGTATGTGAAGACCATGGTAGTTCGAGCGGATGACGGTGGCTGGACAGAATCCGGAAGAAATATTGCCGGTTGGCTGGCTAATCCCGGAACTCATTTGATGGAAGCGGCAGGACTGGGTGGTCCGGCCGGAATGATTGCCGGCTGGCTGGGGAATATGATCGGCGGAGCTGCTCTGGATCATGTAACCGGCGGTTTGGGAAGTGCCGTAGCTGGTACTGCAGCCGGTGGCATGGATGGAAGTCTCATGGGATTGGGCCAGGGAGCCATGAACGCAGCATTAGGACCGTTAGGTCCGGTTGGAGATATGATCAGTAACGCCTGGGGAAGTGCAGCAGATGCCCTTGCCGGCGGTGGCGGCGGTGCAGGTATCTCCGGCAGTTCCGGTGCTTGGGGAAGTTCAGGCGGCTCTGGAAGTTCAGGCGGTTCCGGTAGTTGGGGCAGCTCTGGTAGTTCAGGTAGTTCCGGCAACTCAGGCAATTCCGGCGATTGGGGTAATTCCGGCAATTCCGGTAACGCAGGCAACTCCAAACCTGACGCAAACGAGAATAATAATCATAAGCCGGATCTGAACGATCCCAATTGGAGGGATCAGCTGTAGAATAAATCAAAGAAAATAACGGGAAATGGAGAATAGCAATATGCGGAAATTAATGAAAGCAATTTCACTTGCCGTGCTTGGTGCCATCTGCCTGTGCGGATGTGCTCTGGGCAATTCCGGTAAAAAGGAAATTACCATCTATACGGCGGTAGACCAGATTTATGCGGAGCCTGTATTTGAGGATTTTGAAAAAGAGACAGGCATTAAAGTAAATGCAGTATATGATCTGGAGGCCAATAAAACTACAGGCCTTACCAATCGTCTGATTGCAGAAAAGGATAAGCCTGTCTGTGATGTTTATTGGAATAATGAATTTACACAGACTATGCTTTTGCAGGATGAAGGGCTGTTACAGCCTTATGTATCTCCTAAAGCAGCGGATATCCCGGATGCTTACAAAGATGCAGAGGGTTATTGGACCGCATTTGGCGGAAGAGCCCGCGTGATGCTGGTTAATACCGATCTGTTGGAGGAAAGAGAATATCCTTCCAGTATTTATGATCTGATCAGTGATCAGTATGAGGCAAAGGATATTGCCATTGCCTATCCCATGTTCGGTACCACCAGAACCCAGGCGGCAGCGGTATATGCGGCAGTGGGTGCGGAAGAAGGAAAGAGAATTTTTCAGGAACTGGCAGACCGCGGCGTGCAGGTGGTTGACGGTAACTCTGTAACCCGTGATATGGCAGCGGCTGGTCAGGTGGCTATTGGTTATACAGACACAGACGATGCGAAGGGTGCTATAGAAGATGGTAAACCGGTAGTAATGGTATTCGCGGATCAGGGCGAAGATCAGATGGGTACGTTGATCACTCCTAATACTGCTGCAATGATCGCCGGAGCACCTCATGAAGAAAATGCAAAAATCTTTATTGACTATGTTGTATCTTTAGAAAGTGAAAAGAGACTGATTGAAGATGGCTTCTTTGATCTGTCCGTTCGTCCCGGCGTAGATGCGGGCGGTCTGGAAGTAACCGGTATGAAGGTAAATCTGAAAGAGGTTTATGAGCAGCTGGAAACTGCAAGTGAGGATATGCAGGAAATCTTTGGAGATGCTTCATGAAGCAATTCCTGAAATATCATAAGAAGCAGATCATAGGCGGCGTAATTTATGTTTTGCTCTTTGCAGCTCCTGTGGTCACACTTCTTTTGGAAGCCGGGAATCCGGGATTGGCAATACCAAACAGCAGGAGATGGGGGCTTTTGAGAAATACCATTTCATTAGGTGTGCTTACAGCAATTGGCTGCATGCTCATTGGATTCTATGCTGCGGTGGGAATTTTTACAGGAAGACTAAGAGAAAAAAGCCTTCGCTGGTGGTTTCTGCTGCTTTTGCCGGTTCCCCAATATATCTACGCGCTGTCCTGGATGGAGCTGGTGCGGTTGTTGGGGCAAATCTGGCCGTCTTTGCTGCGGATGCAGATATTTGGACTGTTGCCTTGTGTGATTGTGGAAGTGATGGCATATCTTCCAATCTGCACGGCGCTGGCTTTGCTTGGACTGGAAAGGCAGGACGTACGCTTGGCAGAAGCGGGCTTGCTCTGCAGAAAAGGAGATGCGGTGTTGTATGGTATCTGCCTGCCCCAGATGCTGCCGTGGCTGTTGTCGGGAGCCGGATGCGTATTTGTTCTTTCGGCTACTGATTTTTCCATTCCTTCCCTGTTTCAGTACAATGTGTACGCTATGGAATTGTTCTCAGATTTTTCGGCATATGGTAAGGCAGTCAATTCTTTTTGGCTGGCACTGCCTTTGATCATTTTGATTTTGATCGTGGTGATGCTTTCCCAGAATGGTCTGCAGCAGATTTTTGTTCCGGTCAGATCCCACAGTCAGGTGAGACTGCATTTGTCTGGGCTGACAAAAGGAATTTGTACAGCAGCCATTGGACTCTGTGTAATGCAGATCCTGATTCCGGTGGTTACGCTAACGGTAGGAATCGGTTCCTGGGAACAGCTTACAGCTTCGGCAGTTCTTGCCGGAGAGGAACTGATGATTTCTTGTGGGATTGGATTGATGGCAGCATTGCTTACCATTTTTCCCGCTTTTGCCGCAGCTGCGATTCTCTGTAGTACCGGAAATCGATTTTTGCGGATGTTGTTTTTGTTCCCTTTGGCTATGCCGGGGGCCTTGATCGGTGTAGGGTGGCTGGAGCTTTTGAATGGATCATTTCTTCATGGAATTACGGGGACACTTTTGTTCCCGGCACTGGGATGTGCTACACGCTTCATGCCTTTCGGAACTATGATACTTACGGGGATGCTCTTCCGTGTGGATAAAAAGTGTCTGGAGGCGGCGGAAGTGCTGCAAAGCAGTAAGCGGAAGGCATTTTTGGCAGTGAAGCTTCCTATGTTTGCACCGGGTATTTTGGCATCCGGGTTGTTGGTATTTTTATTAGCCATAGGAGATGTGGGAGTTACCCTGATGACTGCGCCACCGGGAAAAGAACCTTTTTCCATTAAGATTTATAATTATCTGCACTACGGAGCTTCGGAAATGGTGTCGGGATTTTGTATGGTAGTGGTGTTGGTCTGCCTGACTGTGACTGTGGCAATGATAGGGCTGTTAAGGATGAGAAAACATGGTAATTGATATTCAAAATGTGTCAAAAGCATACGGAAATGTAAAAGCCCTGGATGGGGTGTCTCTGCAGATCAAAGATCTGGACCGGGTGGCAGTATTGGGAGAAAGCGGCAGCGGCAAAAGTACCCTGCTGCATATTCTGGCAGGGCTGCAGACGGCGGACAGCGGCAGCATTACCTGTGATGCAAAGCCATTGGAGAATAAGCCTTACAAGAGAGGTATTGCCATGGTGTTTCAGGATCCCGCTCTGTGGAACCATATGAGTGTGAGAGCCAACATTGGTTTCGGATGTCCTGTTCAGGGGAGAAAGAATCGTCAGGAATATGTTCGAAAGCTGGCAGCGGAGCTTGGCATTGAAGAATTGCTGAACCGTCGTCCCTATGAAATCTCCGGCGGGCAGGCCAGAAGAGTAGCAATAGCCAGAGCGCTGGCATGTAAACGTCCGCTTCTTTTATTGGATGAAGCCTTCAGTAATCTTGATGAAGCCACGAAAAAGATTACAATGGATGTGGTTCGAAAGTATTCTGCAGGGACTGCGGCGGTGGTTCTGGTGACCCATGATGAAAGGGAAGCGGAAAGCTTTTGTGATACCTTTTACCGTATGGAAAAGGGGCATTTAACATGATGAGAAAAAAATATGTATTGGCATTGCTGTTCATGATAGTTCTGCTGCTGTGTACTTCCTGCGGAGTGGAATTGGAAAAGAAAGAAGAAGCTGTTTTGGAAGGTTTAAGTATCTTTCTGGAAGGACAGGAAATCTCAGCTTTGTATGATGACGGAACGTATCTGTGGGTGGGAGGCAAGGATGGTATCCTGCTTTTGGACCGTTCATCGGGGGAACTTAATAAACAGTTGGATGCTCAGATTGAAATGGTGTATGCTTCAGGGATTTGCCGAACGGCAGATGGTTTGGTCTGGGCAGGACACAGCAGCGGTATTACTGCCTTCAACAAAGAAGGAGAAGAACTTTTCTCCTTTGGGGAACCGCAGATACCGGGAGGCAGAGTGAATACCCTGATGGCTTACGAAGATGGCTTGTGGATAGGCACCATGGAAGGTGCGGCCTATCTGGAGCCTGAACAGGGAAATTGGAAGGTAAAAGAGATTCTGACTTCGGAAAACGGATTGTCAGATGACTGTGTAAATGTAATTCTTAGGGTAAAAGAACAATTGTGGTTTGGTACCTATCTGGCAGCTGGAAAAGGTGGCTGCAGTATCCGGAAACATGACGGAGAGTGGGAGTATCTCTCTATAGACGAGGGATTGCCCCATCGGTATGTGAATGCGATTTTGCCCATATCGGAACAGGAACTTTTGATTGCCACGGGGCATTTGAATCTCGGAGGTCTTGCAAGAGTAAGATTACAGGATGAGAGAGAATGGATTGTTACAGATATCTGGAACCGGGAGGATGGTATTCCCGGAGACAAGGTAAGATGGTTGTTTCTGGATCAGGAACAGAGGTTATGGATAACAACGGAATCCAATGGGATACTGCTTTGTCCGCAGCTGGACTATTTACAGTCTCCTATTGTAAGCAGCCTTGTGATCACAGAGAAAAACGGGCTGTCCGATAATGAAATAAAAGTAATTGCAGAATGTGAGGATTGTATCTGGCTGGGCAGTCGTACAGGGCTGACCAGAGTAGATAAAGGTTATGTAGATCAATGGTTTGAGAACTACATAACAGACAATGAAAACAATTAATTTTTTAGAATGGAGGATAATACCATGGCAGACATTTTAAGCGGATTAGGCGGACTGGGAGGACTAATGAAAGGCTTGACCAGCATCATGCCTCAGGATGAGCCGGCAACACAGTATTTAAGATTGCAGGGAGAGGTTTCCGACCTGCAGAAACAGGAAAAAGACCTTTATGTTCAGATCGGGCAGATGGCGGTGGAACAGTATGGTCTGGAAAGTTTTGGTGAGATCGCTGATAAGATGCGGTTGACGCAGGCCAATCTGGCGGCTGCTCAGCAAAAGCTGAATGCAGCGAAAGCAGAGGCAGAGGAAAAGGAAAGACTTAAGAAGGAAGCTTTGGCCGGAAGAACCTGCAGTCAGTGCGGGCATGAGAATCCGGAAGGAACCAAGTTCTGTCAGGAATGCGGCAGCAAGCTGGGCGTACAGAATCTGTGTCCGGCCTGTGGTGCGGCAAATGCGCCGGGCGTAAAGTTTTGTCAGGAGTGTGGCAGCAGATTACAGGCAGAGGAACCTACATCAGTGTTTTGTTCGTCCTGTGGTAAGGAAAACCCGGCAGGAACCCGTTTCTGCGGAGATTGTGGAGAAAGATTGGAGGGGTAATATATGGCAGCATATAAGCAACCCTGTATTCATTGTGGTACCTTTATTGAAAGTGATGCACGTATCTGTACTTCCTGCGGAAGTATGAGCCCATTTGGTTATCTTTGTCCTTCCTGTCATCGTCCTGTTCAGAAGGGACAGGCCATGTGTGCAGGCTGCAAGAGACCTCTTTATGTACCATGCCCCACTTGCGGAGCACAGACCTTTGTACAGGAGCGATGCGAGGCCTGCGGCAGTGGACTGATGGTTTACTGTGAAAATAAGAGATGCAATGCATTGCAGTTTTTCCAGAACACAAAATGTACCGTATGTGGTAAAAAAATCAAGGCGAGAATAGGAGGAAGATAAGATGCTGACTTCTTTTACAAGGAATTATCATGACAATTCCACGGAGGCAGGTTTCCAGTTTACCTTTTACTGTGATATCTGCAATGATGGATATAAAAGCAGTTTTATTGAAAGTGAAACCTATAAAAAAGGAAAATTATTCCGGGGAATCGGAGATGGGGCGAGTGCCCTTGGAAGTCTGCTCGGAGGAAGGCTCAGCAGCCTTGGCTATGGTGCAGACCGGGCAACAGACATCTTAAGTGAGAGATTTGAGGGAAGATCTCCGGAATGGCAAAAGGAGCATGAGCAGGCTTTTGAACGGGCAAAAAATGAAGCCATGCGTCATTTCCACAGATGTCCTTCCTGTAATAAATATGTATGCGATCATTGCTGGAACGAGGAAGAGGGTCTGTGTACAGACTGTGCTCCCAGACAGGAGATTTATGTTGCAAGAGCCAGAGCAGAGGCGATGCGTCGTAATATAGACGAAGCCGGAGCTTCTGCGACTGTATGGCAGGGAAAAATCGAAAGTAAGACTACTATTTGCCCTAATTGCGGGAAGCCCGCCGGCGCAGGTAAATTCTGCAATAACTGCGGTGCGTCCATGGCGTTAAAGATATGTCCGGCTTGTGGAGCACAGAATGCCCAGAACAGCCGCTTTTGTAACAATTGTGGTACTAATCTGGCCCAGGCGGCAGCACCACCCACCGGTATCTGCAATGCTTGCGGCACCAAAAATCAGCCGGGAACAAAGTTTTGTGGTAATTGTGGAAATAAACTGTAGAAATGCGGTGAGAGAAAGCAGGTGATGCTATGATTTCTTTTGATATGGGATCAGGTAATAGCAATGTGCAGGAAAAGGTACCGGAAACCTTTCAGGGTTATGTGGAATGTCCTGTTTTTACAGAGGATTGTAGCATATCTTTGGAGAAGAACCATATTGTGCTTGCCGGTCGGTTCCGACATCTGGAAGTTATGTATGGAGAGCTTATTACAATCCATCTGACAGCATATCAACTGACCTTAATGACTGATTCCGGACAGATCACTATTTCCCGTATGGGGCAGAAGCTACAGTGGTTATACCAGAAGTTGTATGCGGCTTTCAATGAGACGGTACTGGAGGTATTTAAAGTAACCGGTAAGGCTCTTTTGGAGCTGACCGGAGAATATACGGCGAAAGAGGAAGGGATGTTACATGGTGGTCCGGCACAGATTCGGCTCTATGAGGATTGTTTGTGTATTCTTCCACCAAATGAAAATGCAAGAAGATTACCTTTATGTTTTCTGAAGGATGCAGTAGTAAGGAACTATACTTATGAATTACAGATGCACAGCGGAGAACGCATATGCCTTTCCAAACTTGGCCGGGAATTGGATATATTAGACCGGCAGATGACAGAACAGTTACATAAGCTGGGCAAAAAAACGCTTGAATGGCAGAAAGAAGTGGCACCGGATATCAGTTCCTTGCAGGCAGCATATGTTGCAGGACTTATGCCATATGGGAGAGGAGCACAGTTTCAAAAAATTACTGAAATGGCTCCCAGTTTTGCAGCGGCCATAGATAAACAGATAAAAGAAAGCAGAATGGCTAAGACATATCCGTGGCTTCTTGAATTGTGTGGCGGACAGGATTTCTGGACAGGTATCCTGCCGGCTCCAAAACAGGACTCTTTGCTGGAAAATATGGAATGCTTACAGGACGGCAATCTGGAATTGTCAAAGTTATCCGGTCTGCTTAATGCAAATAAGGACGAAAGTACTTCAGAGGTAATGCCGGAGAAGAAAGCAGAAACGGTTTTGTGGATGCTGGTACCTGATAAGGCAAAACGTATTGCAGCAGTAGAGTTGTCTTTGACAGAGAATGAAGCAGCGGCAACCTATATTTACCGGATTCCTGGGGCATGGGAAGATTTTGCCATCCAGATAGACAGGGCACTGGAAGCAGGAGAATTTGACAGACAGTTGATCCAACTGTCAGAGGAACAGTTAAGGTTGCCGGAAAATCTGGAAAAGCGAATGCTGGTAAAACGCACTCCTGCATTGGAACTACTTAGAAAGCAGTTTGCAGGACGGGCAATTCATACATCTATGGATCGTTGGAAAAAGGATATTGAAACTTGTTGTAATAATACATGCATTACCTCTTCGGAAAAGGAAAAGGTAATGGTAAAACATTGTGTAACCTGTGGAGCCAAACTGCAGGCAGGAGTAAAATTTTGCGGGCAGTGTGGCACACGAGCAATATAAATCAAAAGATGGAGGTTAATATCATGGGAAAATTTGTAATCAAAACAACAAATACAGGAGTGAAATTTGATCTGAAAGCCGGTAATGGAGAAGTAATTGCAACTTCTGAGGTGTATTCTTCTGAGCAGTCCTGTAAGAAGGGCATCGAAAGCGTAAAGAAAAATGCCCCGATTGCAGCTGTAGAGAATCAGACAGTAGAGGGATATGCAGTGGAAAAGCATCCTAAATTTGAAATGTATCAAGATAAAGCAGGGGAATACCGCTTCCGTCTGAAAGCGACCAATGGGGAGATTATTGCAGTCAGCGAAGGGTATACCAGCGAAGCCGGATGTGAAAATGGTATTGACAGCGTTAAGAAGAATGCTCCGGACGCTGAAGTGGTGGAAGCATAAAAATGTTATAGGATTGTATTGTAGTAAGATTGAGGTAAAGAGAATGAGAAGATGGGGTTGTTTATTGTTTGTCTTTGTGTTAAGCATGAGTCTGACTGCCTGTAGTGCAGAGGATGCACTGGTGGATATTTTGAGTGAGGCAATTTCCAAAGCAATGGAAAAGAGTCAGGAGAGTGTATCGGAACAGACAGAAAGTGAAGAAATACAGGAAAATGCCTCATCTTCTCAAACTCCTGAAAGTGTTGTTGATGAAAGCCAAACGGATACAACGGCCACTATGGATATGACACAGTTGTATGAATGTTGGAGTAAGGTGGTAGGCTATTGGAATGCTGCCGAGGGGCACTTTGCAGTGCCGGATATGATGGACAGTCATACCGCAGTATTCATATATGGTATCTGGGATACGGAAGCCTACAGCGGTGAAGGACTGGTAACGGAACTGTATGAAAGCAAGGAACTGGAGTTAACGGCATCCGTATACTACGCAGCACAGGAGGCAAATGAACTTCATGATGCGTTAGCAGAGAGGACCATAATGGTAGTGATCGATTATTCCGGGCTGGATCAGGATGGTAAGATTCGGATCAAGATCGGGGAAGATGACTGGAGACATTATATGTTTGCAGGAGATACTTCGGAAGAAGCTTACCAGACCTATGTGGACAATACTTTCGGTTCTGAATAGAAATGTAAAGGGATGACAGTACCACTTTATTAGTTTGTGGTATGAAAAAACAGATGGAGGAGAAAAAATATGGCATTTTGTGGAAAATGTGGAACGAAAATTGAAGATGGAGTAAAGTTCTGTCCGGGATGCGGAGCATCAACAGCTGTTCCGACACAGAATAATACACAGAACAATATAGGTGCAGCTCCTGTGTATACGGCTCCGGTTGTTCCGGGATCACCTGGACAAGCAGACATCAAGGATGCACAGGATAATAAAGTGATGGCGGTTCTGGCGTATTTTGGTCCTTTGGTACTGATTCCGATTTTTGCAGCAAAGAATTCTAAATTTGCCCGTTATCACAGTAATCAGGGACTGGTGCTTTTCATTGCGTGTATTGCTTATAGCATCGCATACAGTATTTTGAGTGCGATTATCCTTGCAATCTCATGGCGATTGTATTTTATCGTCAGTATCCTTGGTTTTGTGGGTATTGCGTTTACTGTTTGGGCAGTGCTCGGTATTATCAATGCATGTAAGGGCGAGATGAAACCGCTGCCGTTTATCGGAAGCATTACAATTTTGAAGTAAGGATAGAAGAGGCATTCTTAGGTTTACGCCGTGAAGAATGCCTTTTTATGAAAAGAGGTGATTGTAGCATGAAGATGAGAAAAATTGTAGCAATTGTACTGTCTCTTATTTTAACAGTATCTTGTGTAACAGGATGTGGACAGAAAGAAAAAGTTCCGGAAACAGTTCCGGGAACGGAAGATACGCCGGAAACCTCCAAAACGCCGGAGACTTTGCCACAGATAGAGACAGATGAACAGAAAGATGATACAGAGATTACGATACTCCAAAAGGAAAAGCCATCCATACCCGGATTGGAAGAAGCTAATAGTACAGAAGATGATATTGGTCAGCCGGGAGTGGATTTTAAACTGCTGGAAACAGGAGCAGCGGATGACTGGGGAGAGGAACCCATACCGGGATACAATCCGGTTGGTTCACGGTCTTTGTATAGTGATGTAGTATATGATGAGGAAGAAAAAGTACATACTTTCACCATATTGGACGGATATACCCCAAAGTCGGTGGAAATAACAGGAACCAGCTGGGAGCTTGCCTTTGCTGACGGAGAAGCAAGTCTTGCCTGGATGAAATATTGTGCCAGAGAAATGGGTGGTGTGATTTATCCTTCTGCAGGGGATCGTGCGATTTTTTACATACAGGATGAAAATGACGGTTACTGGTGTATTGGTAATACGGAATATGGTCCGAGATGTAAGGTGGTACATATTAAAACAGCCAGTCAGGGACACGCTCTTACATTAGAAACATCTCAGGAGAACGGACAGACACTATTTTACACAGAATGCACTCCGGGCAAACTGCAGACGGTAACGGTAGGGCTTCGTGCAGGAAAAGCAACACTTACCGCTTTCCAGGAAAGCTCCTATGGGGATGGGGTACAGAATATTAACAGATCCTGGGTGTTGGATGCGTCCAAATATCAGACCTATGTATTGGATGATATTCCGATCGTAGAAGGGCAGCTGACCTGGACATTAGCCTGGGGGAATGACGTACCGCAGGATGTAACATTTGAAATTGAAGATACTGCAGACATCGAACCGGTAACCTGGGGCGATGATATGGGGGCTTTGAAGGTGTCCGGTATTCCAATGGGCAGTGTTTCCATCTGGCCTCAGAATGGACTGCAGTATACAGATACCGTGACCGGTTATACAGCCCAGGGCGGATTTGTACTGCAGACGGAAGGGGTAGTCCAGCCGGACGGCTCTACCTTGACTGCATTACCGGCAGGGTATTATGAAGTGCGTTTTGGAGAGGGCTTATCCATAGAAGCCCAAGGTGCACAACAGCTGGTGGCAGTGTCTGCCGGACAGGTTACGGAAATAGAAATACCAAAGGAGCTGATGGTTACCTACCAGAATCTTTCGAAATTATATGCGAATTTTGAGACTAGTGAGGGAAGTCTGCAGATCCTTTCCGTGACGGAGGAAGGCAGCAATGCGGTGGCAGAGGTATTGTTGAATGATCCTCTCCACAGGGATATCCTTCCGACACCTGAGGAAGTGAACATCACCGAAAATGGTGAGGCTGCCAAGGTGCTGAGTGTGGAACGGGCAGAAGCACAGGCGGATGTAGTTCTGGTGTTAGATACCTCAGGATCCATGAAAAACAGCATGCAGGCGGCAGTGGATGCTGCAAAGCGATTTGTAGAAAACCTTCCGGATGGAACGAATATCCGGCTGCTTCAGTTTGCACAAAAGATTACCCAGCATCCCGGAGAGGGGAAAGAGAAGGTGATCGCAGCCCTGGACAGAGTACAGGCTGTGGGTGGAACCGCTCTTTATGATGCCACCAGCAAGGCACTTTCCATGCTGGAGGGATATGAACGTCCCTATGTGGTAGTATTCTCGGATGGTGCGGACAGTAAAGAGTTGGTCAATGCAGGAAAGGGAAGTGATCTGGACAGAGAGGACATCATCGCACAGATCAAAGACAGTGGCATGACAGTGCTGACCATAGGCTTCGGCGCAGGTCACGATCCCGGCATTCTTATTGAGATGTCCGAGGCCTCCGAGGGCGGAGGATATTTTGCGGCAGCAGATCAGTCTGCTTTGGATTCCGCATTTGCTTCTGTGGCAGGACAGTTTGGTAATCAGTATACCATTACCTATGAACGTCCGAAAGCTTCCGCAGCCAATTCCCAGGTGCCGGTAGTTGCATTTGCAGTAGATGCATCCGGCTCCATGGAGCAGCAAAGGGATGAAAGTGTATTTTTGACCATGGGCACGTCCGACCAGGCGACGGAAGATCCGGAAGCATTAGCCGGCGGAGAGAGTCCTGACCCTGTGATTTGGGACAGAGGATATCGGCTGGATACAGCGAAGGCATTGTTACATGATGCAATTCTTGCATTATCTGAAGATGCCCTGCTTCAGTTTGGTTCTTTTCAGAGTGAAAACGGAATGGTATATGCTCCTTACGGGCAGATTACCACCAATGACAAGGCAGCCGTTTTGAAAGCATTAGGCAGTCTGACTCCGGGCGGAGATACGGAAGGTCTGGAGAACGACAATAAAACCATTCAGCTTACGGTTACCTTGCGAGATTTCAAGGACGGAGGACAGGTCTTTGGTGTCTGGTCCGGTGGAAAGGGATATGTGGAAAAGCAGCTCGGAGCAGACAGAAAACCGGTTTATATCACGGAAAAGTGGGAGAAGGACGGTGTTACCGATACAGACCTTTTACAGTATTGCTTTAACGACAAACCGGGATACAATACGTCCATGGAATATGAACTGGTGTTGGAAAGTGATGAAGCCGGCAATTTCTCTGTAGACTATACCAGCTGGAATGAGGAACTGGCAGAAACCATGGAGGAGCCTTTGGGATTTTTCCCTTTGGATGATCTGCTGTATGGAAATGAAGGGGCTGTACATAATTACCTATTCTCAGCGGAGATTCATACACAGTTTACTTATTATGAGGGAGCAACCTTCTCCTTTACCGGAGATGATGATGTCTGGGTTTATATTGATGATACCCTGGTAGTGGATCTGGGCGGTGTGCACAGTGCAGAGGATGCACATATTTCACTGGATGAGCTGGTGGCAGACGGCACTTTGGATATCACGCCGGGAGAGGTTGTGAATTTCGACTTCTTCTTTATGGAGCGTATGCCTTCTCAATCTAATATGCTGATCCAGACCAATTTTGATTTTGTGGTGGAAACCGAAGGCAGTCGAATCCAGGCAAAGGGTACTCCGCTTTTACAGGGCTTACAGAGTGCTTCTGCCATTCTGGAGCCGGTGCCCAGTGACAAACGCACCTTAGTCGTTTTGACGGACGGTGCATTGGATATGGGCGGTATTGCAACCCAGCAGAAACAAAGGGACGAGCAGCTGGAAAAGCTGAAAAAGGCAGGTTATAACGTACTGTTTGTTGGCATTGGGGATGAAGCGTATGCGACAGCCATGGAACCTGTCTTTAAAGAAACTGCCGAAAAGGCCGGAGGAGCGTATATCATCACCCAGGATGCAGCACAGCTGACCAGTAAAATAAAAGAGATTGCAGGAAAAGTCAATACACCGGAAGTAAAGGAAGACAGCATTTCCGTGACCGTGGAATTTGATTGTAATGCAGCAGACGGAAGCCGGGCAGCATACTATACCGCCCAGGATGTGAAGGGACTTATGGCAGTTTCAGAACCGTCCGCAGCAGCAACCGTGACAGAACCATCTATGGTAAAGGTGACGAAGGGCGGTAAGTATGAGCCATATCGTCCTGAAACAGCAGAGCTTCTGACCGGTGGAGATACACCGAAAGAGGAAACCATCATTTCCTTACATATGCCACTGGAAGCGGATCAAAGCAAAACGGAAACATTGAATACATCCGGTATCTGGGCAGAAAACGAGCTGGTCAGATTTACTGTGACAGATGCGTATTTTATGGATATGTTCAAGGGAATCGCAGCACCAAGCGGAAAACAGTTTTTAGCGGTGAACACCCTGATTCAGTGGAACAATCAGACCGATAAGGATTATACGGCATATCAGGTGCCTACCATTTTGAATCATTTTTATGCTTGTGTAAATGGTGTAATGGCTCAGGCCAGTGAGGCTACCTGGCTGTCAGAGTCCCCGCTTACCGTACCGGGCAATCCGCAATTGGAAGTTGCGGCAGATACAGCAGTATCCGGAGCAATTGTATTTATAGTAGACCGAAGCGACGGAGAAGAAATTTCTCAGTTCTCCCTGCATTTCTATGATACCGTGCATGGTCATGTGACTATTCCGGTATGTGGCAGTGCACCGGAGCATCTGGCAGAGATCACACAGCTGCCAACAAGTGAGCCGGCAAAGATATCCGAAGCTTTTGAGTTAACGGTAAGTGGCAGTACGGAAGAAACTCAGATAGGTGGTATCAGTACTTCAAAGGATCAAAAGATAGAAAATGTCTTCCGGATCGTAGAGGGACAGTTTGACAGCAAAGTACAGGCGTTGTTGAACATTGATCCTCAGCAGAGATTCCTCTTTGCAGTGGAAACAGATCAAGGACCTTTGGTTGTGAAAATGAGCAATGTGGTATTTTCCATGCCTCTCGGATTTACCGGTTCTGCTTATTTGGCACCGGGCTCAAAGACTGCAGTGCGGATGCCATTTGAATTACCAAAAGGTTTAACAGGTGCAGCATCTTACATTTATGCGGATCTGTCTTCGGGAACAGTGGAACTTCCGGTAACAACCGGTTCCGCTTACAAGACCGGAAGCTTAGGTCAGACCTTCTCTCATGAGTATTTTGATCTGACAGTTAACGGTTTTTATCCGGTGGAATCCGGATCCGATCTGTTAGTGCTTGACTTCACCATAAAGGATAAACAGGATGGCTATGGAACAGGAGGTATTGCGTCCTTGTTCTCCATGACCGATACCGCGGCTATGGATGAGAAAACCCAGGCGGCAGTAATGCTTTCCGGCAGGGGGACTGCGTTGGAACAGGGCGAGCTGAATGATGGATTGTACTATGAAGCAGATATCCAGAAGACATTGAAGTATTTATATGGTGCCGTGGAGGAGGAAAACGACTGGGGCGTACTGGACAATTATACCAGAAGAGGGTTGTTGTTCTTTGATGGTTCCCAGATAAGCGGTGATAAGTATATTACATCAGCTTTCTTCGAAAATATGAGCATTCCTTTATCTGAGGAAGCATATCCTTATCCGGAGCTGCTGGTAAAAAAGACTTATGTAAACAGAAGTCTGGATTTTGAAAGAGCTTTAGCAGAAGCTGTCAGTGCAGCGATCAGTGAATATGAAACTACCCGCAGTGCGACACCGGAAGTGACAGTTATGGAACCGGAGGGCGGTAAGTTAGTAAATACTCCTTCTCCTGCATTGACACTTTACGGAAGCAGGCTTTTGGATAATGTAAGCACAGAAGAAGAATTGCTGCAATTGCTTTACGGCGTGGAAATAAAGATGTCTGACATTTACATTGAAGAAGGAAATCAATATCTTTATGCACCGGAATCTACCCTGACGCAAGGCTGGGGCAGCCAATATGATGTTGCAATGCTGGCCATGGAAGGCTTTTCCAGACTCGGATATGAGCCGAACCTTCGTACGGTAACATTAACCGGCGAAGGTCGATATGCGGCAGAAGAGATGACGGTGGGCGGCGGTTATTATCCGGATAATGTACCGGCGATACAGTACACGGGACAGGATGGTAAGGATCAGCTTCTGGTGATTCCATTCCTGCATGAGTTACAGGAAGTAAAAACACTTTGTTATTTGCCATATGAAGAACCAGATATGATAATTGAGCCTATGACAGGAATTCTGACTGTTACCATAAATGCAGAAGTAACGGACAGTCAGGCCACAGGACAGATGCAGCTCTTTGGAGATATGTTTGGCGCATTGGCTGGAGAAGGGGAAGAAGAAGGTGCAGAACAGGAAGCTGTATATGAGACAGTGAAACTTTTGGAAAAAGAAATCTCTTTGCCGGATATCGGAAAGGATTTCCTTGATCTTAGCTTCTTAGAGGCTGCAAAGAGTGACAAAAATAATGCTTCCGTTGTAATAGCAGCGATAGAAACCAGGGAAGGATTGTTATCTTCTCCTGATCAGTACATTGATCTTGGTGTTTACCGGGTAGATTCTGTGACGACCACGTTACAGATTGCTGATAGGTGGGAAAGTTTCAAAGAGTATGCATCCACTACCCATCCTTTGCCAAAAGACCAGAATCTTACAGAAGTGATGCAGTCCTTTGCCATTGGGGTACCGGAGTTTTCTGAGACTGCAGAGGAAGTGCTGAAAGCAGCAGTTGATATGAATGCAGAGAGTGCACAGAATGCAAGCAGCAGTAATTATAGTATATCCCGTTGGATGGCACATTCTACTTTGCAGAGACTGGTAAAAGGGCTTACCGATTATGACCGGGATAATGCAGACAGACTGCGGGTGGAAACAGGACGCATTACGGAGCCTTTGGTACTGGGCGTAACCATGCGTTCCGATGGTAAAGAAGCAAAGGTATTTGTGGATCTGATGCATCATGACAATCAGATCCTGGATTATGAGGATGGTGATGCAAGAAATGGTTATGTTGTCGGATTAGGTATGGCGGCTTCTCAGTTAGAGGCTTCTGTCGTTCCGGGAGGTGGTATCGGATATCTGGATGTTTGGACAGCACTTCCGGAAGAAGCACAAATCATTCCTTATTACAATGATTATTTAGAAGATGCAGAAGAGTTGGCTAAACAGCTTGAGTCGGCGGGATATCCAACGGTTTTGACAGAGCATATACTTAAGGAATACGGAAACACCATATTCATCGTACCTACATCTTCTGCCGTGGTAAATGGCGAGGCGCATTGGGCATGGTTAGAGATTGATACAGAGACCTATAGTACCGTGTCCGTATTCGAAACCGGTGAACGTTCAGGTTTGGCAGGCTTTGTGATGGGGCTGGTGCCTAAGAATCTGGCAGAACCTACTGCCGGAGTATTGGTAGGTGTTTCTACCAGTATGTGGGCAATTTCTTCATACTCTCTGGAAACGGAGGATTATGCAGAGGTGCTTGTAGAGTCAAAGGCACTTTGTCAGTACATCAGCAGTATGATGAAGGCAGTGACTGGTGCCAGGGATATAGCCGAAAATTTGAATGACTTAAAGGAGAAAGTTGGAGAGTTAGACGGCTTTACCGGAGATAATTTTGAACCGGCAATAGACAAACTTACCCGCTATCTGGCAACGCTGGGCGGGAATAATCTTGTCGGAGCTACCGGGGCAGTTCCTTCCAGTTTTGTGGATGGTTTCGATCTTGCAGTAGATTATTATTTTGAGGGTGTACCAGATTAGTAGTATATGTAACTGCAAGAAATAAGATTGTATAAAATGTTTTCAGCGGACGCTTCTGTTTGAATAAGGAGAGGAGCGTCCGCTTGTTTGTAGAAATAGTCTTATTTGAAGACTCGCAGGCAAAAATACGGTTTTAGGAGGTATTTATAAATGTTTTTATATTCCTGTTTTTGCAAGAAGTAAACAGCATACAAATATAGCAACAAGAAAACGCAACTGTAGTTATCTCATAGGAAAACAAAATAATAAGCACTTATATATGTGTAAAAGAAAAAATCACGTCAGGGAGTTTAGAAAACTTTCTGGCGTTTTTTGCTGTCGAATTTTCCCGCTTTTTAGCGATGAGAAACATAAACGCTTCTTTTCGCATATATATAATGAAAAGCAAATTAACATTGAGATGAATTATTTTATCAGGACAATGCGGTTGCTAAGAGATAACATAACACTCATTATCCAATATATTTTGAATCAATTAGGGAGAATAGGAACTTACTATCCCCGTTGTAATAGCATATCTTCAGCAGATAAGAAAACTGGTCTATTTATAATCCCATTGTATAGAAGAATATTGGGGAAGCTTCGCTTAAATGTCATATTACGAAGCTTCCCTTTTCTTTTTGTCTACAAATTTTTACATTTTATGACAATCCGGAATCGAGGTCCGCCGTTTTTTCATGATTACCGCAAAGATAACAAAGAAATTATGGAGGATAAATCATGAAGGAACAGCAAGGAGATTCTATACAGAATCAATTTACAGCGTATTTGATGTCTGCCATAACCAATAGCAGAATCAACTATTTTGATAAGAAGCTAAAAAGAAAGGAAAGAGAGGTGATTAGTCAAGAACTTTTGGAGCAGGGTTTTACCAGTTTCGATCATCAGTATCATGCATATGTAAGTGAACGGGAGTGGCTGATAACGAAGAATTGGGAGGATACAGAACTGCTTACGGAATTGCTGCAGACTCCGAGACTTATAAGAATTGTGAGGAGGCTGCATGAGCAGGAGCGTAAAATACTGTATGCGAGGATATTTGGCGAGTTGAGTTTTGAAGAATTAGGAGAGATATTCCACAAAACTCCCTATCAGATGGAAATGTCTTACTGTTACATACTCCGCAAACTGAAAAAGGAACTGGGAGGACATAAGGATGAAATTTGAAGATTTACTGAAAAAGGCAAAAAGAGGTGATAAAGATGCTCAGGAAGAAATATTCCGGATGTATAGGCCGCTGTTAGTAAAGAACTCCATGGATATGGGAGTTTTTGATGAGGATCTTTTCCAGGAACTTTCTGCAATATTACTCCATTGTATAGCCCTTTTTAAATTGTAAATGGGAAAATTTGGAATAAAAAGTTGTAAATACTTATGATCCTGCGTATAGGGTATTGTGCTGTGAAAGCAATAGAGCTATTTCGGCACAATACTCTATTTTTTGCTAAAAATTTTCAAGTTATGAAAAGCTACATTGTATTTATATGATAACAAAGTCAGTTAAGTGACAAACGCAAAGGAAAGGTATGAAGGTATGCAATTTTTAAGAAAAAAGGGAAATGAAGGGATAAACATCTATGAGGACATGGCTGACCAGAAGTTGTTTATCATGCTCCGGGATGATTTGCTGCATTCCAGAACAGGGATCAAGTTGGAGGAAGTTTTGGACAAAGGAGACCGGGAGAAGTTCCGGAAGGAAATTAAGGAGTATATCCGTCGTATCTATCGCATATCGGATGCTAAGATACAGCGTTTTGTTACTTATATCGAACAGTATATTTTTCAATTTCACGTATTGACGGAAGTAATGGAAGCAAAAGATATTTCCGATATAAAGGTACTTGCCTGGGACAACGTGCGGATCAAGCAGCTGGGTAAGAGAAAAGGTACGGATATCCGATTCTGGTCGCCAGAAGATTTCAGAGGATTCGTAGAGATGATCGCTGTAAAGAACGGTATCAACATGGGTAAGGTAAATTCGATCCAGACTTTTACAGACAAAAAGAGTAGTCCGGAATTTATCTACCGTTTCAACATTTCAACTGACACGATCAACAGTACGGAAGAACCATACTTACATATCCGTAAGATTCCCAAGGGAAAGAAAACTGTTGATGACCTGATAGCGGACAAGATGCTGGATCGAAAGATGGTAGAGTACCTGAATCTCAGACGGAACAAAGGATATATGCTCATCTGTGGCAAGAACGGAACCGGTAAGACCTATCTTTTAAATGCTTTGTTGGATGAAATTCCGGCACAGGAATCTGTACTGGTAGTACAGGAAAATGAAGAGCTGTTCAGTGATGTTCACCCGGATATGATGTTCCAGCACATAGCAGTACGAAAAGGGGACAACAAGATCAATTACAGCTTAAAGGAGCTGGTTGTCAATGGCCTTCGTGCAGATATCGATCATATTGTTATCGGCGAAATCAAAGGCGAAGAGGCTCTTTACTTTATAACAGCTGCATTATCCGGATGTAATGGAATGACTACCATTCATAGTGTGGATGCTGCCGGAGCCTTGGACAAGCTGGCGGACTATTGTAAATGGGCAAGCGATTACAGCCGGGAAGAGATATTAAAAATGCTTTCCTGTGTAAAGACGGTTGTGTTCATCAACAAGTTCAAGATAACAGAAGTGGTAGAGAACCATGGATGGGATCAAGATACGAAACAGAATCAGCTGGAAGTGGTCTATGACAGAGCAAAAGGGGTGAACAAATTATGATAAACGGTACATATTTGAGCCCTTTATTAAAGGGAGTCCTCTTTGTTTTGTTATTGCTGGGAATGTACTTCCTTGTGAAAGTGATCCGGGAGTATGGTCCGATCCAGAAACTTCGTGAAAAAGTGGATGATATCGACAGGCAGCGAGTGTTAGGGACAGAAACTGAAAAGAAGCGATTTTTGGAACGGTATCTGGACCGGCTGGATGAGCATCTGACACAGGCCGGTATCAAGAGGTTTTTGCCAAAGGCCGGTGTGGAAATCTATTTCCTGTTTAATGTACTGGAGTTCACACTGATCTTTTGCCTCGCAGGCGAAGGGATCCTGGTTCCGCTTCTGACAGCTGGTGCAGCGGTTTATGCAAACAAGCTGATTCTGGATCTGTTGCGTTTCAAGAACAAGCGTATAACAGAAAAACACCTGTTGGAACTACTAAATCTGATCAGCGATTACGCCATTTCCGAAAGTGAGATTACCATGATCCTTTATCGTTGCGGACAGTCCATGCCGAATCCTTTAAAGGACGTGCTTACGAAATGCCATCTCAGTGCGAGAAGCAGCGGAAATACAGAGCAGGCCCTATATGAACTTCGAAGAAGTATTGATCATTTTCTTTTCAGAGAAATCATTCTCTTATTGGAGCTTTGCAACCGAAGCGATAACGACTATCAGAAAGTAGTCAATGGATGCAGGGAAATGGTAAGTCGATATTTGAAAGAAGAGAAAGAAAAAGCTTCCGTGGTTCGTAGCCTGGTAGGCGAAGCAGCTTTGATGACAGGAGTGGCGGTTTATGGAATCAGTACGATGCTTCGGGAATTTGCAGGTGATGTGGGATTAGGACACAGTATGGCTGATTTCTTTTTACATAATCCAGCGGGCCGGGTGTATCTGCTCATTTATGTGGGTTTGATTTTCGCTATGACTCAGGTGATCCTGAAGTTTGCAAGAAAGTAGGTGACTGAAATGGATTATTTGTTTGAAGTAATGTTCGCTGATGTTGATATAACCAGTTTGCAGTGGATGCTCTGGGGTGTTGCAGCTGTCATATGTGGATTGCTCGGTTTTCTGATGTATCGCATATATGGGAAGTTCAAGCTGTTGCAGGACATCAATTACGGACAGCACTTGTATGAAGCGGCGGAAGACTCTTTCCGTGAAGGAAATCGTGATCGATATGAACGATTACAGAAGTGGTTAAAGTCCATTGGTGCTGAGTTCACAGTAAAGGGCTTTGGGGATCCATTTCAGTTTGTGATCGTAAACCTGTTGCTTGCAGTTGTGGTCCTGGTGGTATTCAGTGGTTTGTCAGATTTGTTCACGGGATTTTTGGTCGCTGCAGCACTGGTAGCAACTGAAATTGTAATGTTGGTTTTGATTGATCAGAAGAATAATAAGGAGATGCTGGATGATGTGTCCTTTTTGTATGATGCGACGGCAATTCAGCTCACCAGTAATATTTACATGGTAGAGGCTATATCCAACTGTCTTCTGTACATCAGCAATAAAAGACTGAAACAGGCTCTGGCAGAGCTTTGCAGTAATCTTTCCCTGGGCGGTGATGTGCGGGCAGCAACAAAGGACTTCTGCGAGAAATTTCATAACGAATACCTGGATACATTTTGCAGTGTTATCGTTCAGGTTACCACAGAAACCGGTGAGGCCGGAAGATTGATTGAGGATATGTCCAAACAGCTTTCTGTCTTAAAGGAAACTAATTTCGCAAGCCAGAAAAAGGCGACCGAGAACAAGCTGCAGTTGTGTATTATCGGAATCTTTATCGTATTCACTGCTTTGATTTTTTATTTGTGCATAGCCAGCATGACCGGCAGTGCAGACATTCTGTTTTAAAACGGGATATGTGACCAAGGTATAAGAGGCGATACGCTTTTTATATAGAAAAAATATTTTAGGAGGATCTCAAAGATGAGAAACAAAGTAAACGCTCTTGTGGCTGGAGCAAAAAGTAAAGCCATTGCAGTACTCAACAGAAAGGATGCAGGTATTGAAACCCTTATGGTGATTGCACTGGTATGCGTAGTAGCAGTTGCATTGACCGCTATGTTCCGTACTGAAGCCGGCACCTTGATCGGCAGTATCTTTGATACAATGACAACCAATATCAATGGTACATTGTTCAAGGAGTTTGGGACCGTCTAACCTAGTAAGGTTCCTGACAGGAGTTGATTCCTGTCGCTATGGCGTCGGTTAGAAGTAGTACATACAACTGAATATGGAACAGGGGAGTGTATCCCCAAGTGAAAATTGGAGGAAAAAACAATGAGAAACAAAATCAACGAGATTATGGTTGGTGCCAAGAATAAGGCAGCAATGGTACTTGCAAAGAAGGATGCAGGTATTGAAACCCTTATGGTGATTGCACTGGTATGTGTAGTAGCCGTAGCATTAACTGCTATGTTTAGAACAGAAGCAGGAAATCTGATCGGTAGTATCTTTGATACAATGACTACCAACATCAATGATACCATGTTTAAGGAATTCGTTGCTTAATGTAAAAAGGTTTTGGACACAACCGAATCAATGCGGGTAATTCCTGCAAAGCTATGAAGGGCAGGGACAAGTTCTCTGCCCTGTTTGAAGTAAAAGCAAAGAAAGATGAGGTCCGAGATGATCAAAAGAAAGGACAAAGGTATGCTGGATCAGTTTTTGCCAGCCATCGTAGTCATCGTGATGTTAGCAGTACTCTGGACCGGTTCCATGATTACCGCTTCCTATATAGACAGGAGCAATGCCATTCATCAGGTGGCCAGGACTTACCTGTTGCAAATGGAAGCGGATGGTTATCTTACAGAAGGAAATAAGGTGATGCTGCTTACAGACTTGGCAAATCTTGATATGGTAGGCATAGACTTAACCGGTACCAGTTTTACGGATGTAGGTTATGGCAATCAGGTCAGACTGGTGATCAAAGGTAAGGTAAACTTAAAAGATGTCAGGTTCCGGGGATTTGCATCACCTATGATGACAACGCGGCAGGCAGAAGTTGCGATCAACAAGATATCTGTAGCAAAGAATTAGAGATATGAAAACGCAAACAAAGAAAAAGGATGACGGCACCATTTTCAATCCGGTTATGTTTTTGGTAATTCTGATTCTGACAGCACAGTTGCTTATGCTATTTGTGGAATATAAGCGGGTTGCATGGGTGTCCGGGGCTGTGACCGATACCATGACGGATGCACTTTTGGGAGCCTGCATATTAAACGAAGAGGAACTATATCATTATGGCAAAACCGGTGAATTGGAAATTTTGTATCCCAAGGAAAAGTATGATCTGTTCCGGAGTCTGTTACGGGAAGAACTGGGGTTATCTGAAGATATGCAGGTAACAGACAAAAGTACAGCTCTTTTAGCAGATAAAGTGACGATAAAGGATTTCAAAGTTTACAGTGTCAGGGAAAATGATATTACAATCTATGATTTTGACCAAACAGCAGGATACATATCTGTGCCTATGGAAAATAAGGCAGGAAGCTATGATGCTGGTAATGGAGAAGTCATTGAGAAGACAGCATTGCTGGCGGAAATCGAGTTTACCATTGAATTTATGGGATTTCCGGTAAAAGTAAATAAGTATCACATGGTTGATATGACAAATGGAGAATAGAGGATGAAAACAAATAACGAAAACGATAATCATAAGAAGAACAGGCAAGGGAAGGTATGGCCCGTAGTACTTTGCCTGCTATTGGCTGCCGGTGTATTTGCACTGCTGATGAATGTGGAAACCAGAAAAATGGCTCAATATGAAAAGGGTAACGTGGTGGTTGCTATTGCAGATGTACCGGAGGCAAAAGAGATTACCGAGCAGAATTTGGCAGAACTGTTCGCAGTAGTGGAAAGACCGCTGACGGATATTCCTGATGCAGCATATTTACAACCAGAAGAACTGATCGGACAATATGCCCAGAGTGCCATTGATTCCGGCAGTATGATCACCAAAAGTATGGCAGGAGAATTGCGTAAGGATTTTGGGAATTCTGTGCTGCTTGGTGTGAATATGGAGGCACTGGATCAGAGTGTTGCCGGTACATTAAGAGCTGGTGATGTAATTGATATTTATACTGTCATGGTGGATGAAGAGAAAAATGTATTGGTAGAAAAGGCTCTCGGAGATGTAACGATTGAAAGAAGTTATACCAGTTCCGGTACTGCGATCTTAAAGGAAGATAATACTTCTATTGCCCAATATGTTACAATTCCGGTTCATCAGGATGCAGTAGGACTGTTTTATCAGTCTTTGGAGAATCGAAGGATTGAGATTGTAAAACATCCATAGTAATACGGAGGACTGTATGAGCAAAAAAATCAAAGAATATTTTAAAGGGAAAAATCCGTATCTTTTAGCATCTGCAGCAATTGTAATTGTGTCAGTATGCATCATAAGCATGATCCTGAAGGATGAGATATCTACCACGAAGGAAAATGACATGGTATCCAGTACGAAGCAAAGTACGGAAGAGAGTATAGCAGATACAGAGAGTGTAAAGGAATCTTTAGAAGCAGAAAGCTCTGAGGCAACTGGAGAATTACAGGAGTCTGAAACAATAGAAACCTCTGTGGAGGAAGATGAAGAGGCAACGAAAGTCGTGGAATCAGAACCGGTCAATATTGCGGAAACACAATCCAAACCGGACGAATCTGTGCCAAGTACCCCGGTGCCGGAAAAAAAGCCAGTACAGGAAATCGAATCCACACAGGAGAACAGGACAGAGCCAGAAGTGACTGTAACTCCGGAAGCGGATCCTGATCCGAAACCGGAACCTCCTGCTACACCGGAACCAGAGGTAGTTCCTTCAGAAGAACCTTCTGTACCAGAAGAGATACCGGTTCCACAACCCACTCCAGCTCCAGAGGTGACACCTGCCCCGGAGATAACACCTTCTCCGGAGGAAACACCGGTAATCCATGAACACAGTTGGATATTTGATTCCTGGTATCAGGAGCCGACCTGCAGCAACGGCGGTTTGGTCAACGAAATATGTGCACACTGTGGTGAAACACAGGTTACTGGAGGAACACCTACTGGGAAACATTCTTATACTGTAGAATCTACGGGAGATTGCTGCAGTGAAGAAGTAGTTGTCTGTACGGAATGTAATCATAGGCAAGTTGGAGAAAAGAATCCAAATAATCACATAGATGTAGAGGACGGATTCTGTTATGGCTGTGGAAAGAAGACGGACTAATCTCCCGGAAAGGAGAATTATGAAACGATTTTTATCAAAGTTTATTTTGGTGCTGGCGATGTGTTTTTTGCTGGCACCTATTACATCTTATGCCGCCCCGTCCACCGGTGAAATGGGACAGTTTCCAAATGTAACATTGAGTCCGGACGGGACAAAGAGAGCGTGGACGACGGATCTATGGGATAAGACGAATGAAATGCTGCCATTGGAATACACGATAGATATGAACGTACCGTCATCAATTGGTGTATTGGGAGTGGGCGAGCACTATTATGGTAAACAGGCAGTGGGAAGCGTTCCGGTAGGTAAATGGGTAGTCAAACATAGTCCGGGACAGTGTATTCATGGACCGACCATTACGAAAGATACTTTTGCAGGATTCACTTATCGGAATGAACTCTGCCATTCTTTTTATAATAATGGATGGTTTGCGTATTGTGCAGACTGCGGGGAGTATATTGCTCATATGCTTATCTATGCAAGAGAATCGACGGTGAAACAGATAACATCTTTGCCGGCGTCCTCTACATATGTGTTTCTTTGCCCGCATTGTACCCATTTGGAGCAGGGGCATAGTTATCAGCATTATTGTAAGGCGATATCCAGTAACAGATACAGAGTGACATATAGACCCAATGCACCAGCAGACAGCACGGTTGCTGGATATATGGCACCGACCATGCATATGTACGATAACAGTAGTACTTATAACGGAGAGCCGGCTTCGGCAATTGGTTATACAGACACAACCCTTCGTTTGAGTAGTTACGCTTGTGAAGGGTATGTATTTACAGGTTGGAATACGAAAGCAGATGGCAGTGGACTGCAGCTTTCAGATGGTCAGGAAGTATTAAACCTGACAACGGAAGATAATGGAACAGTAAAACTGTATGCTCAATGGAAAAAGGCAGAAGGTTCACTCATACTCGATGCCAACGGAGGTACTTATAAGGGAAAATCAGTTTATACACAGAAGCAGAAGTATGGTACAAGCTATACTGTGGAGAATGGACAGATTGTTCCACCTGCAGGATATAAGGTTAGTTTCCAAACAAATGGCGGATCGGCAGTTAGTACCATCACATCCACAAAGAGTTTTACCCACTGGGAGATCCAACCAGGGTTTGAAGGATCTTTTAAAAACGATGTGTATCAGTTCCTGGGTGGCAATGGTAATCAGGACAGCCTGAAGGCACAATATATAAATAATGCATTTAAACTGCCAGACTGTACCGGTTCTAATGCATCCCTTGTAGGCTGGTATGATGATCCCGGTCTTGGTGATGATCATTTTGTGGGAAAGCCCGGAGATGAGATTATTGTTACTAAGGATACAACTTTGTACGCAAAATGGGCCACACTGACTTTGTGGGCCTATGATGATTATGATTCCCATGGCGGTACGGGTGCCGTCGATCTGAAATGGGAGCAAAAGGATGGAAAGGGAAAATACTACAGGCTGTATCAATCGGAAGATAAAACAAGCTGGAAGGAGATCTTTTCAGGAAATGATATCCAGAGTGGCACAAGCATTAGTAAGTCCTATGGAACAAGTAATCAGGGGACAACCTATACCATTCCTTATACCGGAAACTATACCCTGACTGCTTATGGTGCCAAAGGTGCAGACTATGACAGTACTTATACAGGTGGAAAAGGCGGAAAAGTAACCGCAACTTACTGGCTGAATAAAGGAGATGTCATTACGGTTTATCCCGGCAAATCCGGAAGTGGATTAAATGGTGGTAGCAATGGCAACGGAGCAAATGGAGGTTCATCAACTTCTGATCTTGGACGAGGTGGAGGAGCTGCCACACAGATTTATCTTACCAGGAATGGATCAAAAACCCTGCTCATTACTGCAGGCGGTGGTGGTGGTGCCAATGCCAATAATCAAGGCGGCAAAGGTGGATCCGGAGGTGGCAATACTACTGGCACAGGTGCCAACGGTGTCGGTGCAGGTGGTGGAGGTTACGCAGGTGGTATCAGTGGTAAGTTTTCTTATCATAAGCATGGCAATGGCTGTGGTTATCATACCCATACCGGCAACTCAACAAGTGGAGGAGGCTGTTATGGAAAGCCAACCACACAAAGCGTTCCCTGCGGAACTTTCTGGGAATACGAAACAGGGACTGTTTGTTGGGATGAAGTTTGTGTCAATGAATGTGGAGAAACTTATCCTGGGTCCGGATGTGCCTGGGTAGGAAGTGGTGCTCACAGTCCGGGTGGATACTATGAGTATCATGATTACGAAACCTATTATGCTATTGAATGTGATAATTGTGGTGCCAGTGGAGATGTGGAAGGAGAAACACACTACAAAGGCGTAACTGTATATGTACTTGATTGTGGTACAGCAGAAGGTTATCTTTGTGGAAAAGCGGAAGGTGATATTGAGTCTTGTGTTGCATCCCAAGGCGGTACAAACTATGCAGCAAACAATTTTGGGTGTAAAAACGCAACATTGGCAGCTGGGGCAAATAATGGTGCCGGAAAAGTAACCATCAGCAGTGAGGATATTGGGTACCTGGATACGACAAAACTAAATGATGTTGTGGCAAAGGATAAAGCAGCGCCCGGAAAGATCCAAGATTACGCTGAAGCTATGAGTGGTGAAGATATCTGCCGTGTCACTGTAACAAAACCGGATGATTTCGGAACGCTTTATTATCATAAGGTAGAAAGTTATGAATCAGGAACGGTAAAGAAGCTTGCTACATCCAATACAACGGAGAATACTTTAACCAGTGGAATTGCAGGATATCGTTATTTTGTGTCTAATGGTAAGTCCGGAACTGTTTCAGCAAGTCATAGTTGGACGACAAATAACTGGATAGATGTAACAATGACTACTTCTGTTAGATATTTGCATGTTGCTGCAGTGGATGTGGCCGGTAATATTGGTCCAACATTGCATATAAAAATCAAAGCAATAGAAGATGCTCCGGATATCGAGCCGGATCCTGAATATATGGATGATGTTCCACTTAAAACGGAACAGATTGTAATGCAAGATACCGAATTTATTCATCAAACAGGAAGTGGAAAATATTATGTGAAAGCAGATGGAGTGACGGAGCATACACTGAATATTGCAGGTTATACAGATGGTAAAGCATCAAACTTTTATCAGATTGACTGGCTGCAAATGGTTTCAATGTCAGGTACATCTCAAGAATGGTTCCAGACAAGGATACCAAAGGTAAATACTGACGCCGGAGATGCAGCGTTTGCTAATGAAGAGCTGCAGACTAATGCTTCCGGAGAACAGTTACAGTATTTGGAACCCACATCTGCTGTGGCGGAACGTACCAGTTTAGCTCAAAAGGTAAGTTTGGAGCAAAGATTTAGCATAGCTCCTGAAAATGATGGAAAGCAAATTGTAGTATATCCACGTGCCATGGCGGAATATCGTGATAAGGAATACTGGTCTGATCTAAATGAAGACAGGACACATAGTATTACGCTGATACCGGATGGGAAAGCACCGGTAATTACCGGGGTAGACGCTTTAGAGAATGCCGGCAATATTGATATGACAGAGGCAAGCAAAGACTTTGCAATCACAGCCACGGATGATGGCAGTGGAGTAAGAAAGCTTGTTATCACGATCACGAATCTGGATAACCAGATGCAGCGAACCTATTCATCTGATACCGGCGATCTGCTTATTACGATGGCGAAAGACGATTATCTATTCCTGGGTGATTTTGTGGTTTCTGCAGAAGCTTCTGATAATGTTGGAAATGTGAATCTAAAAGAGAGTGAAAGTCTGGCATTTACGTTGGATGCAGAATTGAAAAAGTCAAGGGAACCATATTCAGATGAGTTTAAGTCCGGTGACGGTGTGATTCTTACGATTACTACCGGTGGTTATGCTGATAAAGTGATTATCCGTTTTCCGGATGAACTTACGGCACTAAATTCGGACTTGGATAAGGAGTACATCTATGAATTCCCGCCGGCAATGAAGACAGAGGTTTATGAGTTTAATATTCCATTATCTACACCAAGCGGTAATTATGTCGTGGAAGTAGAGGCGTGGAAGAACGGTCGTAAATTAACGGAAGAGTTGCAGCTTCCAGTGCGGACTAACGGAAGTATTACGGACGAATTACGTACAAGGATAAGAGACAATGGTGTTTAATATAAGAAGTATTTTATTGCTCTTCATTGTTGTTACTATGACCATATATCTCATATTAACAACCGATGAGGATTCCAGAAGCTTTGAAGTAACAAGAAATAAGCATCTGATCGGTTTTCTGCCGGCAGCGTTAAGCGTTCTAATGTATGTAAAAGATAGATCCCTGTTTGATATAGGTATGATTGTGTTGTTCGTACTGTTGTGCCTGTTTATTGGTATAAAAGGAATCTATGGTATGGCAGACGGATTTGTGTTTGCCAATCTGTCGTTGTTGTTTGGAGGTGTAGGAGGAACAGCCGGAATCGGTCTGGTTATTTTGATCATGATCCTGGCATGTTTTTCTGGAATGACAGAAATGCTGCTTAGAAAAATGGTATCACTGGCAGCCTTCAGGCAAAACAGGCACATTGCTTTTGTACCACATATACTGGCTGGGTACATAGCTGTTATGATAGCTTTATTTATCTGGTTCTGACTAAAAACGATTATACAGTAGCGTAGGGAGAGGTTGGTCAATGGCTGATCTCTCTTTATCTTGTACTATAAATTGGACTGATTACATTTTGACACAGATTTCCAAGCCAAATGTCTTTACAACTCACATAAATTTTGTTATTATTAAATCGAACAAGTGTTCTTCTGGAGGTGAGTGGTAATGGAAGGAAATCAAGGAACACTGAAGATGGGAGAGATTATACCAGTTGATATACCGGTTGAAATGATGGTATATGTGGATACAGATGGTGAAATGACACCAAGACATTTGAGATACGAAAGTGAAGGTGGAAAGAAAACAACGATTTCCTTTGCACGAGAGGATACCATAGCCAGAGGCGACTCCAATTACGTAGGGATTAAAGAGAAGCAATATATCTGTTCCACTGTGGTAGACGGAATCAGGACTACGCTGGAGATCCGTTTTCGTGTGGCGGATCAGAAGTGGCGGATACACCGCTTTTTGTAATATGGATAGGTTTATTTTTCATGTAGATGCAAATTCTGCTTTTTTGAGCTGGTCGGCAGCATACCGGGTGCATGTACTTGGCGAAAAAATTGATTTACGTGATCTTCCCAGTATTGTTGGTGGTGATCAGGAAAAGCGGCATGGGATCGTACTTGCAAAATCCGTACCTGCCAAGAAATATGGGATTCAGACCGGAGAAGCGGTTTTGACTGCCAGGCAGAAATGCCCGGAGCTTGTAATTGTACCGCCGGATTACGGACTGTATGTGAATGCGTCAAGGGCTTTTATGGAGATCCTTCGAAAATACAGCGACAATGTGATCCAATACTCCATTGATGAGGCATGGGCCGTGTTTGATGGGTATGAGAACATTTATGGCAAGGGAAGAGAAGTAGAGCTGGCATTAAAAATCAAAAAGGAAATATATAAGGAACTGGGATTTACTGTGAATATTGGCATCTCCAATAATTTCCTTCTATCAAAAATGGCAGGGGATCTGTCAAAACCGGATAAAGTGCATACACTATTTCCGGAAGAGATAGAAAAGAAAATGTGGCCGCTTCCGGTATCAGACCTTTTTTTTGTAGGTAGGGCAACCACCAAGAAACTATTAAACCTGGGCATTAAGACTATCGGTGAGCTGGCTCATGCTGATGAAGAAATGATAAGAGCCCATTTAAAGACCATGGGAACCGTGGTGCAGAACTATGCAAGAGGTGGGGACTTAGAGCCTTATATGTATACCCATGTGGCAAATAAGGGATATGGAAACAGCATGACAGCTCCACAGGATGTTACTACGTATGAGTATGCAGACCATCTGTTGCTTTCCTTGTGTGAAACCGTAGGCGTGAGACTTAGGACAGATGATGTAAAGATTAGTGTAGTGTCCGTGCATATCACTACCTATGAATTTCAGTATTTTAATAAGCAGACGCAGTTATTGTCCCCGACAGATGTAACAGAGGAGATACACCATGCAGCTTGTAAGGTATTCCGGTTATTATGGGATGGAAAGACCCCAATCAGACAGATCGGGGTGCATACATCTAAAGTACAGACGGATGTGGGACGGCAATATAACTTGTTTGATCTGGATAAGTATGACAGATTATCTGTACTAAACAGAACCATTGATGATATTCGGGGACGTTTCGGAGAAGAATCCGTATTCCGGGCAAGCTTTTTGGGCAGCAATGTAGAGCACATGAGCGGAGGCCTGGATAAAGAACGCCGGTCCGGAGTGACTGTCGGTATTGATGTAGAGAAAGAAAAAGTAAGGGCTATGTGACAGGAGGTTTTTAATATGTGCGGTCGCTTTTATATAGACGACGATACAGCAAGAGAAATTGAGAAGACAATCCGCAAAGTAGATGAAAAGCTTAGACTGGAGCGAGGCATCATAGATATTCATCCAACTGAGTATGCACCGGTAATATCTTGCCAACAAGGCAGCATAATTGCGGCGGATAAGAAATGGGGATTTCCGGGTTTTGATTCCGGGAAGGTAATCTTTAATGCCAGGGCAGAATCTGTTCTGGAAAAAAAGATGTTCCGGGAGAGCGTGTTGCAGCGACGTCTTGTGATACCGGCTGCAGGATTCTATGAGTGGAATCGAAAAAAAGAAAAGGTAACCTTTACATCTGCAATAAAAGAGCAGCCGATTTTGTACATGGCTGGATTTTATGATAAATATGGAAATGAGGACCGTTTTGTGATCCTGACCACGGGAGCCAATGGTTCTATGGCAGATGTACATGAACGGATGCCGCTTCTGTTAAAGCATCAGGCGCTGGAGGAATGGCTGAGAGATGACAGAAGATTGGAAGAATTTCTCCATGGCGAGCCGCATGGACTCAAAAGGGAAATGGAGTATGAGCAACAGACGTTATTCCTTTCGTAGTAGGAATTCATAGGAAGTTGTGATATAGGAGGCTATCTATTATGATGGCTTCTTTTTTATTGGAACTATAGGTAATATCATTGTGAACTGTAGTGGGTTGTTTGGAAGTTTAAAGAAGTGTAGAATTTGATTATCAATAATTTTGGAGGTAATCAAAATGACAGAAAAACAACGTATTGAAAGAATGATGGAAAAGCATAAGGCATACTTTAAAAATGTAAAAGGAGTTGACGTGGCTTTTTCCACCAAGGGAGATTGTTTCTTTTACGAGTATAATGAAGAGTACAATGAATATACGACTTACGTTAGGTTTTTCACTGCAGAGGAGCTGGAGCAGATTATAGAGGATAATATTGCTACCGATTACTGCATACAGCTTCAGGCGATCACAGAAGAAACGTTACGGGAATTGGATGCCCCTGCAAGACAGGAAATTAGTGTTGATACAGTTGTGATGAATAGTTATTCTTTGAACCGTGAAATTCTGACTAATGCATTTATAGCCTTTTATAATATGTTGGAAAAAGCATATGAGTATATGAAGCCTTTTAAGAATTGGACTGAAGATTTGGAGTGTAAATCGGAAAGTAATAGTATTGATTAATGCAAAATGGTTCTATAGAACATATTCTTGTTCTATAGAATATGTATCGAATAAGAAATAACAGTTATACTTATCTTTAGAACGAGTATTCGTTCTAAAGGAGGTGTAAGCTGTGGATTTAATTGCTGTTGGTCGTAGAATCAGAATGGCAAGAGAAGCAAACAACCTGACACAAGAAGATTTGGCCGAGTTAATGGATATGAGTCCAACACATATAAGTGTAATAGAAAGAGGACAGAAGGCTCCGAGACTGGATACATTTGTATTGCTTGCGAATATACTGAAAGTTTCGGCAGATTCCTTATTAGTTGATGTTGTGGATCATTCAGTGGAAGGTGTCAGCAATGAATTATATGAGCAGATGAAGAATCTGCCACGAGAAGAACAAAAGCGTATTATTAACGCGGTACGAGTGCTGACTGACAGGTAAGAAAGAGGGAGCTATGCTCTTTCTTTTTTTTGAATGCATTTCTGGTTAAAAGTGAGATAAATGTAGTTTTTTGTCGAAAAAAGGAGACCAAATAGGGATACAATTTATATGCGTTTCGTGATAAACTTGTTCTAAAGAACTACTTATAATTCTTAAGAGGAGATGCAATATGACATACGATAAGATTCTAAAAGAAGTAGCTAAAAAATATAATACCAATCCGTTTGAGGTTCACCAGGAAATAAAGAAGGTTATTGATATTGGATTTGAGGATCCTGATCCTGTGATACACGCACGTTGGATGCAGATTAGTCCAAATGGTAAAAAGCCTACACCGGAAGAATTGCTTTTTTACATTGCAAATGAGTGTAAATTGAACGTAAAAATATCCTAATGAGGAGTATTCCTTTCTGCCAGGGACAAGAAGGCAGGAAGGAATACTTATTTGTTTTACGGTATGTTACCGGAGAGTATATCTGTGTACAATTCTTTTTTGTATTTGTAATAGGTATTTTTAGATAGTCCGGTAATCTTCATAACCTGCACATCCGTATTGCTGCCATCAAAATCTTTGGACAGCTCCCGGATCTGCTTTTTGGCAGGTTCTTTCTTTTTAACCTTAAGGGTAGCTCCCTGCTTTTGGCCGATTTGCTTTCCGTTGATGCGAGCGGTTTCAATTCCTTCTCTGGTACGTTGATGAAGATCGTCCACTTCTTTTTCTGCCTGCTCGAACGCAATTCGAATCTGCTGTTTGGCCAGATCCAGCGTAAACTTATTTAAGGCATCGATGATGCTGTTCATTAATTCGTCTGTAGCTTGATTACCGGTTTTGATTCTTAATTCAATCTGATTGTTCAAAGCCTGTTTGAAAACATCTGTATTGATATGTGGCTCCTGCAGGAAAACCAGAGTAATACCACGATAGAAGAGTTGCTCATATAATTCACAACCTTCATCCGCGTTTCTGCACATTCGGCTCACACTATCAAAGACAAAGGTATCATCGCTCTTAGCTCTGTTGATCAGCTGCTCAAAATCTTTTCTTCCTTTTAACTTGGTTCCAGTATAAATTTCTTTAATAATGATAGCATTCGGGTATGCAGCTTTTATGTTTCTGATTTGCCGCTGCATATTTTGTTTTTGGGTACTGATTCTTACGATACCGTATATTGCCATGATTTTTCTTCCTTTCGTATTAAATTTAGCCATCGTCAAAATTGCGACATATGTAAGCGTTGATTATTTGTGTTACAGAACAACTTTTGCGACATTTTGTGGGAATATTAAATTTGCGACATTTTTTTGTGTTAGAAGATATCGGAGTAAAGAACCATGGCGTCACTTCAAAAAATTTTCAACAATCTCGCCATTGAGTTTTGCCACAGAATAGATTACGTCATCCATACTGTATGATTCCTTTAAGACAGGCCCGGAACCATATCCGTCCGGAACAATTGTGCTTGATAGTATGGCGTATGAATTATTAACACCTTTATTGATATATTCTTTTGCCTCTGTGATTGCTTTGCATTTCTTCCTTATATAATGCTGGTCTTCATCATAGAAACCATATTCTTTGTTATAAACCGATGAATAGGATTCAAATTCTTCATCAGCTTCCGTTAATAAAACTCCCACTTCTAATAGGTACGTATTCATATTTTTTCCCCCCGTTTGCACTATGTATCCCACCGACACCAATATTTCATATTCCGATCATTTTCAAAACCAAGCTCACACAGTTTTTCATATTGTCTTTTGGTAATATACGAACCAACGGTGGATTCTTGCTTGCAGAAGTAGGGATATGACTCATCTCTGTTTTCGTATGTGTAAGGTGCTGGTCTGGAAATTTTAACATACCCCTGCTTTTCTAATTCATTTTCCGGATTATAGGTGTCCAACCCCAATTCCTTACAGATGGCTGCAGCACAGTGGTAGTGGCCCTCAAAACCACATGCAAAAGTATTTCCAGCCCGGTCAATCCATCCATACTTAAATTTGTCGGAGTTCTTTGGATACATCTGTTCGCGAGTTAAAGGTTCCTCATCTTCAGGGATCTCAATAATTTCTACGAATCCATCTTTTAGATCGTATTCCAGTATAAAAGAGGTATAACCACCAACACGATTTACGGTGACAGGCAGAGAATCTACCTTAATATAATGTAGTCCTGCATGGCGGACTGCGTAGATGTTGTCAAAATATAATTTTGCGTACAGGCCAACTTTAGTGCGATAGATAGCATATTTCTGGTAATGGAAATCTTTACGCATGATCTGGTAGAAAGCGTCTCGTCTTTTGCTGCGATAATCACATTCCCAACCAATACGACGAAGTTTGCGAATTAATTCTTTATTTCCTTTTAGTGGGAAAGTAACCCTGACTTCGGTAATTTTGTCATTAGAGCTTCCTACACCGGAGATAGATAATTCAGGAGCTACTTCTTGAAGTATTTGTTGTTCTTTTTGTACGAGAGGATCGTTGATCATAATTGTTCCTTTCTGGCATGAGCCGTTTTGATTTTTTGTGGGTTGCAAATGAGGAGCTTGAAGCCATTGCTGCAGCTCTTAGTTCTTTTGGCGAATATCCCATGAGTTCAACATGCAGATATTCACCACATTCCTCATAGGTTTCTGCTTCGATAATTAGCTGATCTCTTGTGAAGTTTGAAAGTTGTTGCATGATTGTACACCTCCGTGTCTATGAAAGTTTTTCGATGTTTCTCAGAATACATTCTTTGCATCCGGCTTCCCTGAAACCGACACATTCCTGATCAAAGTTGATGCCGCAATCATCTGAGAAAGGGCACCAGTGGAAATGATGCAGAATGAATTCTATCAGTATTTGTTCTGTGTTACTCATGAATACCTCCATGGTTTGAATTTCTTATAAATAGAAGAAGCCGCTTCCAAAAAGAAAGCAGCTTCTCCGGCTGTTATGTGGATGCTATAGCAATCCGGTTATTATATACAATATGGCGTAGATGCCTGCAGTTGCCAAGACCATTTCTACAATACCATGTTTTCTCATCAGAAAGATGCTAATGAGAAGGGAGAGTAGTAGTTTCATAGAATCAATCCTTTCTGTCGTTATGCAGCTTTGAAATTACTCACATTTTTGCAGTATTTCATGAACATCTTCTTTTAAAGTGATATGTAATTCGGCAAAATCTTTGAGCCCTTGCAAATATGCAATCTGGATCACTCTGGAAACATATTTGTTTACTGCAAATTCCAAATCGTGATAGAGCTCTGCAGGACATTTTTCCATCATTTCATAAAGGTTGTCATCGAGATCTTTCAGTTGCTTATCATTTTTAAATGCATGATGGCAGCTCAAAACGTCGCTATCCATAATTTGTTGGATCAACATGATCTTATTCCTCCTCCCTGTACTCATCCAAAGATATCTGCTTATCCTCACCGGGAATACCGTTCCATGAATTGACATTGCATTCAAGTCGATAGCCATGCAGTTCATGGGAATGACCACAATTTGTGGGAACCATATACCATACCGGCAGCTCAAGCAATTCCTTTGGGATTTCTTTATCCAGAACACCCCGTAATCCGATACGGTTTGGCGGAAGATTAGGAAGCTGACAGTGTTGAATAATACGGTTTATGAATAACGTACTCATGCTGGAAGTACCATACACATCGCCACATTCTGCTTCATAACGGAAGCGTTCAGAACGTCCCGGCTTTACATCACGTCCGATACAGTATCGCATGATGTATTTCGAGGTAGAAGCATCTCTGACTATGATATCTAATTGGTCTATATTCCAATCCGCTTGTATGATGTCATTGATAGTCATATGAACCTTTCCTTTCCTTAATATTTATTAGAATGTGGAGTTTTGCACCATGCACGAGCAGGAGTCGAACCTGTTCGTTCGAGGACTCGAACCTCTCTGCACTCCACGGGATTCCCGGAACCCCTGTTTAATCTCCGTATCCGGCATCGTAAAGAGAATTGTAAAGATTTGCCATGTCGGAATATACTTCATTCTCTTCATCAGTACAGTCGTCCAGAGATGGAGCCATGTTTAACAGCGTTGCTATTTCCTGATATAAGTTCTTTAATCGTTCTTCCATGTGATACCCCACTAATGAATGAAACAGATGATCACGCAGAAATCATATCAATAAATTGCTGCTCTGTCAGAATGGTAATTCCAAGCTCCTGTGCTTTGGCAAGCTTACTTCCGGCTTTCTCTCCACAAATGAGATAGTCTGTTTTCTTTGTTACGGAACTACCAGCGATGGCGCCTAAGCTGATGATCTTGCTGTTAATGCCGTCACGGGTAAAGTGCTCTAATTTTCCTGTTGCAACGATAGTGCAGCCTGCAAATGGGTTATTCTTGTTTTCTGTCATGATATTTTCCTCTTTTCTTTCTGTAAAATGTAATTCTTTCTGTAAAGTACGCCACAATAAAATATGGTCTGAGTTATGAAACCACTCATGGATATTGTCACGCATGGTTTCGCCGATATCCTGTAAGCGAGTAAAATCAAAACGATCCATTGCTGCCAATTCAAATGCTCTTAGATCTTCATGGAAATATTTTTCTATTTCCCGGCTGGCTGTTCTGCCGATAAGGGGAATATCCATGGCAACCAGGTACCTTGCGAAAGTGGTATTTCGGCTTTCATTGATAGCTGACTGTAAGTTCTCGTATGATTTTTCGCCAAAACCTTCCAATGCAATGATCTCTTCACGATAACGATCCAGACGATAAAGATCCTGATATTTTTGCAAGAATCCCAGTTCTATCAATCTGGAAAGAGTGCCTTCTGATAGTCCACGAATGTTCATGGCTTTCTTTTCCGTAAAGTGAACGAAACGCTGAAGTATCTGGCGGCTGCAGTTTGGATTATCACAGTGAAGGGTTTCAACAAGACGATCTTTTTCTGCCATGCGGGAGTATATCCTGGTGGGTTCTCCGCAGCATGGACAGTATTGTGGGATCATGTTCTGATAGTTTCCACGATCAAGATTTTCTTCGATATGTGGGATGATCATGTTACGTTTGGAGACCAGTATCCTACAACCGGGATACAGTTCAAGATTTTTGATAAAGCTCAGATTATGAAGACTTGCTCTGGATACTTCGCATCCATCAATTTCGATTGTGTCGAAGATGGCTACCGGAGCGATTTCACCGGTACGTCCCGTTTGCCATTCGATAGAGCGGAAGACGGTTTCATAGGCATCATCTTCAAATTTAAAAGCAATTCCGTAATTATAATGGTGTCCGGTACGGCCCAAGCTTTTTGAGTATGAGATACTTTCAAAGCGAAGGACCATTCCATCAATAGGGATATCAGATCTTTCCGCCAGATAGGTCAGAAGATGAATCTGTGCGTCCAGATCAGACTCAGATACTTCTGGTTGGTCTACAGGAAGGAAGGGGCAGATATCAAATCCAAGATCTTTAAGCCTCATGAGCTTTGTGTAAAGACTATCTTGAGGACCGGTATCATCATCCAAACCTTCTAATACATTAAAAGCATAGAAACTGACATTTCGTTCTTTACAGGTTTCAGAATTGAAGCAGCGAATGGATCCGGAAGCAAGATTTCTGGCATTGCGGTAGGGCTTACCATCACTCCCTGTTAGTGTATTCTTCAGGTGTTCAAAGTCTTTTTTGTGTATGAAGCCTTCCCCGGTTACTATAAGACGTTGCTTGTAGGGGATGGTCATAGGAACATTTTGAAAAGACGATACATTATGCGTGATGTCTTCTCCTTCCACTCCATCACCTCTGGTGGATCCTTCTACCAATATGCCGTTTTCATAGACCAGCTTGACTGTAAGGCCATCCAGCTTCAGCATAAGTAATGCCGGATTTCCTTTTAAGAAGCGGCAAAGTTCTCTTAAGGATTTTGTTTTATCCAGTGAAAGCAGTGGTATAGGATGATTTACTTTATTTAAACTGCTTACAACCTTGTAACCAACAGTCTGAGTGGGAGAGTTGCTTAGAATAATTCCGGTTGTATCCTCCAAACGTTTTAGTTCGTCAAACAGGTGATCGTACACCGCATCAGATACGCTGGGAGCATTTTCGTTGTAATATTCATGGCGGTAACGATTGAGTTTGTTCACCAGCTCATGAATACGTTCTGCATTAAGATTCATGTTTTCCTCCTTATGTGTGGAATGCATTATTGTTTTCAGTACTTAGGATGTGATTTGACTACATGGACTTTTGCTCATTTATTTCCATTAGCCATAAAACATCCGTGTCCGGTAATTCAGCTACCCATGTACATTGCAGAGCTCTTTCTAATAGTGCTCTGGGCATCAGCATTCCGATTGATTTAACTACGGTTTCATTGTCTTCTGGATATGGGCATGTATCATCTCGCATTTCATCATTTATGTCCAGAATGTCTAATAAAAATTCGAGTTCTGAAATCGGCATTTCATAGTCTGTGAAGTGGATAAGCCAGTAGTCATAGGTTTCTCTGGTTGCCACACATTCAATGTCTTTTCCTAGAATCTTCTTTAGTTCGCCTTTTATGGCAGCACCAACTTCCGGCCATGTGATTTTTAGTGCAGATATTTCTTGACCTATCATGATTTTTTCTCACTCCTTTATTATAGATTGTTATTGATGTGTGCGGTAATCTGTATAACCTCCTTTCCCATTGCATAAAAAAAGCAGGCATTATGAAGGATAGTAGTATCCCTGATAATTCCTGCTTGCGTACAGCATTTGCTGCAAATAAAAAAGCCAGAGAGCATAGAGTCATAAGGACTCTATACATTCTGACTTCGTACAAACTTAAACAACGTGTGATTTCCTTTCGGAATGTAGCACAAATCTAATAACATAGTTATTATAACACAATATATAGATTTTGTCAAATGGATAACCACTATATATTGATGTTTAGCAGACGGGGTGAGATGAATAATATTATGATTGATTAAAATAACCGTATCTGTATTAATAAGGATTGAGGTCTTACAGGTATTGTTTCAAGTATCAAAAATTCATTTGAAGAAGAAAAATCATAATAAATAATCAAAATATACTTGACTCTACGGTTCGTTTGTTTATTTTTCAAACCAAATAATGTATCATCATATCATAACAGTAGAAAGGAGTAAAAGTTTTATTTATATGAATCAAGAAAAAATAGGAAAATTTATAGCAGAATTAAGAAAAGAAAAAAATATGACTCAACTTGATTTGGCTAAGAAGTTGGGAGTAACGGACCGAGCTATCTCCAAATGGGAAAATGGCAGAGGTATGCCAGAGATTTCTATAATCAAACCTTTATGTGAAGAACTTTCAATAACAATAAATGAGTTATTCTGCGGAGAAAAAATAGTAGAGACTGAATTTTCAGAAAAAGCAGAAGAAAATATTGTAAACACATTAGAATATACAAAAACTGAGATCAAGAAAACAAAAAAAATATTTTCAGCTGTTTTTGTAGGTGTTGTTGGAATAATTATAATATTAATAATCTGCTTCATAATTGATGTTAATAGAATGAGTAATGACAAGCCTATCGTTTTTAGCACATGGGGATTTGATTATTTTCCACCTATTGATTTAAAATATGAAAAAATCGAATATACTATAAAGGAATATTTAGAAAAACAAGGAGATATTGAGGAAAAGCATGAAGAAGGCGTTAAAACCTTTATTGCCTTCAAAACATATCTAATTGAGGAAGCAGAAGATAATCAGTTTAATGTTTATATGTGGGTATTAGCAGAACAATGCTATTTAGATAAAACGGATATTAAAAATTATGGAAGCTATTCGATTCCTTTTAAAATAACTGTAAAGAAACAGGAACGAATTGATAAATATAGTGTTATTGAATCCAAATATCCGAGAGATGGCGCCTACTATGTTGAAGATATAGATAACTTATTTCCATCATCAGTCATTAAGGAAATGAAAAAACTTCATAAGGATGGAACATTTGAAAGAATGCAACTTGATATTGAGGAACAAGTTCAACTATACTTTCACAAAGAATATTATCCATTCAGATATTAAATTTATGAACTATATACGTAAAAACAGGTAAATAATTATAATCTATTGCTTTTTTACACCCAAATTCAGCGAAAGGAAAAATAATTCTCCCCCCCTTTTTTTTTGATTTTTGGACTGATTTGGACAATAAACGATCTCCTTTCGTCGTTATGACAGAAGGAGATCGTATTCATATACCGTAAGGCAATATCGTTTTTGTATGATTTCTGCTTCATCCAATCATTTTTTGTTCTGCTGTTTTTTTCATAGTAAAATGAATCAAAAGTAACTCTGCTATCAAAGATGCAGTAATTAATGCACCAATTACTGAAAAGAAACTGATACCAAAAACCAATGGGCCTAATGAAAACACAGCACAGACATAAAGAGTGTTCTTTGCTCTAAATGCCCATTTTTGATTAGCCGTCAGACAATAGATAACTATCATCAGCAAAACAATACAAGTGATGACCGCAGTAATCAACGGTGCAAAATTGGCATACCCAAATGGTGTCAAATCAAAATAAGAATACAGCTCTCTAAAACGACCAGGGGGTAAACCCTCTGTGGTAGCAGGACGCATAAAATTGCACACTGCTCCATAAGGTAAGATTTCCAAAATTAATGTAACAATTGGAAGAATTAAATATAGCAATCTCTTTTTCATACAATCATACTCCACAGCAGATATTAATTTATATATCCATCTCAAAAACCAAATCCATATCTTTGATTTTTCCATAATCACTGATTACTGTTGGTATGTAACCCACATAGCGATACCCTTTTTTGGCATATTCATCAATAATCTGTCTATGTTCTTTTGATTTTGCTCCAATCAATCTTCCTACATGTACAGAAACATATTCATATTTCTTCATTATGTAATACCTCCACAAAATTCAATTTTTCTACTTGATTTTGCTTAATATTTCTTCGGCGGAAATACCAAATAGCTTTGCAAGTGCAAGTAGATTTGAAGTGCTTGGATCAGATGTACCGTTCTCCCATTTTGATACCGCTTGCCGGCTTACTCCAATACTCTCGGCAACAAATTCTTGTGTCATTTTACAATTTGTCCTGTATGTCTTTAAGGCTTCACCTAAAGATGTTTTGGTTTCATTTTTTTCTTTTCTTATATCGGTTGATTTCAAATATTTTCTAAGAGCCTTAATAATCAAGATAATAATATAAACTAAGGGTGCATAGAAAAAGATAACCATTAAGAGAAATATAAAAATAGTATGTGCCATGTTTTTAACCTCCTACATTTAGTTTGAGGTAATTGTATCAAAATAAGGCAGGTTGCTTCCACCAACTATCACGCAATTTTCAGTTGCAGTAAGATAAACTCCTATTTATCTCTGTAATGTGTCCCGCATTGAATAATCTCAAGGTTATCACCATCAATGCGAAACACAATACGGTTTTTGTCATCAATGCGGACACTCCAGTACCCAGCCAGATTTCCGCTTAACGGCTCTGGTTTTCCGGTACATGCATATCCATTTCTATCGATATCGGATAGAAGACGATTAATTTTTTTCAGGGTTTTCTTATCTTGCGTCTGCCAATAGAGATATTCTTCCCATGCTTCATCTTGCCATAGTTTTCTCATTAGTCTACCTCTATTAAATCATGTTCCTTCAAAACGCTTTTCCCAGTTTTGATTTCACCAATACGCCTTTCAAGTTCAGCAATATTCTGTCTGCTGTAAAAGGGATCCGCTGACAATTCAAAAGGGATACGGTTTTCACGAACCACCGTTTTTAAAAAAATGTTAATTGCAGTAGACATACTAAGACCGATATCGTCAAAAGCTCTCTCTGCATTGCGTTTTAATTCATCATCTACTCTTAAACTTATCTGTGCCATAATAAACACTCCTTTCTGTAACCTTATTATACACCAATAGTATATGCTCCTGCAAGCAAAATTATATACATTTGCTTGCGTTTATAAAAATTTAATCAAAGATATGCTTCATCTGGCATGATAATCTTATTATCCTTAATAGCAAAAGCCTGATGGTAATCCAATTCATTGATGACAGCAGTGATTGTATGAAAAGCAGCAGATAATTCCAGGTATCTTGTGATGAATCCGATCACTTCTGTATACAGAAACATTTGTTGCTCCTTGGTCAAGCGAGAAAGAGCAGCAATACGTTTTGCTTTTTCTTCAAGCAGATCAGCGTTGTAGTGATTTTCATGTTCCAACAGTTCCTGCATATCTGTATCAGACAGCATGGCAGCTGCAGTATTGAACCAGGCAATCGCAGTTTGCTCACAAGTGTCTTCATCACAAAAAGCAATTTTGCGTTCCGGTAATTTGTACCAGAGTTTATTTTTTAGTTCCTGGATTTCCTGCCACATATCAGATGCCAGAACACAGAGCTCTCTGATTTGCTCGCTGTAATAATCCCAGTATGGACTTTCTTTTTCGTTTCCGTTGTAGTCATAATCCACCATGGTATCCAAGTGATCAATGATAGACCACAAATCTAATTTTTTATATAATCCCATATGTCCCTCCATATTAGCGGTTAAGCTTAGTAAACCGGCTGTTGTTTTGGATCATCCATTCTGTATAGGCACCATCCCGGTATATCCGGCGGGTACATAGTGGACATTCTATAGTTTCCGGATTCCTACTTTGGATATATATCTTTTCAGTACAGCTGGGGCAGTAGTATCCATAGAATCGCATGGGTACCAGAACTACGGCAGAATGAAGGCTCTTTCTTATGGCCTCCAGTTCGGCAAGATGATTCTTCCTTCGTTCGATTGCCTTTTCGTAGCGTTGGTAAGGTCCACCTAAACCATAATCACTCATGTTGGAATGTTGTTTGTTTCTCAATTCCTCAATTTCAGTATTTACTTTAGCCTCTTCTTTTATAATGAAAGAAAGTATGTGTTCTTTAATTTTGGTTATTGTTTTCATCGTACACCTCTTCGTTAATAATTTCTGAATCAAATTCTTCAATAATTTGGCCATCGCGAACTGCCTGCTGATAAATCTTTTCTCCATCTGTTTCGGGTTCATATATGTCAAGAAAACGATTGATGTCATTTTCTAAGGGAAACAGTTTGGGGAAGATAGATAAGAAGTATTTCGTGGTTATGACAAAGTTCTTTTCTCCAACAGGATCATCAGCAGAATCGCTATAAATCCATACTCGGTTAAGTTCGAGCTGAAATTCTATTGTACACTTATCTTGTGTTTGACCTGCATTCATGTGTTCCTCCAATATAAATCTGGGCAACCATAGAAGATTGCCCAGAACAGTATTTTGTGACTATGTAAGATACTTATCCGGATTTATTACGTAATAGGTACGTATCCGTCTGGTGAGACTGTCTTGCGTATAAACGGTGAGTAGAGAAGCTTTGCCTTAGCCAGAGTGATCTGATAGTGCTCTTCACAGAAATGGCCTGTCACCCAACAGGAAAACGAAAAATCTTTGATTTCCTGCTCTGTAGTTTCATCTTCTGACCATTCTGCCACTAAACCTTCATACTTTTCACCGGCGAGCAAAAAGAGTATTTTGATTTTGGCATCCTCAATGGCAGAGTAATAATAGTTCTTCACGCCGGTTTCTCCTTCATGTGCCCAATTTTCAGTGACGATAAACATCGGAATTTCAGAGCAATAATTGTCAAAAATCTCTACTGGAAGAAGATCTTCCGGAGCCATGATAACCATATCAAGGGAAATATCATCAATGGTTTTTGGCATCCTATATAAAGCAGAAAAATGTTCTTCAATAATCTGTCTGTCAGCAGGGAAAACCGGAGGTTCAAAGCTGCAGTAAATGTCAGGGCCATCGTTTTCCGTTTCCTTATCGGAACCATCTCTGATCTCAATGATTGTTCCAACGAGTCCGGCATAATAACTGTGTTCATTTGCGTAGATTTTTCCACCTACCTTATAGGTGATATTATTGTGTATAAATGTTTCTTCTTGTGTGTTTAGTATCATATTGTATTCCTTTCGATTGTTATTATTTTAGTAGTTCTGGATTGTCATGGATATTGCCGATAACTACAGCACCTTTTGTAACAAGATTTTGTAGAGGTAGTATTTCAGAAGAAGAGTTGGGAGTCTTTAATACAGCCCAGAAGCCTCCGTCATGCCATTCAATCACATAGATACAGTGATCGAGCATCATGATATCGTTCTCAAAGATTTTTATACTATTTTTATCTTCAAATCCGGTGTATTGCCCAACCGTGTCTGAATAGACCGTTCTTTTTTCAATGGGATCATAGGTATAAAGAACAGAGAAGCACCCAGTGCTCTGAAAGATTCCTCCATATACCCAGATGCCATCAAGGGGTTCCCCTTTCAAATTGACTTTCTGCCCTTTTTTTCGTGTCTGCCCACGGAATAATAGTTGATGCATTTGTTGTCTCCTTTCATTCAAATGGTACAAGTGATTCCATCCAATCATCATCGAAGGAATAGTTACATTTTTCCTTAAGCTCCTGAATCAGACGAAGTTTCAGATCATACAAGCTATCACTTAAACTGCCACAGCTATGTGAGGTATGCAGTAGTAGAAAGCAGCTCTGTTTTAAGGCAATGATCTGATTAAGCAGCTCAACTAATTCTTCGTGGCTGTCACAAAATTCTTCAATATTCTCTATACCGTCATGTTCCGTTAGGTATCCGCTTGCTGTGAATACCGGGTAGGGGATGTTACGTCCATCAATGCATAAGTTTTGGTGGGCAATATATTCTCTTGTCATGTGTTATCCTCCATACTGTATTTTACTTTTTTTGTAAATTCTTCTTTGGGTATCCATTTGTCATCTACCAATACACATCCATTTACCATACTGAAGACCAATGGCGAGGTGTCTGGAGAAACCAGACATTCCTCTGTTATGAGGATCCCCAGATGCTCCCGGTAAAAGACATCCGCTTCCCTTGAAATTTCTGTTTGTAATTTGCCACAGATCTTTTCAAAATCCACGATATCCTGGTGCACAAATACTGCCTTTGACAGTTGTTTCATAAGCCCGGATTGTTCAATGATGCGATTGATCCGTTCAGCACCTTCCTGCATATAATCCTTATGAAAACGGATTCCGGATAGTGTGAGTTGTTTTGCATATTGGCTTCCGGTAATCTTCAGGTCGTTGCATAGATTTTGGTATCCTTTTTTGTATTCTGTTTTCAGAATATCTAAGGGGACCTTTTTTCTATTAATTTTTAACAAATTGAGTTGTTGCAGAAACCGATCTCTGAGAGATTGTTCTGGCTGTACTTGATTGGCATACATAGCATCCTCCATAGAAAGAGGGACTGCACAAGAGTCCCTCTGAATAATTGTTTAAGCTGTATTTGATCCGGTTATGGTGTTTTGAATATACGATAAGGTATAGATAGTATTTCTGGTTTCAAAACTGACATGATCCGGAGAAGCTTCCAATATAGCTTCCACAACTGTAGTACGAATTAAGTTACCGTGATACAAATAGACTGCAGGAGCTCCCGGAACTAAGACATTTGCAAGAGTTCCGGTTACCTTAATGTTCTTTTTTGTAGTCGGAAGATTCGTTTGATTGTGTACAATTGATAACATATTATGCCACCTCCGCAAGTTCATTTAGAGCAAAGACACTGATGCGATCTGTATAGTCTAAGACAAGTCCGTTGGCAAAGTACAGATGCATTTTCTTGAGTGTCAGTGGTATTGGAATTTTTCTGTCACGTATGTAGGCTTCCGTGTAAACCTCAGTTACATAAGCAGAAGACTGATTCGCACGAAAGAATTCGTAAGTAAAGTCTTTCGGAGACATTCCCATCTTTATATATTCCGCCAGAAAAGCGTCCGGATTCAAATCCTTCAAAATTACGTAGAATCTGCCACCAGCAGCGGATACCGCATCATAAGCGGTACGTGTTTCCTTGAAATCCAATGGAAGTTCCTCAGATAGAAGGAGAGTTACCGTTCCCACTGAAAATGTTATATGCTGCATTTTTTCCATAGGAATAAGACTTTCATACAATAAGGTAATACCCAGCAATTCATTCATAAAGAACCCTCCCTACATTAACGGAATTTCAGTGATCTTTTTTGAAAGTCTGTCATAGAACAGAATTCGTTCCGATAAAGTTGCGGATGGATCCACGAGAGGTACCTTTTGGTTGATTTCGTTAATTACACGATCTGCTATCTTTTCATGAAGTGCAATCACAACAAATGCATTCTGTGTATAAGGTAAAATGTAAAGATGGGATTGCATCTGCTCAGCGATACCCTGTAACAGCATATAATTCAAAACAGCTGTGCCACCATATACGTAATTCTCACAGGTTAGTATAAAGGCACGACGGGGAAAAGTTTCCTCCAGAAATCTCATGCATGAGCTGCTCATCATGTATGCAACATCTGTTGGGTCGAAATCCGAGAAATGCTCTTTAAAATACATTGCCGGGAAAACAAGTTTGGCGGGGCTTTTTTCAAAGGTTCGTTTCAATGCCGGCCAGTATAGATCCGTTATTTTATAACCGGATGCTTTTAACGTGGCATCATTGACCATCATATGGACGGTGGATCCGTCTGATAATGTAACCGGTTTTGAGAGTATGATCGCCATATCAAAAAACGGGATGTGTGGTATGGTCTTTAATAAATCCTCATGATAGTCTTTATTGATCAGACCACATACCAGCTTGTCTTCACATAGTTCAGTATTTAGATTGTTACATGTACAATAGGAGTCGATTAAAATGGTTGCCAGATCGGATATGGTTTTTTTGCCGCTTTGTATCGTCTCGAATAAGGACATAACTCCGATCGGCTGGGTTTTTTCTTGATTGAATCCTATATATAAGGTATCTTCCGGCTGAAAGCGTACATTTATTGGAAGAATGCTACTTTCGACTCCGAGTTTCTGCATACGATTATTTAATTCTGCAAGTAATCTTTCTTTAAATTGATTGTAATTCATGATTAAGCCACCTCCTGTATTGCCTGTGATAATAAATCTGCAAGAAATTTTGCATAGCCTGTTTCCAATTCCGTCAGCTCTCTGTAATGTAAAAGGATTACGGCACCAGCTGGTTCTCCCTCGCATACTACCGGATATAAACTGTCTATTTGATAGTTGCCATCACGGAGCAGGTTTAAGGGATCTTCCTCTTTGTATAAATATTTCTTCCCATATCTGATAAGGGAAATAACATCTTCAGATAATTTTGCAGTTGTGGAAAGTGATACTCCACGGACTTCAAGAATATTATCTGTATTACAAATGATGCAAGGTGCATTACAGTTTTGAGCAAATGCACGTAAGTATTGCTTGCATAAGGATTGTATGGTTTTTAATGGATGGTACTTGTGGATAACAAGCTGATTATCACAAAGAATGATTTCCAAAGGATCATTTTCATTTATGTGCATAGCACGTCGATATTCTTTCGGAAGTACAATTCTTCCAAGGTCATCTACACGTCTGAGTACACCGGTTACTTGATTGTTTTTCATATGGGACTCCTTTCAAAAAAGGGAATACCTCTGTGGCATTCCCTTCATAAACAGTATTATTATTGTATGCATTACGCTGCATTAGATGAGCCTGTATTAGACCAATTATTGCTCTGACGTTTGGCAAGCTCGTTTCTGCCTTGCAGTATAATGGAAGCAGAAACAACCTTTTCCCAGGCATCAATATAAGAAGAAACCCGACTTAAAAGCTGAAACAATTCCATGTCGCTTAAATTGGCATATACCATATTTTTACGCACATAGGAGCCACTTTTCATATAGGTGCCGCCACTTGCATTTTTCATGGGAATGCCTTTGCCGTTTTCCACTTCGATATACCAGGGAAGATTTCTTACATTGCCTTTATTGTCTTTCTCCGCTCTGATGATTCTAATCTTGGTTACAGAAGAAAAGCCATCTTTGTCTTTTTCGCCAAATATTTTATCCTGCTGGAAGGTATAGCTTTGAAATCCGGCAGTAATACGTGACAGGATAAATTTCGCTTCCTCCGGAGAAATGTTTACATTCACAATCTTTGAATTGGCACCGGTTCCGTTGGAGTAATCGATCATCTGGATCCCGATAAGGGAGTGACGCTTTTTGCCATCCGGTCCCGGTTCACCATCTGCATGAATGTGGGCATAAGTAGGTATGGAAGCAGCCTTCAGCTTATCCTGGAACTCGATGAGTACTTTATTGTTTTTGTAGACAGAAATCTGTCTTGAAATATATTCTTCATTCATTTTATTATCCCTTCTTTCATTATTATATTAGGCAACAAGCTGTGTTTTGATTTGCTGGATGATTAGCTTACCAAGGTTTACAGGAAGACTCTCCAGATTGGTAATATCCAGAAATCCATCCTTATAAATTCTTTGGATGTTGGGCTTATCACTGCCGATAGCTGCAGCAAATAAATGGATGCCTTTTGCTGTGTACTCTTTCTTTATCCCACGTAGATCTGCTTCGGCCTCTGTCCCGTAATAACCGGCCCCTGCAGGCTGTCCATCCGATATGATAATCAGTAATTTGATTGCCTCCGGCCTGGTCATAAGGCGTTCGGCGACATACCGAAGTGCGGCACCATCTCGGTTACAATCTCTGGCACTCATATCCATCAGACGGTATTGATCTTTGTTATCAATGGAATCATATTCCGCATATGCAAAGAGTTGAACACTGTCATCGTAATCTTCCGTATGCCCGTAGATCGCAATGGGAATATTCAAACCTTTACAGAAATCATGCAAAATAATGGAAGCAGAGCGGGCATGTGTAATACGGTCACAACTGCTCATAGAACCACTTTCGTCATTTAAGATAGCAACAGCAATATCAATACGATCATTTGGGAGTTTCATTTTGTAAAAAATCTTACCATCATTCCGGAAGGCATTTCTGGCATTCATACGTTTTCCCATCGGCAGATTATCCAGCTTACCACCTTCCTTGTAATCTTTCAGAATTTGGGAAATCTGTTTCTGAAGTCGCTTGGAGATGAGCAGGAGAGGAGGAGCCACTTTCTGATAGGCTTCCATGTAGGATGTGTCCACGTAAGACATGCGGTTAATATTAACCGGTATTCCTCGGTGGGCATTGCCATATCGGATTTTGTCTGATTCTTGCTGAAGTTCTTCTGCAAGTTCCTCTTCATATTCCGCATAAGCTGCATCTTCTGCGAGCTGTGTCATGATACGCTGCATATCCTGAGTTGCCTGAGATACATATCCGGTTCCCGCATAGTTGGTATTTTTGGTTATGCCGCCATCACCATCATCCTCAATGTCTTCCGTTTTTTCCAGTTCCATACGTCCGGTTTCATAATCCAGAACCTTTTGAAGTTGTTCCATTTCTTCGGTATCATCAGAAGGATCATGACGTTTGCACTTTCCCTTTGCCAAAGGCTTACCACCGCTGGAAGGCATCGGGATGCCCTGAGCCAATTGACCATTCATATCAGCCATGGCGTTATCGGTACCATTCTTTATGTCTTCCCGGACCTTTTCTATAAAGCTTTTCATATAAGGCCAGACAAACAACAGCATCTTATTGGCTGCATCAAAACGTGCCCTGGCATCATCATCATATGCTGCATCGTCTATATAAGAAATGCAATCATAAAGCGTGTTCAAATAAGGTCCTTTGTAGCCGTGGAGATTGTTGATATCTCCGGTTTTTGCATACTGGATCAGCAGATTGATAATGATGAACACTTCATGATGCTGCTTGTCGATCTGTTCTGATACACTATCCATATCCTCAGCAAAGCGAAGGTTGTTTAGTAGAATGCCGGTTTTGACATTTCCCGGAAATGCATCACACATGCGCCCCTCAATGTACATATCCTCCATGATATTTACCAGAGCATGGGTGATATGACTGATGGCAGTAATGACAGCTTTATCATCCTCATCAAAACACTGAAGGATTTCCAAAAGACTATTTTCCTGTTTTGGGGAGAGGTCTTCCGGTACCTGTGGATAGAAACGTCCGCTGGTCAATGTCTGGGCATAGGTTGCGAGCATGGTAAAGTCTGAGTACAACATATGTCCACACTCATGACCTACGATACCTATGAGACTGTCCGTTTTCAGGCTTCTGGTTGGAAAGCTTTGTGTCAGGTAATTGCCGGCATTCACATGAATGAGGCGGTTATCCGTGTTAGCAATATCCGCATGATCAGAAGTGTCCCAAAAGGTAACCACCTTACATGATCGGCGATATCGTTTGGTGATTCCTTCAGCAATATCTGTTAAGTAGGCGGCAAATTGTTTGGATGAAAAAATTTGTTCATCCGTCATTTTGTTTTTTAAATCATATATCCGGCGCTTGATCGCCAGATGAGAGGTTCTCATTGTAAAATTCACATCCCTTCATTATAGGTAGTTTTTCCGAAAGTAATTCTTCTGTGGTATATCCAAAATATCTCGCCATGGATGCCAATATGTATGTAGGAGGCAAGCAGGAAGCAGTTTCATATCTGGAAATACTTCTCACAGTAATCCCAAGAATTCTGGCAAGTGTTTGCTGGGAAAGCTTTGGGGTTTTACTGAGCCGTAGATAGCGGATGTTTTTGGATAAATTTCTCATAATTGTTTGCTCGTCTATTAAGCTAGGCATATGTACACCTCCTAAGCTGCAAATTTTTGCTCCAAACATGATGAGAGGATATCGGCACGGTTTTCAGGATCTCCAGATACTGAAGAAAGGACAGTAATCCTTGCTGCATCCAGTGCACTGTTACATATCATATAGGACTGTACCCAGTTGATCAGCTCTCGAACTCCGCAGCTTCCATCGTTGATCAGTGTTTCTTTACAATGTTCACTGATTTCCTGAACAGCATTTGCCATATCTATAACCATGGATTTATCCGTACATCCTGTGATCTTCATGACACGTTCTGCCATGGTATCTACATCCGGAGCTTCCATATCAAGGATAAGGTTCATTCTGGAAATAACGGACTGGTTAATATCTCTACATCCGGCATAATTATTATTGGTTGTAATCACAATAACAGTATCCGGATGTCTGTGAATGACTTCACCAGTCGTGAGGGTTACACTTGCACAGCGGTCCAGTAATGCATTCAGACCGACCAAAACACCTGGATTGGCAATGACGGTAGGTTCCTGTATTTCTATCAGATACCCGTTTCGGATTGCCTGGATCAGTGGGGTTTCCACATAGCGGAATTTCTGTCCGGATGCATTGTCGCCAGCAAGTGCTTCTGCATCTTTTCGCATAGTTTCAAGAAGCTTGTCATATACTTCTGCATCTGTAATGGATTCATCATATATGCCGGTAAGCTTTTTGTATGCAGAAGGTGGATCCATCTGAACGTCTGTGAGAGAAGGATATTCTTTCTGATAAGGTGATTTCTCCATGGTATCAGGTAACATCTGGCCAAGAAAATCGTAGATCTCTGTATTGGCAGAACATGTGTAATACATATAGGGAAGTCCAAGGCCTGCAGCAATAGCTTTCGCACCTTCTGTTTTACCGGTTCCTGCCGGGCCACGCATCATAAAGTTACGCATTGGCTGGATGCCGGAGGAAGTCAGGTGGGCGTGCTGACAGATGGTTACGACTTCCGGAGGAATTACATACCAGTCTTCCAGTTTAGGAACCAAAAGAGATTCTTCCGCAGTAAGTTTTCTGGAGGAGAGAGGGTATTTTCCTATAAAATCATTTTTATCAGTTGTTATACTACTACCGGATGAAACGGATCCTTTTAATATCTGGAAGGTTCCAAACAGGACACTGCTCGGAGAATAAGTTCCTTTATTCAATTGCAGTGATGTAAGCTGCTGAAGATTTCCGGTACTTTGAATATTGATAGGGATTCCATCTGTGGATAATGTAGTTGCATTTGTGATCCGGCGATACAGATTGTCGCAAAGAATAAAAGCTGCTTTCTCTGCTTCATCCATATCGGAAAAGCCGTCATTCTTGCATCGACCAAGTAAATCATAATTTTCCCGGAATTCATCATCCTGTAGCGCAATAGGCATCAGGGCAAAGAATAACGCAGAACCTGTGTTGCCACGCTCTTTTAAAGAGTAGACACGCGGGGTAGAAGTTATATCTTCAAATCTGCCGGCAATGAATTTCCCGGCTTTGATATTGAAAACCACTGCATGGATTTCTCCGGTCCGGCTGATATACTCTGCAATTGTTCTGTCCTTTTGCGTTCCGATGGCACACTGGGAAGCAGTGCCTGGGGTAATTGAAGTATCCATTTCGAGATAGGATAGAATTGCCTGCAGTGCATAGGCGTGCAGGGTGGATTTCTTGGTAGATACAGTGCAGTACTTGGAATAATGGGTTGTGCTTACATTATTGGTAACCTTATCAAAAGGTTCCGGTAATGGCATTTTCCATGTCCAGGTAGCGAATAAAGGTACATTTGGCATAATCAATTCCTCCTTTCTTAACCGATCCAGGAAACGACAAGATGCTTATCGTTAGCCTTGGCACACAGTTCGTTCTCTTCTAAGACAGTCACAAGTTCCTTCCAATATTGCTTTGCAGGGAAAGAATCCAGAGTGGCGATTAACACTTCCTTCTTCTGACGGTTGATAACAATATCCCCGTTTTCTTTGATGGTAAGTTTTCCATGACCACTGGTATTCAGCTCGGTAATATGCTTCTCCAGTATCGGCTGTCCCACAAGATCATACCAAACACGGACATCCACTGGTGCCGGTTCAGTAGTGGATTCATCAGTGGAATCAGTTTCTTCCTCTGGCTTGAAAGCACCGATGGTCATGGGTTCTACATGAATCCTTCCAAAGCGATCAAAGAACACATCCGCATGATTATAGGAAGACATATTCTCAACTTGGATACGAATGGTTTTCCCGGTTAAGATATCATGCAGGCATGGCGATTCTGTCCATTGCCATATAGCATCCGGATAAGCTGATTTGAGCTTGTCACTGATGCGAAGAGCGATATGGACCAGAACGGCCTTACTGTCACTATCTGAAACCATAGTGTCTTTTTCTGCCGAAAGAGTTCTGGGTTTTTCAGCAGGGAGTGGTTCTTCATTTTGGGGTTTGGGGGATAATTTGAAAAGTTGGAAGTGTTTTTCTTTTGATGGATTATGTAGGGATTTCTCGACGCTTGTTGTTTTGACCGGTTTCCTGAAGTGCCTATAGATAAGGTAAATAATAGAATAGATAACCCATAAGGTGGCGATGATGACCATGCCTGTCTGGGCAATCTTTCGCGGCAAAAATACTGCCAATAAAAGCAGTGAGATGATCAGGAACTGGATGCTCTTTGTAAATACGGTTCTTTTCATGATTCTGTTGTCCTTTCTGTTGAAATAAAAAAAGAGGAATTACAATGGAGTCATAATCTCCAAATGTAATTCCTCATATGCCGTAGGCTCTTATCTGAAGCCATACGGTAAGCCATTGTTGCCACAATCTTCGGCAGGCGGATAACTACCATCAGATACAGATGAATCGCCATCGCCGGATTCATTTTTCGGGCGGTTTGTAGGTGCATAGTTCCAGTTGTACAGGGTGATTTTGGCTATCCACCCTGGGGAACCATCGCGTCTTGCAAATTCTACAAGTTCCAGATCACCAACAATCTGGATAAGGCTGCCTTTCTTTACTTTGGCATCCATCATTCTTTGTGCAGCTTCCCCATAAAGGACGCAGCTGTAAAAGTTTGCATGAGTGTCGTCTCCATAGCCTTTGTTTACGGCAAATCCGAACTGGATATACTTGGTATTTTTTCCGTTCTGACTTGTTTTCAACTCAAGATCTGCGGTGACTCTGCCGATGGTAGAGATAGTTACTGGTGTGCTCATTCTTTTAAGCTCCTTTCGTGATAAATTTGTATCAAAAAAAGTGCCAAAAGAATGCCACTTTAAAAAAGGGTTCTTCTGACACTAATTTCAATCTTAAACAACGTGTGCATATATGCGGTATGCATATCCTAACGGAAGCACAAAAATCAATTACAAATATATAATAGCACAATATATGGTATTTGTCAAATGCTTTGCATACAATATATAGAATTATTGTGCAATATAGAAGTTCACACGCTGTTTTAGATAAAGGTTCGCAACTGCTTTTAAGATGGTGTTTCTTTCCTCTGAGAAAAAGCTATCCAGTATGATTGATTCATAGTCTGTATGTTCATCAGAATAAAGAATATCAATCAACTCATCTGTGTTGTGTATCTGCGTCACAGCTTTCTCATTGCATTTGATGAGTTCGGCTGTAGTAAGGGACTGATACTTAAGCATGGACAGTACCCAGTTCTCTGATGGTGTTGTTTTTTCCACATGAAAGATATCCAATGCGGTACGGACCGGTATATTTCGCTGGAATACTAAGTCAAAAAACGTAAGTATTCTTGTTAAAATGCCGTTTGGCAGTATTTCGATATGGAGTCTGCTCAATAAACTGTATAACGCCTCAACTCCATCACTGTTTTTGCCCGAAGCAATTAAGTTGCGTGACAGCATTCTGTTCAGGTAATGATCAAAACCTCGTTCGTTTGTAATGTGAAGCTCTTGAACTTTCTGGCAGAACATTTCCTTCAGTTCATCATAGCTTGAAATGCGGTAAGAGAGAACAGACCACATAATAAGCTCGAAAGTATCCAAGGAATATTCTCTTTCACCTGAAACTACAGACGGATAACCATTTCTATTTAGTTTGTAGGTACCGATTGCGGTATACAGTGTAATCATAATAACCTCCGGATTAGGACAGATAGTTAAAATGTCGGTCTGTCCTTGCTTTTTTAACAGCTTTGGTAATCCAAGCTGTAATATGGTTTGGCTTAGTGCCAAAATAGTTGGCAATTTCTGCATTGGTATGACCTTGACTTTTTAGATGCAGAGCATATAAGCCTTTCCGGCAAATACCGTGATAACGGTTTAATGCTTCATCAAAAATCATACAGGTTTCCAGATCCGAATAGGCATTATGGCTTGGACCGGGTAAGGTATCTGCCAGCGTGAGCGATTCGTCATCGGATGCCGGTGCATCCAGATATTCCAGTGGATTTTGTATTTTTACAACTTTGCGGCAGTGAGAGATCAGATGATTATTGATCACAACTTTAGCAAAGGTAGCGAAAGAAGCATTGCTTTCCGGATTGTATGTCTGTGCTGCATGGCACAGTGCTTCACATCCTACTTGATATAGGTCATCATATCCAAGGCCTTGTATGGTTTCTTGAATCGTTATGTTATAGTGAATTATCTTTTTAACCAGGTACAGGTGCGTTTCAACAAGAAGGCGTCCCTGATCGGTAAGTTGTAGCATAATGGTCACCTCCAATGGATAAGATTTCAGGCAATCTTTATGTGATTGTCCTGAAGTACCTTGCGTGACGCATCAATCAGACAGTCACAGCGGTAGTGCGAAAAATGACCAATATGAGCTTGTGCAGTAGTTAAACAAAAGGTGTCACACATCCAACGGTAAGCATCCTTTTTGGTTAAGATGCCATTTTTCCAGATGGCGTCAAATACCCGATGGGTTTCCATTCGTTTACGACGCAGTTTCGCGTCGGCCAAAGATCCAAGAGGAAGTTTGGTACCGGTATGTACTCCTACGTAAGCATCGCAGTTCGGATAGCCGCTGCAAACATATAAAAATTCATTATCCGCAGCGTTTTTATGAACATAAGACGCTTTGCGAAGAACTGCAGTCCGCCCACAATATTGGCATTTTATGGTTGTTTGGGTTTGTTTTCGTTTCATTTGCGATATCCTCCTTTGCGCTTATTTTTGATAATTTAATTGTATAGAAACTTAAAAATGCTTTATATAAGGCGAAGAGAACAACACAGGACAGTTAAGTCAAAAATGGAAATTATTTACAATTTATCTGCTCTGCAAGTAATTCTGGTATCGGGCAGCATCTGGAGTCGGATACATTGTCAGCAATCCAACCTTGATAGAACTGTAAAAAGCAGTGGATGGAAATAACGCAGGCACAGTCCGTTTTATCGATGCTGGATCCTAAAAAGAGTTCTAAATCTGTAACCAAAACCAGTATTGGCTTGCAGTTAAAGTCAGGGATAAATAAAAAGTCCCCGCAATGCTCGTGGGAGCAATGCGGGTGACAGTTTACATAGAAGGCATTTCGATAATTACCTTTCGTTACCTGAAAGAAGCTGGCAATGGTATGGTAGCTTGTATGTAATTTTGGATCCATAAGTTTACCAGCCTTTTTATTAGAACAGGCTCTGGATTCTCTGGGTAACGCCGGGTATTACAGTATTGTTAAAGATTGCTGTAAGGGCTGCTAAAACCAGAGAGCCGAGAACCACTGCGATGATGATTTTTACCGCATCGGAAATATAGAAATCGCCGGTTTCGTCGGTAAAAGTTTTGCAGAGCTTTTGCTTGCAGGTATAAAGTTTGTTTTTGAGATGTTTCATTTTTGTTTGTTCCTTTCTTTGATTTATTAAAATAGTACTCCCACAGATTCGATAACCTGTACGGAGAGAACTACCACATAAATGAGTAAGATGCATAAGAGCATCAGCATGGAATATTTCTGCATCTGTTTGGGACGTTTTTGTGCTTCCTTGCGAAGCATACTTTGTTCCACCTGACGCATATCGAAGACCAGCATCTTAAAATACATCTGCTGGTCATCGCCACGAAGGGTTCCGATCAACCCGCGGATGATGTCTGAGAGCATATTGCTGCCAACCCGGTTCTGGAATCGTAGAAGAGCACTTTCGTAATTACCGGTCCGCATGTCAGCGATGGTGGTATCCAGTTCCTGACTCAAGTAGGGACCGGCAATCCGTCTGTAGGACACCAGCATTTTTAGTACATCACGGTCCAGGGTAAGGCTCTGTTGTAAACTGGTGGCAAAGCGGGGGAGTTCCCGTTCAATCAGTTTCTTCTTTTTGGTTACGGTATCAAATGCCTTCTGATACATGGCAAACCAGACCAAAATGGAGAGAGCCATGATCATGAATCCGGTAAGTGGGACCAACAGGCAGAAAAAAAGCCCTGCGAAAAAAGTAAGCAGGGCAGAAAGCAGGGCCTTCATGGTATAGGTTTCCGGCGTCATGTCAATTCCGGCAATGGATAAAGTAAGGGCCAGTTTTTCTCTTTTGACAGTATCCAGGTGAAGCAAAGGGCTGAGTGCATTTGCAGCCTTGTCGAGATACACATGGAAGAGATTCTGGTTCCCTGAGTCGTGTTCTCTGGTCCCATTGAGCATGATCCGGGATGCCCGTACAGTAGGAATGTCTTTAAATGCACATATCAGGTTATAAAAGGCGACTCCTGTGCAGGCCGCAGCGATCAAAATCAACAAATAAAGCATAATGGCCTCCTTCAAATGGTGTATTCCATAGGTCGGCTGATCTTCATGATCCGAGTTATGGAAAAGAGTATAATGCCGGCACAGACTGCCAGAGTTAGTTTACCAGGTAGGGTATAAACTAATGTCGTGAACCAATCCCGGTTGAGCATATACAGTAACGGGATATTGCCGATCACCAGCAGTATCATGGTAATAGCTTCCCGTTTGGGAGCATTAATGATGGCATCTAACTCCGACTGAATGATTCGGATGTCTGAGAATTTCTGTACAGTAAAGCTCAGGGTATGTTTCATATTCCGGTCGCTCTGGCATTGGATCAGGACATCACACCACTCGTGGAAGATACTATTGGGAATCTTACCTTTCAGGGTGTGAATGGCAGAGACCAGGTTTGCATTTAGCATCTCTGACTCCATTAGGAAAGATTCAAAATGGAATTTAACCGGCGGGTTCATATAAGGAACATTTTCCCGGACTGCTTTTATCAGATCACCACTTCGAAGATAAGAAGTAGTAACCGTAGAAACAGCAGTTTCTAACTCTTCAGACAGGTGTTTTTTGTATGCTGCAGAGGTTGAACGCAGGTACCAGATAGGTATGAATGCGAATGCAGCTCCTAACACCGGAATCATGAAGACATTGTTTAATAACAGAGCGATTACAGCTCCAAGTGCAAATAAAAGCAGAGATGTCCGCCTTAGTGTTATAAAGCGGCCTTCCCTGCCGGTGTTTTTTAATAGTTGTTCTATTTCAGAAAGTTCCTTTTTCAGAAACCCCTGGTTGGGTTTTCCGAGCAGCTTATGGACATCATTTTGCAGGGAGTTTTTTTTCTGCTGAGGCAATAAAACAGTAAAGTCGCGTAAATTTACTGCAAAAAGTGAAAACAAGCCGCCGGTTAATAAGAGAAAGGTAATAAATTGGATCCAAAACATGTGTCATCCTCCTTTCCGGTATCCGTATTTATTGAAATGGGTATAAAGCAGATGCAGCAATCCCATTATCCAGCATTCGTCTTTTCAGGGAATCAGAAATTCCGGCCAGTTTCTTATGACTGCCAATGACAAAAGGGGTGCCGGAAGCATCTGTAAAGTTATCCGATACGTCATATTGAAACAGGGTACGGTAAACCAATTGCCCATCTATATAATCTTCTCCTTCTATGATCTGCATGATCCTTCGGGAGCCATCTTCCAACTGCTTCGTAAAAAGGATAATCGGATAGGCTTCCACCATGATCTGCATCAGGATCTCATCATCCATATCATATTTACGCCGGGCCAGAGTCATCATTCTGCGGTATGTTGCCGGTGCAGAATTGGAATGGATGGTGGTAACAACCGTGTGCCCGGTACGGGAGCTTTCCGCAACGGAGAGAGCTTCGCTGGCGGAACGCATTTCGCCGACGCCGATCACATCCGGATGTTTGCGAAGGACCCGTTCCAGCAAAAAATCCTGATCAATATTCAGAGCAGGATTCTCATGAGGTCTGGTCAATAGATGGACCACGCTGTTTAAGGCGTGCCCATCTGCATCTCTTTTGATCAGGTCAAATTCCCGGCTTCCTTCCTCAATGGTAATGAGACGTCTGTTGTCCGGTACCATGGAAAGCAGCCAGCTCATAATGGTTGTCTTTCCGGAACCGGTACTGCCGGCAATGCAGACAGATACGCCGTAGCGTATACAGCAGGTGAGAAATTCCAGAATTTCTTCTGTGGCAGCTCCCGACAGGAGCAACTTTTCTCTGGAAACCGTCTGCTGGTTGACGATTCGGATGGAAGCGTTGATACCAATGTCCGGATCCACAATAGGAGACTTGTCTACCGATATTCTGATGTTCTTATCCAGATAACCAATAACAGAAGGCATAGTATCATCAATGACCATTCCGCAGGTACTTAACAACCTTCGCATCACATCAACAGCGTGCTGCGGGGACTGAAATCGGTCGGGTATTTTCATGGAGCGGCCGCCACTCAGGATCACTTCGATATCGTTGTAGGCATTCACGTTTACCTCTTCGATTCCCGGTTTGTAGATCCATTTCTTCAAAAAGGAGATCCCGGCCATATCGTCATAAATGGCATCACAAAGTTCCTCGGATGTCATATCCGGAAGAGAATAGGAGCAGTTGTGAATGTACTGCAGTATAAATTCACGCAAAAGCTTTCTTGCTTCCTCCGGATTTTCCTCAGCTGTCAGCTTATCGGAATGATGAGTGGTGCAGTATTTCTTTACATCATCCAGAATTTCACCATATGTCAGTTCCTTGCTGGATGAAGAGGTAAAAAACACTTGATTCAAAGCATTCTGATTCATACGCCGCCTCCTTTTAGTTTCTTATCAATTTCCAGGATGTCATTTCTTACAAGCTTTAAAGCATCCATATATCGTGGATTGCAGTATGCGAAAGAACGGAAATACTGTCCGCTGGTTCCCATACGTTCCATCTCTTTGTTATAAGGAAGAATTCCATTGAAACCACCAATCTGATGCCCCATTTCCTCGATAGGATGAAATGGTCTGGCAAGACCGGCAAAGGTCAGGTGTTTTTCATAATGAAACTTTTCATCTGTAAGCAAAGCTTTATGTGCCTTTAAATAATGAAGTCCTCTGAAATCCGGCGTCAGGATCTGGATGGTCAGATCCGCAGCTTCAATGGCTGCAGGTGTGAAGATATTCATCATGTCGCTGTTGCAATCCAGTATCAGGTAGTCAACAAGTCTGGATGTTTCCGACAAAAAGAGCCGGATTTTATCATATTTTAGTTCCGGATAAGAGAGCGGATTTTCACCGGCAGCATATCCCATCACACCGATAAAGGGATACTCTTTCAGAAGTACAATATGTTCTGCAATGATCGCAGTATTGATCTCCAGACTGGTAAGAACTTTTCCGATAGAGGATTGGGTACCTACATGTCTGTCCGGCATCCATACAGGAAGCATGGGTGTGCAGGAGTCCGCACTAATGATGATTGCTTTTTCTTTCCCTGCCGTCAGTGTTTTTGCCAGGTTACAGCAGAACATGGACTTTCCGCTTCCGGGATTTCCCCATACAGTGATAATCTTTGCCATGGCTGCCTCCTATTCTGAAGCAGCTGAGGATTCTTCTGTGATTTCTTCTGTCTGATCTTCAGAAGGAAGTGATTCCTCTATAATGGAAGCAATCGTATCTGTCTGGCGCTGCAGCAGCTCCTCAGCAAGCTTCGGATTTCCTCTGGAAACAAGGGCCAGATGGATGTTTCCGTCATTTTCAAAGAGTGTCAGCAGTCTTGCCTGCAGGGGAGATACCAGTAAGGTAACGGATGCAGTCTGCGGTTTTTCCGTTTCTGCAAGATCCGGCTGCTCATAATCCGTGTCATATCCATTCTCATCTGTGACAGCAAGAACCTTTACGAAATGCAGTTCCGGTATATCGGGAACCGGATCCAGTACCTGATTGTCGTCATAATGGTAAACGCGAACAATATCGCCAACCTGTAATTTGTCAGACAGGCCCACCGCCAGAGTACGTATAGATACAGAAAAGGCCATCATACCATCCGGAATAGCATCCAGGGATGGATCCGAAGAGAGTGGAGTACTGCTTACTTTTTGTGGTAATACATAATCTCCTGGATAAAGATTGGTAACCGCATAGGTACCGATCACATCTTCCGGTTTCGTAGCCAGACTTGAGGGAAGGTTGAGATTTCCTACAGTGACCGTTTCCAGATCGGATTCCGTGATACATTCTCCCGCGTATACGGTTTCGGCAATCCGTATGATTTCAGTGGTGGATGCAGCTTTTCTGGTCACTGCAGGTATGGCAATGAATGCAATGATCAGTGCCAGGATAATACTTAAGATTCCATACAATAATCGAATATTGATTTTCATAGATACCTCCAAATAACAAATTGTGTAATGGTTCCAAGCAGCAAAAACGGTGCAAACGGAATCGCCTGTTTCGGATGTTTGCATCGCAGCTGCAGGTAAAATAATGCATAGACAGCACTGCAAAAGGAAGTGGCAAGGATTCCTTTTGGTCCGGCCAGAAGTCCTAACAGTGCTGCAAGCTTGATATCACCGCCGCCCATGTGGCAGTTTGGGATGTATGATACCGCCAGAAAAAGAAACGCACCCAGAAATAAGCCAAACAGGCTTTCCTGGATGCGTAAAAGCATATGGTGCCAATCTCCATTCCAGCTAAGAGGCAGGGAAGAAAGGCTCCAGATAAGAAAATAGAACAGGGCAATGTTCTTGATCTTATGGTGGCGGATATCATATAGTGCAATTCCGGTAAGGAAAAGCAGGGTAAGTAAAAAATACCAGGCAGGTAAGTTATTCACGTTTACTGTACCAATCATCAAACAGACTGCCCTGAATCTGTAAGGAGTCATTTGAGTTAATAGACAGCATTCCTGCCGGAGTCCATGCATCAATGATACGGGTGTAGGCCGTGTAAGTTCCATCGGGAAACCAGACAGGTGTGAAATGTACGTTTCGTCCCTGAATGGAGTATGGATTGGACTTGAACACAAAATTGCCATTCCAATCCAGAGTAAGAAGGCGCCAGTACGTTGCATAATCAAATTCCGGGAAATAAGTAATGGCATTCTGTGCTGCAGTAATCTGGTCCGCCGGTGCATTTGAAGCGACACTGGCAGATGCTGTTTCGCTGATGCCATAGCCGCTTCGCATATAATTGCCCGGATAATTGGGAATGGTCACATCAGGAGAGATGTACATGTTACCGGTTATGGAAGCATAATAGCCAGTTGCAGTAAACTCATATTCACCATGATCAACCCAACTGCCATGATCTTCCCAGTGATAACCGATTTTCCACATCTTATGTTCTTTCGTACAATTGGGTGGGCAGTCTTCTGTACATTCTTTGATTTCCTGATACGATCCATACACCCATTTCATATCAGAATCCCATTGCCAGTCCGGTACCCAGTGGGCATTCCATACACTCCATGTGACATAAGTATTTTCATAGTCTGAAGGCAGGGCAGGAATCCGGAAACCGGGATTGGTATCGGTTGCCTGTGGATCCGGTGGCGGGTTTTCATCCAGGGAAACGATCTGAACCAGAAAATTTGTCTTGGCAGTAGATGCCCCGGATACCGTCAGATCAATAGATAGTGTCGTTGGGGAAGAAGGCGTGTGCCATTTCACCCATACTATCTGGGAACTTCCCGCAGGCATGACAATATTGTTTACGGTGTAACTTTGCCCAAAAATCTGAAAGGTTACACTTGCCGGATGATCCGGGTTGACTTCTGTGGTGCTGGTCAAAGTTATGCTTGTGATTACATCGGTGTCTACCCGGTAGGTAAAATCCGGAGCTACCACAGGTGTATTGGAAATTTCCTTATAGGTAACGATACCGATACCCAGAGAAGAAATAATATCGGAATCAGGAACTTTCCCGTCACGGGTACCCGTCCATGCAGGATAGCCAAGATCTGGCTGTTCCAGAAATAATGCCAGTGGCAGGTTCTGATGAGTCAGACTGGTTAATGTTCTTCGAAGAGCTCCACCGGATAGCTGGTTATATAGTGCAGCTTCGGTTGCTGTCATCGCATAATCCCGTCCCCCATGTGTAAAATAAGCAATTGGCTCAATGACCAGCTTATAATTACCAGATATTAAATCATCCAGGAGAATGCCGGTTTTGGTGGAAACCAATTGTGCGGCATATTCGGAACAAAAATAGCGTTTGATTTCTTCCAAGCTTGCTTTTACAGCTGTCCTGCTTATGATCTGAGGAAGTGCTGTCCCAGGCTTGGAGCAGCTGTAGGCGCCGCCGGGTGAAAGACTGGCACCAGCAGTATACTGAAGCTTACACACATTACCAAAGTGAATGATATTATCTTCAATATCAAAGTTCGTAAGATCAAAAGGTACGGATACGATGGTGCCATCTAGGGCAACGACGGTTACACGTACTCCGTCTTCATGATGCCATATATCTGTAGCAGTACCTTGGCCCATGGAACCACCACCATTGTCAATATTTCCGTCACCTGCAGCAAAGCAGGTCAGGGATGAGGATAAATAAAGAACCATAATCATCAGAAATGTGAATATGGTCCGCTTTTTACATATCAATCGTTTTCATCTCCTTTCCGGGCAATCAAAAGGACATGGCGTTTTACCATGTCCAGAATAGGTTATTTCAATTACCCATAGTCCCTATTTGTTTGTTAATGTCTCCGCTGCTGTCCACCACATTTTGACTGGTATTTCCGGTCTGGATCCATCCGAAGACCGGATCATAGACCTGACCGGAGGAAGTTACGGAAGCTGTGTCGCTCTTTTCCGGCTCCTTGAAATCCTTGATCTCTGTATGTAAAGGAACGGAATCGTCATATTCCGGTTTGTTGTTTGGATCCGTCAGAGAGTCAGTAATCACCGGAGGTTCCTTCGGGGGTTCGTCGTCTTTGGATTCTTTTGTAGTAGAATTTGATAAAGATACCGGTGTTTCTGTGTTATAAACTACTATGTCTGAAGGCTCTGAAGCATCGCCGGATGGTTTTTCCGTGATATCAGAATCTGGTTGCTCAGGTGTTATGCTCTCCAAGGTATCATGTACAATCAGAATTTCCGGGCTGTGGGATTCCTCTTCCCATGTGTCAGTTACAGGACCGGTCTCTTCCGGCGTCGGTGCAAATTCTGTACTTGGCTCTTTAGTAAGTAACCAGACGCCCAACACGATAAAGATTGACAGAACGGGAAAACCTAACAATGTGCATATATATTTTGATTTATCACTAATCTTTTTCATGATGCAGTTCTCCTTTCGCTCATCTATATACCTTATACGATTCAAGTGGCCGATTTACAACTTTATATTTTAATTATGTGTGAACCAGTAAGCAGAATCTGTTGTATGGTGATGGGATATTGGTTTCCAAACATCTGAATATGAAAGGTGACATCACAGCTCATTTCATATGTAATCTTATCGGGCTCCCTGGCATACTGTAATTGGATGTTCTGAACAGTATAGTTTGTATTGGACAAAGGAATTCTGGCTGCAAGGCCATTCACAAAATCAGCCTGAAGCTTATTTTGATACAACTGACTGATATGCAGGATATCTGAGTAGTTGTTCAAATCCACCTCCCTCTGAGAATGGTATGTATCAGCATAGATACGGGCACTAATGTTATTCAGCTCCATTTTAGCTGCATTACGGATGTTGATGCAGTTGATCTGTACCGAGGCAAAGAGCAGCAAAAAAGACATCAGCATCGTGACAGCAAGTACAATGAATGTGGAAAAAATGTTCAAAGCACCGGTTTCATTGTGTATACGTTTCTTCATGTCAACCTCCTATTTCCAATAGTGCTCGCTCACTCCGGCACCCTGAGCATTGATAGTGATCGGAAAAAGATTGATATTTCCGATACCACCTATGTAACATCTGGTAGTCACAGAGACATAAAAAGGTGTACCGATCTGTATCCGGTAAGAAGAACCATTGCAGTTTACCTGATAGCTGATCGGATCCGTTCCGGTAATATTGCCGGAGAGATAAGCAAATAATGTATCGGTGTCATTGTTTACGCCTCCGTTTAACTGGATCTGCTTTACAAGCTGGTCTGCCATGTGGTCCATTTCCTGTTTTACGGTTATGATATGAAAGATATTCAATATGAATGCGATCATAATCACAACAATCAGGATATAGATAAAGGTACTGATGTAAGAGGCTTCACCTCTTTCAGATAAGAGCGTTCGTTTTAGTTTTTTGATTGATTTCACCTCCCAAATAGAAAAACGCAGGTAGAAGGAGGGGGAAGCTTCAATACCTGCGTTTTCTAAAAATATGAATTATCACAATACCTATTTTAGCATAGTAGATTTCCCATGTAAATCGCAATACAGTGCAATGTAGGGAAATGATGTGATAGTTTAGTGCCAAAATGGAATGATGGGGAGAGAAGGTGTGGTAGAGAGAAGGTGTGGTAGTAGCGAAAATTGATACAATGTGCTATAATATCTTCAATAGGGTTATAATTGAGGAGACGTGTAATGAGGACTAGAGAGGCGGTATTAGAATACGGATTATCATTTCCGGATACTTATCAAGATGCACCCTTCCATGATTCAAATTGGATTTTGGTACGAGTTCAAAAAAACAAAAAGGCTTTTTTATGGACTTATGAAAGAAATGGGCAGATGTGCATAAATGTAAAAGTGGATCCGGAGTGGCGTGATTTATGGAGGAGAATATATCCTTCTGTGATTCCAGGATATCACCAGAATAAGGAACATTGGAATACGGTGATACTGGATGGAACAGTGCCAGAGAAAGAAGTAAAACGAATGATTTCAGAAAGCTATGATCTGGTGATGACAAAAGATAAATAAGAAAGGAATAGAGAGATGTTTGTACTTGTAGTAATAATTGTATTAATTGTAGTAATCAGTATGCTTAAGCGGAAGGCGGAAGCAAAATACAAAGAATTGGAAGCAGAAGTATTAAGAGAATTGGGCTTTTTTGGCTGGGATGTTATTTCTTATTATGATGAGTATGTAACTGTAAAAAGCCGTCAGGCATTGGAAAAATATGACGATATAAAATTTTTTAAAGAGAATAGAGAAAAACTCGCAAAAGCAGAAAGGGTCATTAAGAGAAAGAGTGAAGTAGAAACGATTTTGAAAGGTTTTCTCGCAGAGAATGGATACAAATCCAACTCTCAGTATCGTCGGCTTGAAAAACGAATCATTGCAGTTTTAGGAAATGTGGGTGCTTACAGAATTCGTGTCAGGTACATATCATCAGCTGGAAATAATTTGGGTGAAAAAACAATAGCGGTAAACCAATTTAGTATAAAGAAGTTCGAAAAAGACCCGTCGTTGCTTATGGGAAAAGGAGAATATAATAAGTTTCTGAAAGAGCAGCTAAAGGAAGCTTTGGGTCTGAAGCATCACGAATACTATGAGAGTGTTAACAAAGTTATTGATTTTGCAAATGAGAACAGAGACTCTTTAGTAGTCAAAGGTAGTCAGGAGCAGTTGGATAGTTTAATTGCTCAGTTATTTGATAGAACGGTTAACAGCATCAAAAAAATTAAATCTATTGATAGTGAAGAGTGGAAGCTTATTGGAGACTTCATATCTCATCTTAAGGATGAAATTGAGAAGATAGTAAGTAAAAATCAGAGAATACTTGAGTATTATGATTCTCCTGATTTCTTAAAAATCAAGGAAACCTGCGAAGTACTGATGAGCACTCAGCGAGAATTTAATGAATACATTTCCGAGAAGGTACAATCCATCTCGCAGCTCTTTGGAACCAGAGTAGTAAGAAATGAAACAATCAATGATGATGAATATGAGTACATCCGTCCGTACAAAAAGACAATCACTCCCTTCACGGCAGAGGTGTCTGCAGCGGTATTTGCAAGTGCGGAAAATAATCCTTTGGAGTATGTAGTAAAGAACTTTTATCCAAATAAAAAAATATACCCTGAGCAAATTCAGAAGCTCCAATTGCTTGTCGAAGAACTTGAAACTTTGAGAGAGGCAAAACAGATTATTGAGAATTATAAGGTAGAGTATCAGCAATACCTTGGGGATGTTCCTACATATATTATGGAGGAGGATGAAGCTGGTTTCTATTCCAGACTGGGTTTTGCGAACATCGATGAGAGTGTACTTACGGTAGAATACAAATTTTCATACACTTCTGGTGGTGGAATGGCACAGAGATCATTTACAGTTCCAATGACAGAAGAGACAATTATAGAATTAATTAATGTATTAGAAAGCAAACTTACTGCAAGTGCTTTTGCAAAGGAGCAGAGGACTTTGATGACAAAGAAATTGCGTGAGTTTATCAAAAACAGAGATCACTTCACTTGCTGTAACTGTGGGAATTCTACCCATGTGGAGCCGAACCTCTTGCTTGAGATCGACCATATTATACCGGTAGCAAAGGGTGGCTGCACAGTGGAAGAGAATCTTCAGACATTATGTTGGAAATGTAATAGATCAAAGAGCAGCAAAATTATAGGTTAACAAGGAATGGGTATACAAAAATTAATGTGATCAAATAACTACAAGATAAACTGAAGTTCTACAAAGGAGTGTAATTGCATGAAAAAGTTACGGATAGCATCTCTTATTGTTCTTATCATAACAGCAGTGATTAGTTTGGATTTGCTGATTAACTTTCTTGGGAACTTGGTTCCCGAAATAAATGATGGACTTGGAATACATAGTGTTATCTTACCGGGCAAACTATTTTTTGGAGATCGTCTTTGGAGTCTTGAAAGGTTTTATAATGCTTTTGTGACAAGTTCTTTTATCACACTTGTTGTGTTCATGGAAAATATAGTGTTAGCAATTATTGATATCAGAAAGAAGTGAGGTAGGGAATAATTATGTTTGAGAGAATGAAAGAAAAAAATCGTCAACGACAGGAAGAAAGAGAACAGCGAATTAGAGAAGAAAAGAATAGATTGTTATCATTATCTGAAAAGGAATTGCTTATTGAAATTCTTATGGAACTAAAACGTATTGAAGATAGAATTGATGATGTGGAGACAAGTGTTCGCCTTTATAACAATTAGTGCATTATTGTTCAAAACGTAGCTCAAATTTATGAGGATGTTAAAACTCTTTGCGTAAGTTCCAAATATGTTTGGTAGCCTTGCAAATACCTATTAAGCTATACTTTTTGTGAAAGGAGATGTGAGAAATGCAGTTAGGAAACAATATTTATAATTTAAGAAAAGAAAAAGGTCTTTCACAAGAAAAACTGGCTGAAAAAATTAATGTCACAAGGCAAACTATATCAAATTGGGAACTGGGAGAAACCGCACCTAATCCTGAACAACTAATTCTTTTATCTAAGGCACTAAACAAAAGCATAGATGAATTAGTAGGAAATGAAATTGCACCGCCCAAAAGCAAAGAAAAAGATGATAGTATAAAAAACCTAAAATACATTTATATTGGTCTTGCAATTCTCTGTGGTTCAATAGCTGGCATTTGGTCTTTTTCAGCAAATAGGTTTAGACATGATGAGATGTTATTGATTATTGGAGTTGGAATGGTTGTAGGAGTTTGCTTAGGCGTTGTATGTCAAAATGTTTTAAGATATATAAAGAATAATGATATCTGAAAAATTCCAATAGGTAGAACAGTTAGAAAAATCCTTCCTGTTGCAGCTTTTTTAGTACGGGATAATGGTAGTGACCTGTGTACTCCATAAGAATGGTGAGAGGTTCACTAAAGGTGCGTAAATAATCTGCCAAAGCACACATATCTGACTGGGTATGCTCCATGGTATATGGCTTGACAAGTACAGAGCCATCAGAGTTTAAGATGGCGACAGTGCTTTTGGATTTTGAAACGTCGATTCCAACAGCAAGCATAGTTTTTCTCCTTTTTGATATTGATCGGTTCCAGCGCTTCAAAATTCATTCAGATTGGTGCGTTAAACGGGAGCAACATGTCGTCCCAACTAGACAATATGTAATGACCTCACATTTGTAGTAACGTGGATTTACCTGTATACTATAGATGTCAAGTCAATGGTAACAGGGTTTACCGCATACAAAAGGAGGTCATCATATGTATAATAACACATTTTTTGTAGGAATGGACGTTCATAAGGAAAATTTTTCACTTTGTTGTTACGATATCGGAAAAGATTTGATTTCCCATCATCATAAAACAGCATCGGATTATAAGCAGGTACTTATTTATCTTACATCGTTAAGGGATGTCTTCGGTGAAAGTGCATCTTTTATATGCGGTTATGAAGCCGGTTGCCTTGGATTTACTTTATATCACCAACTGACGGAACATAATGTGAAGTGTGTCATTCTTGCACCGACTACCATGCTGACAGTTAAGGGTAAGAAAAAAATTAAAACAGATAAGCGAGATGCAGAAAACATCGCCAAATGTTTGGCACACCATAACTATAGTCCTGTTCATGTTCCTACCGATCAAGATGAACAGGTAAAAGAATATATCCGCATGCGTGACGACCACAAGCTTGCACTTAAAAAGGTAAAGCAACAAATCTTATCCTTCTGCCTGAGACACGATCTCAGATACGAAGGTGGAAGCAGCCACTGGACACAGTCGCATATAAAGTGGTTAAAATCCTTAAAGCCAGAAGGGTTGTATGCAGAGATTATGATGGAGTATCTCCTAACATTTGACAATCTGACCGATAAAATCGAACGTCTTGATAAACGTATTGAAGAGTTTGCGTCCAAAGAAGAGTACCGTGAAAAAGTCAGTAAATTATCCTGCTTCATTGGTGTAAAAACACAAACCGCTTTATCTGTTATTGTTGAAGTGGGTGATTTCAACCGTTTCGCATCTGCTGATAAATTTGCTTCCTATTTGGGATTAGTTCCCGGCGAGGATTCCAGCGGTGATTCCCGAACAAGACTTGGTATTACTAAAGCAGGAAATACGCATGTTAGACGTCTATTAGTAGAGGCGGCACAAAGCTATTCCCGTGGAAGGATTGGGTTCAAATCCAAGGAACTCAAGAGCAGGCAATACGGAAATACTCCGGAGGTCATTGCCTATGCAGATAAAGGAAATGAACGTTTGCGTAGACACTACTACAAAATGGTTTTGACGCAGAACAAAAAGCCTAATGTTGCCAAAACAGCCATAGCCCGGGAATTGGCATGTTTTATGTGGGGGATGATGACTGATAATATCGCCTGAGTCAGATATAACATTGTGCTACCAATGTCAAGGCTGCATCGCACCACCTACGGTGGCAAGACCCTGACATTGTCATCCCACTGTTAATGTGGGTAATTAAGCAGTTGTAAGATGGCATCTGCCATTTACAACTGCCCTTGAAACCAAAAGAACTGAAGGTATCTTGAAGGAGCCTTGGCAACTTCAAGGTTCGAGCTATCTACGCCTTAACTATGATGGCACAGTTAACTGTGATCCACGCGACTAGACAATAGAGCTCTCGGCGGACCATTGACCTGTAGGTAACCAATCCACGTATATCAGAGTGGTCAAAGCCGTGAACTGATATCCAAGGCTCTTTCCAGATACCTTCAGATAAAAATAAATATAAAAAATTTGTGGTGACTTAATTTACATCTTGACAAAGGTCATTACATATCAGCTAAATCGAATGCAGAATAATGAAGGGTGGCTGACACATTTGTCTACGGGCGTGGTGTCCCAACTTGAAATTCCGTCAGACCGGTCACCTTCATCATATAAGAAAAGCGAAGGCTGTTAAACCCTCGCTTATATATTACCAACTTGAATTTTCTTGATAGTTAATTGTATGAGACAATACTGTCCCATTAATAAAATAGGACATTGCTCGCTTTGTGTCCTATACAAATTGAACGGGATACGGTACGTTGTTCTTGGAAGGAGATAACAATGAATCAAGTAAAAATAGGAGAGTTCCTAAGAGAACTCCGAAAAGGAAAAGGGCTTACGCAGGAACAACTTGCTGAGCAGTTCAACATATCCCGAAGGTCTGTATCGAGATGGGAAACAGGAGTTTCCC
>JAFXAZ010000006.1 GCA_017521985.1 Lachnospiraceae bacterium
ACTATTATCCGGATTCTTTATTGCACTGCTTGTCTTTGTGCTATAATTTCCATGCACACTAAAACGTGTTTCATCTGTTTTTCCATAAATAATAGTTGCATTCTCAGGAGCTGTAACATACCTGGTTGCCTGCTCAGTTGCCGGATATGTACTACTCTCAGAAGCCATTACTGTTGTAGCATTCCCATTTACAAAAGAAGCCAATATCAATACAAGTGCAAGTAATGACGCTAAAAATTTTTTCATTTTTCTTTCATATTTTTGAATATTTTTCATTAATTCAAATCCTCATTTTCAATAAATCCTTCAAAAGGCGAACCGTAATCCTGCCTTTTACACGGCTAAGTTTTTCTCTCTAAATCGATACTTCACCGTCATAAAATCTCCATCAGCAAACTTAGGTACAATACCAACATTCATAAGCGTAGATCCCTTTATGGTCAGACCTAATTCATCTACATGGTACATCTTTTCTGCATCCAGCCCAGCCACCTTCAGGATTTTTACTTCATTGTTTACGCCGCCCATACGACGGTATGCTGTAAGTACGGCTTCTGTCTTATCCTTGGAAACCACCATAAATCCAAAATAGTTGCTCTCCATAGGATTCTCAGTGCGATATAAATCTCCATTCAGTATCAAATCTTCCATCCCATGATATTCTGCCACTTGTTTGTGTACCACTGCTCTATCCTCATCACTAAAATGAGAAGTATCTAACTCATAGCCGGTAGCACCCAGGTGGGCAATATCTGCTCTGGTTGCCATTGGAGTGATTCTGTATGTCTGATGATTTGGTACTACCGACACATGACAACTCATGGAAGACAGTGGATACACCAAGGAGGTACCATACTGAATATGGGTTCTTTCTTCTGCATCCGTATCATCGGAAGTCCAAATCTGAGGGAAGTAGTATAGTATGCCCGGATCAAATCTTGCTCCGCCACTGGCGCATCCTTCAAAAAACACATTCGGATTTGCTTCTACAATACGCTCGCACAAATCATAAAGTCCCAATGCATATCTGTGAGCAAACTCTGCCTGTCGCTCAGGTTCCCGGCCAATAGAATACGATTCTGTCACATTTCGGTTATAATCCCACTTCACATACTCAATGTGATTTTCCTGCAGAACTTTATTTACCGCATTTACTATGTAATCCCGCACTTCCTTACGTGTCAAATCCAGCATAAACTGATACCGGCTATAACAATGCGGTCTGTCAGGTACACCAATCGCCCAGTCCGGATGTTCTCGATATAAATCCGAATCTTCATTCACCATCTCCGGTTCAAACCATAACCCGAATTTCATTCCGAGACCATTTACATAATCAATAATTTCCTTTAAACCATTATTTAGTTTATCCGTATTCACTACCCAATCACCCAAACCGGAATGATCATTAATACGTTTACCAAACCAACCATCATCCAACACAAAGGTATCGATACCGGTACCTTGTACTGCTTTTGCAATACTTTTCAGCTTTTCCGGCGTAAAGTCAAAATATGTTGCCTCCCAGTTATTGATAACCAACGGACGATGCTTTCTTACATATCTTGGATTAATGAGGTGATTGCGATAAGCATCATGGAAACAACGACTCATACCGCCAATGCCCTCCGAAGAATATGCCATTACTACTTCCGGTGTTTCTAATTCTTCTCCAGATTCTAATTTCCAACGAAAATCAAAATCATTGATACCGCCGGTTACTAATGTTCTACCATCGCATACCCCTTCTGCCTTTAACACAAAGGATGAAGAATAAATCAAGCTGATACCGTATACATTTCCCTGTTCTTCTGTGGCTCCTTTTTCCGCAAGCGCCATAAATGGATTTAATGTTGCAGAAGAAGAAGTACGTTTGGAATCGATAGATACCACTCCATGATGCATAGGAATACGATCTACTCTTCTCTCTTTCGCCCAACAACCATACAGGGAAATTACATCATAACCCATATGCGGAAGTGTCATTGCAAAAGAGTAAGCCCTATTTAAAAGGATTACATTTTCACTCTCGTTCTTAAATACTGCTCTACGTGCAATCACGCCAGCATCTTCGTACACCGTATAATATAAGTCACATGCAAAACCACTGACTTTATCCTTTAAATGAAGAACCAATGTTTCTCCATCTCTCATAGACGGAATACCTTTTATTGCGGGCTTTTCAGGCAATATTTCATAACTGTCATACAAAAGCTGCGTCAACCTATCCCCTGCTGGATTTACAATTTCAACCATAGGCTCACGATAGTCACCAGTACCATAAAAGGTTAGTTCGGAACCGAAGTGATTATATGATTGTACGCCTGAGTCGACATCCACATCATATCCCGGTACTGCGGCTATGACACTTCTTCCCCATAAACCTCGAATATAACGAAGATCATCATGTCCTATAGTTTTTCCATAATAAAGATGCTCTACATAGTCAAATTCATTGATATAAAATGCATATGTAATGCCTTTCCCATCCAAATAAAAAGTCTTCGTTGATTCATTGTATGATATTGCCATAATTTATCTCCTTGCTAACTCTCAATGCCACCAAAAAACTTTATTTTGATTGCAATTATAAAACGGCAGGCTTATGGCCTGCCGTTTTGGTTTATTACTTATTTGCTAAAAAGGCATCAACCTGGCTTTGCAATTCATCAATAATCACCTGCATACCTGCAGCAATCATCTTTTCTTTAAATTCATTGAAAGTTTTTTCCCAATCAGCTCCCTTTACACCATACAAAAGCGTATTGCCATATTCAGTTTCAACTGCCTTACACTGTGCAAGCTCATTTTCAATTTTACTTACATCTGGTGTGAAACCTGCAAGCTCACTATATACTGTTGAAGGATCCTCATTCAACTTGAACATGTCGTAGTCTACCATATTAGTACCCTGATTAGGATAACGATTTTCAACATTTCCAACATTCCAGTTCCAGATACCGTAAGAAATCTCTGTAGAACCTGCGTATGCACCATTATATTCAAATGTGTTAATCTTATCGCCTTCCCAAGCCCAATGTGTTCCTTCAATACCATAAACCATCGTGTTATACAATTCTGCACCTTCCTTAGTATGCATCAGCTCAATAACACGGAAAGCTTCATCCGGATATTCACAGCTAGCGGTAATACCTGTTCCACCATTTGCCCAGTTATATGGAACATAATAATTATCGTAACAAGGGATAGCATAGGTATCAAAACCATAACTTTTAGTGATACTTGCAGTCACTTGTTCTTCTGTACCACGTCCATTATTCATAGACATTACACAAGATACTTCATTTAAAGCGTTCTTTCTGATAAAGTCACCAGCTTTAATCGTCGCATAATCCTGCATGATAATGCCTCTTTCATACCAATCCGCTGTGATTGGATAACACGTTAACATATCATCATTAAAATAACGGTTTACAACTTTACCACTATTCTCCTCTACAACGAAGTTACCTGATAAAACGTCTTTTCTTGCGCCTGGTCCAATGTTATTAAAATACCAATAAGCAAGTGGCTGCTGATATTTTGTTGCAATTCCTTCACCTTCACGAATAGCTAAAACAAAATCTTCCATCCACTTTGCGATAGCCTCTATATCGCGACTCTGTAAAAGCGTTCTGTACTCATCAAGATTTGCATATTTATCCATGTAAACCTTTGGTACATGAGCATAATAATTTGTTCCGAAAGGACCATATGCAGGAACTACATAATTAACACCATCTGCCTGTGTTAAAGAATAGAACCACTCCGGAATTTCTGTTGTAAGCGATTCGCTTGCTGCAATTCTGTCGTCAAGAGAGATAAATGTTCCATCAGCTACTGCGCCTGCGTAATCAAATTGATATGTACTAATCATATCAACCGGATCACCTGCTGACTGAGCTAAGGTAACTTCCTGAGTAAGTTTCTTACCAGAAAATGGATGCCATTCTACTGTTACATGTTCCATGCCTGGGATAGCCTGTAACATCTCATTCCATGCAGCATTTACCTTTTCAGCATCTTTCTGGACAGCATCAACAGGATGTGCATAATACCAATGTAATGTAATAGGATCCTTTTCCTCCACTACCTGAACCTGAGATTCAGTTGAACTTTCTGATTCTGAACTAGAGCCTGAGCTTCCAGTAGGGTTTGTGTTGCCACATGCAATTAATCCTAATACCATGCTAAGAGATAATCCCATTGTTAGCAACTTTTTAATTTTTTGTTTCATAAATTTTTTCCTCCTTCTTTTAGAAAAATATATTATAAAATAGATTCACTCTATAAAGAGTCATTTTGACGAGCGTACTCACCCCTTTACGCCACCAATAGTAAGTCCTTTGGCAAAATACTTCTGAAACAGTGGAAATATCACCAAAACCGGCCCTGCTGCCACCATAGCAAGTGCATATCTTAAACTCTCTGAAGGTATTACAACATTTGTAGCATCTATCAGACCCTGATCTATTGCTTCTTGCATATAAGAAGCATCATTTAAAATTCTCTGTAATAAATACTGGAGGGAGTACAGGTCCGTTCTCTTCTTGATATATAAGAGCGATGCGTTCCAAACGTTCCATTTTTGTACAAAATACATAAATCCAACACTTGCAAATGCAGGTAACGTCAAAGGCATGGCAACACGGAAACAAATAAACAGCTCGTTTGCTCCGTCCATTTTGGCAGCTTCTATCAATTCATAAGGCAAACTACGGTAATTGGTCCTGAGAATCATTAGATTATAAGCACCTACCAATGTTGGCCAAATATAAACCCATATAGTATCTCCTAAATGTAACGTTTTCATTATCAATATATATGTAGGAATCATACCTCCGTTAAAAAACATAGTAAACAACACATATAAAGACAAAAATCTATTAAACATATAGTTTGGTCTAGCCATTGCATAAGCCATTAATCCCATGACTAAAAGAGATAGTGCTGTAGCTACAACCGAAAAAATAATTGTTGTTCTATATGAATTTATAATCTGTTCCGAATTTTTGAATACCATTTTATAAGCATCCAACGTAAAATCACGTGGAATTAAACTAAATCCTTCCTTAAGTATGGCCGCCTCACTACTAAAGGAAATAGACACTACTAACAAGAATGGAAGCAAATACATTAATGTAAGTATGATAAACACAGAATGTAATACAATCTGTCCACTTTTAGTTTTCTTTTTCATCTAGCTCCTCCTATTAGAATAAACTATCTTCAGGTCTAACCTTGCGCACAATTGCATTTACCAGAATTAACATTATACAGCCCGCACCATTCTGGAATAATCCCACGGCCGCACCTCTTTCCAGGCTCGCCTCCTGTAACGCTCTAAATGTATAAGTATTAATAATGTCAGTTGTAGGATACAGCGCGCCAATGTTTTTAGTTACTTGGTAATTTAATCCAAAGTCTCCATTAAAAATATGACCCATCGACATAATTGTCTGAATTATAATCAACGGAATCAAGTGAGGAATAACAATGTGCCAAGTCTCTTGCCACTTATTTGCTCCATCCATTCGTGCAGACTCGAGCAATCCTGTATCAATCCCCACCAAGCTAGCATAATACAAAATACTTTTCATACCAACAGTACACCAAATATGAACAAATGTAAGTATAAACGGCCAATACACTGGTTCCCCATACCAATTTATGCCATCAGCCCCAAATTGTCTAAGAATTGCATTAAAAACGCCACTAGTTGGACTCAGCAAAGCATATACAATGTATGCTACAATAACCATCGATAAAAATCGAGGCAATATCACAACAGTATTATAAAATTTAAGTGCTTTTTGATTTCTTAAATTATAAAACAAAATCGCCAGAGTAACGCCTGTTATTATTTCAAAAATAATAAAAGCCAAGCTATACCCAACGGTGTTTCTAATTGTTCTAACTGCATCTTGTGAGGTAAAGAAAAACTTAAAATTATCGAACCCCACCCACGGACTACCCCATATTCCCTTGTTTGGATTGTAATCTTTAAAAGCAATCAAAACGCCCGAAATCGGAAGGTAGTTGAAAATAAACAGTAATACAATTCCCGGAAGCGCCAGCATGGTTAATTCAAGCGTTTCATGAATTTTAGTCTTACTCAGTTTCCTTTTTTTCATATTAACTAACCTTGTATGATGTTTATAGAGGCCAAAACAAACATATTCCTTTCATTATTAAATATCGTATTTGATGCATTCAGATACTGTGTACTATAAACTGGAGCATATTGTCACTACCGTTATCTGAAGTGCCTGTAAACCGGATGTTGCCACAGCGCTTCACGTCACTGCTTTTTCTGCGGAGGGCAAAAAAATTCATTGAGCAGTTCAAGTTTACAAATGACCATGATAGCCTCTATCTGCTGTTTTCTAAATCGGCACCACTTGACCAGGACAGCATCATCATCATAGATCTTGAATCAACGGCACACCACGGTAACACCCTTGTCCTCAAAGAGAACAGAATACCAATAATCAGTCGACTTTGATAAAACACCTTGCGGGAGTTGTATTAAAGTCACCCTTTTTATCACAACTCCTTGTGTTTAATGTAAGAATATTTTAAGCTTTTTTAAATACCTTTTCCAGCATCGTTTTATGCTTATCGCCCCCCTTTGTGAGCGTTTATTCTTCTTCATTTAATCATTTGCACTTTTTTGTGATTCTCGCTTTCTTTTGTGAGCGCTCAATTGAAAATTTTCGTAAATTACGCTATATTATAAGTACACATTAAATATCTCAAAGAAATTCCACGTATTTCCCAAACACGTGAGGAAAATAAGGAGGTGGGAACTAATGTATTCTATTATTATTGTAGATGATGAAGACTTTATCAGACTTGGCATTAATGACTATATCCAGAATACCCATTCAGATTTTGTAGTGAAAGGTACATTTTCTAATGGAGTCGATGCACTAAAATACCTTGAAGATAATCCTGTAAATATTGTTATTACTGATATTCGTATGCCACAAATGGATGGTTTGACACTTATCAGCCATATAGCTGAAAAACATCCTGCAACCATTAGCATTATAATCAGTAGTTACAGTGAATTTGAATATGCGAGAAGGGCACTACAATATGGCGTCACATCGTATCTTATAAAGCCACTGGATTTCTTAGAGCTTTCAACCAACCTTCAGAAAGCCACAGAAAAACTTAATGCTTTAAGTATAGATGCAAATGAGCATGAAGAAAATATTCAGCTGTTTTTCATTGATTTGTTAAGCGGATATCCACAAACTTGTGATGAAATACAAAATCGATTTTCCAAATTAATGCTTACTCATCCTTTTTATGAATATAAGGGATGTATACTATCAATTACTTTGGACAAAAATGACAAATTAAGATACTGTAACTATGGTTGGGAAGGACTTTCAACCACACTATTAAACAGCATTCGACTGGCTCTGCCAGAATATGAATGTCACTACCTTTTTCGTAGTAATATGTGTTGTTTTTTTGTTGTTTTGTCTTCAAATGAAGAACCCAATTTTTCTTTAGAATTGTTAAGTAGCATATTATTACAACAGCTACTCTTTTCCTGCCATTTCAAAATACATGCTACATTTAAAACAATAGACCAACTTGTAACAAATCGACTCGATACTAGCATCAGTGCAGCAATTCCATCAACTATAGCTGTTGATACTTTGGAAGATTCTGATATACTTGTAAATCGAGCAATTTCTTATATTCAAGCACATTATACAGAGGATATTTCTCGAGAAGACGTGGCTGACGCAGTATTCCTCTCTGCAGCTCACTTCAGCCGAATATTCAAGCAAAAAACCGGCACTAGCTTTATAAACTATCTGACGTCTTTACGTATGCAAAAAACCGCTGAATTATTATCAACAAATATTAAAATCAATGAGATTGCAAATAAAGTCGGATACCAAAGTCGCAACAGATTAGCAATTAATTTTAGGCAATATACCGGATACACTCCTACTGAATACCGAAAGCAGATTCTCAAAATGGAGGACAGCAATGAAGAATGCGACTAATAATCTTCAACTTTCACTTAGAAAATTAACAGTTAGACTGGTGAAAAGCAAAATTTTTTTTCAGAATTTCCTATTACTTAGCATGATTTTTATAGTTATATTTTCGCTTTTTGCCATAGCATTTTTCTCTCTGGCTCGAGAAACGATTCAAAAAGAATATACTTACTCAGTTAAATATAAGTTAGAAGAAACCGCAAAAGTTGTTGATGGACACTTGCATGACATGCGGTACTTAATTGCATCCCTTAATCAAAATAGCATGGTAAATGCGTTTTTCACTTATCAACAACCAGAAAGAATATATGATTTCTATCACGAAAGCATTCAACAAATGTTGAGTGTATACACTCACAGTCTTCCATCCGTTTATTCCATTTATCTCTATTCTGGGATATCTGAAACGATACTAACGAGTGATGAACATATTGCCCAAGAATCTTTCGATGATATGTATTGGAAGGATCTAGTTTCCACTGAGCACGAAGATATTCAATTCTTCTTTCGTTCCATACAGGGACACTATCCTTACGTCTTAAGTATTATTAAACAATCTGAGATTAATGGTCATCACTCAGCGATTGTAGTCAACTTAAAATTAAACGAATTAACTCAGTTAAAAAAGTTAAGCAGAGAATCTTATCAGAAGGTATATTGGGTTTCTGATCATGGCGAACTTGTTTATCGCTATGATCAGGCGGAATTAACAGAACCTCTCAGCATCATTCCTGAATTAGTCAATTTTAATGAAAACGAATATACTTACACTAACCTGATAGAAGATTCTACAACTCCATATATCTACAGTCAAATTCATTCTGACAGATACCCGTGGAGTTATGTGATGGTTACATACCTACAAGAATATACCTCACTCCTAAACAATTTTCTTGTAGCATTTATACTAATACTTTTTGCTTTGATATCTACCGTACTGTTATTTGTATTTTTTCTATGTTTCCGCACTTTCAAACCAATATATAATCTTCTGCAGCTGTTTCAGAAATCCGAAACAGCATTACAAGAAGATATTTACAGCCACGATGAAATGACTTACATAGCAGACCAGATTACCAGTTATATCCAAGCAAACCAGACTTTAACGACGGAGCTCAGTGCTCGTCTAGAGATACTAAATCAGACCAAGTTGCTGGCATTACAAGCACAAATTAATCCACATTTTCTATTTAATACTCTATCCGTAATAAACATGCAACAATGCAAGGAATTAGGTTATACACATAAACTTCCTAAGCTTACGCTAGAGCTTAGCCGTCTTTTGCGTTATGCCATTGAATCCACTGATTTAGTCGTTCTTGAGACCGAACTTGAATACGCTAAAATATATATCCACATTCTTCAGGAACGATATAATAATAAACCAAAGGTTCACTATAACATTGAGCCTGCCAGCCTTTCTGCAAAAATTCCAAAGCTGATTATTCAACCCATTGTTGAAAATGCAGTGTTTCATGGCCTTGCAGGAAATATGAATGAAAACAGCGCACTTACACTTTCTTGTACAACGGATAATTCTTTTTGCATTTTATCAGTAAGAGATAATGGAGTGGGTATGGACAAGGAAGTTTTGGAAAACTTGTTACATAGCTTAGACGAAAGTGTTCCACTCAACAACAATATCGGTGTGAAGAACGTGGTAACTCGCATGCACCTATTATACAGCAATGATTTTACAATAAAAATTGAAAGCATTAAAGGAGAAGGCACAACCTTTACACTACGCTTTCCTCTTTCAAATTAAATATAAGGAGCTTTTATGTTACAATCATTTTTTAACTATGACAACCCTTTTTGGAATTGCATAAGAAAATGTTTTAATCTTTTCGTTCTTAGTACTGTATTTACATTTTTCTGCATTCCTATTTTTACTATTGGTCCAGCATGTGCAGCTTTATACTACACAGTCGTAAAAGTCATTCGCAGAGAACGAAGTTATTGTATTAAGGAATTTTTACATGCTTTTAAAAGTAATCTCAAACAGGGAATTATCGTGCATCTGATTTTATTAATATTAACTGTAATGATGTTTGTGACCGATATTCCATTAATGATGAGCTTTATTAATACCGGAAATACATTCGACACCGTATTATTAGTGTTATTTATCGTAAAAGCAGTATTACTGTTGGGTATGATTTGCTGGATTTATCCTGTTATTTCCAGATTTGATCAACCCCTTATATTGCTATGCGAAAAAACACTAATTATTATGCTTCGCTATTTTCCATCTACAATTCTCAATATTATTGTACTATTAGTAGCACTTTTCTTAATCATTTTTGAACCACTACTTTTAGCAATTGTTCCCGGATTGGCAGCTCTATTGATGTCTTTCCTCACAGAACGGACACTACAGCGCGTATGTGATCAAAATGAAATTGACAAAGAAACAACATCTACTTGGTTTTTGGGTAATTAATTTATTACACTGTATCCGTACTGAGGGTGATACTAAGAAAAAACATACTGCCTGTCCCACAAAAAGTGAAACAGGCAGTTTTCTCCAATAAATCTTCTTTTGCCAACTATCCATCTCTTTAGTAGACAAACTTCTCTATCTCAGTCAGACTGGATGTTATCATGAATGAAATCGATAAATCTTTTTACATTTCCATAAGCGGTTTCTTTTTTATAATAGATGCAAATCGGCTGATATTCTTTAAAATCGGCTACTTCTAAAGGAACGACTTCCGGGATATTACCCACCTTCATATACATCTCACCCGCCACACCTATTGCCACTCCGGAACTTATGATACGCATAAAACATGCCGAATCATTTATCTGTGCCACAAGATTTGGAGAAAAACCCGACTTGTGACAAGCCTTTAGTAACATCTGATATTGATTACCATAAAGACTTAAGTTTGCAAAATTCTCTCCTGAAAGCTGCTCCAGTCTAAGCTTGTTTCCACACAAATGACTTTTGGGCGACGCGTATATCAATATCCTCTGCTTGCACAGCTCAAGTCTTTCCCACCCGACATAATCCGCTTTCTCGTTATCAATTATAACATCATAATTATCATAGTTCTTCTCATCAAAATCGGTACTAAGCCTAAAACAGGTATTCGTATATTTGTACTTATACTGCACTATTTTATCCGTTATTACCGTCCTCAAAGCTTTAACGAGGATTCTTATCTCTCTCAAATTATCGGTGCTATCCGCAATGGAGCTTATAACACTGTCAAGCTCCTCAAATACCACCGTCAAAGCCTCAAACAATTTCTTTCCGTTGTCATTTAACAATATCCTGTTCGGCAAACGGTCAAAAAGCTTACATCCAAGTTCTTTTTCAAGTCTTTTTATTGATACGGATACAGATGAAGACGGGACCATATACTTCTCTGCCGTCTTTGAAATACTTAAATATCTTGCACTATCATAAAAATACCTCAGTTGCAATAACTCCATTGACCACTCCCTCCTTCTTTGTAAAACACATTATAGCATATACTCAAAAGCATAGCAAGTGTATATCAAGGTATTCTTTACAACTATGCTGTATGATTTATAATTATAGTAAAATAATTATTATGCAGGTGATGTAATGAATATATTGAAAACATTTGAAAGCATAGAAGCGTAGAAGGAAAAATACACTGATTTTCTTTGTAAGATATGCGCCTTTGAAGCAAGAGCATATGACAAGGCTGTTATCGACAGTATGAACAATGCCATTACCCTCTTTGCAAAAAGCGAGGGCTTTTCCGTAAAGAGAACACCTTTTGAAAAATGCGGTGACTTTCTCACAATAGAAATAAATGAAGGTGCCCCAAAAGGTGGCGTATTTTTAGCTCATACCGATACCGTCCACGAAAAAGGTGTATTTGGCAATCAGCCCGTGAAAGATCTGGGAGACAGAATACAGGCTCCGGGAGCAATTGACTGCAAGGGTGGTATAGCTGTCGCTCTTCTTATGATGAAGTCTTTGAAGGATAATGGTTATGCCAAAAACTTAAGACTTTTACTTACTTCTGATGAAGAAATATCCAATGTGCTCGGCGGCAGAGAAGAAATACAGTTCTTTACAGAAAACGTACAAGGTTATCCTTTCGCTCTAAATTGCGAAACTACTGAAAAAGACGAAGTTGTCGTATCCCGAAAAGGTATACTCCGATACCAAATAGACGTAACCGGCGTATCAGGGCACTCCGGAATTCACTATTTTGAAAGCAAGAACGCACTTGCTGAAGCGGCTCACAAAATTGTAGCACTCGAAAATTCCAGCCAGGAAGGCGGAACAACCTACAGCTGCAACAAAATCAATGCAGGAAATGTTCCGAACATTATTCCCGAAACCTGCTCGTTTATTGTTGATGTGAGGGTACATACTCAAAGCGCCATGGATACGGCAAAGCAGACCGTTCAAAGCATTGTTGAAAAAAAATATATTGGTGGAACAAGCGCAGTTCTTACTCTGCTCAGTGAAAGACCACCTATGGAAAAAACAAAAGAGACGATGCAGCTTTTTAACAGTATTCTTGCTGTAACACAAAAATATGGACTCGGCAATCTCACTCCGGTTCAATCGGGTGGCGGCTCTGACAGCTGTTATACACAAAGTGCCGGCGTTACTTCTCTTTGCGGACTTGGTCCCAGCGGAGAGTTCTGTCACACGCCAAAAGAATATGTAAAAAAGGACACCATTCCCCTCAGAGCAAAAATCCTTGCTGCTTTTCTGAGTGAACAATAACAAAATCAAGAGAGGTTTTTGAAGTATGAAAATGAAATTTACAGCCGCAGGCGATATGCTTGTTCAAAGACGTATTCCACATGACAGCGAAGACTTTACTGAAATTGCAACACAAATAAAAAGAGGAGACGTGCGCTTCCTTAATCTTGAAACCACGCTGCACAACGGCGAGCACTCAGCTAATCAATATTCAGGCGGCAGCTATCTTAGGGCTAATCCCAAGACACTTGACGATGTAAGTGCGTACGGTTTTAATCTCCTTTCATTTGCGAACAACCATTCTATGGATTTTGGACATGGTGGTCTTCTTTCTACCAAAAAATATATTGACGAAGCAGGTTTTCCGAATACAGGAGCAGGCTCAAATCTCGATGAAGCATCCGCTCCCGCATATATTGATACCAAAAACGGCAGAGCTGCGCTTATCTCAGTCGTTTCAACCATAAACAACGATGCTGCAATCGCAGGAAAACAGTCAAGAAGATATGTCGGCCGTCCCGGTGTAAACGCTCTTCGTGTTTCATCTCACCTTCAGGTAACGGAAGAGCAATTTAGTATGATTCAGGAAATAAGCAAAGTCAGCAAGATAAACGCGCAGCGTGATATCGAAAGAGCCGAAGGTTATTTTACCCCTCTTGCAGATGGAGTAGCGGCTTTGGGAAGTCTTGAATTCAAGCTCGGAAATGAAACCAAATACGTTACACACCCTCATCCTGAAGATATGGAAAGAGTGGAAAAAGCGATTTATGAAGCTCAAATGATGTCGGATTACATTATCATTTCCGTTCACTCTCACGAAATATCAGGAGATAAAAAAGAAAACCCCGCTGATTTTCTTGTTGAATTTGCTCACAAATGCATAGATGCGGGGGCTCATGTAGTTATAGGACACGGTCCCCACCTTTTGCGACCTGTTGAAATATATAAAGGACATCCTATTTTTTATTCTCTCGGTGATTTTGTTATACATAACGAATGTATACCATATGCCCCGGAAGAAATGTTTGCCGAAAAGGGTATGACTTCCGATGTGACCATGCGTGAATTTTTCTGTAGACGTTCCGCAAACTACACACGTGGTCTTATGAGAGATCGCCGTATGCTCGAATCGGTAATTCCATATTTTGAAATGGAAGACGGAAAACTCACATATCTTGAGCTTATGCCTATTGAACTCAATTTTGATAAAAAAGTATGGCAAAGCGGCAATCCTCGTTTCTCAAGCAAGCACGGCATTATCGAGAGACTTGCCGATATTTCAGCCCCTTATGGCACTGAAATAACCATTGACGAACGCGGCTATGGTATTGTGAAACTATAAAAACACATTAAAAGTAGCTTTCCGGACACTGTCTTAAGGTGTGTAAATAAGGTGTAAACAGCCTACCTCAATAATTGAGTGTAGGCTCTGTTTGTTTACCTCTCTTAGCGCTTCTATTGCTCGCCCCGAAAAGGAGCTTCTTCCATGCCGCTTTTCAATCGGATGCCCGGTAAATCCTTCAAAAATTTTTCTGCATTACGATATGCTATACCGTCTTCTGTATCCATTTCCTCTCCAAGATATAATACATATCGTCCCACAAGCTTACCGAAGCGTGGTGTTGTAAGAGAAAGTTTATTGTCATTCATCATATGTCTTGCTTGTTCTCTCACATACTCCCTGCTGTGCTTGATCTCATATATCGCACAGGAATTATTTTTTTCATCCCGGATCACCATATCGAATTCCCCGGTTGTAAACTGAAGTTTAAAAACACGGTAATCTTTACCGAGAGCCTGCATGGTTTCCAGCAGAATAATATCCTCCAGCATCCTTCCTCGCACTTCTTCCAGTATCCGTTCTGCGATATATTTTTTCTCCTCCGCCGGCAGCAAATGAAAAATTGGATCTTTCAACAATGAATGCACCAGCGCCTGTGCCTGACAGTACCGCATTCCCGGCTGCACAAATAAGACTCGTTCTTCCGATTCCAGTCCGGATTCTCCTGCTTCTATAGTACAATCTTTGATCAAATCCAGTGCTTTAAGGTATTCTTTTATCAATATCACATGTGAATCTGTGACCTGTACTGTCTGCTGACCCTTGTTATGGATATCCAGTATCTCCATGAGTCGTTTTGTAATCGCTGCTTTATCCACATGGTAAAGGATATCTGTCCGCTTTTCCGGATCCTTCTCCGTGCGCAGGTTGTTTGCTGTCACTCCGAAATCACTGGACTTAAAGTCTCTGGTCAATACACGCAGCACAAAACGATGATTCATATCTTCAATGATACGATTGATGGCACTGGTAAGTTCTCCCGCCTCATAAAGATCATACAAATTCCTGAAGTAATGTCCCTGCTCGAAACATTCCAGGGAATGCTGGATATTCTTACTGATTGCAGTATCAATATACCGGCGTGTGGACTCGCCATCACGAAATGATGCATCTTCCATATTCAGCTCTTCATCATCAAAATCAATTTCTCCCATCCGAAGCGTGCCGCCATAACGGATGTATTCATCCACGCTGTCTATTCCTAAGAGCCTGCTGTATTCCCTGTATGGGATAAATGTAGTATGGATCATCCTGACTCTGTCATACAGTTCATTATCCCTTGCCAACCAAAAACCCAAAGAGTCCGTACCGGAAAGCACGATCTTCATTCCCATCTGTGCATAAATATCCGAAAGCAGTGCCGCCGAATCAATAAAGTCCTTCATCAATGTTACTTCATCAATAAAAATATATTGGAACCCGGCATCGTGTAGCTTCTCCAGATCACGGACTACCATATCTATTTGATTGGTTGTACGGATTTTAATATAGGCAGTTTTGTAAAAGTCATCTTCTGTCATATCTGCGATTGCTTGAAATAACATGGTGGTCTTTCCGGTTCTTCGCAGTCCATAAACTGCACATACACGGGTATGGTCATTACCATAAAGAAATTTTTTTACACTTTCATAGACATCCCTTTTCTGAAATGCCCTGACACTTCTGACCATTAGCTCAAGCTTATCACCTGTTACTACATTCGTTTCAAACTTCATAGTGCCTCTTTTCATGGCAGGCAATGTTTGTTGCAGCTCCTTCAGCCGGGCTTGCAGACGTTTTCTCTCTTCCACCTGCTCCTGTATCATATCTAATTCCGTGTCCTTAATATATTTACTTTGTACCTTTCCATTCTCTCTCCACTGAAGATAGTATCTCTCTTTTCCATTGATATTCTTCTTGGAAATATAGCCTGCCGGAAGTTCTGCTATTCTTTTTTCCATATATTTCATCAATTCGTAACCATCTGTCATTTCTATCACCACCTTTGCAATTTCATTGTACCTCTTTGTAACCTACATGTCAACACGCTAATTGTAGGTTATATTTTTTATATTTCTACATCCCACAGTTTTTTTCCCAAAATCACTCTCCAAATCCGTTTTTTACCCCTATGCATCTTTCAAAATGGCCAAAAAAAGCGGGCAAAAAATAGCCATTTTTCAGCCCATTTTTTGCCCATTTTTTGCCCTCCAACCACAACATCTTGTGGTCAAACCCTACTTTTTTGCCTTTTGACCACAACGCTGCATCTGAATTGCTACCTCAACGTGCGGTGAAAGTTACTTCTTATACTACATAGCGAAAGTCGTGCCTTTTGCGAAAAAGTTTATACCTCACCTAAGGGGATAAACCTTACCCCACTTACCTTTTGACATGCCTTTTTGTTCACACTTTTACAGCAAAAAAGTGTGAATACTTTTCATATTTTCCTGCTGCCAGGAAAAACTTCTATCCTAACAACAGGCCACAAAATTAGCAATCCATTTTTATTTCTTTATGACAATCACACTTTCCCTTAATCCTTCACTAATACCCTTTTGCTGGCTACTAGTTTTAACCCTTCGAGCTTCTCTGATTTCTTCGACCTTAAACCCATTATTTTCAGCAATTTTGCACACAATCATATCAACTTCAATTTCCACGTTATAGTATGCTGAATTTGCAACATTAAAAAATATCATTCCATCCGATGCCATTTTCTTACTCAACCCATTAAATAACGTGTTGATGTCTAAAAAATACCCTCTTATCATATTTAGTAATTCACTATTCCAGAATTTATCTTTATATTTTTCGATACCATCTAATGCTTTCTTTAATTCATCAATTTCTAAAGTCTCTAATTCACCCCATTTAATCTGTACGTGCGAACGCAACGTTTTTTCTCTCAACTGTCGTACATCAGTTAAGTCCTCCATATACCCCAAACTTTTTAATTCGACCATATAAGTATCCGTGTAATCTCGTGAATTAAGATACGGAGGTGATGTAATAACGAGATTAATCGTATTATCAGGAACTTTATTAAATATCAGTTCTCTACAATCTCCATGATAACAATATTTCCTATTGCTAAATAATTTTTTCTGTGACTTGATTTTTTCCATCTGTAAAATATCTATCCTAAAAACATTATTCAGCCTATTTAAAAATATCTTGTGCACATCTTCTCGAGAATAATTTATAACCTCTTTCCAATTGTCTTTGTAAGAAACACACTTACCGTTCCTATAAACATTACTAACCTCCAACAATATAGATGCTAATGCCACCTTGAATAGCCTTTGATATTTTTTACTTTGAAACTTATTTATTCCTTCTAATACATCCAAAATCCCCAGTCTAACATCTCTATTCAAAAGCCATTTATTAATACCCTCTTGCTCCACCAAGGTCTTAAAATCCGTCTTTATTTTTTCCTCTGAGTACACATCCGGCTCATTAAAATAATTGGCAATTTGTTCGCAATAATTATCCAAGCTTTTCGTTGTATATGTTGTTTCCATTTTACAACAAGCCAAATCATACATAAACGGACTAACTTCGAACGAATAACACAAATATCCCATATCTTGTAATTCTAAAGGAGTGGTTCCACTTCCAGCAAAAGGCTCCAAGCAGATTATATCCTTGCATTTATGCAGTTTTCTATATTCATCAACTATTTTCGAAATAAATTCTTTTGAATATCCTTCTACAAATGGATACCATCTGTGAATGTATACACTTTTATTTTTACCAAATTGCATTATCGAGCCATATTCTTCACTGTAATCTACTATCTTATATGACAAATCATCTCACCTCGCTCTACTTATATATACATTACTTGCTGGTACTTTATTTTTCTCCATAAAGAATCGTTTACTTAAATCTAAATTAGGAATTCCCAATACATCTTCTGGATAAGTAATGTCCTTATTCAAATCTCTTGCATCAAAAATTAATAATATTGCACAATATACTGGAAATTCCAAAAAATATTCTTTATATGTATCTGCGTTATTAACATAATCCAGCAACTGGTATGCTCCTGAAATTGCTCTTTTTTCATCATTATAGTTTTCAAAAACTTTCATTCCGGTTGTAATAGATCGTCCCAACCATTTAATTTCAAAAACATATACCTGATTATCTTCATTAAGAACTAACACATCATATCTATCACCTGTTACCGTTGTATATTCTTTTATTACCGCATCCCGACAATGATCTTTTAAGTATTTCACAAAATCGATTTGAAAAAATTCTTCTGGTTTGTTTCTTAGTAATTTAGCATATTTTTCAATGGTACCTGCATGATATTCCTTAGGAATATCATCTTTTCTCAAAAAATACCTCTTATTTATGTCATACTGAACATTCTGTTCATAAAATCCCTTTAATAACTTCTCATAATCATATATACTTAACATACTTTCGGTATCCATCAAATCTTTATAGCTTCTCATGAAATTATCAGCCGAAAAAATCACTCCATCTATAAAAAGGTCAATTCCTCTCATACCTAAATGTAAAACAATTTTGTTAATTTGCTTAGAAATTGTACTACATTGTTCAACCGTTAAAACTTCTTCAGATTGTTTAATTTCACTTATTTTATTCTGTGAGTTCAAATAATAAATCTTTGAACCTCTATTACCATTTTGAATAATCGTCTCAATGTCTTCCGTAAAATCATATTTATACACTAATTCCGCTCCATCACATTCTTCTTCTGTCAAAACAATGCACATTTCTAATCCATATTTTGCATAATTGTTCCATTGCTTTTTCATTTTTATACTCAACTGAGTTATCTCACCCGGCGTAACATTTTGATGACCATCCAATAGTTTCTCTAATCGAAGAATTGGGTTCTCCTCAAGCACAGAATCAACCTCTTCAAAATAATCTGAAAGTATCTCGAGCATTCTTATCTTCCCCCTTTATACTTTCTATAAAGCAGGTCAAAAAATAGCAATAAATATTCCTCATCTGCTTTCCCTTCTAACTTAAGCTTTTCTCTCCCATTTTCCTCCAAATATTTCACCAATTCATTTGACAAATTATCTTCAGTATTACTCGTAGGTATTTTAGTTTTTTGATTCCCTGAATTCATATAAGAAACATTTGGGTCTTCCTTTATTAATTTTGACAAAAAATTATCTTCATAAATTGTTAGTACATTGACTATTGTTTCCAGCCACAATATTTTCGATGTCTCGTACTCCAATTTCATTATATGATTTTCAACTATACTTTTTCCTTGTATAGATATTGCATATTTTTCTTCCACTCTATTTGATGTTATTTTTCTATTTACAAGCGATAACAACCCTTTGGCAAATAGTTCCTCCAATTCCGTTGTTAAATCTTTATTAATTGGTCCATACATTGTATTGTAAAAGCTATATGTCCATTCATAGTCTTTTAAAAATGCTGGCGAAAGTGCAGCTGCGAAATAAAGCACACGTTGAAAGTTCGTTTTACTAACCGCATTCCACCCTCCTTTTTCCATGTAATATGCAACAATCAAAATATCATTTTTTAATTCATACTGATTTTCCATGTCACACCTCCATAATTTCTTTAACAATATTCTCGAGTTGATTCCATTTATTTCTTTGAACTCTTGTTACCTTTCCCTTTTCCAATAAATCAAGAGTTCTTATCGTTCTTTCCTCTTTTGGAATCGACCTATATAATTCTTTTAAAAAATTTGAACTATTCAAATTAGAAGTAAAAATTATTTTATTGTTAGATTCAGCAAATATCTTAAACATCATTGCAACTTGCGATTCATATGCTATATCCAAGCTCCCCTCTGGGGTTTCTGTTATAAAGAAAGTACTAAATCTTCCAATTTCGTTTTGTAAATAATCAATGATCGCCATTCTAAATGCTTGATCAATAAAAAATCTCTGAGATTCTGAAACTGACCATATCCCCTTTCTCACTTGTCCATTAATTTCCGGAACATAATAAAAATGTGGTATCTTATTCAAAGTTTTGCTTGTTACAGAAAGCTTACAATCCATTCCAATGAACGTGCTTGCATATTTATTAAAATAGCTTGACAATCGTTCATTTAAGTTATTGATTACGCTCTTAAATTTCTGTGTATATTCCAGAAGCTCTTTCTTGTATCCATCTCGTTCATTATATGCTTCTCTAATTGCAATTTCTAAATCTGCTATGACTCTTTCTTTGCTTCTTAATATTTCCGTATACATATCTCCTTGATTAGACTCGGGATTATTTTGGCTCAGTTCACTTTCTACAACAATCTTCGCCCTTTCCAAATCTCCAATCTCATTCTTCAGCAAAACAATTTCCTTTTTTTGTTTTTGAAACTTAGAATTTAATCTATCTAATTGATTTTTTTGGTTATTTAACTCATTCAATTTTTCTCTTTTTTCTTCATGTAAACGGTTTAATTTTTCAACCAAATCATCATCAAACGAAAGGTTTTCCACCAATTCAGATTCACAAATCATACACCTTCCACTTTGCTTTATCTCACTGGCTTTTCTCTGTATATCCTTCGATTTTTTATTGCATACCAGACACTTACCCTCAGTCAAGAGATTTTTTTCAATAGTATAATAATAATCGGGCAGTTTATTATATATACTCCTATATAACATTGTTTCTAGCCGCTTTATTTCTGAAACAATATTATCATACGACACTGAAATATTAGCTATATTCCCCTCGGTTAAAGCAACATCTTCCGCTGTTTCCTCTACCGTTTCCTGCAGTACAAATAGCATCTCTTTTTTATTTGATATGTCCGTATCAATTTTGTTTTTTCTAAGAACTAATCTTTCACGACAGGTTTCGTCATCAACAATAACGCCCTTCTCTTCATCATTACTTTCGTTTTTTGTTTGATTAACAATATCCTCTCTAGACTTTACTAGCTCTATATATGACGCCTCAGCAACTCGTTTGTCTTCACTTTTATGCCTTCCCCTTGTATCTGCTTTGGTTATCTTTTCTTCCAATTCGTTAATTTTTAGATGATATTGTTCCTCTAAAAGCAAAATCCTTAAAATATTATCTTGACTATCAACTTCCCAAGCCACATTGTTTCTTCTTTCATCAAAAAAAAGAAATTCTCTTACTAATAACTCAAAATCTTGGAACTGAGAAATCTTCGAGTATTTTTCTATCATTTCTTGATAAACACTATCATTAGGTTGAGGTATTCTTTCATCATCAATACATAATTCATCTATTGAATTATCAACCAAACTTCGCGTTATCAAAATTTTCGTTTTACCAAGAAAGTATTCCAAAGTAGCTTGAGCAGACATATTCATAACATCGTCAGCTTCCTTATTTATTCTAGAACTAAAAAAGTCTTCGTCAATATACTCAAATTCTGGTTTTTTTGAATTCTTCGTTACCTTATTCTTTTTCTTTTTATGCCCTACTAAGCAGTAAATAATTATATTAACAAATGTGGTTTTTCCAATACCATTTGCGCCAACAACTGCATTAATACCTTCTTTAAATTCAAATTCAAATGTCGGCTCTTGTTGGTACAAAGTATAATTACTAATTTTTATGCTTTTTAAATTTGGCAAATAAAGCTCTTTCATAACTACTTTTCCTCCTCAAATACCACATCACAGATCTCGCCTATATTACATTTTAAAAAATTACAAATTCTCAGAATTATCTGCATTGATACTTCTTCATTTTTATTTAATTTTGTCATCGTATTTGGAGATAAATCAACTCTTTTTCTAAACTCTGCTTTATCCATTTCTAATTCTGCTAACTTAATCCACAATTTCTTATAATTTATTTGTACACACATCTTCACGCACCTCTTCACGCACCTCTTTGAAATATTATTTTACCACATCCCATCAAAAAATACCACAGATTTTCTTACAAATACAATAGTTTCTATGGCATTTTCAATATTTTTCATTCACTTTTACACTCAATCTCCGTCCCATCCAGGAAGACCACCACCAGCACTCCATCCTCAAACACCTTTATATAATCCAGCGTCTTCAGCATAAAGTCTGTATCCATCTCCACCAGCGACTCTGCTCCATCTGTGTATTCCATAAACTTCTCTGCCCGATATCCGGCCAACAAGTCCTCTCCCTGCATCTGCTCCTTCCACCGTTCCAGAAAACTTTCCCGGTTCTCAACCAATGCATTCCAAGCCATTAAATACACCTTTATCAACGTCTCCTCCTCTATATGTCGGTTTGTACAGCCAACCACACCCTTGACCTTGTTATTAATCTCCAAACTACACGCATCCTCATCCCTCGATTCTCTGCAAAATAAATTAGCTCGCACATTAACCAATCATGACAGATAATCCTTCAAATTCTTTTCGTCTCTTCCTTATTGTGTTATTCTGTTATTGTTGCAAAAAAATAGCAGGAATCCCAACCGTCCAAAGTCTGATTCCTGCCATGACCCACCCCGGCATTACTGCCTGAGCTTATACTTATGATAACCTTATTTTCTTCTTCTTTCAATCCTGTTTCTCAAAAAAATTATGATAATACCCTTGCCACCCTCCAGTTTCACCAACTTTCCTGTTCCTGTGGGCACTCCGGATGCCTGACCAGACACGGTTATTACTTCCGTTCCTTTAAAAGTGCCCTGCAAAAGGTTGTTCTTCGTATCTGAAGGGTAAAGTGCAGCATCTGTGGCACCACTCATGCAATCCTTCTCGCCGATATAGTTCCTTACTCACAGATACCTTTTTCCATTCAGATTCATGTTGTTCTTCAACACGAAAATCAGGCTGGTGACTTTCAGGACATTATGCATACTTTCCCGGAAATCGATGAAGGTAACATCTTCTACATTCTGCGTCAGTACAGGCTGTACTGGAAACAACGCCTTCTTTCAGAAGATTTGGAGCCTGCCTGTTCCACTTCCTTCTTATCACGGTGTTTTTCATGTTTTAACAGGCAGTTTATGCAGATTAAAAATACGAAAAATATTCTTTTTCCATTACCCACATAACCTTACTGGATTCTTCCTGTTTTTATCCCTTATACTGTTTAAAAATGCTTATAAGGAGGTACTTACCATGACACAAGATGAAAAACAGGCCGTTGCTTTAATGCGCTATTCTGCCATTGCGCCCCTAATCAGCGGCTCACTTGACCCCGGACAGAGTCTGAATTCCTATTACCTGGAGGCTGCGGCACGCTCTTACAACGCTCCGGATGGCTCCATAAAACACTTTTCGGCCCCAACCATTGAACGCTGGTACCGGAGCTATCTGAAGCTGGGTTTGACGGTTTAATGCCATCCGGCCGCAAAGACAGCGGCAAAAGCCGTACCCTTGACGAAGAATCCACGGTCAACCGTTTCATTAACCAGATGATGGCAGAAGAAAAGCTCACAAACAACCGGGACATGCGGCGCTATGAACGTCCCCATATTAACGAGGTGTGGTGTGGTGATTCCAGTGTCGGTCCCCGTCTTATGACCGATACCGGAAAAAAGAAGGTTTATATCATTGCGCTGATTGACGATGCCAGCCGATTCATTGTAGGTGTTGATGTGTTTTTTCATGATACCTTTGTAAATCTGATGTCCGTAATCAAATCGGCTGTTGCCAAATACGGCAGACCAAAAGTCTTTAACTTCGACAACGGTTCCGCTTATAAGAACAGACAGATGGAACTTCTCGCGACCCGCATCGGTTCCACATTAAACTACTGCCAACCTTATACCCCCACCGCAAAAGCAAAGATTGAACGCTGGTTCCGCACCTTAAAAGACCAGTGGATGGCTTCCCTGGATATGCGTTGTGTGCATTCCCTGGATAATCTGCGTTCCTCCCTGCTTGCCTTCGTACAAAACTATAACCTTACTCCACACTCTGCCCTGGCCGGAAAATCCCCTTCGGAGCGTTTCTTTTCCGAACCGGAACAGATACGCAGACTGGCACCTCTTGAAATCGAACATGCCTTCCTGCTGGAAATCGAACGTACGGTGTCTGCCGACAGTGTAATCGTGATAGACCAGACCGAGTATGAGGTGGACTACCGCTTTGCTAAAAGGCGCATCCGCCTTCGTTACTCCCCGGATCTGACTGACATATTTGTTGTGGAGGCCGACGGATCCCTGACCCCGGTCCGGCTTCTTAACAAGCAGGACAATTCCATGATTAAGAGAGAAAAAGTATATCTTTGCAGAGGTGATGAATAATGAATGATTATATTGCACGTTTTGGACTGGAATTCAATCCGTTTTTAAAGAATTCCAGAGACATTATTATTGAAAATGAAGAATTTCAGGAAATACAGTTCCGCCTGAATTACCTTGTGGAAACCAAGGGCTTCGGTCTGCTTACCGGTTCCCCTGGACTCGGAAAAACGACCGCATTAAGAAACCTTGCTGCTTCCTTAAACCCCGCCCGTTATAAGGTTATCTACTCCAGTCTGTCTATCGTAACGGTAATGGAGTTCTATCGTTCCCTCGTGGAGGCTTTCGGCGGGATTCCTGCCCACCGCAAGGCAGATAATTTCCAGATGATTCAGGAGGCCATCTCACGCCTTGCCATTGAAAAAAGAATCACTCCCGTTATTATCCTGGATGAGGCCAATCATATCAGTAACGCCATATTAAGTGACCTGAAAATCCTTTTTAATTTCGAAATGGATTCCAGAGACCGGGCTGTTATTCTGCTTGCAGGTCTGCCACAGCTGAATAACACGCTGCGCCTGAACGCTCATGAGCCACTCCGCCAGCGCCTTGTCATGAATTACAACCTGGAGGGGCTTTCCAAAGAGGAAGGACGTATGTATGTTTCCGAAAAACTAAGAGGGGCAGGCTGTACGCAGAAAATCTTCGACGAAAATGCGCTGGAGGCCATCCTAAACACTGCCAATGGTACTCCACGTGTGATAAACACTCTGTGCAATGCCGCACTGCTTATCGCGAACACAAATGCACATAATACTGTCAGTGCCGAAAATGCCATGCAGGCTGTCAACGACTGCCAGCTTGCCTAACTGTTCCTGAAAAAGCTGTTTGGCGAATAGTTTCAGTCCCAGAAACAATTCACGATTTACATATAAAAACAAGGTGTTCCATACAGCCGGGAATGCCTTGTTTTTATAAATTGTGTTCTGATTAGATATAATTCAGTCCAAAAACCTTTTTACCCTTCTTTTAAATTGTGCATACATTTCCATGATGCAATGCTTTTTTACATCTGTAACTCCCAAAACAAAAGCAGAAAGTAGAAATCATCTATACAATTCTGCTTAACGCTTGAATTAAAACAATCTGCAAAATCAGGTGTAGGGATTTTAAATATCGATGCATTTAATTCCAAATACAGGTGTAATTAATTTGAATAAAGTAGACTCATTTAATTTGCCGAACAACAATATGTTTGTGGCGGAATACCTGCTGGATACCGATGAAACCATGCAGGTTCTGACGGAACAGAATTCATTTTTCGTTACTGCCAGCATCCTTGAGGTGCCGCCGGAAATACTGGATTTTAAGTGGCGGATGTTGAAATATTATGGGTATCTGTCCGGGCAGTCACCGATTTCGGTTGGTAGTGACTGTCTGAAAAAGATGCAGGTTGGCGGTGCTGGATGCGATCAATGTAATTATTGAACATTTGTATTCCTTAATCCTAAGGGCATATAAAATATTTATTTTTTTCAAGAAAACTCTTGACCTTGGTGTGACACCAAGGTGTATTATGTAGATGAAAGGTGGTGATTGGATGGGATACTCTGTAAAATGGGTGGTAGATAATCTTGGAATCACTCGTGATATGTTGCGATATTACGAAAAGGAGAAATTGCTTCCAACTAGCGAAAGTCGCAATCCTACGAACAAATATCGCGATTACAGTGATGAGGACATCGAAAGGATATGGGGTATAAAGCTCCTCATAGGCATCGGATTTTCAGCAAAGGAAATCTACGCACTTATGAATAATTCTGATTTCGACTTTGACACTGCAATAGCGAAAAAGGTAGTGGAGTTGGAACGGAAGCATGATGAAAATGTTCTCTATCTGGAATTTGCAAAAAGCATCAAGTTTATGGGCCGTGTTCCTACTACTTCAAAAATTGGTAGTATTCGTTTTGATGATTTCTTGGCATATGCCCATGAGAACTGGAACTTTTACGATGATCCGCGGTCGGCTCCTTTCATGAAGATTGCGGACACTCTCATATCAAAAAAACCACAGGAATGGCGTCCTGATGACGTGGAACGTATTCTGGAGATGTTGGAGAGTTTCGATGCCGAGGGAATGATGCACGCATACGCTCTTCATGGATACTATCAGGTTATCTCAGATATGCAAGAGCTTGGCCATAACAGTGATACGGTACAAAGGGTTGTGCGCCTGCTACATAAATATCTGGTTGACCATAATACAGAACCAGAACTCGATGGAAAAATCACCCCTCAGTTCATTGCCAAATATACAGCACCGTTTTTCCTTGGTGGCGATATAGCGATACAGCATGAACAAAACTATGGAAAAGAAGGATGTCTGTTCATCGCACAGGCTTTAGCCCATTACGGTGGATATGATATCGACGACTTGTAAAGGAGGGACATGAAAATGGAAGATAAGCAGAAAAGTATCCTGGCATGGATAAGAGCCCATAAGAAACAGCTGATTATCGCAGGAATTAGCGTTACAGCTATAGTGGGGATTATCCTCGGCCTCAAAAATAAGGATGCCCTCATGGAACTGTGGTGGATTTTGGAACAAAGGATTAAGAAGGTTCCAGAAACAGTTCCAACCGATGTATCAGCGGTACAAGCCTCTGTTCCTGCATTAGATACGGTAATGGCACGTCGGCCCTATACACCGCCACAGACGTCGTTTGATGTTAGTCAACATCTCAGAACCCTGTCAGGCGGCAGACAGCATTCTGCTGAGAAAGCTGCCGAGGCTGCTGCGCTGGGAATAGTATTACTGCCGAACCAGACCTTGGTGGACTCATATACAAAGTGTGCGGCATGAAGGAGGAAAAAGTGGGTAAAGAAAAAAAGATGCGAAAAAGCATAATGAATAGTATCACCTATGCATACATACGAAAAATTAAAAAGTGGATGTTTTGTCCATCCTGTCAGCAAGGAAAGATGTCCATCAATAAAAAATCTACGCTTTGGACTTGTGAAGGTTGCGGTTATAACCTTTCTGCAGACGAATTTGAGGACGATTATGTGTTCTGGTTCTGCGATGAATGCAATACTTACCTCAATAATCAGGAAGGTTTTGACCGTAATGCAAGCAGACATATCTGTACGAACTGTGGATACGAGAACGATACAACATTCGATAATGTGAAAGGGGTCTGTTCTGACTGTGGCAAGATTATACCTGATCCCGATGGTACTATATGCGTTGATTGTAAACAAAAGCGTCGCCGCAAAGCAAAAGAATGGCTCATTACTGTGGGAAAAATTGTTGGTGCTGTGGCTGCAGTGGCTAGTGTAGCATACTTAGCCTCGCAATCCCACGATGAAAACAATAGCAACTATACACCTTTACCTGACGGCGACGATGATGAGAGTGGACTTCTAGTTAAGGATTTTATTTGCAGAGGATGTGGGCATACATGGTCAATGACTGAAGACGCAGATGGGCTGTTTAATGGATATGGAGTTCCACCATGTCCATTATGTGGCGATGCAGGTTGTGATCCAAATGACTACGCCGACTATACCTGCGAGTATTGTGGGCACAAGTGGCGTCAATATGGTAATGGTGGACTGGTGCTGGGATGTATTCCTAAATGTCCTCATTGCCAATGCTAAGAAAGGAAGATGGATGTGAAAGAAATAAGAGTATCTGTAGATAAATGGGCTAAAACACTAAATATAAGCCCCGATGGGTATAACGAACTATTAGGAGAATTAGGATATCAGACAAAAGTGTAAACGGCAATTAATTTCCAGCAAAAAATGGCAATTAATTTCCAGCATTTTTTGGCAATTAAGCACCAGCATTTTATATACACCCACGGATTGCTCCGTGGGCATTTTTCTATTGGAACGGAAGTTCTATTTCTTCCATTCTCTTTAAGGCTTCCGCTAAACTTTCTTGGTCTGCTTCAGATTCGTCATCATCCCAGCCATAGTAATTCATTGCAAACTTTCTTGTTTCTTCCGGGATCATTCCTTTCGTGTGCTGGCGGATATATTCTTCCTCACGCCATACAGTCAGGAATTCAACCGGAACTCCTCCCTCTGCCCATACGAGTGATGCATTTTCATAAACGCTATGGCCATCTTTTACCCATTCTCTTAAGACACGCTGTTCCTTCTTGGTCATAGGGGTTTCTTTGATATATTCCTTATACTGTTTTTCCAGAAATTCTCTTGTTTCCAAAGGTAAATATTTATTAAATTTCATCTGTGGCATCTCCTCTGCTCAAAAATGATTTGCGATTTTCCAAACGATAACTCTTACCGGACATCTGAATGCGGTCACAGCGGTAAGACAATCTGTCCAAAATAGCAGTTGCCAGTGCTGCGTCATCCAGAAATTCAGCCCATTCTTCAAAACCTTTGTTGGTAGTAATGATAATGGATGTCTGCTCCTGTAGCTCGGATATCAGCTGAAAGAATAGATTACCCTCTGTAGATGTAATGGGAAGATATCCTACTTCATCCACCACCAGCAGGTTTGATTTCTGTATCCGGTTCATTTTCGCTTTACTTCGACGGTCTATTTCGTGCGTCCGAAGTGTCTGCATCAGTGACTGCATGGTTGTATAACTGGCTTTATATCCTTCTTCGCACGCCTTATAAGCAAGTGCAATGGCCAAATGTGTTTTTCCTACACCGGGTGGACCAGAGAGTATAAGATTGTAAATACCATCAATCCAGTTTAGTTCCGACAACTGATTCAGTTGTTTTTTCGTTATAGACTGACAAAACGTCAAATCGAAATCCTTTAAATATTTATGATAAGGAAAACCAGCCTCCTTAATCCTTCTTTCTTTTGCCCTATCCTGACGATGGCGGATTTCACTGCCAAGGATGTCTTTCAAAAACTCTGTGTAGCTTACTTCGTTTCTTTCTGCCTCATGAATCAGTTTCTCCAATTCATTCTTTGTATGTACCAGGCTAAGTGTAGTTGCATATGCCTTGATCTCCTGTAGATTATCCATTTGCGGCACTCCTTTCCATTGCATTCTCGTAAACGCTTAAATCTCTGACTTCCACGTGATTCCCACGATATTTTTCCGGGAGTACCGGTCCTGTATTCTTTTTTATTTTCTGCTTGTCAGAAAGCACCTGCTCCAGATAGATTATGCTTGATTTTAAATCGCCGGCAGAGTAAAGTTCCTTCTCTGTGCAGTATCGGAGACCGCGCTTTACAACATCAGCATTCCATTCTTCAAATAATCTGCGGATTACACCTAACTGGTCACGATAGTAGCGAGGTTTTGCTTCATGGATATGTTCCAGAAAAGGCTGTACCAGTTCATCATTTTCAAACAATTCCCGAATGAGACGTTCCTGCTCCAGAAGCGTTTTACTTTTATCCCGTTCCACACGTTTCTGTCCAATCAGTTTTCCTTTATCGTGACACAATGGGTGGGTAGCATATATTTCACCGGTCAGACTATCTGTAATGGAGATGGTTTCATTTTCCACTACCATATAAACCTTTTTGCCAGGACAGTAAGTCCCTTTGGGTACACGGTAACGGTTCCCTTTATATAAAACGATGTTGTCTTTTCTAACATGATAGGTTATACTTTCTGTAGCAGCACAGAAACTGTGATTAGATACTGGTGTAAGATATTCCTTTTCGAGGGCGAATACTTCCGCCGGTATCTTTTTTGTTGTGCCGTGTTCTTCGGCGTTTCCGGTTCTTTCTAACCAGGCAATACAGTCTGCATTAAAACTGTCTATGTCTCTGAATATCCGGTGCTGGGCGAAACCATGCTTTGCATACTTTACTACATTTTCAATTTTTCCCTTGGATTCCGGATCCGCACCGTGACACAGAAATACTTCAAATTTCACTTCATCTACATAGCTTTGAAAACCTTCCGTATAAATGATATCTCCATGATTTTCACTGACCGCAAGTATCTTGTCCTGATCATAAACGATTTCCTTTGGTCTTCCCCCATAGAATTCAAAGGCCTTCATGTGAGCTGTTTTAAAAGTATCTGTTGTAAACGGGCGTTCCTGCCACAGAATAAACTTATATCTGGAATGGACAAGCACCATTGCAAAACAATAGACCTTTCTCTTTCTTCCAAGAGCCGTTTCCAGGCTTATTTCGCCCATATCCACCTGTGCCTGTTGTCCCATCGGCAGTTCTTCCACGGCTTCATACTGCCTTGATGATACAGGCTTTTTGATATCGTATTCCTCACGAATTGCCTGCACATAGCTACGAAAAGCTCGTTTCTGGAAATCTAATGTTTCCAAGCATGTCCGTTCCTTAATCCAGTCATAAATCTGCGCTGCAGACATATCCGGATATTTCGTGAGACATTCAAGTACAAACTCTTTGTACTCGTCAGCCTTTTTCTTGCGTTTCTTCGATGCAGCCTCTTTGGCTGCGTATTCACCGGGGGACATATCCCAGTAGGTGCTGACTGTTTCTCTGTTAATATTCAATCTTCGTGCAACCTGTGTTTTTCTGAGCCCATTATTTTTAAGCTCATGAATTTTGGTATAAATCATCCAATCAATCATCCTTTCTTCACCTCCGGATGACAGTATACACCATCTCAGTGAGGTTTGATAATTGCTGGAAATTAATTGCCAAAATCTGCTGGATTTAGTTTACCACTTACAAAAAGTCAGATCACAAGCAAGTGGAAAGCCAATGAAGTGGAGTTTGACAGAAAAAGGATTTAAGCATATAAAAATGTCAAAGAATCCATTTAGCAGAGTTATTCTCTGGGATTTTGATACGCACTTCCAAGTACATAAATTAGTCGGTAAAAAAACACAGACCTATATGTTCTGTGACAAATGTGATGCCTACTTAAATACGCAACCGGGGTTCAATTTTGGGCTAAAGAAATTTGTCTGTGAAAAGTGCGGCCATATTAACGATACGCTATATTTACCAACGAAATCTTTAAATGCTGAAAATAATGTTTATCAGGAATGTCCAAAATGCGAAAAGACCGCCAAAAATATTGATGAAATTATCGTCCTGTTTGGATTTCAGAAAACAGAGGCTGGGCTGCAACCTTATTCGTTGTGTAAAGAATGCCGGCAAAGCATAGAGTAAAGTGATATAATCAGTTATAATGGTTGCAGTGGAAATGCAAAAGTTCCTCGGCAACTAACTAATGTTACAGAATGTGGAGGTAAACGAGAATATTCCCCGAAATCACCTCTACTCTTAAGAAACCTTTCATAACACACTTACATTACACTTTTTAAGGAGAATACTTATGTTTTACGCTATTGGATTTTTAAGACGAACACCATTATACGGACTTCTTTCATTGATAGTATCTGTCTTTGTTTTCAAAACGAGCATTGTAGATATCGCACATGCCGCATCGGCACCTGCTTCTGCATTAGATCTTTTCTGTGCATTTATTTTCTGGTCATTACCCGCTTATCCTGTAATGGTGGCATTGCATCTTTTCGCAATAAAAATATCAAGAGGAAAACGCTGTGATTCCAGCGACCTTATTGAAGCTTACTTCAGTTCACTTGGAGCAGATCTTACGGCACCTTTTAGATATGTCGGAATTTTTCTTGCTGTTATAATCGGAAAACATAAAATCCGTGATGATTCTGATTGGCATGATACCGCCGACTTTCTACAGGTTTTGTGGGGATTCATTTGGACAATACTTATGATAATAATCATTGCTCTTGGTCTAATAGGAATTAAAAACCTATAATTGCAAAAATCAAATGACATAAATATTAAAATATACAAAAGGAATCGAAAACATTCTTACAGTGCAATCGACTCCTTTTATGTATGCTAAATGATCCTACTCAACCTTAGCCGTAAAACAGCTCATTAGTCCATTGTGCCTTCATAAACTTGCTTGAAATGCAAAGTAATACTTATCAATTTTCATCATGTATTTTAACCCAGAACAGAGTTTCCACGCTAATCTACATATGCACTATGCAAACAAAGTTGAAGCAATATAATTGATGTTGTAGTTTTCCCAACTCCGTTTACTCTGACAATAGTAATCTGTCTCTTGGCCATTCTTATAATTCCTTTCCCATAAACCGCAAAGGCATTTTGCCATAGTTTACTGTCCGGATAGCCTCAACGATTTCATTCTTGCGGCTCTCGGCATCCGACAGATCACATACAATGTCATTGAGATCATACGGACCGTTTCGGAAGTGTCCGACTGATGCTCCGTGAAACTCACCGTCAATCAGTAAGTACTGCAGAGGCTCGTGGTCATATTCAAGTCCTTTGGTAAGTTTCTTTGCCATTTCCTTCAGAAAGTGCTCGTGAGCTTTATAGATAAAGTCATTACGGTGAATAGCATAAACAAAGTTCATAACCTTAGGCTCGTAATCTTCGAGCAGTTCAGCATCATTCTTCAGCATATAACCTGAGTCTGACGAAACCAAAATGCCTTCCTCAACTAGTTCACCAACTGCCAATTTGATTTCTTTTTCAGGAATCTTATAGAACGACTTTGCCATCGCTGTATCAAACCATATGATTCTATATGCAAATCGCTGCAGCACGATTTTGAGTGCTTCCAGTCTGGTATATTTATCCGGATCTACTTCCGGGAACATCTCAACGAACTTATACCAGCCACGATCCCATTCGCCATCATACTGATCCTCATAAATCAAAAAAGCTTCCTGCAAGCGATGAAGAATCGGTGTGATCTGCTTTACAAGCATACCGGTTTCTTCTTTGATCTGCTGTATATTAAATGGACCAGCTTTTTCGATAAGCTCAAGGATCTGCAGTTGCTCGATAGTTGGTTTTGCAAGGGGCTTCCGATAAAGAGCCACGAACAACTCCATATCCTCAGGAACAATCCAACCAAGATTGCCGCCTGCAAAACGTCCTTTAATCAACTTACGCTCCAATTGACGATCACGATTGAATTCTATGTCGTTGAAATCAGCACGGAATGTGAGTGTGGGCGGCTGTCCAAAGCCATTCCAGTACACATTTTGTCCCGGCTGAGTATCTCTGTATAATTTTATGTATTCGTCTTCAGCTGCCTTGTTTATGAAGCACTGACGCTCCATGCGAAGAGAGATTATCTTGGGATTCATTTTACTTTTTTCCTTTCAACTCAGCATGCCAACGCTTACACTGTTCAACCCTTGCACCGGGCGGATCATCACCATGCTCCTTGTCCAGATAAGAGTATGCATATAGCTGCTCGCAAGGAATATCAGGGCATTCCCCACAATGCACGAAGCCTTTATTTTGACAACATACTGCAACGGGACATTCGCCGTGGAATGGGTGTCCGCTTGTTTCTATACAACCAACGCAACCGCAAGTTTCCTTATACTCACATCCGGTGCAGTGAAGTCCACATCTTGAATCAACCATTTCGCACCTCCAAATTTATTTTGTAATCCACGGAACAGCATTACCTTGTTCCAATATTCCTGGCCCAAACGGTGTTGTTTCCCCGGTATCCGGATTCGTTGGCTGGTCTACTTGAAACAGAAAACCACCCTTCCCATATCTACCAAGTTTACTTTGATCGTAGTGTTCATCATCCATGCAAATATTGACAGCTTTCAACGCAACTGTAGCTTCACCACTACCCTCAAAAAGCTCATGTTCCCATAATAATTCACATTCAATATTCAAAAAACACTCTTTGATTCGCGGTGCGTTAACTTTTGAAGCCTTCTCCGCCGTCAAACCGGATGCAGTAATTTCATCGGTATCGAATCCATTATTTCCTATCGTTTTTATACAACGGTCATAAATATCATTGGATGGAAAATTGATAACACACACCTTTGTCTCTTTCAGTGATTGATACATATGTCCGCCTTTACTTACTTTTGCTAAAACACAGATAAAGTTATCCGCTGCGCCTCCTACAAATGCCGACCAGGACTGCAGACAGGCGTTTTCTTTTCCGTTTGATTTCCAACCTGTAACGAGAAATACCAATGACGGAATACCTGCTACAAAATCATACCAGGACATATTACCACAGCATCTTAAGTACTCCTCCGTAAATCTTTCAGGCCTTTCGATAATACTGATTTCTTTTTTCATGACAAACTCCTTTTATTTTCACCGTAACATATCAAACATGACAACTGTATGTCATGATTCGTATAAATTTTTTATAGAATCCAGCGTGTTCTTCATTAATGCTACCATTTCCGGCGGTCCCAAAACTTTCACTTTATTTCCAAAGCTCAGGAACCATTCCACAGCGGCTTCCGTTTTCGTAAATCCCCATTCTGTATATAACATCCCGTCTTCTTGTTCTATAAAGGAATTATGACCATATTCTTCCACTAATCTGTATTTTACAGATGCATCATATACCGCTATAATCACATAATCATCCGTCATATGCGCACCAAATTGCTTTTTCTCTTGGGGGATATCTCTGACAACAAAAGACTCATCCGTGATCTGCAGATCCCATAGGCGACGGAGCTTGTACAGACGAAAATCCTGTCGTTCCTTACAAAATCCGAATACGTACCAGTCTGACCATTTGAAAACAATCAGGTATGGTTCGATCAGCTTATCTGCTTCACCTTTGTTATAGCAGTAATGGAACGTGATGCACTTTGATTCTTTCATTGCCTGTTTTATACGGTCAATTTTTGCTGCGAGGTCATCCTTATAAAACGAGGAAAGGTCAATAACCATATTGTCAGCCAATCTGATTGCAGAGCTACCGCCAATCTTCTGCGCGAGCTTTTCTGCAGAGGCAGAATTAGAAACACTATCGAGCGATTTTAAGCCCGTAAATATAGCCGCAAGCTCTTGCTCGGTAAATACGGTGGTATCAAGAGAAAAGCCATCCATGATTGATATACCGCCATTGACGCCTTGAGTGGTAACGATAGGAATACCGGCCTTACAAATTTCCTCAATATCACGATTGATAGTGCGACGAGATACCTCGAATTTTTCAGCGAGGTAAGGAGCCGTAACGATCTTTTTCTGTTGTAAGGTTGTTATTATCCCAATTAGGCGGTCAATTTTCATATGGTTCACCTTTATATTTGATTGCATTTATTTACATACTTTACTTGGTAATCCGAAATATCTTTGCATGGGTATTCCGGGCATTTGCTACAGGAATCCACACTACGTTCCTTACAGCACTTTACAAAAGGACACTCTTTGCATAACTCAAACACGTTCTGGGATCTGCCACCCTCACAGTTGAATTTTTCAAGAGGAATATCCAGACCAAATCTCTCTTTATAAAAGCTCTGAGACTGTCTACGCAGGTTATCGTCGTTTCTCTGTGTCGCGATATATGTAATACACCTTGCGCAGTCATGACCGCAATAACACGGCAATGAGAACAGTTTGCTGATCCGATAGGTACTGTCCGTAATTCTTGTAGTTTTATCCCAACGGTCAGATAACGGGAAATACACTCCGTCCTTGGCTGCAGCACCCATATCCCAGGTTCCGTCTGCTTGCTGATTGGCTTTTAACCAGTCGTAAGCAAAGGATAACTTATCTTTCCCAGACTCATATCGAGCGAGAAGCTCTATTGCCGCCAGATAACGGCTTGTCTTTTTGCTTTGGAATTCATCCGGCACGCTATCGAGTCTGTTTTCATAAACATAGTAGATACCGTCCTCGTGACTCAGCACGTAATCGAGCATAAGGCGTTCTGTCTGCTTATCAAGCATACCGGGAAGTATGGATAACTGATAGAAGTTGACAAAATCGATAAGTCTTCCGCCCTTAGGCTTTCTACCGAACACCTGCGTATAACAAGTATCATAATCAGTCTGCGAATAGGTTCCACTGCTGAATGCTTTTGTGATTACCTGTGCCCATTTGCCGGCAATCTCATTGGCAGACTCACATCGATCAGTAAACCTACGGATCCGCGCAGCAACAATCAGATCTACAAAGGTCTCAAAATCGCTTGTTTTTTCTTTACCCTCAGGGAGCTCACCTGTATGTAACAACGTCTCTATATGGGCAAAAGCTCTCTTAATACATTTATCTTCTGCGGTGTAACCCAACATCTCCAAACGGAGCAGAGCCATCTCAGTCGTAATCGGCGTATCACTATCGACCCGCAGGGTATGAAAGCATCCCCAACTTCCGTCAGGATGCTGCATAGAGATTATTTGGTTAGCCCATTTTCCGTTCCTATAGTTCTGCATTATGCTCACCGCCTTATTTATTTCACCGGAATTTCTAAATACCTATCATCTTCTGAATCAACAAATACTTTGACACTCTCCTTCGCATCGTAACATCCCATTTTAATATAAAATGCGATTGTTTCCACTGATGGGATAGCAGAAATAAATATTTTTTCTGCACCGAGCACTATGGCATGACGGCGAGCTTCTTGAAAAAGTATCTTTCCAATACCAATCCGTTTCCAAGCATCATCTATAAAAAGCATTGTCAAATTCGCATATTTTGCAGAATCTCCAGACAACACTCCGTCTACACAGCAAAAACCAATCAGTTGTGCTCCGTAAAACGCACCAACTGTGATACCACCACGGTTTATCTGCTCGCTCATGTATTCAGAAATCCAAATTCTTTTTTCTGGACTCCATTCTCGTAAAATGGACACATCAGTAGCGCCCAGTCCTCACGATTTTTTATCCACTTTTTCGTTATCTTTTGGCTATGAGCAAACGTATCGAGTAGTCCAGGGAAGATATCTGATGTATGAAGTTGTTTAATAACAAACTCTCGGGATTTCTTCATCATATTTTCACCATTGTTTCCTTGCACCATGTAAACAACAAGTCAAACGCTTCGTCAAAGTCAAATTCAGTTCCGTTACTTAAAGAAATTGCCGTATCCAAAACAAGTCTATCTTTACCGGATAACGCTTCTCGAAGTTCCTTTTTAGTACCTATAAATTTGCCACTGCTCAAATAATATAAGTTCTGCAGTATGAAGAATACTGACCTATATGTAAATGGCAGCTTGGCAATGTTTTTTTCTTTTGGAGCGTGAATATATCGGTGACAGATCTCGTGATATAAGTTTCCCACACTCATTTTCACAAAATTGCGCACATTGGTTTCTGTGTATTCAGGAATCAGTTTTTCCAACGTTCCATAGTAATCCTTCGTTGTGTGAAGAAGATGACATATCTCAAGAGGATTCCAGTTTTGCAAGTCTTCTATGCCGCAAATAAAGCCACATGATTTATCATAATTTTCGAGGGAAGAGATTGCCTCTCTATACTTGGCAAGATCTACAACACTCATATCGCTGATCACAACCATGATATCAATATCACTATGGTCCGTTGCTTCGCCTCTTAAATAACTGCCCTGAAGACCAACATAAAGGAGGCGTTCCTTATATGCAACCTTTAGTAATTCAATCAATGTGGGGATATATAAATCAATCTTGAACATTCTTTTATCCTTTCTGCGCAACAAATATCGTCGCAAACTCCGTGTCATACTGATTCAAGATAGTTAATCCTGCAGTTCTGATGCATTCTGCCATCTCAATCGGTGTGTCGGGGAATATCCTGATCTTGCGTGTGCCGGCGTCGAGAAAAAAGCTCGGATTCTTATCAATGGAAAGAACAAATTTGCCTGCGTCATTCAGTAATCCGGCAATCTTATTTACGGCTCTCTGCTTATCCTCAATGTGCATAAAGGTCAGAGAGGAATAAACGACGTCGAAAGCACGACCGAATTCATAAGAAAGGAAATCGGCACAAGTCAATTTGACATTCTCAAATCCAGCAAGGTTCTCTTTGGCACGTTCGATGGTCTTGGAGGAAATATCCACACCATAAAACTCGCCGCACAAAGGTGACACGCGAATAGCTAGTCTGCCGGTTCCGACACCGATTTCAAGGACAGATTTACTACTATTAAGCTGCATCTGTTCAATGAATGTGAAACCGTCCCACTTGTTCATATAGTCCTGCAGGGACTCCGGATCATGGATCGGATCATTGTCTTCGTCAATGAGAAGATCATAGTGGGAAATAGCGTCATTTTTCAGCAGTTCTTTAATTCGCAAGTCCGCCATTGTTTTTAAAAACGGCAGATCCTCCTGTGAGGCATTGTCAATTCTAAAGGTACATCCGCAAACTCGTGGAAAACTCTTCCCAAAAACAACCTTTTCTTTGCCACCGCCACAGGAGCCACAGTTTCCGCAATGATCTACATATTTCCATCCAACATTTTTGATTTTATCACTTACGGATGCATCCTCATAGGCGGAACTGTCATCAGACCATATGGTCCAAAGATTATCTGGCTCATCGAGATCCTTGATGACAATAAAACACACGCACTCATCGCCAAGCTTCACCCAGTAGTAAATTTTGTCTTTCCAACAGTCGCACGTATCCTTATAGAAGGTCAACTCATTATCCCTTAGAAACTCAACCAATTCCAAGGCGGTTCTTTTTGCTTCACCTGATAAGTTTTCCTCAATGTAGGTTTCAATTTGCTTTGTCATTTGACACCTATACCTTTCAAAACCTCGTTGGTCGTAATACCGTCATATGTGTACGGAAGTTCCTCCATAGCAAACGGCAACGGTACCGTACCTTCGAGTTTTATAAGCTTATAATTTGTTCTGAGTCTGTCAGCATTTCTGATGATAGACTCTCGTATGGATGGTTTCTTTATCGCTTCCGCATTCAGAAGAACATTTTCAAGATTCCCGAATTCGCATAGCAGCATAGATGCTGTTTTCGGTCCGACCTTATCGGCGCCTTTAATGTTATCAGAAGCATCGCCGGTAAGGGATTTAAAGTCTGCATACTGACTTGGTTCAATGCCGAATTTCTCCCTCAGGTACGCAGGGGTACAGATAACTGTATTATCGCCCCGATATCTGAGAATAGATACTTTCTCGGTAATGAGTTGGAAGAAATCGCTGTCAAAGGAAGCAACTATTACTTCGTTGTTCTCGCCGTATGTATGAACATAGCCTGCAATCCAGTCATCCGTTTCACAGACTGTGGTTTCCGTATGCTTGATGCCCATATAATCGAGCGCAGCGTACACATCCGGAAGCTGCGAGAATGGTGAATCTTCCTCAGGTGTCTGACTGTAATCAACGCGGTTCGCCTTATAATCGGCGTTCAGCTCGGTACGTTCATTCTCGTGCTCACCATCAAATAGAACCGCAATGTGTGTCGGTTCGGTTCTACGGATGATCTTGAGCAGCGCACCAACAAATCCAAGGGTTCCTTGGATTGCTTTTCCTTCTGCATTTGTTATTCTCGACGGCATTCCAAAGAACATTTGAAATAGTAAATTACTGCCATCTACAAGTAGAAGCCGATTCATAATAGATACTCCTTAATATCCCCGACAAACTGATTACCACATCGAGCAAGTTCACCAAGTACCCTATCAATTCCTTGTTCACTCTTATACCAGTTGTCTTTTGTTATATTATAACAATGAACGGGACAAACCTTTATCTTTGCATTCGGAAATGCCTTTTGATATAACATTAGGCATCTGCGAGCGTGAAATGCTTTACAAATAATCAACGCAGTTTTTATCTCAATTCCTTTTTCATCTACTACTTTTCTTGAAAGAAATGCATTATCCCTTGTATACCCGGATTTGTCCTCTCCAATAATCGACGATGCAGGTACACCATTTTTAATAAGTACATCAGTGAAAAAATCACAGTCAGATTGATATTCTCTATTATAAATATCAGCCTTTGAACGTGCCCCAGGCCATTTCTCAAGCTTTACACTAATTCCTCCAGAAGGGATAAGCCATTTGACTAATCCTTTATGATATAACTTGGCTGCATATTCCGGTTGTTCAGGATGCGATCCACCGGGCAGAAAAATGGCGTCTACACTTTCCGGCTCATCTGACACAAATATATAATTGGATATGTCTGTAATAATTCGATTTGTCATAGCTTTAGTCCTTTTTATACCTATCGCAATGTTCAATTGAGTAAACACTTATAAATACTTTTTAAACGCCTTTGCCATCTTAACAGAGTACTCCATAATCCAGGCAAACTGTTCATTCCATTTATCCTTATCAGAAAAATCCACCTTTGTTTCATGCAAAATACGGCTCATTTTTCTGTCCGGTAATTCTCTCCAGTCCAACTTTATTCCTGCTGCCGCCTCGATTCCGTCTTTCTTTTCATAGAGCTGCCTGAACAACTCCTTATTATTGGAAATCGCAAACTCCACCGCCAAAATATTCTTCTGGGTATTCATAAGGAATGACATATGGTACTCAGAAGATCCGAGACTCACCGTATACCAATGATCTGTTGAAGGCTTCCTTTTATTAAATATCTTCGCATAATTGGCATTCCCAAAAGCATAGTCATTGAATGCAGTCCAATATTCCAGCTTTAATTTTTTTGTTTCATTCATGGTGCAATCTGCCTTTTTGATTTCCTTCGCCCAATCATTAGGCCGTTCTACAACATTGAATTTCACTGCCGGAGCAGACTGATTGATAGACCATAATTCAATTTCCAGAAGGAAAAAGCCAATATCATCATCGGTATGACTATTCAACCACTCCACTGCAAGCCTGTGTTCTTCTCTCGCCCACTTTACGATCCATATAACTATATTTGCATTTTTCCCTGCTGCATATGTAATTGTTTTTCCAAGATGGTCATGGTTTGTGTCTTCCAGTTGATTCTCGATAACAATTTTTCTTCCGGTATCTGTTTCTGTAGCCAGGATATCCACGTTAAAACTACCTACAGAAGACTCTGTCTCATCTACAGTCATATCGATTCCGACCGCATCACACAATAACGCCAGATTTTCCTCATCAGCAAGCCACGGAGTGAAATCCAACGCCTCATGAGGCCATATTTTTCTTAAATCGTCTATCTTTTCCAACTTTCCTAACTGCATCTATGTAATCTCCTTCGTAGCCTCTAGGTTCTTAGCCGTCTACCTCCAGCATTCTTCACTACAACATACTCAAAAATGCTGATACTCTTTCTGTACAATCCTTTTTTCTGTCCTCTACTTTTCTCCACGAATCAGAAAGCGGAAAATACACACTGTCATTTGCCTTTGAACCAAAATCCCATTGACCGTTATCATCTTTATTAGCATTCAGCCAATCTATAACAAACTGTAGTTTTTCCTTTGCCAAATCGTATTCTGCCAACACCTCCAGTGCAGCCAAATAGCAACTTGTTTCTCTGGATGCAAAAACATCCGGAACCTTATTAAGCGGTTTTTCGTAGATATAATACATCCCATCAGGCTTTGTTAGATAGTAATCCAGAAATAAACTTTCCGTCTTCTGCGTTAACACACCCTTAAGCAGTGCAGCATGATAGAACATACCGAACCCGGTTTCAAATCCACTTTTAGGTTTTCTGCCCTGTCTCTCCGTAAATGCTCTTATATCATCTTCTCGACTATATACACCGCTTGCAAATGCCTTTTCCGCTATCTCAGCCCACCCATACGCAACTTCCAATGCATACTGGTTCTGTGGTTCAAAAATACGAATCCACGCTGAAAGCATTAATTTTTCAAAGAACGGCCAATCATGCTTTTTTTCATAATATCCATCAATTTTTTGCTCGCCTTTCACACATAGTACCATACGGTCTACGACTCTCTGAATTACCTCATCCTCTATGGTATAACCCAAGATGTATAATCTGCGTAATGCTTGTTCCGAGGTGATGGGTCTTCCTTTTACCGGGCGACTCATTGTATGAAAATTGCCCCACATGTCGTCATCATGGCATGCTTCGAGTATTTGATTCGCCCATTTCCCGTTTTTGTGGTCCATATATTTAATCCTCCAAAGCAACTGCCAGTACCGTTCATTTACAGCCTTTTATCAACTAAACATTCTACAATTTCTGTAATATCTCCGAGAAAAATTTTCTCACTCCATCATCTACCGAGGTACTGACATCTTTTACTTCTAAATCATAATAATACTTTCCACTAGCAATATCGATTGACAACGAATCCAATGGAAAGCCTTCCACTCTCTTTGAATGTGGCTCTCCAATCAGGATAAAAGGCTCCGTAGCAATCGACATATCCATGCTGGAGTAATGGTGATTCTCATCTATAATAAAATAAATGGCATTTCTATATCGCCCGGTTATTTTTCCACCATGTTGCTTTGCTAACGATGAGTAGTATTGTATCATCTCATCGTCAGTTAATTCCTTACCATTTATTCTTCGTACATGAATCCCCGGCTGTTCTTCCTCTTTTAATTCATCAAAATACAACCCACTATCACAAGAAAATACAGGCATATGAAAAGCTTCATAATATGCCTTTGCTTTAATCTCCGCATTTTCTAATGGAGTAAGACCGATTTCATTTATGCAAGGCAGCTCACAGTCTAACTCATTTAAACCAATTAGTTCGATATCTAATGATTTCACCGCTGCTTCCATTGCTTGTAGTTTTCCCTTATTGGTTGTACCATACAAAATCTTCATATCAATACCTACAATCTCTTTGTAAAACAAATAATTCTGTTTGCTTCCTCAAATCCCATATTCAAATGAAATCTTAAACTATCATCATTTGTCAGTTCACAATCACTTGCAAATTCTACACATCCTTGCTCTTTCGCCCAATTTTGACAAGCCATCAACAGCATTTTTGCAATTCCCTGCCGCCGATATTCGCCGGTCACAAAAATACCTTCCAGATAACCCACCGGGCTGCTGTTCGTTCCCTCTACATAATCATGACGTAATCCACACTGCGCAAATCCTACTGCTTCATTACTATTCCATGCTAAAAATACTGCCCCGCCTGATTTTATATATCCTTCAAAATTCAGCTTCAATTCCTCTATCGTATGGGAATTCCACATATGGATTGCTAACTCAGCAATTATTTTGGCTTCATCTAATATAGCTTCCTTAATTTCCATCTCTCTCACCATTTAATTCGAGTATATCCTTCTGCACCTTTTTACTAAAACTTTTAAATACCGTTTCGTATGCATGGTCAATCATATTAAGAAGTTCCTCATCTGGAAAATCATCCAAATATATAGTGTTCCAATATGGTTGCTGTACCGGCGGACAATGATATCCTCTGACTACCTTTCCCGGATAAACTGTTCTATAAAATGATCCGGCATCAGCAGTGCATTTTAATGTTACTTTGTAGTCATGCTCATACGGATAAAGCTGAGCAAATATCTTCTTATTCAATTTATAACAAACAGGCACATCCCCAAATGGACATTCTTCATATGCACCTAATTTGCTCATACAATAGTTCTTTATTTCCTGAGCCTGCAATTCAATCACCCCAATGTAATCTTGCCTTCTGAAATATCAGAGATATGGTCATTAACTCCGCTTTCAAATGCCTCTATGATACCAAGTCGGTATAGGATTCCTCATTTCATCATACCATGCAAGAACGTCTTTTGCCTGCTCCAACATCGTTCTTATTTCACCATCACCGAAGGGAATTGCCCAGGGAATCGATGAAAGCATATTGCTGCTAATATAAAGAGCAAGAAGTTTCCAAAACTCAAGCGGTACCTCATTATTAAAATATCCGTCTATAATCCCTGTTGCAAAAAACGGAGCCGCCTGAGCGCACCAGACAATGCGGTTAAACTCCTCCCACGGATCACCAAAATCATATCTGTCAAAGTCAATAATAACGATCTTGCCATTTTCCATTATCATATTACCGATATGATAATCACCATGTTGGAATGTCTGCGGTCTGCCGGCAAGCAAATGCCGATTCGTATTTATGTAATCAATAATCTTGTCCGCACCATCAAATTTGATCGGGCATTCTTGATACATCCTGATTTTTCTATCCATTTTGGCATTAAAACGCAGTTCCCAGTCCGCCTGTCCAGCTGGGGCTGGAATAGAATGGATTTTCTTTAATATTTCGCCTGCTTCAATCCCCAGTGCATACTGCTCTGAATCAGTAAGGCAGGGGATAACATCCTCTGCATCCTTGCCATCAATCCAGGTTTGCAAGATATAAACACCTTCCTCACATCTTCCCATATCCACTGGCTGACACATAGGTATACCAAGAGATGCAACCTCTTTTTGCATGCGAAACATATCCTCGCGGCTGGCACTCTTTTCGAGAGGCGTTATACGCAAGAGATACTTTGTTCCTTTAGCATCTGTCACACAATATTTTTTATCACAAGACCATCCCTTGTTTATTGGTTCTTTTGATACAAAAGTAACCACGAATTTTTCCTCCTCGACTTGATTTCTTACTCCATATCTTTCATTGATCATTTTTATATGCAAATACTTTACAAACTGGACATCGATAACATTCTTCATCATAGTCAAACATTTGAATAAATGTATCATCTTTTCCATAACAAGATGAACAGTACACTATTCCTGATTGTTCACCCTCCAAAGTGATATATATTCCTTTGTGACGCAGAATCCTTTTTTTCTTATGCAACTCATTTTTTAATTCTTCATTTTCTTTCTGCAAAGTAGCGATTTCTGCTTGCATGTCTAATGCTTGCGAACTTAAATCAAGTAGTTTTCTATATAATTCAACATTATCAGCTTGTTGAACTACTTTTGCCACATCTTTAATACCTTCGTATAATCCCACTATTCCTATCTCCTCTTTCGCTAGTTTCCGCCAAAATGTATCCTTTCGCCAAAATGTACACTCTTCTTTCAAAATCACCTATCCCCGGGGTAAATCAATTCCCTCACACTACCTCAGCACCCCCGGAAACACACATCCATTCCATCCTCAAAGTGCCAAAATTCCTTGATTTACCGCCCTTTTCTCTCCAGCAAACACACCGTCTCCACATGCCATGGGTGAGTAATACAGATGCACTTGGTATGATTTATCATGTTACATTATGGCCTAATACAAATCACATAATCAATCAAGTCGTTCCAACAAAAATCTAACCGTTTCTTTTAATTCATCAGAAAAGTCATCTAAGTCCTTGATTGTTATCACACCCTCACGGATCAAAAGAATCAAATCAAAATGTAGCTCCTGTTTTCTCAACTCAATTAGTACCCCTGGATTTTTTCTGTCACGTTTTATTCTCTTCTCTAATTCCCAGAATTTTGTCGAAGCTGCTTCTTCACTTTGTAAATACTCCACATATTTTACAATCAATTTCTCCATGTATGTTTCTTGCCACTTTGGGAGCTTTTCTCTATATAATTTCCAATCTTTCTTTGAAACTTCCATTCCACTATCCTCACACTTACTTGTTTTCACTTTTCTGTTCTAACATTTTAATGGTGTTCAAATAATCAGTTTCTACTTCACTAAGAGTCTTTTCTTTGTATTTTCTATATTCATCAGTTGCTTTATCCACCGCCTGCTTATGTGAAATACTTCCATTTCCCAACAATAATTGTTCTCCACTCATGGTAAGAATGCGATCCAAATGGTCTGCCCAATCTTTCATAGTCATTACCTGTTCACGCTCTGCCTGACGTTCTGCAAAATCTAAATATCCAGATACTAGCTGCCCCATCGCTCGAAGTTCTTTTTCATCTAGATAGTTTTTTGCTACAACGGCTTCTTTCAATGTCGGTTGTTTTCCAACAAATGTGGTGAGACCCATGAAATCTTTTTCTGCGTTCGCTCTTGTATAAATGACCTCAGCCGCTGTCTGTCCATGAATTGCATAATGCATTTTATTTTGAACTTTTCCAAAAAACTGGATGGAAATTTCTGCTTTCGGATCATAGTCAATGCTCGTAGCATAGATTTCCAGAACCTGTCTGTAGAATACCTTCTCAGAAGCACGAATATCTCTGATTCTTTCCAGCAATTCCTTAAAATAGCCGCCGCCACCTAAGTTTTTCAGACGTTCGTCATCCAAGGCAAAACCTTTTTTCATATATTCTTTTAAAATATTTGTTGCCCAGATTCTGAACTGTGTACCACGTTTGGATTTTACACGATAACCAACAGAAATAATAACATCCAGATTATAGAAATCTACATCATAAACTTTTCCGTCAGCAGCAGTGTGGGCAAATTTTGCCCATACTGATTCTTTTACCAATTCGCCTTCTTTAAAAACATTTCTAACATGTTTTCCAATAACACTTCTGTCTCTCTGAAATAATTCTGCCATCTGATCAATAGACAGCCAAACGGTATCCTCATCAAAAGTAGTTTCAATCTTTGCCAAGCCATCTTCTGTAATATAAATAATCATATTCGATTTTTGAATATTTTCATTATTTTCCATCTGCAGCACCTCTAATATAGTTATTTTCCCCCACAGCATTTTTTATATTTCTTTTCCACTACCGCAGGGACAAGTCTCATTGTATTCAATTAATTTTTCATAAATTCATGATAAATGTATTCCAATCTATCTTTCCATAACTGATACAATTCCTCATCTTTACTCGCCATAATCACAGCATCATGATAAGCATCTCCCAATGCGTCATAAAATTTTGCATCTATATCTCCATAGCTCATAGTAAAATCTGTGGCACATTCTGCAAAATATAATGCAAAATCACCATACCATTTGCTGTCTCCGCATATATCTAAAAAATCAGATAATACCATTTTTGCTTTCTCTAATGAGAATCCGGTCCTAACAATATTTGTTGGATTAAATATTTTGTACAGTTGTTTTTTATATTTCTCCAACAATTCACTTCCATACTCATCTCCCAAAAACAACAGATTTAATCTTGCTTCCACAACTTTATTCGTTTTAAATAATTCAGTGATTATTTTTACTAACTCCACTCGACTCATTATTTCCAAATTTTTAACAAGTGCTTTTTCCGTTAATTTTTTTGCCATTTTCTCATCTCTTCTTTATGGTATTTCTAATTGGTCAATCCGTTATTTTTTTCCCATTCCTGAAATATTTGTATGTAAATATCCCCACAAATCATATCAAAATCTTCATACAACTCACATTTATGCAATTCATCAATAAATGCATCCACATAATTATCTCTTCGCAAAATATTAAATAGTTGTTTCCTAATCAACTTATCTTCTACACATTCTCGCACATAAAATCTCATAATATCTTTATGATTAATTTCGTCGTAAGTCAGAAAACGAAAATTATTATCATCTTTCAATAACAATTTGGCATTTGGATCAAGTTTTTTCATTTGGATTGCCGAAACCGGATATCTATCAAAGACACCAGTATCTTTGTGATAAAATAAGTAGTCGTCCCACTTTTTAATTGATAACATTAATCCTGTAATTGTACTCATTGCATCCTCCACAATATCTCCCGCCTTCTTTTCTATATTACATTTTCTGTATCGGAACTTCCGCCACTTTTCATATACTTTAAATTCGTTACAGAAAACCCATTTACAGTAGGAAATTCCCAACCCATCAAAGACATTCGTATCTTTGCCTTTCTTTTTTACTCAATTAAGCCTTGACAAAACCTTTTGAGTCGCACCTATTAATTCTACATAATTTTACACAGACCTCGGTATGCCGAGAGCATGTAATACAGATGCAAACTGCTTGCAATGCCTTGTTCAAAAACTGGCACTACATCGTTGCCGACTTGGTAACTGACTTGGTGATTCTCTTAGTCACTATTCTGTAATTTCCAAAGCCTCATTCAATCTGTAATTGATTTTTTAGATTGACATCACTATTAACATCAGTGATGTCAAACCATACCACAACAGTTATCTTTCACCTTAACTTTCCATTCATGTCGGTTTTGATTTCCATGAATTTTATGGTATACTTTTTGGTACACTTTGGTGAACTTATTGGTGTACTTTTCGGTGAACTTCAGCTACTACTCTTTAACTTCCCAATAACCATAACGCTTGCCGCCCTTACGTTCTATAATCCCCTTGTTCTTCAAGGCATCCAAACCTCTTTGAATGGTTCGTCTGTTCACCGATAGTTGTTCTGCCATTTCCATTGTAGTTACTGCGGCATTTTCTTTAATCAAAACTAAGATAGCATTTTCCATTGTGCAGTCTTTTGTGACATCCTTTGTGACATTTGGCACATTGGAATTTGTCACTTTGGCACTTTGGAGTGCTTTAAACTTGACCATGATATCTTCGCCATGAATCATATACTCCGGCTCATCTGTTCCAAGCTTCTTACAGGCATCTCTAATTTTTTGAATGCCACGTCCCCAGCTTTCAATATAACCAGCTCGATAAAACACTCTTGCTATGTCTGGATTGTACGGTTTTGAAGAGTGTGCTCCAAGAAGTGTTTCTGCCGTCCATCCAAATGGAAGCATACTACAATTACTGATGTACATCACATCATCTTCTATTCGGATTTGCACCGGTACGTTGTCTGCCCAGTTGCAATGGATTAGGGCATTGAACACAGCCTCTCTCACTGCATCACGTGCAAAAGGATAGGTTTCCACTCTTGTTTCTTTGTAATAGGAAATGGCAGCTTTCAAATATTTTAAATAAATCAAATCAATCACTCTGTCTGCCATAATCAGCAGGGAACCATGCACTTCGTCCTGATATATCAGTTCGCTTCCTTCGAATTTACCGATTTTCACATAACAGCCTCCGATGACTTTTTCCGGTTCACGGTAAAAGCATAAAGCGCCTGCACGTTTCAATTTACCGTCTAATATCAAATCCAATTTTTCCAAAAGTTCTGCATTAGGGATGTCCAAATCCTCTTTTGTCATACGTCCACTGCGAAGCGCTTCTCTCCTGAAAATATCAAAACTCTCTTTGTCTAAATCCTCTACACCGATATTGGATATCGGAGCCGCATCCCATTTAAGACCAGTTTTGCCCATAAGGAAATTTGTTAATGCATTTCCATGCAATAACTGTTTCGTGCTGCCACTTCTATAGTGATATTCGCCATCGTAGTTTACTGGGAACGCCCACGGATTGACCACAATTTCGATATAATCTAATTCGCCCTCAGTCAGCAGATTTACATCTGCTACGATTCCGAGCTTGTTCTGAATCTTATTCGGAATGTCTTCGAGCAATTTTTTCGAATTATTAACACCAACGACAGTTCCGTCATCACGTGTTCCAATATAAATTTTACCGCCCTGTGCGTTGGCAAAGCCACATATCCATTTCAGATATTCATCACGCCAAGACTCTTTCCATTCTATGTTCTGACTTTCTGCCATAGCTCATCCCTCCTTCTAACCCATTTCACTTCTTTCTACACAATTTTACGCAGACCTCTGTATGCACCGTCATCCCAAACTGGTCCACAGTCCTCCACTTCTTCAGCTCATAACCGCCTTCGCGCAGATACTTCACATCTCTTGCCAAGGTGGCACTATCACAGCTCACATACACAATCCGCTCCGGCTGCATTTTCAGCATGGTATCGAGGCACGCGGTATCGCAGCCTTTGCGTGGTGGGTCCACAACGATGACATCCGGATGAAGCATGTCCGGTTTTAAGCCGGAAGAAGTCTTTATATCGTCCGCCAGATATGCACCACCGGCCTGCACCGCAATCATCTTCTCATAAAATTCCGGCAGCACTTCCTCTGCTTTCCCTACAAAGAACTCTGCATTGGTGATGCCGTTACGGCGCGCATTTGCTTTAGCGTCTTCGATGGCCTGTGGAATAATTTCCACGCCGTAAACATGTCCTGCACGTTGCGACAAAAACAGAGAAATGGTTCCGATACCGCAGTATAAGTCCCAAACGGTCTCCTTACCTGTGAGACCTGCATAATCCAGTGCAATACTATATAACTTCTCGGTCTGTCCCGGATTCACCTGATAGAAGGACAGTGGGGAGATGTGAAAATCTAACTTCTCTCCGGTTCTTTCAAATCTACCCCTACTACAATCACCACTTGCCACATCCCCTGCTGCCACATGACGAACGTATAAAGAATCCTCAATATATGGTTTTCCCCAAATGGTTACTACCTCGTTACCCATAATGACATTGTCGCGGCGTGTATTAAAATTAAGAGAAATGCTGGTCATGCCCGGCACATCCTTAAGCACCTCAATAAGAGCCGGCGTATGCAGTGTGGCTGCGCCTTTTTTCTCCCAAGCCTCCTTGGTCATATTTACAATTACACACACCATAATCTGCCCACTGGTAAAACCGGTACGAATCAAAATATGGCGCACCAATCCGGACCCCTCAGCTTCCTCGTAAGGGGCCACGCGATGTTCCTTCATATAATTAAGGATACGCTCTAAAATATCCTGATTTTCTTTTACCCCAAGGTAACACTGGGTATTGGCAATAATAGAATGGGTCCTGCCTGCATAAAAACCGGTAATGATTTCGCCGTTTTTGTCCCTGCCCACCGGATACTGTGCTTTATTGCGATAATGGAATGGCTCCTCCATGCCCACCACCGGCTCCATAGTCTGCTGCAAAAGGGCTTCTTCCACACCACCGATTCTAAGCAAATTGTTGTACACCTTCTGTTGCTTAAAAGCAAGCTGACGCTCATAGCTCATAGTCTGCAGCTGGCACCCGCCACACGCTTTGTAGTAAGCACACACCGGCTCCACGCGGTCAGGGGAAGGCACCAATATTTCCTCCAGACGAGCATATCCGTATGTCTTTTTAGTCTTCATTACTTTGGCAATGACTTTATCCCCCGGAATGGTATCCTTCACAAAAAAAGTAAACCCATCTGCCTTTCCAACACCTTCGCCTTCATGACTTACATCGGTAATTTCTAACGTAATTAATTGATTTTTTGTAAAATTCATTTCGCTCCGTCCAGCCGTCTTTCCACGCGGCTTTGTATTATTTATAACATCAAGTTTCTTTAAAACTGAGTAGAATTTCTCACATTGGATTCAAACAGACGATTATAACCCATCCAGCCTTTTTCCGGACCGGCCTCCAAAATCTCGGTAAAGGTCTGGATTTTGGCATCGGTATCATCTGCATAATTCAGTGCCAATGCCTCAATCAATGCCGGTGTCTTAGGCGAACCGTACTCCAGCTTGCCGTGATGTGCCAAAATGCAGTGTCTCAGTTCATTGCCAAGCACCTTCGGGAATCCATCAATGGCACGGATTTTCTCGCCTACCATTTCTGAACCCATCACAATATGGCCAAGCAGCTGGCCTTCATCGGTGTAGTCATTTTCCGGAAATGCAGAAAGCTCGCGAGCCTTTCCGATGTCATGACACATTGCTGCTGACAACAGCAAGTCACGTTTCAAAATCGGGTACACGCTGCAATAATAATCACAAAGCTTCGTCACACTCAATGTATGCTCTAACAATCCGCCTACAAATCCGTGGTGAATACTCTTTGCTGCAGAAGAATTGCAAAATGCCTTTAAAAATGCCTTATCTTCTATAAAAATACTCTGCATCAATTTCTTTAAATAAGGATTGCTCAGACTATTAATAATGCCCTTTAACTCCGCATACATAGGCTCAATGCCTTTTTTGCTAACCGGCAAATAATCTGCAGGATTAAATTCTCCTTCACGACAACGCCTTACACGCTTCACACTGACCTGCAGTGCCCCTTGAAAACTGGACACATCACCATACACTTCCACATAATCTAAGGCATCAAAATCATCAATGCCGGCATTGTTTGGTTCCCAGATTTTGGCATCAATAGTCCCTGTTTTGTCCTGTAAAATCACGTTGTCATAAGGCTTTCCGTTTTTCGTCACTGCGGACTGTTTGTGCTTACACAAATAAATGTCAAATACTCTGTCACCATCTTTAAAATCTTTAATAAATTTCATCTTTTTCTTCTCTTTCTATTCTAATTAATTTTGATTTTCTAATACAATATTCAACGAGCTCTCTTTGTATGTACCCTGACTCTGGCGCATAATCACCAGCTCTATCGATTCGCCTACATTCAACTGCTGTAAATGATAGGACAAGGAAGTCATGGACGAAATATCTTTATCCCCTACTTTTATAATAATATCGCCTGCCTGAATACCGGCCCTCATTGCCGGAGACTCTAACTTCACGCCCAGTACATACGCTCCATATGGAATACCGTGTTCCCCATGAGCCTGCTCGGTTACTTCTGTGCCTTTTACACCAAACACTGCCACAGCCTCCGCATTTGACATACGCTCCACTCTCTTTTTTAGTTCACTAATGCCCAAAGCGGTAATCAGGTTGGAGTCTTGTGCCGAGTTGTTGTTCTGATACAGCACACCCAATAGCTGTCCCTGTAAATTTACCAGAAAACCATTCGGATTTGAAACACCATACATATCGGTTGTTATCAGCCTGTAGTTAGCATCCCAGCTATTAACTTCCACACCATTTGCCGTAATAAATCCGTACATTACACTTCCATTCACACCGTTTGGATTACCAATTGCCATAACAGTACTTCCCACTAATGCTTTGTTATTGGAAGATGTCATTTCCACCACCTTGCATTGTTCCAAAGTTTCTTCACTAAGAAGCTCCTTAGAAACCGCTACCACTGCCAATCCTGCATCTGCATCCTCCCCTTTCACGTATCCGTCTGCAACCATACTGTCTACAAACGTCACTTTTATTTTGTCTGCATTTAAAAGACAATCTCGTTCAACCAGAACTAACAGCTCCGTACCATTATCTGCAACGATTGCTCCCATTGCCGAATTAGAGCTGGTATTAGTACTCTCCAGCCAACTCACAGAACTGGAAACTCCATCCACCTGCGCAAGCCAGCGTTTACAATTTTCTGCATTTTGCTTTAAGAGATAAATCATATCCCGCAGCAAGGTTTCCGTATCCGGTTCTTCAATCACAATACTTGGCTTCGGTTCCTCGTCTACTAAAAGCATATCCTCCGGTCTCACTTCCTCCTTGATATATGGCGCACTTTCCTCCGGAAATTTCACCTGGTTTGTTGGTGTTGGTGTCGGAAAAAGCTTTTCCTCTAAAATCGGTGACACAAAGACCATGGTCACACAGGCAATTAAACCAAATAGCACCGCAAGCACTGCTACTTCCAATGCCCTTCGCATAATACGTCTGCGATTTCGTGGCCTTGTCTTTATCCGCTCTTCTAAAAAATCACTGGTATTTATAGGGGTTCTCTCGTCCATATTTGTCCTCCATAGCGCAAAAACACGCATACTTTAAATAAGTATACAAGATTTTGCACCTCATAGCAAGATTTTCTAGCCCTTTACTGATTTTGGTGTTATACTAAAATATATATGATTTACTGATTTGGGAGCAGCCATGAACAAAAAAGGTTTACAAATTTTAGAATATTATAAAATTATATCTATGCTGGCAGAAAAAGCCTCCTCTGAGCCCGGCAAGGCTCTTTGCGAAAAGCTTTATCCTTCCACTGTTTTAGAGGAAATCGAGGAGGCACAGACCGAAACCGCAGACGCACTGTCCCGGCTGTTTGCCAAGGGCAATGTTTCTTTTGGCAGCAATAAAGACTTAGGCTTTGCAATTAAAAGTTTGGAAATCGGTAGTACCTTGTCTATTTCCGAGCTTCTAAAAATTGCAAATATGTTAGAAAATGTGGCACGTGTGAAGAACTACGGCAGACCGGAAAAAGACGACGAAACGCCGGACTCTCTTACTCCGTACTTTGAGATTCTGCAGCCACTGACCCCCCTTTCTTCTGAAATCCGCAGATGTATTTTTTCCGAAGAAGATATTGCGGATGATGCTTCTCCAACCTTGAAGCATATCCGCAGACAGATGATTATTGTAGGAGAGCGCATACACACCCAATTAAACAGTATGTTAAACGGTTCCATGCGCAGCATGCTTCAAGACGCAGTCATTACCATGCGTAACAACCGCTACTGTCTGCCGATTAAGGCCGAGTACAAGAGTCATGTTTCCGGTATGGTACATGACCAGTCTTCCTCTGGCTCTACCTTTTTTATTGAACCGGCTGCCATTGTAAATTTAAACAATCAGCTGCGTGAGCTGGAAATTGAAGAACAAGAAGAAATTCAGGTTATTTTATCTACCTTAAGTGCAGAGGCCAGCGAGCACACCGTGGCACTTATGGACAACCAGCGCACCATGACCCGGTTAGACTTCGTTTTTGCCAAAGCAAAGCTTGCCATGGACATGAACGCTACCAGACCGCTTTTTAATAAAGACCACTACATTCGTATCCGTGGCGGACGTCATCCGCTTTTAGACAAGAAAAAAGTAGTGCCGATTGACATTCATTTAGGTAAAGATTTTGACTTATTGATTGTCACCGGCCCAAACACCGGCGGTAAGACCGTCTCCTTAAAGACCGTGGGACTTTTTACTTTGATGGGACAGGCAGGTCTTCACATTCCGGCTTTAGACCGTTCCGAGCTTGGGCTTTTCACCAAGGTTTACGCAGATATCGGCGATGAACAGAGTATTGAGCAAAGTCTTAGTACCTTCTCCTCCCACATGGTCAATATTGTTACGATTTTAAAATACGCGGACGCAGACAGCCTCTGTTTATTTGACGAGTTAGGAGCCGGCACAGACCCGACAGAAGGCGCCGCCCTTGCTATTGCGATTTTAAATCACCTCCACGACAGAGGTATCCGCACTATGGCAACTACCCACTATAGTGAGTTAAAGCTTTACGCACTATCCACACCATTTGTGGAAAATGCCTGCTGTGAATTTGACGTAGCCAGCCTTCGTCCGACTTACCGACTGCTAATCGGTATTCCGGGCAAAAGTAATGCTTTTGCCATTTCCCAGAAGCTGGGACTTTCCAAGGATATTATTGAAGCGGCCAAGGAGCAAATCAGTGCCGAAAAAGAGTCCTTTGAGGATGTTATTTCTAATTTAGAGCATAGCCGACTGGCTATTGAAAAAGAACAAAAAGAAATTGAAGCTTACAAAAAAGAAATCAAAGCTTTAAAAGACCAATTAGCATCTAAAAAAGACCGATTGGATGACTCTCGCGACAAAATTTTGCGTGAAGCCAACGAACAGGCACGTGCAATCTTGCAGGAAGCCAAAGAAGTGGCGGACGAAACCATCCGTTCCATGACCAAAGCCGGTCTCAATACCGTAAGTGATTTAGAGCGTCAACGCCAAAAAGTCCGCGATCAGATAAATAAGAAAAACGAAAAGCTTGCTGTGAAGTCTGCAAATCAGGCTCCAAAGAAAATTTTAACCGAAAAAGATATTCGCATCGGCGATAATATTAAAGTTATCAGTTCCGGCTTTACCGGTACTATCAGCTCCCTTCCGGACAAAAAAGGTAACCTGTTCGTACAGTGCGGTATCATCCGCTCTCAGGTCAATATTAAGGATCTGCAGCTGATACAAGAAGAACCGGAGAAAAAGCCGGTGTTACAACGTACCAATACCGGCAATATCAAAATGTCCAAATCCTTTGGTATTTCGCCGGAAATTAATTTATTGGGAAGCACCGTTGACGAAGCACTTGCAAAGCTGGACAAATATCTGGATGATGCATACCTGGCACATTTAGGCAGCGTTCGCATTGTCCACGGCAAAGGCACCGGTGCACTACGTACCGCAGTTCACCAATATCTGAAGCGTGCTTCTTACGTAAAAAGCTTTCGCCTGGGCGAACATGGCGAAGGAGACGCCGGTGTTACCATCGCGGAATTCAAACAATAGGAGGTTATTATGGTAAATAAACAAAAAATCTTAATTGTAGATGACGATGAAAATATTGCTGAGCTTATCAGCCTCTATTTAACCAAAGAATGTTTTGACACCAAAATTGTACATGACGGAGAAAGTGCTTTAGAGGCACATAAAACCTTTCAGCCGGATTTAATTTTATTAGATATTATGCTTCCTCGTATGGATGGATATCAGGTATGTCGCGAGCTTCGAACTTATTCCGGCACCCCGGTTATCATGCTTTCCGCCAAAGGAGAAGTGTTTGATAAAGTGCTTGGTCTGGAGTTGGGTGCAGATGATTATATGGAAAAGCCATTTGATTCAAAAGAGCTTGTAGCTCGTGCCAAGGCTATTTTACGTCGCGTGAAGCCTGTGGCTTCTGCCGCCCCTGCCAAAAATGTCAAGAGTGTTTCCTATCCGGACTTGGAAATCAGCCTTACCAACTACTCTGTTACCTACATGAACCAACGCATTGATATGCCGCCAAAGGAACTGGAATTATTATATTTCATGGCATCCTCTCCAAATCATGTCTTTACCCGCGAGCAGCTGCTTGACCAGATTTGGGGCTACGAATACATTGGCGATACACGCACCGTGGATGTACATATCAAGCGCCTTAGAGAAAAAATCAAGGACCACAATGCATGGCGTATTGCCACCATCTGGGGCATTGGTTACAAATTCGAGGTTAAGTAATGAAACGAACAATTTACCTGAAATTTTTACTGGGGTATGCAATTTTTGGTATTTTTTCCTATGTCCTGATTGCTACCTACGTTCCGGATATGCTGACACGTTATTTTGTCCATGAGGAATCCTCTTCCCTTTATCAGGAGGCGGTTTTAATTGCAGACACCTATGCGTCCAAGCTCTATACCAGTGAAATTTCTCTGGAAACAGTAAAAGAACAATTGAATGCTCTGACTGTTTTTCTGGACGCTGATATTTGGATTTTAAATCCCAGCGGGCGAATGGTTTTAGACTCTGCCCACCCGGTAGATATAGAAGAAGTTCAGATTGTGGAAGGATTTGATCCTGCCGGTGTTGCAGGTAGTTATTATGTCATTGGTAATTTTTTTGACTACTTTGATACTACAAAACTTACCGTGATGGCACCCATTATGTCCAACTACCAAATTAATGGTTATGTGGTGATTCATTCCGACTACAGCTCTATCTTGGACAGCTGCTATAGCCTGCAGGGTGCTATCTACCTTTGTTTTGGCATTTTATTTCTGCTGTCTTTGATTATATTAATTTTCTTTACCGGATTCGTATATATTCCGCTTCGCAAAATCACTAAAGCAACAGAGCAGTATGCTACCGGCAATTATCATTATGAGCTACAGCCGGACAGCAGCGACGAAATCGGTTATTTAGCAAGCATTTTATCCTATATGGCAAGTGAAATCGCACGTTCCGAAGACGACCAGAAAAAGTTTGTAGCCAATGTAAGCCACGATTTTCGCTCTCCTCTTACCTCTATTCGCGGCTATTTGGAAGCTATGCTGGATGGTACCATTCCACCGGAACTCCATGAAAAGTACCTGCGTATTGTTTTAAACGAAACAGAGCGCTTAACGAAGCTTACTAACGGACTTCTCCAACTTAACAACCTAAATACCAAGGGCTTGCTTTTGGACAAAACGCATTTTGGTATTAATAAAGTTATTCGGGACACAGCCGCGTCCTTTGAGGGCACCTGCCAGAAGAAAAATATTAAATTGCAGCTCCTTTTAACGGGGGATGAAATGCTGGTTCACGCTGACATGGGCAAAATTCAACAGGTATTATACAATCTTTTGGACAATGCCATTAAATTTAGCCACATGGACTCCAATATCAAAATCGAAACTACCGAAAAGAAAAATAAGCTTCATATTTCTGTCAAAGATTATGGCATCGGTATACCAAAGGACGAAATAAAGCTTGTTTGGGACCGTTTTTATAAGTCAGACGCATCCCGCGGCAAGGACAAAAAAGGCACCGGCCTGGGTCTTGCCATTACCAAAGAAATTATGCAGTCCCACGGCGAAAATATCAACGTTATCAGTACCCAGGGCGCTGGTAGTGAATTTATCTTCACTCTGCCGATTTCAGAGAAGATGGAAGAAATGTAATATATAAAATCAATAAAAAAGGCATGACCCGAATGAATCTTCGAACGTCATGCCATTTTTTGTATTTGCTTATTTGTCAGCTTATTCCTTCCACTGCAGTCTGTGAAGCTCGCCTTCTAACTGCATGGACGCAAAGTTCTGCTGGCGGAGTGCTTCATAAAGGCAAATTGCCACAGAATTGGATAAATTCAGGGAACGAATGTCCGCAAGCATCGGGATACGGATGCAGGTGTCCTCGTAGTCCACGAGAATTTCCTCCGGAATGCCGGCACTTTCCTTGCCAAACATAATAAAGTCATTCTCACCAAAGGTCACCTCACTGTATACGTGCTTTGCCTTTGTGGTAGCCATCCAGATTTTGGCACCCGGATTCTTTTCCAGAAATTCTTCAAAGTTCATGTAGCGATATAGCTGTACGTGTTTCCAATAATCCATACCTGCGCGTTTAACTGCTTTATCATCCAACTTAAACCCTAAAGGCTCAACGAGATGAAGTTTGGTCCCGGTAGCCACGCAGGTACGGCCGATATTTGCGGTGTTCTGCGGAATTTCCGGCTGATGCAAAATAATATTCATGCTATTTCATTTCCTCTCTCAGCTTTTCTACGAAACGCTTCATTCTTTCCATAGCAATTTTCAAGTTTTCTAAAGAGTATGCATAAGAGATTCGTAAGAAACCTTCACCGGAATCGCCAAACGCGTTACCTGGCACAACCGCCACTTTCTCTGCCTCCAGGAAACGGGTAGCAAACTCGTCGCTGGTAATGCCAAATTCCTTGATACAAGGGAATACGTAGAAAGCACCATAAGGCTCAAAGCATTCCAGTCCCATTTCCTTAAACGCATGCATCAAAAATCTACGTCTCTGATTGTATGCAGTTCTCATCTCTGCAATATCATCATCACCATCGCGCAGTGCCTTTACTGCAGCATACTGGCTGGTAGTCGGAGCACACATGATAGCAAACTGGTGAATCTTGGTCATCTGCTCAATAATTTCCTGTGGTCCACAAGCATAGCCCAGTCTCCAACCGGTCATCGCATACGCTTTAGAGAAACCATTAATCAAAACGGTTCTCTCGTACATGCCCGGAATCTCTACGATAGATACATGTTTGTCTTTGTATGTAAGCTCTGCATAAATTTCATCAGACATAACGAACAAGTCATGTTTGATAATCACTTCTGCAATAGCCTCTAAATCCTTACGTTCCATAATAGCACCGGTAGGATTGTTTGGGAATGGTAAAATCAGTACCTTCGTCTTGTCCGTAATGTGTTCTTCTAACTCTGCTGCTGTCAAACGGAATTCATTTTCCGCCTTTAAGTTAATGGCAACAGGCTTAGCACCTGCTAGGATTGCACAAGGCTCATAAGAAACATAGCTTGGCTGAGGAATCAGCACTTCGTCGCCCGGGTCACACATAGCACGGATGCCAATGTCGATTGCTTCTGAACCGCCAACGGTAATAATTACCTGCTTGCGTGGATTATATTCTACATTCTGTTTTCTTTTTAAATAATTACAGATTTCCTGTCTTAACTCCATAAGACCGCTGTTGGAGGTATAAAATGTACGACCCTTTTCCAAAGAATCCATACCTTCCTTACGAACATGCCAAGGAGTATCAAAATCCGGTTCGCCTACACCCAGTGAAATTACATCCTCCATTTCACTTACAATGTCAAAAAACTTACGGATACCGGATGGTTTAATATTTACTACTGTTTTTGATAAAGGATTTCTCATGATGTAAACAACTCTCTTTCATCTTCCACTTTGCGTGCTAATATAGTACCATGGTCTTTGTATTTTTTCAGAATAAAATGTGTGGCAGTACTAAGAACGGAGTCTAATGTAGCCAGCTTTTCAGATACGAACATGGAAATATCCTTCAAAGACTTCCCTTCCAAGGTTACTAATAAATCGTAGCCTCCGGAAATCAGATATACGGAATTTACTTCCGGATACTTATAAATACGCTCTGCAATATTATCAAAGCCCTGACCTCTCTGCGGAGTAACACGTACCTCAATCAAAGCAGATACTTTTTCCTTCGTAGTTTTTTCCCAGTTAATCATAGTGTGGTACCCGCAAATAATGCCTTCTGCTTCCATCTTTGCAAGCTCATTTACAATATCCACTTCTTCTACACCAAGAATTACCGCCAATTCTTTTGTATTGATGCGGCTGTTTTTTTCAATAATAGTTAATAATTCTTCTCTCATAATAAACCTCTACATTTTATCAATTTCATCGGTTTTTGGTCTTTCCAAAAATCTGGTTTCATCGCCCTCTTCCGTATGGTTCACAAGCACACGGTCATTGTCGTCCGTAAGTCTGCCAATCACTGCTGCCGAAATACCGGTTTCTGCAAGCTTCTCTGCCAATGCTTCTCCGTCCTCCGTCACCATTAATAAAGCCCCACCGGACAATAATTCATATGGATTCAGTCCAAAAACTTCACATATTTCTATGGTTTCCTGCTTTATAGGTATTTTCTTTAGGTCAATTCGAATTCCGGCCTGAGCCGCCTCTGCCAGCTCCCACAACGCCCGATAGATTCCTCCTCCGGAAATATCATGCATGGCGCAAACCCCTGCCTCCATGGCAACTCGCGCTTCCGGCAAAACAGACAAGTACATATTATACCTGGATGCCTCTGCAATCATTCTGGATGGAAGTCTCATTTCCAGCTCGTTCTTTTTGGTCTCTGCAATTTTGGCGGTACCTTGTAAACCTATCCATTTACTGATTACCACGTCCATCCCCGGCTTCATAGTCTTTACCTCGAAACCTCGGGATATACCAAGAGCTGTCACTGTAGCAATGGTCTCTGTCACAAACGGACTGACCGTTGTATGTCCGCCAAGTATGGTTATTTGATGGTCTGCTGCAAACTGCTCAGCCTCTTCCATCATATGTCTAAGCTCTGATTCATATGCCGCCTCCGGAAGAACCAGGGAAAGTTCCACGCCAAAAGCTTCCGCACCCCCACAAATCAGATTGTTGCAGGCAATTATCATCGCTTCCACCACAACCATACGGTGGCGGCCGATGGCGGCAGCCGTAGCAGAGCCCATGCGGCTTGTTCCTCCCTCCGAAACGGCAAAAAGGGCGCAGTCCGCCCCTATTTTTGCTCCTTGAATAAGATGACATGCTTTGTCAATGGATTTGCTATTCTGTTGTACATATTTGAGTACGGAACGTTTTAATACGCTCTCTGAAACCTTTCCAATGTTCATGTCATCTACCTCAAACTTTATTCGTATGATTCTGCCGGCGGTGCCAAAATAGCAGCAACCACATTTTGTACATGGTCTATGTTGCCGGTAGCAACTGCTGCATTCATCTTTTCCAATACCGCCGGATCTGTGGTATACATACCCACCGTAGCCATACGTGCAACCGCGCGGTAATTACTGGTATTTACCAGTTCCCGGCTCTTTTCTACGCCGTCAATTTTAACCACTTTCCATAATTTTGCTTTATAGCCTGTATATGCACTAGAAACCTGCACTTCACCAACCGGAAGCGTACCATCGGTACGAATTACATCCGGTCCCGGATTTATAACTTCTAAGGTCTCTGATACATATTCCACGGTTCTGCCAGCCGGTCTGGTTTCCTTACCATATACATTTACTACTAATTTATGGTCTTTTGTAATGTAAGATTCAATATAAACAGGTACTTCCTGATTGTTCTTAAAACGAAAGTCCTTTCCTGACGTTTCTGCTAAAGTAGCATCCGAGGAAATCGGTACATATCCTACAATCATAGAGTGATTGTAGCGCATAGTAATCTCTAGCTCAGCACGAAGTGCCGCATTATATAAAGTAGAAGACACCTGACAAATACCGCCGCCAACATCATCTACTAACTTACCGCCACTATAGGACTTACCCATGGCATATCCATTTGCCACCGTATACGGTGCCGCATATGCATCAAAGGAAAACTCCTCATCCGGATACATAGTAATGCCATCAATCAACTTAGCACCATTTGAGATATTGGTAACCTTTTCTGACGTAGCACCTGCAAAGGTACTGGTAAAAGTACCAATTAAATCCTTAACCTGTGATAGCTCTTCTACAGAACCTTTTGGCTCCACTACCGCAATGCTTAATGGCAAGAACACTTTCGTGCGATCCCATTCTTTATTTAAATAGTCTGTAATATCCTGTGCAGAACGTTCTACATCTACCTCATAACCAATGGCACCTTCCACAATCTCAAAAGCATTTTCTTTACGAGTCAGTGTATAATTACGAACCTCTTGATTATACGGGGTAAACGTCTTCTCGATATAAGAAACAATCGGTTCCTTGGAAAAACCAATCTCTACCTCATAATTCACAGGCTCTCTTTCTAACGCCTTACGGCTCTTATAACGGTCAACTACATGTCCCTGATTTCCAAGCACCATCAATTCATCTAACATATCGGTATTCGTCCACTGACCACCTAGTACCGCACCGCTCGGCTGATGCTCTGCCACATCTTCAAACTGCAAATGAAGCAATGTATTATCCTCAAGCAGCTTATATACATAATTTTCAATAGTCGTTCTGGCCTGTGCCTTAGTCATGCCGGACAAATCCATGTCCTCAACATATACTCCCTTGGCAACAACGGGCTCGGTCTTTGCACTTATAACCAAAGCCTCTTTCTGCACCATAAAGACGACACAAAGCATACTCACTGCCGTTAACAGCAATGATTTATAATACTTCATTAAATTCATATTCCCCTCAACACTTTTTAAAATATAGAAAGCATAGGTAATACCATTGCTACAATTAATATAATACAAACAACGGCTGCCATAATTCGTTTTGCCTTTTTACTGTGTAAATTCATCATCCTTTATTCCTCCCAAAGAATTTCATGAACCCCTCATCCATCTTGAACCTGTATTATAACAGACTTTTGAATTCTTTGCAACTACTGTTGAATAACCTGTTCCGGTGTGGTAATCACGGCAATCGGCCACTGTGGGTCAGGACCAAAATGCATTCGCTCTACCGAGCAAAATTCCGGTCCGTTTTCATTTCCTACATGAAACACCCAATGGTAATTATTTTCGTATCCCGCATAAATAACAATATGACTGCAGTAATCGGATTTGTTTCTGGAATCGCAAAAAGCAATAATAGATCCTATTGGAATTTCCTCCGCCTCCACAAACTCGATAAAACCACCCTTTAAAGATGCTTCAAAATCAATCATCTTGGAGTATCCCTTCTCTACCCAGTCCTTCGCTGCCACATACCAGTCATTTGCATTATAGGCTTTTTCCGGTCTTGTTAATTCAGAAGTATCCACTCCTGCTACATTTGGCAAATAATTAAAATACACATAGGTAGCATAGGAAGCACACACCAGTCCGTTTCTTTCAAAAAATTCGATATCCGGAAGCCCCTCTTCCGTTATTTCATAGCCATCACTGCCTCCATTATACGTAATATCAGACAACCAGCCTTTACCACGTTTATTAGCAGCAAGTACATAATACCACATAAGCCCATCGGAACGATGTTTTTCGATATTATAGCCCGTATAAACCAGAGAGTCAAAGAAAATATTATTTTCCAGGTTTTCAACTGCATCTGCATACACACCATAGCCTTCCACCTTAGGCTCGACACTTACTTCCACAGTTTCCTCTTCATGACTCCACTTTACCAAATGTTCATATACCAGCCTACCTACTTTGTATCGTCCAAACTCATTTGGATGACACAAATCTGCCAGATATGTTTCCTGATTTTCTGCATTAATATCCAGTCCATGGAACACGTCAATGCATTTCACACCTAATTCATCACTTAATTCCAATACAGAAGCTACTAAATCTTCCAGTACATACCCATTATGTGTCTCTGTTCCACACTCAAATAATCTAATAAAGTTTGGTGTCATCAGCACAATTTCACTATCCGGATATGCTTCGCGGAGTTTATCTACCGCATATCGTACAGACCCTTCGTAGTGGAACTTTTTATTTGCTTTGTTCCCCGTTAACGGACGACCTGACATATAATCATTTAGGCCAATGCTAATAAAAAAGGTTAATTTTTCCTGATTTATCCCGGAAAGCTGCTCGTGAAAAGCCGGAATGCCACTTTTAACAGGCTTATCATCTTCAAAATGCGCATATTTTCCTTCCAAAAATGCATCTACCACATCCGTCAGACTTAAGCTTTCACTATCTGCCTTTGCCGCATGTAATCCTCCATAGCCACAGTTAATAACCTTTGCCTTGGTAAACCCTTCTACTACGCCGGGAATAGACATAGCATCCGTGTAATTTCCTATTACACTGTCACCAAAGAAAACATATGTATGCTCTTCATCCAATGTTTCATGCGCTCTGCTCTGAGCCACCAGGCCCTCTATAATTTGTCGTTTTTCTAAAATATTGCTCTCGTCCAAAATATACGTATAACCGCAAATCATGAGCTTCGTTGCAAATCTGGCAGCATCCTGGTTTGGCTCCCCATTTTCGAGATAATTTGCCTGATTTCCGGAAAGCCATTCTTCTGCTCCCGGAAGAAACAGTACCACATTTGAATATGCTTCCTGAGGCGTAAAAAGCTCAGACATATCATCATACCATTTCAACAATCTTGCTCTTTTTAACTCAGGCATTTCAGCCAAATCATCCGCACTCGGATATTCCAAAATTAAATGAAAATAAACTTGCGGATTAGCCTTTATTATTTCCAAAAGTGCATCGTCCCATTTACATACGTCTGTGAACATTTGTGCTAAGCCAGCTCCGGAAGCATGTTTTAAAGACGAACTCTCGTCCATACTAAGCCCAATATACACTGCCTCCAAGCGCTGTTCTTGCCCCAAAGCAAGCTCTAAAAATTCCAGCACTTCCTCGCCGCTTTCCAGGGCTTCTTCCAGCATGACCGTATTAATACCTCGATACGTAATAAAATCGTCCACCTCATAACTGTCCAGAGAAAACATAGAGAAAAAGAGAGCCTTTACTTCTTCGCTTTGTATTTCTGACAAAACGCTCTGTACCTTTGCAGACTCCTGTATATTTGTTCTTTTATGTTCTTTCCCATAAGCTACGGTGAGTGCAATCAAAACAGCTGCTTCCAGCACAAGAATGGTCAGAATAACAGCTCCAAGTATCAATAACTTTCGATTGCCTTTAAATTGTATTTTCATAATTTTATTTCTCCATTATCTTCACTTCCATATGATAACGCTCTATAAAACGACTTGCTTCCGAACGTGTCATGGAATTCAGGTCACGATTTAAGGAAATACCAAGAATAGAACAATAACGAATAATTTGCTCCTTTTGTGCTATTGTAATTGGCTTCTCTCTTTTTACATTATATATCATAGGTGCCGGAATAAATACCTTACACCCTTCTTTCTCGGCTCTTTCATAAAAAAGCTGACAAAGCTTTGTATACAGTATACTGGTTGCTTCTGCGTCGCCTAATGCTCTATGCGCCGTATGCTTTATGTCAAAATATCGGCATAAAAACTCAAGACTTCTGCTTTCCAACTCCGGAAGATACTTGCGTGCTATACGCAAGGTATCCAGTCCGCTTTTTTCAAAGGAAAGTGTTTCATTAACCATAGCCTTTTTGATAAAAGCATAATCAAATTGTAGGTTATGCCCCATAATTGGAAGGTCTTCGCAAAATGCCTTAAATTTTATCATAACCTCTGCGGGCTTTGGGGCATCTGTAAGCATCTCATCCGTAATGCCGGTAAGGGCTACTATACGAGGCTGTAAAGGTCTGCCCGGATGCAGAAAGCTCTGGAAACGCTCTACAATCTGCCCATCCACCACCTTCACTGCTCCAATCTCTATTAATTTTTCTTCCTTAGGATTTAAGCCGGTGGTTTCCACATCAACACAGACATAACTTGTAATCATTCTTTTCTCTTTCTTTTTTGAGTACCGATACTCTTTTTTATCTCTTTCATACGTGCCTTGTAGTCCGGGCAAATATCGGACATAAAACACATTTCACACTTTGGACTCGGCGCTTTGCAAATCTCACGACCGAAACGAATAATATGAATATTCCAAAGAATCCATTTGTCCTTTGGTAACGCCTTCATTAGTTCAAACTCTGCCTTCACCGGGTCATCACTCTTTGTAATCCCCAGCTTTTTGCTGATACGCTTCACATGGGTGTCTACCACCACGCTTGGCTCATGAAAAATATTACCGCGTACAACGTTAGCGGTTTTGCGGCCTACTCCGGCAAGGCTTGTCAACGCTTCCAGATCACTAGGCACTTCTCCGCCATGTCGCTCTATTAACTGATTACAGCAAGCAATAATATTTTTCGCTTTATTGTGATAAAAACCGGTGGAATGAATGTCCTTCTCCAGCTCTTTTAATTCTGCTGCCGCAAAGTCATAAACGGTTTTGTATTTTTGAAATAAGTCCTCGGTCACAATATTGACTCTTGCATCCGTACACTGTGCGGACAACATAGTCGCAATCAAAAGCTGCAATGCATTTTCATGATGTAAATAACATACATACTCGGTACCGTATTGTGCTTCCAAACGCTCGATTACTTCTTTGGTATGCTTATTCATTCCCTGTTCCTTTCCTAGTTTCTCACAAAATTATTTCTACTTTGTAAACATTATGTTTCTTCCAGAACATGCACCTGGGCTTCCTTCGTAAGAGGACTGCGATTCTGATAATCAAACAACACCTTTACTGCCTCTGCCACAGGCTCATGCAGTTTGGCTCTCTCCACATCCCAAACCGGATACGTAAACCATTCCAAGTGCGTCATTTTACTGATTTGCTTCGTATCATAGGACCCATAATGCGGCAACAAGCTTCGTACCTTTTCCTCCTCTGCAAAAAATGCATGAAATGCACTCTTAAACGGCGTTATATCGCCTGCAAATTCCGGTCTGGATTTGGCATTTTCACGCAAATACAAATCGTAAGTCAGACTTTCGCGATACAAATCCTCTCGTGCTCCATCCACACTTTTTGCAAACTCTAAAAGAACCTGATAACGATAGCTTCTGGCAGGTGATTTTAAGAAATAACCCTGCTCATCATAATATGCAGCCAAATCCTCATATAAATAAAATGGATTGTCATATAACTGCTCTAAAAGAGGCAAGGTATGAGTAAACTGGTTACTATTATAATACAATTCCACCATTTCCTCAACCTGCTTTAATCGTAACACATCTTCATAGCTTAGCCAATTGGTAAATAAAACCTCATAAGGCGGCTGACTCAAATATTTTAACCCATACTGCTCCGCCATGTCATACATATAAGAACCCTTCAATACCTTCAAAAAGCCCAACTGTAGCTGCTGTGGCTTCATGGCATATACATCCCCAAAGGAATGGGCAAAACTCTCATAATCTTCAAATGGCAGTCCTGCAATCAAATCCAAATGCATATGCACATTGCGGCCTGCATGAATCCTCGTAACAACCTGTTTTAGTTTTTCAAGATCTGTTACACGTCTTATCTCTCTTAAGGTATCCGGATTGGTCGTCTGAACACCAATCTCCAACTGCACAAGCCCCGGTCTCATTTGACGTAACAGCAAAAGTTCTTCTTCATCCAATATGTCTGCTGCTACCTCAAAGTGAAAATTGGTCACGCCATTGTCATGCTCCAAAAGATATTGCCAGATATCCTTTGCATGCCTATGATTGCAGTTAAATGTTCTATCAATAAACTTCACCTGCGGTACTTTGTGATCTAAGAAAAACTGAAGCTCCTTTTTCACCAATTCCATATCTCGCAGACGAACCCTTTTGTCGATGGAAGACAGGCAGTAGCTGCATCGAAACGGACAACCCCTGCTGGATTCATAATAAATAATACGATGTTCAAAATCATCTAACATGTCTGCATTGCCTGCAGAATACAAGAATGGAATCTGCGATAAATTCACCAGTTCTCTTTCCTTGGTATATCCCGTAGAAAGTGCCAAACCAGGTATATCTTCCAGAGACGCTTCCCCTTCCTTTAAATAATATCGTAACAAAGAAAGAAACGTTTCCTCGCCCTCACCAATCATAACTCCCTTTACATAAGGATATTTCTCTAAAATAACATCACATTCAAAGCTAACTTCCGGACCACCCAGCCAAAGATCCGTATCAGGCAAAAGCTTCTGTATCTCTCCTAAAAGCTCTTGTATCAAAGTAAAATTCCAAATATAACAGGAAAAACCAATCACATCCGGTTTTCGCTTATAAATATCCGCCAAAATCTGGTCACGACTGTGATTAATCGTATATTCCCCTAACTCAATATATGGTTCATACTGCTCGCCTGCATACGCCTTCAAGCTGTAAATGGCCGGATTAGAATGTATATACTTTGCATTAAAAGCAGCCAGTAAAATTTTCATACCTTACATCCTCTTATGCAAAATCTGCCACTTCATCTCTGCAATTTTCCAATCAGTCTCATTATCGATGTCCTGTACTTCTAACTCAGAAATTTCCAGCGGAATTATTTTTCCTGTCCAAAATTCATGTTCAAAAAAAGAAGACGTTTTAAAACAATAGAACTGTCCCACATCATGATACTGCTTTTCCAAGTCCTGAGAACGCGTATACATATACTCCGGATACTGAAACTCAAGCCGGCCTTCTCTTACCACTACAGCCCTTTGAGGAGGAAAAGAAAACGCTACTACCGGAAAAACTTTGTCTGCATCAGAGCTTTCTAGCAATTCCATAGCTGTCTTCAGCCTCTCTGCCTTCAAAAACGGTGCCGTAGGATACATACAGCAAAAAGCATCAAACTTCTCGCCGCGTTTCTCGTACTCACCCAGCACCTCCGCCAAAACATCATTTGTAGTCGCATAGTCATTGCTGGTAGCCTCAGAACGATAAAAAGGAACCTTTGCACCATAAGCTAACGCAACCTCCGCAATTTCCTTATCATCCGTAGATACCATTACTTCATCAAACGCTCCTGATTCAAGCGCTGCTTCAATAGAATATGCAATAATAGGCTTGCCGCAAAACTCCTTTATATTCTTACGAGGGATTCTCTTGCTGCCCCCTCTGGCAGTAATAATTGCTAAACGCCTCATAACTAAAAACATCCTTTTTCTTTAACTTCCGACATTCTTTCCAACGCCATAATAAACTATTTTAAGTATACAACGAAATTGCCAATCAAACAAGTTTACTTTTTACTTACATACAAAAATGGCGGCCGCCCGGTTACTCTTTTTAGCCGGTACGACAGCCACTTTTACATTTGATATTATTTCTCCAGTTTCCCAAGAAACTCCTGCATTCTTGGATTATTTGAGTGAAACACTTCTTCCGGACTGCCTTCCTCCACAATAACCCCGTGCTCCATGAAAATAATGTGGTCTGCCACATTACGAGCAAAATTCATTTCATGGGTAACAATCACCATGGTCATGTGCTCTGCTGCCAAATCCTTAATGACCTTTAATATTTCACCCGTTAGCTCCGGGTCCAAGGCACTGGTGGGCTCATCAAAGAACAAAATCTTTGGATTCAGTGCCAACGCCCTTGCAATACTGACACGCTGCTGCTGACCACCAGACAACTGGAATGGGTACTGCTTTTCCTTTTCTTCTAAGCCCATTTTATGCAAAAGCTCTCGTGCCTTCTGCTCCACTTCCGCCTTATCTCTCTTTTGCACCTTTAACGGCGCGTGACATACATTTTTCATAACCGAAAAATGCGGAAATAAATTAAAATTCTGGAATACCAACCCAAAATAAGTCTGAATCTTTTTTAATACATCCGGCTTTGCATATATTGCATTACCGTCCTTGTCACTATGGACCGCATGCTCGCCACAGTAAATCATTTCTCCGCCATCCATGGTCTCCAACAATGTGGCACAGCGAAGTAACGTGGACTTTCCTGAACCACTTGGTCCAATAATAGCGACCACTTCCCCCTCCTTGACCTTGAGAGAAATATCCTTTAATACTTCCACGTCCTCAAAAGTTTTACGGACGTGATTCATCTCTAACAAGTACATACTTCCCTCCCTCTATCGATAATAACCAAGTTTCTTTTCGATATACTCAAAGGTCACAGCTACCACCAAATTAAATATGTAGTAGAAAATACCGGCTACCACAAAAGGCATCATGCTCGTCTCTGCCGCCGCAATCTGCTTGGTAAGTGTAAACATTTCAATAACAGAAAGTGTATACGCTAAAGAAGTATCTTTAACTAATGTAATTGTTTCATTAGCTACAGGAGGCACAATACGCTTAATAACCTGCGGCATTACTATGTAAATAAAGGTCTGCGCCTTATTATACCCCAAAAGCTTGGCCGCCTCATATTGCCCTACCGGAATAGCCTCTATACCTGCGCGGTATATTTCTGCAAAATACGCTGCATAATTAATGGCAAAACCAATCAGTACCGCTGTCATTTTATATCCGGAACTAATCTTCATGCCAAACATAAACCAAGGTCCAAAATAAATAACCAACAACTGCAACATAAGCGGTGTACCACGCATAATAGAAATGAACACCTTGGTCGGAAAACGTACAATAAAATGCTTTGACATTCGCCCAAATGCAACTACAAGTCCCAATAACAAGGAGAAAAACAAGGTGCAGAAGAAAATCTGTACGGAAACCACCATGCCTTCTGCTAACCGGGAACACATATGTACAAAATACAGACCGAAGTCCTTTATACCATTTATCAATTCTACGATTTCGAATCTTATTTCTACCATTCCAAAGTGTCCTTAATTTACTAATTTATTATTTACCCAGACAAACGCTGTCGGTCAGACCCCATTCCTCTGCGATCTTTGTAAAGGTACCATCCTTTACCATTTCATTTATGGTAGCCTGAACCTGATCTCTTAAAGCTTCATTGCCAAGCTTAAATCCAACACCATACTGTTCGGAAGCGATTACGTCCTCTAAAATCACAAACTTGTCGCCTCTGGATGCTACCTGATACTGAGCAACACCGATATCCATTGCTACTGCATCTGCAGCACCTGCTTCCATATTTAAGAAAGCGGTATTATACTCCGGAACCTGCTGTAACTCCTTGAAGCTTGCTGCAAAAGCCAACATATCTTCTGCGGCTTTCTTCTCCTCAGCAGTCATATCATCTGAAATTTCCGGCTGTAATGCATGCAATGCACTGGAATCCGCCTGAACTAATACAACTTTATCCTTTAAGTCATCAAAAGACTTGATACCACTTGCTGCAGAAACCACAAATACCTGAGAGTTGTCTACATAAGGATCGCTCCATGTGTACTGATCTTCACGGCCGTTAATGGTAAAACCATTCCAGATACAGTCAATTGCGCCGGAATTTAATTCCATATCCTTAGCGTCCCAGTCAATCGGAGTCTTTACTAACTCCCAACCATTTCTCTTGCAAACCTCTGCTGCCAGATCAAGGTCAAAGCCTACATACTCATTGGTTGCTTCATCCAAGTAACCATATGGTGGGAAAGAAGCATCAAAACCAACTACCAACTGGGTTCTGCCGTCACCTGAAGTCTTTGTTTCACCGCATGCAGTCATGGATAAAACCATCATACATGCCAATACTAATGCTAATAATTTCTTCATAATCAAAATCCTCCTAACCTTCCTAAATAAATGGAAGCTCTCATAGCTTTATTATATTAGCACACTAAAGTGTTTGTGTCAAGTCCTGACACGAATAGTAGTTAAGTGGTTCAAAAGGCAGCTACACTATTGCAGCTGCCTTATAACATATTATTTACTATTTACTTTACTCCTTACCAGTCCAGCAATATGTACAAAGCTTGCATGGTTCTAAGCCAATTGCCTCTATAACACCTTCCAGACTTTGGAATTCCAAAGAAGAAAAATGAAGCTTATCACAGATAGCCTGACGGAATGCCTTTCCTCGCTCTGTAGTAAAATCACTATATTCTTCCATATACTTAAAGCCTTCTTCTCCCTCTAACTCCATAACAATTTGGCGAGCAAGAAGATCCATTTCGCTGTTATTTCTGGAAAAGTCCAAATACTTACATCCATACATAATTGGTGGACATGCGGAACGAATGTGAACAGACTTTGCACCATTCTCATAAAGAAACTCTACCGTCTCTCGAAGCTGAGTGCCGCGTACAATAGAATCGTCTACAAAAAGTAAGTTCTTGTCCTGAATCAATTCATGAACCGGTATCTGCTTCATTTTGGCAACCTTTTTACGCTCGGACTGCTTAGAAGACATAAAGCTTCTTGGCCAGGTTGGAGTATACTTAATAAAAGGTCTTGCAAACGGAATATCACTTGCATTTGCATAACCAATTGCATGAGGAGTCCCTGAATCCGGCACACCGCACACATAATCAATCCCTTCCATCTTACCAAGCTCTTTATCATTCTTTGCCATAATTTCTCCATTACGACAACGCATCACTTCCACGTTTCTGCCTTCATAATTGGAAGTAGAATAACCATAGTAAGACCAAAGAAAAGAACAAATCTTCATCTCTGTTCCCGGTTCCTGAAGCTGTTTCACACCATCTGCAGTAATCTCCACAATTTCACCAGGTCCTAATTCCTTATAATCTACATAGTCCAACTTCTTATAAGCAAAAGATTCAAAAGAAACACAGTATCCATCCTCACCTTTTCCGATAAGCATCGGCAGACGCCCTACCTTGTCCCTTGCAGCTATAATGTTGCCGTCACTCTTCAAAATAAGAATAGATGCCGTTCCTTCAATAGCACTCTGAACAAACTTGATACCATCCAAAAAATTACTCTGCTGACTAATTAATGCGGCAACTAACTCCGTAGAATTAACCTTTCCGCCTGTCATAGCATCAAAGTGACCACCGCTAAAGTTTAAATACTGGTCAATTAAGCTATTGTAATTATTGATAACACCTATCATACAGATAGCATATGTACCGAGCTTAGAACGAATCAACAAAGGCTGTGGTTCTGAATCACTAATACAACCAATGGCTGATATACCCTTCATTTCATCGAAAATATGCTCAAATTTTGTTCTAAATGGTGTATTTTCAATATTATGAATCTTACGCTGCAAACCAATTGTAGGATCATATGCCGCCAAACCAGCTCTTTTTGTACCGAGATGTGAATGATAGTCTACGCCAAAAAATACATCCGTCATACTATCGCGCTTAGATGCAACACCAAAAAAACCGCCCATAACGCTCTCCTTAAACTAATAGTTCTTTTGTAAAATTATGCAAAAAAGAGTTCAGAAAGAGTCATTGGATCAATATATTCACCATTCTTATAGACGCGCATGTTACCGGATGCAATTTCATCAATTAACATAACGTCGCCGTTTGCATCATAACCAAATTCAAATTTAATGTCATAAAGAACCAAACCTTTTTCCTTTAAGTCATCTGCAACAATCTGAGTAATCTTCTGGGTCATAACCTTAATATCATCATACTGCTCAGCTGTCATAACACCCAAGTCAACAAGACCATCCTTTGTTACAAGCGGATCGCCCTTTTCATCATTCTTAAATGTCATTTCAACGTATGCAGGTAAATCAGCACCTTCTTCAATATAATCGCTGTAACGACGGAAAAAGCTTCCTACTGCTTTATGACGGCAGATAACTTCTAAGCCCTTGCCAAATACCTTTCCAGGAAGAACTTCCATTGTTGTATCTTCAAGGCTGGCATTTACATAATGAGTCTTAATACCTGCAGCATTAACCTTTTCGAAGAAATAAATTGACATACGAAGGTTAACATCTCCAACACCGTCAATGGTAAGACCTACAGAATTTTCACCCGGATCAAACACACCGTCTTTACCGGTACAATCGTCTTTGAACTTTAAAAGATAATTTCCGTTCTCAAGAGCAAATACGTCTTTTGTTTTTCCAGTGTAAACTAATTTTTTTTCCATGAGTTTTTCTCCTTTTTTGAAATAAATTCACATAAGCTGTTAATAGCCCTTTTCAGCAAAACCAACATCCTTGCCATTACATTTCTTCAGATGCGAGGCACTAAAAAGGGCGCACCTACCCCTTTGAAGTAGTGCGCCCAGACGGTCGGCTTAAATGGACATTTGTCCCTCTTGTCCCCTGTTCCTCTGTGGTGCTCCACTTGTTCCGTCAGTTGCAGGGAAAACTTATCAACATAATAAAAATACCACAAAATTGTGATATGGACAAGATAGTTTTAAAAATTTCTTCGTACTTTAATTAGTACAATAGATACAAAAAAAACCTTGAAAATCAAGGATTTCTAAAATGAGCCACCGGGGACTCGAACCCCGGACAACTTGATTAAAAGTCAAGTGCTCTACCGCCTGAGCTAGTGGCCCGTATTAAGTTTTAATGCCCAGAGCCGGAATCGAACCAG
>JAFXAZ010000041.1 GCA_017521985.1 Lachnospiraceae bacterium
CATAATGGATATGTTTTTCTGTTTGCCAAAAACATCACAAAAGGCAAGGCGGATAAATTTTACATCTTCCTCCTGTACATATTGCATAACCTCTTGTTTTGAATACTTCATAAGCCTACCTACTTTCTTTTTATTTATGCGAAGATTAGTTCGCTACATACATTTGTTTGTAAGGATTTCTGCTGTCCGGTGTAATAACAGTAAAAGAATCAGATAAAATATCGTCTATATCATATGCAAAGTCAGAACAATATTCGGACAGGTAATTGCATATTTCATCCAAATCCTCGCTGGTAGCAGGTCTGGCTGTGACCTGCGCGGGGAATTTAATATTTTTGCAATTACCACGAAGGTACATTTTACCGCCATGCATACCTGTGCAGGGGAAATTACCTACAATATGATTTTCAACACAGTTCAAACCCAGCACGATGATAATACCACCGGCCTGATATTCGCCAAGGAAACTTCCGGCACAGCCGCCAATAATCATGACAGGGATTTTTTCTTTATATGCCTTCATATGAATTCCGGCACGATACCCTGCATTACCACGGACATATATTTTGCCACCACGCATGGCATAACCGGCAGCATCACCAATGTTGCCATGAATTATGATTTTTCCTTCATTCATGGTATCACCAACTGCATCCTGTGCATTTGCATTTACTGTGATATTAGCATTGTTAAGGTATGCGCCAAGTGCATTACCGGGGATACCATTGATTACGAGAGTTTTGTCTGACATACCGGCGGCAATGAATCTTTGCCCACAACATCCTTCAATGGTACAATCACCATCAGCCTGACGCAACTCTTCATTTAAAGTTTTGTAATCTAAATTTTTAGCATCAATCAATTTCATATTATACCACACCTCCAAAAATATGTTTACGCTTTTCGTAAGAAAAAGCAGTAGAAGTTGCCCCTCTTTTTAGGGTTTCAAAATCAATGGAATTAAGCGGAGTGTGTTCTCTGATTAATGAGGTATATATTCCGGCACGACTTGTATCAGTGTTACCAATCAAAATAAAACCAGTCAGATAGCCATCTCGTGTAAATAAGCGTTTCAGTGTGTTATTCGTTTTTTCTTCATATAATTCTCCGCCTTCATCAGTGGTATAGTAGCTACCGGCAGTCATGGCATGTAATCCAAAGAAGCCAATGGAGTTCATAGGAATTGCCTTGTCAAAGATAGCAGTACCACCGGACATATTGATGCCTGCACAATTTCCTTGCATATAGGCATTAGGGAGAATGGCAAGGACTCGTTTTCCGTTATAAGAAATATCTTCACCTTCCGTACAGTCACCAACGGCGTAAATATCAGAAATGGAAGTTTCCATTTTGTTGTTGATAAGTATTCCACGATTTACCTCTCCGCCGATTTCGCTTAATAGAGCAGTATTGGCTCGGACACCAACAGCAAGGACTAAAATATCGAAATTGACGGTTTTTCCGCTTTTCATAAGAGCAGTATTTTGGTCAAAGGATACAGCACTGTCGCCTAACATAAATTGAATTCCGTTTGCCTCTAAATGTTTCTGCATCATGGCAGCACAGTCTGAATCCAAAATGCTGGAAAGTACACGTTCTGCAAGGTCACAGACTGTAATGCTGCAAACGCGGTCTTTTAAACCTTCGGCACATTTTAAGCCGATAAGTCCGGCACCTATGATTAGTACTTTAGAATCCTTGTCGATTGCAGACTCAAGCTCCAGCATATTATCCAAGGTCATGAATGAATATTTTTGTTCTACGGTTTCAAGACCTGCAAATGGTGGAATAAAAGGAGAGGAGCCGGTAGCAATACAAAGCTTATCATAGGGAATGATAGTTTCATCATTCAAGGTTATCTGTTTTGTAGTATTATCAATTCTTACGGCTTTTCTGCCATAAAGAACTTCGCAATTCATTTCGTCATAAAAATTAGGATTGCGGTATGCCATTTTCTCTAAATCTGTTTTACCTTCCAAATAGTAGGAGATGAGAGGTCGGCAGTAAACAGGGTGCGGTTCTTCTGAGATAACTATGATTTTATTTTGTGTATCTTCTTTTCGTATTCCTTCGATACAGCCAATGGCTGCCACACCATTTCCGATGATGACATATTGAGCCATACTATTCACCCCTTTCTTCATATACGATAGCTTTATTTGGACAACCTTTCACGCAAGCAGGTTCCCCGCATGTGTTAGTAAGGCATAGTTCGCATTTTTGCATAATGCCGCTTTCATTTGGAGCCAATGCTCCATAAGGGCAGACCAGAATACAAGTAAGGCATCCCACACATTTATTCTGATCGATATGGACAACGCCATCTTCCTTAGAAATTGCACCTGCTATACAGCTTTTGATGCAGATAGGGTCAGTGCAGTGTCTGCAAGAAACGGCATAGCAAATTTTTTCACATTCCTCAATATGAATACGAGGATATATAGGTTTTCCCTTCAATGCATCTGTCATGTCCCGTTTACCGGAATTGGCAAAGGCACAGTTATATTCACATAAATGGCATCCAAGACACCATTCTTCATTGGTATATATTCGTTTCATTTATATCAGCTCCTTTCTTGAATAACTATTTTTCTTCGCGGAGCAATGGTAAGTCACAAGTTCTAAATACCGGAATCAAAATCGTGGTAAGAATCAAACCAACAATTCCCTGTATTGCATTTCCTGGTATAGCTGCTGCGGCACCAAGACCATAACCCATAAAAACTGCTTCGAAGAAAAAATATCCTGCAATCATTAGACATTCTGCACAGCCCCCTGAAAGGACTGTTTTAAATATGCTCTTTTTAGTCAAGTCTTTTACAAATGCTCCGACAATGACAGCCATAATGCCTTTGATAAGAAATGTGGCTGGTGCAAACGCAACATAACCAGAAAACAAATCGGCAAGTGCAGAGCCGATACCGGCAGCTAGACCGCCATATAACGGTCCAAGAAGTATCCCGGATAACAGGACAATACAATCACCTAAATTAATGTACCCACCGGTAGCTATAATGGGTATTTTGATAACCATAGTTGCGACACAGGTCATTGCTGCTAAAAGCGCAGCCATTACAAGTCTTAATGTTTTATTCTTCATAATTATCACTCTCCTGCATGAGAAATACCAAGTATCTCTAGTTCCTTTTCTGTTAGTCCGATACCACGAAGCATCAGGCGGTTTCCACGCAAAGCTTCGATAGAGTTAATGCCCATACCGCCCATGAGTTCTTTGATTTCATGCTTCCATGCGGTCATCAGATTGATTAGGCGTTCGCTTCCGATCTCAGGATTAAGTCTTTTCACCAGCTCAGGACGCTGGGTTGCGATGCCCCAGTTACATTTACCGCTTTGGCAGGTTCGACAAAGATGACAACCCATAGCAAGCAGGGCGGCGGTAGCTACATAGCAGGCATCTGCACCCAGTGCAATGGCCTTTACTACGTCGGCAGCACTACGGATACTTCCGCCAACAACAAGAGACACATTATTACGGATACCTTCATCCCGAAGTCTTTGGTCAACAGCAGCTAGTGCCAACTCAATAGGAATACCTACATTGTCACGAATTCTGGTAGGAGCCGCACCTGTACCACCACGGAAACCATCAATAGCGATAATATCAGCACCGCTTCGTGCAATACCACTTGCAATAGCTGCAATATTATGAACAGCAGCAACCTTTACAATAATTGGCTTCTTGTATTCAGTAGCCTCTTTTAAAGAGAAAACAAGTTGTCGTAAATCTTCAATGGAATAAATGTCATGATGTGGAGCCGGTGAAATCGCATCGGAGCCTTC
>JAFXAZ010000042.1 GCA_017521985.1 Lachnospiraceae bacterium
GAATAATATTTGTAATCATGGTCTTCCTCCTTTATACGCCGGTTAAAAGCATGGAAAGCGCAAAGCCCATGGCAATGGCAACCGCAAGCAACAGGCTGTTTAACAGCTTCAGGGAACCGGATACGATATCACCGGTCAGTAAGTCTCGTAAGGAGTTTGTCAGCGCGATTCCCGGAATTAATAGCATGACAGCACCAATCATGATGGTGTCCATATGTGTGGGAATCGGTGATATTTCCAATAAACAGGCAGGAAGTCCTGTTATAAAGGAAAGAATAAAATAATAAACTAATTCGTTATTTAATCTTTCTTTTAAGTAAACTCCTGCAAAATACATTAGTATACTGATGCAGCCGCAGCAGCATGCATCCAACAGAGTGCCGCCAAAAAAGATGGTAAAACCAAAGGTGGCAAATATGTAACCGATTATAACTTTTCGTCTGCTGGCTGACGTATTTAAAATTGTTTGTAAACGTGTGTTGATTTCTTCGGGAGCCGGGGTGTGTTCGCACACATAGCGTGACAGTGCATTTAGTTCCTCAAGTTTGTTTAAGTCATTGCTGACAGAGGAAATTCTACGGTGCTGGGAAACAATCAGCGGGCAGCCGGATGCATCCTCAGGGTTCGTAACTTCCATGCTGACAAAAATAGCACTTAGATAGGATGTAACGTCTAAATGTCCTTGGTAATAACTGCGGCAGATTCGGCTGATGGTGTCTTCTACGCGGATGGTTTCAGCACCTGCTTTCAGCATGGCTGCGCCAATATCCAAAGCTGCTTTTACAATAAGTTCGGGATTCATAATAGTACCTCAAAAGTTGACAGATAATAATAAAAGGCAGTCGGTTTAACCAACTGCCTAATACGTGCGTTAGAAGATTCGAACTCCCGACCTTTTGGTCCGTAGCCAAACGCTCTATCCAGCTGAGCTAAACGCACAAGTGTGAGGTTTCTCACAACAAAAGTTAGTATATATCAAGAAGTATAAAAAGTCAATACCTAATTTGAAAAAATTATAAGTTTTTGAAGCGGACTTTGTTTGATTTATAAAAGTAAAAGTTTTATAAAATATCATGCAGCTTCATTGACGCAGATATATTGTAATATTATAATCTTGGTATATACTAAGTGTAAACAAGTTTTAAAGGAATCATGTATGACACAAAGAGAATTTATTGATAAATTAAAAAATGCGTTATCCGGTAAAGTTTCTGCAGGAACTGTTCAGGAAAATGTAAATTATTATGAGCAATATTTTTGGAGTGAGTTAAGGAGTGGGAGAAGTGAAGAGGATATTTGCGCCTCACTTGGTTCACCGCAGTTAATTGCCAAGAGTATTTTAGAAGCCGAGAAGTTCCAAAGTGGTACCACGGAAGATACCTACTCCGGCAAGGTGCATGAGGAAAAGGATTATCGAAGTACCACCACCAGGTGGACAGACAATGTACGAAGCTTTCATATTCCGGGATGGCTTATGCTGCTTCTTGCAGCAAGCTTATTCTTTACGATAATCAGTGTTGTGGTTACTATTTTTTCTGCACTGGCACCTATTATCGTACCGATTTGCATTGTGCTTTTTATTGTTCATATTTTTAAAAATAATTTTGGCTGAATAAGATGTTGACGAGAGGATATACTACCTTTGTAACCAAATTACGAGGAGGATTTAGCATGTCTAATCAGAACAATAACAATCAGAATAACAACCAGAACAAGATGAACAACAATCAGAACAACAACCAGAACAAGAATCAGAACAACAACAATCAGAATAACAACCAGAATAAGAACAACAACCAGAAAAATTACTAAGAAAAATGGTAAAAGAGGCATCCTTCGGGATGCCTTTTTTAATGGGGAACTTGACAGTTACATGACGTATCTAGTAAGATAGTTCTATATATTTTTGGAAAGAAAAGGTACAAAGATGAGACGAATGGAGCTGATTGTTCCATGCCATTTTGGTATGGAAGCAGTTTTGAAAAATGAGATTATAGATTTAGGATATGATGTTACGGAGGTGACCGACGGACGTGTGACCTTTGAAGGGGATGAGGAGGCTATTTGTCGTGCCAATATTTGTCTTAGAACCGCGGAGCGTGTGCTGGTTAAAGTGGGGAGCTTTCATGCAGAGACTTATGAGGAACTATTTCAGGGAACCAAGTCGCTGCCATGGGAGGAATATATTCCTGTAGATGGTAAGTTTTGGGTAGCTAAGGCGGCAAGTATTAAGAGTAAGCTTTTTAGTCCATCCGATATTCAGTCCATTATGAAAAAGGCCATGGTGGAGCGTATGAAGACCGTGCATAATATCAGTTGGTTTACAGAGGATGGAGCAAGTTATCCGGTGCGTGTGTTTTTATTAAAGGACGAGGTGAGCGTGGGGCTGGATACTACCGGCGACAGTCTTCATAAGCGTGGATATCGTAAGCTTACGGCCAAGGCGCCCATTGCTGAGAATCTGGCAGCAGGGTTGATTAAACTGACACCGTGGCATGGTGACCGCATCCTGGTAGACCCATTCTGTGGCAGCGGCACATTTCCGATCGAAGCGGCCATGATGGCGGCAAATATTGCTCCCGGCATGAATCGTCATTTTTTGGCAGAAGTTTGGAGTCACATTATTCCAAAGCGTATGTGGTATGATGCGGTGGATGAAGCCACAGAAGAAGTGGATTTACAAGTGGAGACGGATATTCAAGGGTATGACTTGGATCCAAATATGGTGGAAATTGCCAGAGCCAATGCTAAGTTAGCCGGCGTGGACAAACTTATTCATTTTCAGCAAAGACCGGTAAGTGAGCTGAGCCATCCAAAGAAATATGGTTTTCTGATTACTAATCCGCCATATGGCGAGCGTCTGGAAGACAAGGAGGCGATGCTTCCGCTGTACAAGACTATTTGGGAACGTTATCAGCAGTTAGACAGTTGGAGTTTATATTTAATTACAGGCTTTGAAGATGCGGAAAAGGTATTTGGCCGCAAAGCCGACAAAAACCGCAAAATTTATAATGGTATGATGAAGACCTATTTTTATCAGTACATGGGTCCGAAGCCGCCAAGAAGACCGAAAGAGGGACAATAGATGAGAATAGTATTTGCGACAGGCAATGCCAACAAGGTTCGTGAGATAAAAGCGATTCTTGCAGATTTAAATATGGAAGTACTTTCTATGAAGGAAGCAGGTGTATATGCAGAAGCAGAGGAAAACGGTGCTACCTTTGCAGAAAATGCAGTGATTAAAGCAAAGGATATTGCTACTAAGGTATCAGATGTTATAGTTATGGCAGACGATTCCGGACTGGTAGTAGATGCGTTAAATGGGGAACCGGGGATTTACAGTGCCAGATATTTGGGCGAGGATACCTCTTACAGCATCAAAAATGCCAATATTATTGAACGATTGGAGGGCATACCGGTAGAAGGGCGTTCTGCGCGCTTTGTATGTGCTATCGCGGCTGTTTTGCCGGACGGCAGGGTACTTTCTACAGAAGGTACCATTGAGGGATATATTGGTTATGAAGAGCGTGGGAATGGCGGTTTTGGTTATGACCCTATTTTTATGGTGCCGGAATATGGATGTTCTACTGCGGAGCTTAGTGCAGAAGCCAAAAATGCAATCAGTCATCGTGGTAAAGCCTTAAATGCAATGAAAATACTGTTACAGGACGCACTGGAGAAATAGGCATGAGAGTTTTGATTTGCAGTGATACTCATAGAAGACACGATAATTATTTAAAGGTAGTGGAAAAAGAGGGACCTTTTGACTTTTTGATTCACTGCGGAGATACCGAGGGCGGTGAATATTTAATTCATGAAGCAGCAGGGTGTCCGTGTGAAATTGTTATGGGCAATAATGATTTTTTTTCTGATTTGCCGAGGGAGCGCATATTTCATCTCGGGGGCAGAACCGTCTGGGTAACCCATGGACACAATTATTATGTATCACTGAATACTGCCATGTTGAAGGAAGAAGCCAGGACAAAGGGCGCCAATGTGGTTATGTTTGGGCATACCCATAGACCTCTGATGGAGGATGGCAGCGTCATGTGCGTGAATCCGGGAAGTTTAAGTTACCCGAGGCAGGCAAACCATAAGCCTTCGTATATTGTTCTTGAAATCGATGAAAATGACCACTGGAATATGGAAATTAAGTATTTATGATTTTTTGAAAAAAATTAAAAAAAGTGGTTGACATTTATAAAATCGTATAGTATACTAATCAATGTTCTGATTGAGACAGAACAGAACGGGGTGTGGCTCAGTTTGGCTAGAGCGCCTGGTTTGGGACCAGGATGTCGCAGGTTCGAATCCTGTCACCCCGAGTGTATGCGGGTGTAGTTCAATGGTAGAACACCAGCCTTCCAAGCTGGTCACGTGGGTTCGATTCCCATCACCCGCTTTTCTTTTTGCCCAAAATCAGAAAGAACGCGGTTTTTATCGCAATTACATAGTGTATCGGGGTGTGGCTCAGTTTGGCTAGAGCGCCTGGTTTGGGACCAGGATGTCGCAGGTTCGAATCCTGTCACCCCGATTTTTGGGAAGGATTGAGTGAGTGCTCGGTCCTTTTTTGTGTTACATAGAAAGTATCTCTTCCTATGTAATAAGATTTTATTCAACAAATCACTCAAATAATAGTTGTTTGAAACAGTCAAGATTAGTAGGAAAATGTCGATTTTGTGGAACGAAATTGAAAAAACTCCGTTATATCTATATAGGGGAAGAAACGGACGTAGAGGATAAGTCTGTTCTTTGGGGTCGCGAGGAAAATATTAAATAATTCCGAAGATGCAGAGGATGCCGTTCACACCTGTTTTCTAAAAATTGCAGAAAGATATGAAAGGTATCGCCATCAACCAAGTGAGAATATGATACGTTTGGGATGTACGGTTGTAGGGCATGCAGCCATTGATATGGTAAGAGAAAAGGAAATGAAGATGACATTTACCGATGAGACCTTTTCCTGGGAAGATAGCGTTCCGGCTGTGATATTGGAGGGGAATGAGTATGAGTGTTTGCGATGAAAAGTTAAGAAAAGCCCTGCTTGAAGTCTGGGAAAAAGAAAATGAACGGCTGGAAGAAGAAATGAAACAGTATGAACCACATGTATTTTCATATGTTGGAGTGATTGAAGAAGAGTCTGTTTAACAAAGCCATTACCTTATTTTTTGATAATAGCAATGACTGTACTGCTCGTTTGTGTCGGAGGGGACGGTGCAAGTTCCACGGCAGTACAGCCACGCTACAGTATGTTATTACGTACAAAGGATGAAAGAAGATGGGTGTTTATTATTGTAAAACGTGTAAGCGTTATTTTTACATTTCAAGCTACTGGTATATGGATAAGTGCAGAGCCTGCGACTCTGATTTGATAAAACTGCCCATGGCGTTCGTAGATTTTGTGGAATTGACGGAAAAGGAACGTCAAATATATATTTCAGAAGTATTGGCATCAATCTAAAATCTGTCGCCCTTCGTGGTTCATATGATAGTTCTCTTTATAAATCAATTCCGAGATAGGCACAAATTCGTAGCCCTGTTCCTTTAATTTATGAATCATGCTGTCTAAGGCGGCAGCAGTGTAATCTGCGCCATTGTGGCAGAGAATGATGCTTCCGGGACCCAAATGCTTGTGATTGGTAACGGTATTGATGATGGAATCTACGCCGTAGTTTTTCCAATCCAGACTGTCTACGTCCCATTGTATTGTATAGTAATCACAATCTGTGGCATTTGTTATGACACTATTGTTATAATCTCCATAGGGCGGACGGAACAAAAACATTTCATAATCCGTCAGTTCTTTTACTTTCTCATGTACCTTCATTAATTCCTCTTTTTGGTCTGCAGTAGATAATTGACTCATATGCTTGTGGTTTTCACTATGATTGCCCAAATCGTGTCCTGCCGCAAGAATCGCCTTTACATCGTCGGGGTAGCTTTCCACCCAGCCGCCAGTCATAAAAAACGTTACTTTTACATTATGTTTTGCAAGAATATCTAAAATTTGTTTGGTATCTTCATTGCCCCAGGCAGCATCAAAGCTCAGGGCAATTTTTTTGTCGTCCCCACAATCTACGCAATAAATAGGTAAATGTCGGTCACCTACTTTACTGGAAGTGATGGCGGGACTGCAGTAATTGGTATAAATAAAAGTCAGAATACCAATACCACATAAACAATAAGCTGCTAAAGGGAAAATGCGTTTTAGAAATGTGTTGTGAAAAAAAGAATTATGTATGCGCATAAAAAAGCCTTTTTGTTTAAGGGTATGAGTGCATGAATGAAAATAGAACAGGTGGGTGTATAACGATAAAAGCGGAGGAGAACCTCCGCTTTGTAGCCTAAAAATTATTCATAATCAAATACGTTAATCCATTTGGTTAATAATTCTTTTTCTTCCGGTATTGCTTTCACGGACTGGGAAGCAGCCACGATAGGAAGCCATCTCTGAACATACCTTCTGTTAATGCCGCTCTTTGCACAGAATAAGTCAAGATATTTGTCTGCTAAGTCTGCCTTGCCAGCCAGATTGAATACTAAATAGGTTCTTGCAGCGTCTGCGGAAGCATTACCCTGGGTTGCATGTGCCCAGTCAAGAATATATGCCTGACCGTCCGGTGCCATAATAATATTACTTGGGTTGAAATCGCCATGTAAAACTTTGTCGTGTTTGTGCATGCCCTCTAAGATGGTATGTAAATCATACTTGGTTGCATGGTCGATGTCAGCCTGAGAAATTTTACGATTCATCTTGTCAAGAAGCTTGGTCAAAAGAGGCGCTTTCTTATTGTGGATTTCTGTCTGTAGAGTAACAAATAAATCCATGTATTCATCCAATTTGTCCGGATTCTGTTCCATTAACTGCTCTAAAGTAGGACCTTCTACATATTCACTGATGATAGCCCATTTGCCATCAATCTTAGTAATTTCCAAAATCTTTGGAATAGCTAAGCCTGTTTCTTCCACTCTAGCCTGATTAAGTGCTTCATTTAAAATATCAGACTTGGAGTAATCTTCATTAAAAAGTTTGATTACCACATCGCCATCGCGATAAACGGTTTTTTTAGGACGTGTTGCAATAATAGTTTCCAGTTTCATACGAGTATCCTCCGCATAGTAAATTTTCGAATTTTGAGCTCACATTCTGAAGAATGCTTCTCATTAAAGTTATTCTAACACATTTGTCTGAAAAAAGCTACAGATAAGGGGATTTTTCTTAATTTTTTCTCTAAAAACCGTTGTCATATTTTACCGGAATATGGTAGATATATAGTAGAAGGAGGATTTCCTCATGGACGTTTTGGAAAAGTGATTGGAAGGAGAGCACTATGAAAAAAGGTAGATGGATAGCGTTAGTATTAGTGTGTAGTATGTTGACCGCTTGTGGTGGAGGTTCTAAAATGTTGGTGCCTGCCAAGGTGGAGCCTACGGAGCATGGTACAGAGTCAGACAATTTAAGTGGTAATGGTACCGCCGAGCCGGTAGATTCAGAACCTTTGGCAATAACGGATGAGAATGCAGTATGGTTATTTTCTCATAGATTGCTTCAGGAAAATATAAATGAGACTAATCCGGTATTGTCTCCGGTGTCTGCGTACTTGGCGCTTGGCATGGTGGGGCTTGGAGCAAAGGGGGATACTCTTGCTGAGTTTGAAAGCACTATGGGAAAGAGCTTGCAGATGACTGCTGCAAATTTAATGCAGAAAATACCGAGCTGGATGAAGGCAGAGGCAGCGACCGGTAATAAAGAAGATATGAAAATAAGTCCACTTACAGTAGCAAATTCTGTGTGGGTGGACAACAGTATGCATGCGGAACCTGCATGGTTGACAGAGGTAAATGACATTTACAGAGCGGAAGTGTATCAGGGGGTACTTTCCAGTGATGCAACCAAGCGAGACATCAATAAATGGATTGAGAACAAGACACATTCTCTGATTAAAGATTTTTTGAGGGAGCCGCTGGATGCAGAGGCTAAAATGGCCTTATTTAACACCATTTATTTTAAAGGGGAATGGGTAAGCGATTTCGAAAAGAACAGCACCTATAAGGAAGACTTTACAACAACAGACGGCAGCGTGAAAAAAGTGGACATGATGCATGACTACGGCCGCAATGAGATGTATCTGAAAAACGAGGTGTTGGACGGGGTGGTCATGGATTACCGCAATGGCAGTATGGCCATGGTGGCACTGAAGCCGACGGCCGGACAGACGGTTCGTGAGATGTATGAGAACTTGACGTATGAGGCCCTTATAGAGCTTTGGGATACGGTAACATACAAAAATATCAACCTGAAACTACCGAAGTTTGAAGTGGAATTTGATAAAAGCTTAAATAAAACCTTGCAAAACATGGGGCTTAAGCTGGCCTTTGACAGCGAGAAAGCCGATTTTACAGGGCTTGGCTACACCGACAACGGACTTCCGCTTTATATCAGCCTGGTTCGTCAGAAAGCCGTGGTGAAGCTGGACGAAGAAGGTACCGAGGCCGCGGCAGTGACCATGGTGGTCATGAATGAATGTACTTCTGCAGAGTCTACGGAAAAACCGATTGATGTATTTTTCGATGAACCGTTTTTGTACATCATTATGGACATGAAGAGCAGAACCCCGCTGTTTATGGGGATTATGGACGACCCATCGTAGTATGAAATTCAGTTGTCATTTTTTCGCATTACTTTGGAAGGTGACACACCGTAACGTTTTTTAAACAATTTACTGAAGTGGTAGGCATCATCATAGCCCACTTCCATAGCAACCTCCTGGATACTGCCCTCCCAGCCGTTTTCCAGGAGTTCTTTTGCTTTTTCCAAACGAATATTAATCAGGTAGCGGATTGGTGTATCGCCGGTCTCTGCCTTAAAAATCTTGGATATATATACGGTGCTTAAGTAGGTGTTATCTGCAATCTGATCCAGAGAAATTTTCTCTGCATAGTGGTCTTCAAAGTATTCAATCATCTGCTCCACTACATATTTTTTGTTGGCAGATTTAAAGGAACAGCCGGTGCTTACGGCAATGGCTTCGGTCTGTTCACGCACCAAAAGTAAAAGTGCCTGCATCAGATAAGCTTTCAGCATATAATATCTGCCGGTACGGCGCACTACATTTTCGGCGTCCATGGAAGTAAAAATCTTAAACAGCTTCTGGCGCAGTTCACCCTGGGTGTGAATAACTGCTCCGTCCTCCGGAAGCGGCACTTCGTTTGGCAAAAATCCCGCAAATTGTATATCCGTAAAACCTACAATCGCTTCGGTTGTAGGATTTTCCGGATTGCTGACAAGAGACTGATGTAAAACGCCCGGATTTATCACAATCAAATCTCCCTCCGATACGGTATATATTTTATGTTCTATGCGATATTTTCCCTGTCCGGATAATACAAATATCAACTTTGCATAATCGTGACTATCTGCCTTAGCCGCATCTGTCGTCTTGGTTCCTTTCCAAAAATACAAAAAGGTGGGATTCAGTTCTTCAATCTTAATAGGCTTTTTTTCCATGACATCACCTCATTTTTCATGCCCTTTCAGACGATTTTCCTATTAAGGATATTTTAAATCCTTCCCATGGAAAAGCAAACCCTTTTACAGAATATTACATGATTTTTACAAAATACTACATTTTATTTTGTGGTTTTTAAAGCTATTTTAAAAGCATCAGGAACAACGTTTTTCATGCACGGGTAACCGGAGCAGAAAGGAAGGTTAATCGCTATGGCTTCGTTAAAATGGTTTTATTCGTTTTTGAGAAAGTATCGCTTTTATATGCTTGGCGGACTAGGTATGACCACACTTATTGTAGTGCTTTCCATGGTTAATCCGCAGATTTCCGGTATGATTGTGGATGACGTAATCCACGGAGGAGAAACGAAGAAGCTTCTGCCGTTGGTTGGTCTTATGCTGTTGACCACAGCATTTATCAGTATATTACGTTATTGCCACCAGATTATTTACGAAAAAGCGTCTCAGGGGGTTTTGTACGATATGCGTAATAGGGTGTATCGCAAGCTTTTGCAGGAGGATTTTCAGTTTTACAACCGAAAACGTACCGGGGATTTGATGAGTCGTCAGACGGGAGATATGGATGCCATTCGCCATTTTGTGGCTTACACCATTTATGTCAGCTATCAGTACGCATTGTATTTTATCTTTGCGCTTACCATGATTTTTACCATTAATACAAAACTGGCATGGGCCATGTTGACGGTGCTGCCGTTTACCCTGTTAAATACGTTTCTGCAATCCCAAAAAATCCGGCCGGCTTTTAAGCGAAACAGAGAGTGCTTCTCCGCACTCAATGCGTTTGTACAGGAAAATATCAGCGGAAACCGAGTGGTACGTGCGTTTGCAAAGGAGGAGTTTGAAGTTTGTAAATTTGCTGTGGAAAATGACAACTACCGCAGTGCACAGATTGCAGCCAGTCGTGTCTGGATGCGTTTTCTGCCTGTTTATGAAATACTGGCCTATGCTTTAAATATCATTTTAATGCTTTACGGAGGCTATCTGAGCATTAAGGGGGAAATCACGCTGGGCAATCTGGTTACCGTAAATGGGTATTTGTGGATGTTAAATTCTCCGCTGCGTATGATTGGGTGGCGTATTAATGAAATTATTAACTTTATGACATCCCTGGAAAAAATTTATACTACATATAAAGAAGAGCCTAAAGTAAAAACACCGCCAAAGGGCTTAAAGAAAAAAAGGCTGGAGGGAGCTGTGGAATTTCGTAATGTTTCCTATCGTGCAGACGAAGAGGACATAGTTATGAATATTGATTTTAAGGTTGAGCCCGGACAGACGGTGGGTATTATCGGAGCTACGGGTTCCGGAAAAACCACCATCATGAATTTGCTGTGCCGTTTTTATGATGTTAGTGCCGGGCAGGTGCTGATTGACGGCACCGATGTACGCAATATGAATTTGTATAATCTGCGCGATAATATCGGCATGGCGATGCAGGAGGTATTCCTTTTTTCGGATACCATTGAGGGAAATATTGCCTACGGACGCCCAAACTGCTCTTTTGAGGAAGTAAAGAAGGCTGCGGTTATGGCAGATGCCAACCATTTTATACAGGAAATGCCGGAAGGTTACGACACTATTGTAGGAGAGAGAGGTGTAGGACTTTCAGGAGGTCAGAAGCAGCGAATTTCTCTGGCGAGAGCACTTTTGAAAAATCCGTCTATTCTGATTTTGGATGATACCACCTCTGCCGTTGATATGGAAACCGAAAGCTATATTCAAAAGCAGTTAAAAAATATCAATAATCTCTGCACTATTTTTGTAATTGCTTATCGCATTTCTTCCGTAAAAGATGCGGATATAATTTTGGTAATGGACGGCGGACATATTATCGAGCGGGGAACCCACGAGGAGCTGCTGCAAAAGGGCGGTTATTATGCCAAAACGTTTTATAATCAGTATGGCGAAGTGCCGGAGGAAATCTCTGCACAGAAGGGAGGAAACGGATATGGCAAGAAATAAATATGACGTAGACGAAGTGTTAGAGGATAACTTTGATGCAGGCCAACTAAAGCGTCTGGTTACATACATTAGCCCATACAAAAATAAAATGCTGGGAATCGTATTTCTTATGCTTTCTTCCTCCGCACTGACCATGTTGGTACCGATTTTTCTGCAAAGAATTATGGACTTCTGCATTCCGCAGAAGGATATGCATACGATTTTCATTTACTGTGTAATGACATTTTTTATTGCCTGCTATGCAGCTTTGTCTTTGGCTTTGAAAATCCGTACCATGTCTGTGGTGGGGCAAAATATCGTGCATGATTTACGCGCCGATTTGTTTGAACACTTGCAGGAACTGCCTTTTTCTTACTATGACAGCAGGCCTCACGGGAAAATTCAGGTTCGTGTGGTGAACTATGTTAACAGTCTCAGTGATTTGTTGAGTAACGGTATTGTGAACACCTTTACGGATTTGTGCAACTTGTTTTTTATTATTATTTTTATGTTGATTGAGGATGTAAAGCTGACGCTGGTCTGTCTGTGCGGTTTGCCTCTTCTTGCTTTGGTTATTGTGTTTATCAAGAAAAAACAGCGTCGGGCATGGCAGATTCAGAGTAATAAGCAGTCGAATTTAAATGCATATATAGCGGAAAGTATTAACGGTATTCGGGTTACCCAGTCTTTTGTGCGGGAAGGGGAAAATGCAGTGATTTTCAATCGATTAAGCAATGATACCCGAAGCGCCTGGATGCGTGCTCAAAAATACAGTTTTACCATGCAGCCAAGTGTAGATGTTATTTCTTCCCTGACTACCTCTTTTGTATATGTTCTGGGGGTGCGTATGATTCTCGCACCGGATGCCACGTTGACCGCCGGTATTTTAATTGCGTTTACCGCTTACATCAGTCGGTTTTGGGCTCCCATTAATACACTGGCAAGTTTTTATAACTCCTTACTTACGGCGATGTCCTATTTGGAACGTATTTTTGAAACCATTGACGAACCGGTAAGGGTTAAGGATGCGCCGGATGCAGTACCTATGCCTCCGATTTATGGCAAGGTCGAATTTGAAAACGTATCCTTCAGTTACGAAGAAGGTCATAAAATTTTAAAGGAGGTAAATTTTATTGCCGAAAAAGGGGTAACCTATGCGATTGTAGGTCCTACCGGTGCCGGAAAAAGTACCATTGTCAATCTGCTTGCTCGTTTTTATAATGTGGACTCCGGAAGAATTTTAGTGGATGGCGTGGATATTTCCAAGGTGACACTGCATTCCCTGCGCAGCCAGATGGGTATTATGATGCAGGACAGTTTTATTTTCAGCGGGACGATTATGGACAATATCCGTTATGGCAACATGGAGGCTACGGATGAGGAGGTTATTCTTGCTGCCAAAACGGTTTGTGCCCATGATTTTATTATGGAACTGGAAAATGGCTACCACACCGAAGTCAATGAACGGGGCACACGCCTCTCCGTGGGTCAGCGTCAGCTGATTAGCTTTGCCAGGGCCATTCTGGCGGACCCGAAAATTCTCATTTTGGATGAAGCAACCTCCAGCATTGACACCGAGACCGAAATCCTGCTCCAGAAGGGCTTGAACCGCCTTCTGGAAGGCCGCACCTCTTTTATCATTGCTCATCGTCTCTCCACCATCAAGAATGCTGACTGCATCATGTACGTGGATAAAGGGGATATTCTGGAAAAAGGAACCCACGACGCGCTGATGGAAATGAGGGGAGAGTATTATAAATTGTATATGTCACAATATGAGTTTTTGAAAGGGTAGTTGACTCATACAAGGCAGTTTAAACGATATTGAGTTTTTTGTGAAATTCCGTTATACTAAAAGTAAAGTTTTAGGTAACGGATTTTCATTTATTCTGGAGGTTGGCAAAATGAAAATGATTGCAAAAATAGAGACTGATTTTCCGGATAAGTTCGGTGTTCCACGCCAAAGTGGGCTGGTGGAAGAATTAAAGGGTACTATTGTTTTTGAGCCGGAGTACCGTAATCCGGATGCGTTAAAGGGACTGGAAGGTTACAATTATATCTGGCTTTTATGGCAGTTTGAGGGTGTGGAGCGTGATAATTGGTCTGTGACTGTGAGACCGCCTCGTCTGGGCGGCAACAAGCATATGGGTGTGTTTGCCACACGTTCGCCGTTTCGACCAAATCCTATCGGGTTGTCCAGTGTGAAGTTGGAGCGTATAGAACTGCATACAGAACGAGGACCTTTATTGCATGTATCCGGTATTGACTTACGGCACAATACACCGATTTATGATATTAAGCCTTATTTGCCATACGCAGATTGCCATACCGATGCTGTAGGAGGCTTTGCACATGAGGTAAAAGATTATGAATTAGAAGTGATATTTCCGGAGGAACTTATCTTGAAAATCCCGGAGGGGAAGAGGGAGGCTATAGTGGCAGTATTAAAGCAAGACCCACGTCCATCTTATCATAATGATCCTGCTCGTAAGTATGGGGTGTCTTTTGCAGGATTTGATGTGCGATTTGTCGTGGACGGCAAGGTGTTAACGGTGGTGGATGTGATTTGAACAGAAGGGTGAAGAGAATATGATAGCAGCATTTGTAATTTGGGGTGTAATGGGGCTTTTCTTTATTGGCATGGGTATCTATGATTACCATGCAAAAACGGCAAAGCCGTTTGGGTTCTGGTCCAACGTAAAGGTTGCCGAGGTAAAGGATGTGAAGGCCTATAATAAGGCTCTTGGGAAATTGTTTATCTGCTTTGGTATAGTGTTTATTCTATTGGGGCTACCTCTTTTGGCAGGACAGAATTCGCCATGGTTTATATTTAGTATGGTAGGAGTAATGGTGCTTGCCATAGTTTCTATGGCAGTGTATACTGTGGGTATAGAAGGAAAATACCGAAAATGATTCCGGCATTTTCCTTTGGAAATTTGCAGTTTAATTTACATACTGCTTATAGAAACTGAATAAGCGTTCTTTTGTAATTGCCGCTGTGCCTTCGTTTGCATATGCAGTAAAAGAAGCGTTCATGAAAGCCTGAATCTGTGGATGTACAAAGCGTCCATAGGTTTGGGCTTTAAAATATGTTAAAGGGCAGTCGAGGGTATATTCCTCCCCTTTGTATACCATGCTTGCAGCAATCATGTCGCAAACCATTTCACAGGCATATTTAAATGGCATAATGCAGCCGTGTCCGCCTGTCACATAGGCATCAATCCAATATTCCCAATGATGCCTGTTGCGGCCCTTGTGGTGAAGCCATGCCTTACTGTAACCATTGATTTCACGGCTGACTGCAAGTGGTGAACGGTGTCCGTTATAATATTTTACACTTTCAAAAAATTCGGAAGGGGTAAATTTGCTCATATCGTGCAGAAGACCCTGAACCGGAATTCCTGCGTGACAGCAGAGTTTAAAAACCTCCCATTTGTGATGGCATACTAAATGAAAATGTTTCCATATGTTTTTTAGCATAATATATCGTCCTCGCTGATTTGTTTGTCATAGATAGTGTAGCACATTTTTTTAGAAATAGTATCAAAATTTTAAGATTTTTCAAGAAAGTTGAGGTTGTTTGTCGATAATATATATGATATTATAATAGTGCAATACAAACTACGGTGTATTTTTGTACCAAGGATAAAGGGATGTGTTTTAGGCACATTCATGCTACAATAGTGGAAAGTGAGGTACAGAACGTGTTAGCTACGAATATTGCACATGTAGTAGATATTGCTAAAGAGAAAGCCCAGTATGATACTGAGGTAAAAAATGTACTAAGCGATAAATATATCCTGGCGTGGATTATGAGCCGTGTGACGGAGGAATTCAGAGGAAGACTATGATGAAATAAAGAAAGTATACTCCGTCTGGGTATGCATGAATGCACCAAAATATCTGCAAAATACGATAACGGAATACAAAATACAACAGAATAAGCTATATGGTAATTATTCCAAACCGGCGAGGTATGATTTGCTGAGCGTGATAATGTTGTGTTTGGGAAATCCGGAGGATAAGGATTACCGAAACAATGAGTATCAGAAGCTGCTGAGATTACTGTCGGTGCTTGCCAGTGAGGAAGTGAAGGCTCCGGAGAAGTTACATATATTGGAAGAGGAGTATCATATAGCAACCACAAGAGAGTTGGAAGGGAAGGTAAATATCATGTGTAATTGGAGCGAGGGTGTGATAGAACGAGTGACAGAAAAAGTTACAGAGCGAGTTACACGGGAAGTTACAGAGCAGGTGACACAGCAGGTAACAGAGCAGGTGACACAGCAGGTAACAGAGCAGGTGACACAGCAGGTGACACAGCAGGTGACACAGCAGGTAACAGAGCAGGTAACGAATCAGATGCTTCTTAGCAGTGTGGAAAATGTGAAAAAGTCATTAGATATTACGGATGAGAGAGCTTGTGAAATCCTGAAAATTGACTTGGAAGATTATTACAAAGCACAGGAAAGTATAACGAGATAAATGCATTAGGCTGAAGCTACAACCGGGCAGAGAGGGTTTCTGTTCGGTTGTTTTATTGTGTAAATTAAAGTAATTATTCAGAAAACTTAATGAGGAAATATAAAAAGCTTGAAAATTTATGGCAACTGCATTATAATGATAATACAACAAACGAAAGGTCAGGTGATACTATGATTAATATTTTGACTAGAAATGTAGAAAAAACTGAAGCTTTAGAAAACGTTGTAAAAGATAGGCTGGAGAAACTGGATAAGTACAACCTTGAACGAATCAATGCAACTATCAAGGCATCTTCCAAAATGCAGTCTGTAGAGCTTACCACTTATTATAACGGAAAGCTCCTTCGTGTAGAAGAATATGGTAAACATGGTGTAACGGTTTATCAGCTTCTTGGTGATGTAGTAAAGACCTTAGAGAAGAAAATTATCAAAGAAAAGGCTCGCATCGATAAGACACAGAGCATTAAGCAGATGAATGTGGAAGCAGACGATGAAGCGGTAATGGAAGTGCTGCGTGTCAAGGAATACGAGCGCAAGCCAATGACTGAAGAAGAGGCAATGGTTCAGTTAGAAGAGTTGGGACATCCGTTCTTCCTGTATGAAAATGGTGACAGTGGCAAGATTGAAGTGATTTACAAGAGAAAGGATAATGGTTACGGTATTATTCGTTTAAAGTAATCAGAGACAATAAATAAATAAAAGTGCTGATGTAAGGGAGTAAGACTTCGGTTTTACTCCCTGCTTGTAATATGGAAAAGTTTGTGCTAAAATCACTTTATATATATAAATGTACGAAGCAGATAAGAGGAACATTATGAATAAAAAATCTAACAATTATTTGGTTATTATTATTGTATTGCTATTGGTAGTGGCAATTATTACAGGTGCGGGACTTTGTTATCTGAGTTGGTCGGATGATTATAATCCGGATCCTAATGGCGGACAGACGCAGAGTACGGAAGTAAAGGAAAGTACCGAGAATAACATAGCGGAGTCTTCCGAAACGATTGCAAAGGACGAGGAGGAGTCATCAGAACCAATTGTTCCAACAGAAGAAGCGGAGGAAAGCTCAGAAGCCGTAGAAGCAACCACGGAAGATGCGATTGTTGAAGGGGAAACGTTATCAGATAATATGGTAACGATGGAGCAGATTTCTATTACTGCAGAAGGTGAATATGAATATATAAAGGATGGTAAGGTTGCTTCCCATAAAGGTATTGATGTATCCAAGTATCAGGGCAACGTAGACTGGAAAAAGGTTGCAGAGGATGGCGTAGAGTACGCATTTATCCGCGTGGGTTGCAGAGGGTATGGTAGCAGTGGCAGTTTGATTAAAGATGAAAAGTTCCATCAGAATGTAAAGGGGGCTTTAGCACAGGGAATTAAAGTAGGCGCTTATTTCTTTACCCAGGCAATTACTGTAGAGGAAGCACTGGAAGAAGCAGAGCTTGTTTTAAAAGAGTTGGGTGATTATGAAATTACCTATCCGGTTGCTATCGACGTGGAGCGTGTTGAGAATGCAAAAGCACGTCAAGATGCGCTGACAGCAGAGGAACGAACCGAGATTTGCAAGGTTTTCTGTGAAAAAATAAAAGAAGCGGGATACATCCCGATGATATATGGTGATAATGAGACTTTTGCAGAGTTAATTATACCTGAGGAGTTGGCTGAGTATGATTTTTGGATTTGTGAAACAGATGGTACCATTACCTTCCCGTATGAATTTGCTGTTTGGCAATATTCTCATAAGGGTACGGTTTCCGGTATTAAGGGCGATACCAATATCAGTATTTCTCTGAAAGAGTGGTAAATAATTAGACGAGGAAGGATGACAGCAATGAGTTTTGAAGTAAATGTACGCAAGGTTGTTCCTTATGTTCCGGGGGAACAGCCAAATAGACCTAATATGATTAAATTAAATACGAACGAATGTCCTTATCCGCCGGCACCGGCAGTGAAGGAAGCACTTGCAAAGTTAGAAAGTGCGGATATGAGATTGTATCCGGACCCGACAGCAGACCTGTTGCTGCAGGCACTTAGTGATGTGTATCATATGCCAAAGAATCAGATTTTTGTGGGTGTGGGCAGTGATGATGTGCTGGCTATGGCATTTCTTACGTTCTTTAATAGTGACAAACCGATTTTGTTTCCGGATGTCACCTATTCTTTTTATGATGTGTGGGCAGACTTATTCCGTATCCCGTATAAAACCTGTGCGTTGGATGAGAAGTTTAAACTTTGTGTAGAGGACTATAAGCAGCCAAACGGGGGTATTGTATTTCCAAATCCAAACGCTCCTACCGGTGTGTTGGAAAGTCTTAAAGATGTAGAAGAAATTGTTGCAGCTAATCCGGATGTGGTAGTAATTGTGGATGAAGCATATGTGGATTTCGGCGGTACCAGTGCATTGTCTTTAGTGGATAAGTATGAAAACTTACTGGTAGTTCAGACATTTTCCAAATCCAGAGCCTTGGCAGGCATGCGTATCGGCTATGCCTTTGGCAGTACAAAGCTGATTGGTTACTTAAATGATGCAAAGTTTTCTTTTAATTCTTATACGATGAATCGTCCAAGTCTCATGGCAGGTGCGGCATGTGTACGCAGTGTGGATTATTTTGAAGAAATTACTGCAAAGATTATTGCTACCAGAGAGTGGACCAAGGCAGAGCTTGCAAAGTTAGGCTTTACTTTTCCTGATTCTTATACAAACTTTATTTTTGCAACACATAAGAGCGTGCCGGCAGAAGAAATTTATATGGCGTTGCGTGAGCAGGATATTTTCGTAAGGTATTTTAAAAAGCCGCGTATTGATAATTATCTGCGCATTACTATTGGCACGGATGAACAGATGCAGGTATTAATAGAGTTTTTAAAGAAATATTTAAATAATAGGTAAAGTGAGGAAAAAACATGTTAAAAAATATTATTAAAGGTGCAATTATTGGTATAGCAAATATTATTCCGGGTGTTTCCGGTGGTACCATGGCTGTTTCTATGGGTATTTACGACAAGTTGATACATTGTATTACCCATTTATTTAGTGAACTGAAAAAGAATATCCAGTTTTTGGTTCCTATTTTTGTTGGGGCAGGTATTGGTCTGGTGGGCTTATCTTTTGTCATAGAATATTTATTTGACATAGCTCCGTTAGAAACTAATTTACTGTTTATTGGTTTGATATTGGGTGGTTTGCCGGCAATGTGGAAACGTGTAAAAGGCAATTCCATTAAGGTACCGCATATTCTTTCTTTTGTGGTTTTCTTTGCGTTGGTAGTAGGTTTGGCTGCATTTGGAAATGGAGAAGGTGCAGAGGTAGTTATTGAGCCGGGTGTGGGTATGGCGATTGCTTTATTTGCAGTTGGTATCATTGCAGCAGCAACCATGATTATTCCTGGCGTTTCCGGATCCATGATTTTATTACTGTTAGGTTTTTATAATCCAATTGTTACAGAAATCAACACATTTATTCGAGCGTTGGTAGCTTTTGATATTACAGCTCTTTGGAGAGGTATCCTAATTTTCGTTCCGTTTGGATTGGGTGTTGTGGCTGGAATCTTTGGTATTGCCAAAATAATTGAGATTGTATTTAATAAATATCCACTTCTTGCTTATTGGGCAATTATTGGCTTGATTGTAGCGTCTCCTTTTGCGATTTTACTTCTTTCCAACTTCGGTACTATTACAATAAGCAGCGTGTTGATTGGCATTGCAGCGTTGATTTTTGGTACAGTAGCTGCTTATAAATTAGGAGACTAAAATTCTATGGAAAGCTATAGAGATTTTGCGGCAGTTTATGACGAATTCATGGATGCCACACCTTATGAGGAATGGTTCAGGCGTCTTGTGGAAATCATAAAGAAATATGGGGTTTCCAAACCCATTTTCGAAATGGAAGCAGAAGGGCTCAGCGAGGAAGAACTGGCACTTTTGAGTGAACGCAATCTTGTTTTGGATTTGGGGTGCGGAACCGGCACTTTGACAGAGATGATGGCAAGGGCAGGTTATGATATGATGGGAATTGATTTGTCTTATGATATGCTGCAGATTGCCATGGACAAGCGTGCGGAGTCCGGACATGATATTATGTATTTGTGTCAGGATATGCGCAAGCTGGAACTTTACTGTACGGTTGGTACAATAATTTGTGTGTGTGACTCCATAAACTATGTGTTGGAGAATTCCGAGGTAATTGAAACATTTTCGCGTGTGAACAATTACCTGTATCCAAAGGGATTATTTATTTTTGATTTTAATACTACTTACAAATATGCCGAGGTAATCGGTGATACTACCATTGCAGAAAATCGTGAGGACTGCAGTTTTATCTGGGATAATTATTATGATGCAGAAAGTCATATTAATGAATATGACCTGACTATTTTTGTGAGTGAGTCAGAGGAGGAAGATGTGTTTTATCGTTTTCAGGAGACACACCTTCAGAGAGGCTATGATTTACAGGAAATGCTGCAGTTTGTGAAGGAAGCCGGTCTGGAATTTGTGACGGCAATGGATGCAGATACCAATGGTGAGGTAACTTCTATCACAGAACGTGTACTGATGGTATGTAGAGAGAAAGGGAAATAACATGAAGGATTATATTGTACGAGCTACTGCTGCTAATGCGCAGATTCGGGCATTTGCCTGCACTTCCAGAGAAACGGTGGAAGCAGCAAGAGCTCATCACGATACGACACCGGTAGCAACCGCAGCATTGGGCAGATTATTAATCGGCGGTGCCATGATGGGGGCAATGTTAAAAGGAGAAAAAGATGTTTTGACTTTGCAGGTGCATGCGAGCGGTCCGTTACAGGGAATGACTGTTACGGCAGATGCTTTTGGACATGTAAAAGGCTATGTAAATAATCCGTATGTGGATTTACCTTTAAATGCAAAAGGGAAGCTGGATGTGGCCGGTGCCGTAGGCGTAGGCTTTATGAATGTTATCAAAGACCTCGGTTTAAAGGAACCTTATGTAGGGCAGACTGTATTACAGACCAGTGAAATTGCAGAGGATTTGACTTTTTATTTTGCAACCAGTGAGCAGGTGCCGTCCAGCGTAGGCTTAGGTGTATTGGTGGGCAAGGATTATCACGTTGCACAGGCAGGAGGCTTTATTATTCAGCTGATGCCTTTTGCAGAGGACAAGGTAATTGATAAGCTGGAAGAAAATTTAAAGGATGTAGATTCCGTAACCAAGCTGTTGGCAGAAGGTCTTACTCCGGAGCAGCTTTTAGAGCGGGTTTTGACTGGCTTTGATGTGGAATTTACCGACAAAATTCCAATGAGCTTTTATTGTGACTGCAGTAAAAGCCGGGTAGAAAAGGTCTTAATCAGTGTTGGTAAAAAGGATTTGCAGGAAATGATTGCAGACGGGAAACCGATAGAAGTAAACTGTCACTTCTGCAATACTAACTATACCTTTGAGGTGGATGAATTAAAGGAAATTTATAAAAAGAGCAGAGCATAAAAGTATATTGGACAGGAGCGTTATATGAAGCACGGATTTATAAAAGTAGCAGCGGCTACGCCTAAAATTAAAGTAGCAGACACCGGGTTTAATACGACGGTAATTTTAGAAAAAATTACAGAAAGCTACGGAAAGGGTGCGCGTATTATCGTGTTGCCGGAGCTTTGTATTACCGGCTATACTTGTCAGGATTTGTTTGCACAAGAACTGCTTTTGGAGGGTGCGCTGGATGGTCTGAGGAAGATTTTGAAGGCTACCGCGGATATGGAGGCGCTGATTTTTGTGGGACTTCCTATGGAAAAAGGCAGTAAGCTTTATAATGTGGCAGCAGCACTTTTTAAAGGTGAAGTACTTGGCTTTGTGCCAAAATGCTTTATTCCGATGCACCATGAGTTTTATGAGGGGAGAAACTTCGCTAAGGGCAACGACCAGCCGGAAGATATTTTGTTTGACGGAAAATATGTGCCATTTGGAAGTAATATTTTGTTTGAGGCAGAGGCAGGTTCCTTAAAAGGACTTTCCGTAGCTTGTGAAATTTGTGAAGACTTGTGGGCGCCTATGTCACCGTCTCTTCGACATGGACTGGCAGGAGCCAATGTAATTGTAAACTTGTCTGCATCCAATGAAAATGTGGGTAAGGACAATTACCGTCACATGTTGGTGGCTTCTACCTCTGCAAGACTGATGGCAGGTTATATTTACTGCAGTGCAGGCGAGGGTGAGTCTACACAGGATATGGTGTTTGGCGGACATAACCTAATTTGTGAAAATGGGGTAATGCTAGCAGAGGCAAAGCGCTTTATTTGTGAAACGATTTATGCAGATATGGATATACACAGACTGCGTATGGAACGACGTAATATGTCTTCTTTCGAACCGGAGTCAACCGGCTCATACCGTCATGTGAAATTTCATTTGACAGAGCAGGAAACTGCAATTGAACGATATTTTGCACCAATGCCATTTGTACCTTCCAATACGGAGGAACGTGAAAAGCGATGTGAAGAAATTTTATCCATTCAGGCTTATGCATTAAAGAAGCGTTTAGAGCATACAAATTGTAAGCATGCAGTGATAGGTATCAGCGGTGGTCTGGATTCTACCCTGGCGATTTTAGTAACGGCGAAGGCTTTTGACCTGCTTGGTTTGGACAGAACTCATATTCATGCCATTACTATGCCATGCTTTGGTACTACGGACAGAACCTATGATAATGCATGTACCTTAACCAAGAAGTTAGGTGCTACATTAGAAGAGATTGATATCAAAGAATCCGTAACCGTGCATTTTAATGATATTAAACATGACATAGATAATCATAATGTGACCTATGAAAATAGCCAGGCCCGTGAGCGAACCCAGATTCTTATGGATATTGCCAATAGAGAAAATGGTATGGTAATCGGTACCGGTGATATGAGTGAGCTTGCCCTTGGATGGGCTACCTACAACGGTGACCATATGTCTATGTATGGTGTCAATGCAGGCGTCCCAAAGACCTTGGTTCGCCATCTGGTACAGTATTATGCAGATACCTGCGGAAATGAAGAACTGAGCAGAGTGCTTTTGGATGTATTAGATACTCCGGTTAGTCCGGAATTGTTACCGCCGGTAGATGGTGTTATCAGCCAGAAGACGGAGGATTTAGTGGGACCATATGAATTACACGATTTCTTCTTGTATTATATGTTGCGTTGCGGATTTACTCCATCCAAAGTGTATCGTGTAGCATGTCTGGCATTTGAAGGCGAATACGATAAAGAAGTAATTTTAAAGTGGTTAAAGACTTTTTACCGACGCTTCTTTACCCAGCAGTTCAAACGAAGCTGCTTGCCGGACGGGCCAAAAGTCGGAAGTGTGGGTGTTTCACCGCGTGGAGACTTGCGTATGCCAAGTGATGCATGCATGAGCTTATGGCTGGCAGAGTTGGAAGAGTTATAGGAAGTTGTGATTATAGTCAATAAATAAAAGTGAGGGTATTTATGCAGTTAACAGGTAATATTGTAGTAGGGCAGTCCGGTGGACCAACCGCAGTAATCAATGCTTCCGTGGCGGGTGTTTATTCAGCAGGTAAGGAATTAGGAGCTGCTAAGGTTTACGGTATGGTAAATGGTATTCAGGGATTTTTGAAGGAAAATCTGCTGGATTTGGACGAGTATTTGGCAGAAGAGGAAGGAATAGAGCTTTTAAAGCGTACTCCGGCTGCTTTTTTGGGTACTTGCAGATACAAACTGCCGGTTCCGGAAGGTCATGAAGATATTTATGAACAGATTTTTGCGGTAATGGAGAAGTATGAGATTACGACCATGCTTTATATTGGCGGCAACGACTCTATGGATACGGTGAAAATGCTTTCTGATTATGCCGCGGCACATGGCAAGCCACAGCGTTTTGTAGGGATTCCGAAGACCATTGATAATGATTTGCCGGTAACAGATCACTGTCCGGGCTTTGGTTCTGCGGCAAAGTATATTGCTACATCTTTAAAGGAAATCATTCGCGATAATGAGGCATATGAAGGCAAAACAAAGCTGATTTTGGTGGAGATTATGGGAAGACATGCCGGCTGGCTGACGGGTGCTGCAGGACTTGCAAAGGGCGAGGACTGTACAGGCGTGGATGCCATTTATCTTCCGGAGCGAGTATTTGATGTGGATGCCTTTGTGGCCAAAATCGAAGAACTGGCAGCCAAGAAATCCTCTGTGGTGATTGCGGTGTCCGAGGGTGTGAAGCTGGCTGACGGTCGTTTTGTAAGCGAGTTTTTCGCGGAAAGTACCGATGTGGATGTGTTTGGGCACAAGCAGGTGGCAGGCAGCTGTGCGACGCTTGCGGACATTGTGGAACGACGTACCGGTATCAAGGCACGTGTCATTGAACCATCTCTGCTTCAGAGGGCGGCTACACATATTGCTTCTTTGACGGATATTGACGAAGCATTTGCGGCAGGAAGCGCCGGTGTGAAAGCAGCCATGGAGGGGCTTAGCGGTGTGATGATTACTTTGAACCGCGTAAGTGATGCACCTTATAAGTGTGAAACGGCAGCGTATGATATTCATGCTATTGCCAATTTAGAAAAAATGGTTCCGGAGCAGTTTATCAGTAAGGACGGCTGCCAGATTACCGATGAATTTTTAGCATATTTACGCCCTCTGATTCAGAGCGAATTATACCCAATATTTAAGGACGGGCTCCCAGCACATCTGGTACGCCGTAAGTAAGGAGTTTTTATGGATAAAATAGCAGTTTTAATTCCATGCTACAACGAAGAACAGACTATAGGGAAGGTGGTACGCGACGCATATGCAGCCTTGCCGGAAGCAACCGTCTATGTGTATGACAATAACTCCAAGGATCGCACGGTAGAATGTGCTAAGGAAGCCGGCGCGGTAATTCGTTATGAATATAAGCAGGGCAAGGGCAATGTAATACGCCGCATGTTTCGTGAAATTGAGGCAGAATGCTATCTGATGATAGACGGAGATGACACCTATCCCCTGGAGCACGCTCGTGAAATGGTGGATTTGGTTTTAAATAAGCATGCAGACATGGTAGTAGGCGACCGACTTTCTTCTACCTACTTTGAAGAAAATAAACGTCCGTTCCACAATTTTGGTAACAGTATTGTACGAAAGAGTATCAATGTGCTTTTTAAGTCAGATATCAAAGACATTATGACCGGTTACAGAGCCTTTAATTATGCCTTTGTTAAGACGTTCCCGGTTATCTCTAAAGGCTTTGAAATCGAGACGGAAATGACCATTCATGCCGTAAATTATAATTTACAGGTAGAAAATGTGGTGGTAGATTATCGTGACAGACCGGAAGGCAGCGAATCTAAATTAAATACCTATTCTGATGGAGCCAAGGTTTTATTTAAAATTTTACAATTATTTAAAAACTACAGGCCGCTTGCATTCTTTGGATGCATTAGTCTGTTGCTGTTCTTGGGAGCTCTAGTACTTTTTGCACCGGTCTTTATAGAGTATGTTTCCACAGGACTTGTGCC
>JAFXAZ010000023.1 GCA_017521985.1 Lachnospiraceae bacterium
CAAGGATATATCTGTAACAGCATAGTAATTATTATTCTTTAGCTTAATAGTGGCCGTAATCTTTTCGTCTATACTATAACTTTCTTTATCCATTGTCATAGTTACTGTTACACCATCTTGTGAATTCTCAGCTGCACTTACAGGTGTAACATTGGTAAGACACATCATAATTACAAGCACAAATGCCGTTATTCTTTTAAACAATGTCATTTTCATACTCCTTCCTCATGAATCTTATCATGATTTAAATAAACATTCCTCACATTACATCGTAATATCAACACATACTCTTTCTTTTTCAGAGAATGCAACAAAGCTCTGCTTTTGCATTACCCCATCAACCGTAATGCTCTCCACTCCGGTTCGCTTAATGGTAAAAACATATTCTGTGCTATTTCTTTCTATCATACACTCTGCTTCATTCCAATCATCCGGCATTGCAGGAGTTACATAGAAACCACCATACGCTTTTTGAATTCCCAAAAATCCCTCTACTACGCAGCGCATCATCCAGCCCTGACTGCCCGTCAACCAAGGTCTTCCGGTCTTGCCCCAGATATGCTCATTGGTCGCATAGCAGCTGGTTAAGCTATACGGTAGTGCTCCGGATACTTCATACGGAGTCGTTTCACTGTCCGGCATGATTTTCTTTAATTCCCGGTATGCACGTTCTCCATCACCTCGCATTACGTCTGCATTAATCTTGAACGCAGTAGCGTGACAATATACAGCACCATTTTCTACGGTTCCCGGATATTGATAAGAAATTCGGCCGATTTCCGGCATTGCCTCTGCATAAGCCGGATAATTTACCAGACATCCCAAATCAGTAACAATATACTTGTCTGTTGCAGCCACGATTTTCTCCACTCTTTCTGCTGTTACTACGCCGGATAACACTGCCCAGGTCTGCGGATTTGCATAAATAGCAGAGCCTTCAGACTCTGTTCCGCCGATAACCTTGCCATGTGAAAAGCCTCTCACATAGTATTCGCCTTTCTCATCCCAACAGTTCTGATTGATTATTTCCTTTAATTCTTCATATGACGTGGTATACTTGTCAGCTAACATATCCATGCCGATATATTTCATTAACACCGACATTTCTTTCAGGCACCATGCCAGTCCCATGGATACAAATACACTCTCAGCATTTGGGTCATCTAAATTCAAGGCATCATTCCAGTCTGCCCATCTCGCCAGACAAAGATTATGAGGTCCCTTATCTATACAAAGACGTTCAATACCGCTTTGTAAATGATCTAAAACAGTGGCTTCTCCACCGTCAAAATAAGGTACTTTTTCCTTTAAGAAGTCCACATCGCTTGTATACTTCAAATAGTCGCAGGTAACCAGTACAATCCACAACGGACCATCAGAATAATAGGTTTCATCCAATGGCAGCCAGCTTCTTACTGTATGTCCATCCTTATACTGGTAACTCATAGCCAGCCTAATCGTGTCCTTTGTAACTTCAGGCTCTGACATGGTCAATCCAAATGCAAACTGCAGGTTATCCCTTGTTGCATCTTTTTTTCTCAGGCAATATTCCATGCCTTTTTTCAGCCATGTATTTACAAAATAATTGATTTTATCATCCGGTGTTTTTATACGCACCCTTTTGCGTCTTTTATCAATTTTAGCCAAAGCTTTTTCAAATTCTGCCTCTACTGCTGTTTCACTTGAAAGTACGGAAACAATCTCCTTAGCCTCTTCTTTATTGCAGCAAGTACCCAGCACAAAATCCATGCGTTTCGTCTCTCCCGGCTCTATGCTCGCTATACACTGCAATGCCATAAACGGAATACCGCTCATGGAAACAGAAGAATCCAGATTCTTACCATTTAAAAGTGCATACGGATAATAAAGTGTTTGCGGTGCTGCAAGTGTCGCTCTGTCACATCCGGAATAAAAATCCACTTTTCCGGACGCTGCCAATACCGCATCATATGGTTTCCCTTTTGTATTTGGATTTCTTGTTTCAAAATAGGTTCCATTCAGTTCCTCTTCAAATGTAGTTACATAGGACTGTAACGGACTGTTGCAGAAACGCGGACCAGTATAACCCATAAGCTCCATTTTTACCATTGGTACAACGGAAAGTTCTGTCGCTATATTATTATGATTTGTAATTTCTACCGTCCACACCTCACGCAATCCCTTTGCAGGTACAAAGGTTCTAAAGCGAACCGAAATTCCTTCAAATTCAGAAGACACTGTTGTATATCCATCTCCATGCTCACACGTGAATTTTTCCACCGCTGAATGCATAGGCTCTATGCCAGGGCACCACACTTTCCCGGTTTTCTCATTTCGTAAATATAGTGCTTTGCCACCTTCTAACAAGATAGTACAAGTCTCTTTATCTGCAAACTGTACAGAGCTTGCTCCGGTTCCCCACTGTGTTAACTCTGTCAGATAACCGTCCTCATTATATAGGACATTTGTAAATGGTATGGCAGTATAAGGTTCCGTTACAATATAAGCAGTACCATCTTTGGAAAAAAATCCAGGATTACTCATGATTCACCTCGTTTTAACAAAAGCGACCAGTTCCAATTTCTATGCATATAATGGAACGGTCGCTTCTGTTCAATTTAATAATTTATTTATTTCTTTGATATCTTAATCAGCGATCCATCTATCATAAGATGCCTGATATACTTTAATAATATCATTGATACCCATGTCTTCCAGTGTCTTACAGTATTCATCCCATCCGGTCTCGATATCTACTACACCTGTAACAAACTGACCTGCCATTTTTTCATAATAAGTAGTGATATCAGCAAGCTTATTATCTAATACATACTGTTCGTCATCGTTAAACTTCATGTAGTCGATTGGGAATAAGTGATCTTCCTGATATGGAAGCACGCTCTTAACGTATCCCAACTGTCTTTCACGGCTGTTTCCTTCTGTGGAAGCTACCAGACCTTCTAACGCTGTAGCAAGACCAGTACCTTTCCATACAAGTTCAGCATACTGATAAGTACTAAATGCACCATTGTAGGATTCCGGAGCGATCAATTCGTAATTACCGGATCCCTCTGCACCGTATTTCCAGTCCACACCTTCAATACCATAGCAGAAACTCATACCATGTAAACCGGATCCTTCAACCACCTCTTCTGTAGCATACATAATATCAAACATCTTGCACATTTCTTCTACATATTTACTATTTTTATTGATAATTGGGCTGTTGGAAATATTAATATCGGTGTTACCAATTAAAGTCTGAGTTTTGTCATATTCTGATGTTAAAGGAGCACATACGTCGATGTGGAATTTACCATCAGCAAAATCTTCTTTTGCCAACTTGTTTGCTTCACCATTAAGGAATGCCATCTTTCCGGATTTTGCCAATTCATTTCTTGCAGTACCATCTAAGGTCAGGAATTCCTGATGTACCAGTCCTTCTTCATATAATTCATTCATGAAAGTCCAATACAACTTGGTCTGCTCAGATGTCATGTTGGTGTAAACCTTTTCATTAGCATCTGCATCGAATCTCATATTGGTCTCTGTACCAAATGCGCCGAACAGCATTGGTCCCCAGTAGCTGAACAAATTCGGGATATAAGATACTTCACCATAATATGCCTTTAAATCAATCAAAGCCTGCTTAAATTCTTCAACGGTAGTAGGCATCTTAACACCTGCTGCATCCAAAACATCCGTTCTTACGTGAGTTCTTGTACCAACACCTGTTGAAGCTTTTTCGATGTATGGGAATCTATACATTTCACCATTGATTTCTTTTACTGCACCTTCCGCCATTGGATAAGCTTCCAATGCTGCAACATAATTAGGCATAACATCCATGTAATCATAGAGATTTGCAAATCTTCCGCCGATCACACCATAGTCGTTAATAATGCTGTTGCTCATTGGGCAGTGGAAGAAATCCGGCCAATCATTACCTGCAAGATATGTAGATAACGCTTCCTTGTCAATGGATACCCATTCAATATTGATGCCTGTAATTTCAGAAACCTTATTCCACACCAGACGATCTTTTCTTGTTTCCACATTACCATCTACTACAAGACCTTTAATGGTGATTGGCTCATCTACGATAGGATACAATGCCTCCTCAACTACTTCAGAAGATACTACTTCGCTGGATACAACTTCACTTGTAGCCACTTTTGTTTCTTCTGTACTTACACTTGCCCGTGGTTCATTGCCACACGCACATACTGACAACGCCATAGCAGTTGCCAAAACTACTGATAAAAGTTTCTTTTTCATAAAACTTCCTTTCTGCTACCCGCGTAGCTATTTAATATAATATATGTTAACTGTCCTGCCTCGGACAAGCTTAACCTGATTTATCCCTTCACGCTGCCTATCAAAACCCCTTTATCAAAATATTTTTGAAGGAATGGATACAAAATTAACAACGGTGCAGAAGACACCACGATAACCGCATAACGTATCAAGGCTTCCATATCGGCCAAATGTGCGGCATAATCGCCTGCCTCATCCATGTTAGCACTGATTTGGGCCAATACCAGTATTCTACGCAAAAACACCTGTAAAGGCTGCTTTACATCCTCATTAATATATATCATGGCATTAAAATATCCGTTCCAATGTGCCACTCCAAAATATAATACCATTACGCCAAGCAACGCCTTGGAAAGCGGCAATACAACCTTGAAAAAGATACCAAGCGGAGAACACCCATCTATGCGTGCCGCCTCCTCCAACTCTGTAGGAAGACCCACAAAGAAGGAACGACAGATAATGCAATTGTATGTACTGAATGCACCCAAAATCAAAAGAACTGCTCTGGTATTATAAAGACCAAGCTTGTTTACCAGCAAGAATGTTGGAATCATGCCACCGGAAAAATACATAGTAAACATAAACAAGCCTGTAAATAATTTTGTACCCGGAACCATAGTTTTACTAAGTACATATCCCGCCGGAATTGTTACAGCCAAATTAACTAAGGTTCCAAAAACGGTATAAAAAATCGTATTACCGTAGCCTATAAGTATATTTGGATTATTCAAAAGCTGCTTATATCCTTCCATATTAATTCCTTTTGGCCAAAAAAGTACTTGACCGGTTGCTACCAATCCCGGATCACTAATGGAACAAGATACAACCAATATCAACGGATACGCAACAATCAAAAACAAAAATGCTGCAATGAAATATATGACAATATCAAATATTGTAATTTTCTTTTTCCTGCTGGTAATTTTCATACTAATATAACATCCTTTCCTGCCGCTTCATATTATTAGAATAAGCTTGTATCACTGACTTTCTTGGCAATTTTATTCACAATTAACAGCATTGTTACATTAACCACATTGTTAAACAATCCTACTGCAGTTGAAAAACTATAGCTTGAATCGACAATACCACGTTTGTACACATATGTAGAAATTACTTCTGACACATCAAGGTTCAACTCATTTTGAAGCAGATAGACCTTCTCATAACCAACCGTAACAATTCTTCCAAATTTCAAAATCAGCGTAATAATAATTGTCGGCAGAATTGTTGGAATATTTATGTATCTAATCTTCTGCAGTCTGGTAGCACCATCAATTTCTGCAGCCTCCAAATGTGCCGGATCCACAGATGATAACGCTGCCAAATAAATTATTGCGCTCCATCCCATTTCCTGCCATATACCGGACCATGCATATATATGTCTAAAATATTCCGGCTTACCCATAAAATAAATACTTTCGCCACCTAATGCTTCTATAACCGTATTTACCACGCCCATGGAAGGGGAAAACATTACATTTATAATACCTACCAAAACAACGGTCGAAATAAAGTGCGGTGCGTACAAAACCGTCTGAAGAACCCGCTTACTTTTTGTACCCATTTCATTTAGAACAAGGGCTGCAAAGATAGGAATCGGGAAACCGATCACAATCTCATAAAGAGAAAGTCCCAATGTATTCTTTATCAAGATCCAAAAGTTATATCCGTTAAAGAAATCAATAAAATTTCTAAAACCTACAAAACGGCTATTCCACATTCCTAAGGAAACCTTGTAGTTTTTAAACGCAATCTGCAAACCATATAATGGTCCATAATTAAAAATCAACACATAAAGAAGCGCAGGAAGTATCAACAGATAATAATGCCTGTATTTCCAAATTCTCGCACGCAAGCTCAAAGTCGGAACTTTTACTTCTTTATTTTTTTTGCAGGCCTCAGTTTTATTCATAACGTATTACTCCTTCTTCTTTTTCAAAATTCTTCATTGAGTAGTGTTTCCTCTGAACTTACGATAACACTATTTTCTCTGATAATTCAATTATAAATACTTGCTCAAAGGGCAATTATGCCCAAACAGCAAAAATTTACAATTAGTTTTATATACATATTTTACAAATTTTAATAAAGCAAGCCTCGGCTATTAGCCCGTCTATTTACTAACGTTTTATTTCTAAATATAATGCCGAATTTTTTGTCGGCACTTTCACAGACAACTCTGTTCCGCACAATTCATATTTTATATCTTTTATTGGTGGATACACATTTAATATCTGACTTTCTGGGTGCAACCATTTGGAGAGATCAATGGATATTTCATTGTCTTTTCCTGCATTTACATTCCACACTGCAAGCCTTAAAATCTCTTCTGTTAATAAGCCAAAAGAAACAAGTTCTCTACTATTTATTTTATGCAAACCACTCGGGTATACCGGTCTTGACGCTCGCAAATCTTTGCGAATATTTTTATAAATATCTACCCCATCTTTAATAAGGCTAACATTATAATCATCGCATAAATCTATTCTACCGGATAAGAGCATATTCCCCATCAATCCGGTTACCATATTAAATGAAGTCTGTAAACCATCCTTCATAGATTTAACATACGCTTCATCCGGAACAAAATTCCGGAAGTTCGCCCATGTAGTCGGATATGGATACACCCAAATTGCAGCCTTTTCCGGGGGCATAAGTGCCGTACTTCCCATAAGAATCGATGGATTATTCTCATATTCCTCCTGATCAGAAGTACTCTGTAATGCAAAATGCCTAAGCATACTATTGTCGGAGCGTAAACCACCGCTGCCGCAATTTTCTATTATCAAATCAGGGAATTCTTCATATAGCTTATAGATAAACTGCAAAAAATTCCTATGATTTTGTATCAATCCCTCAGCAGGTGAGTCCCCATCATAATTGTTTGTGCATCCGATACCGGTGGAATGATTGTAATCATTTTTTATATAGCGAAAGCCCATATCATACAATGCACGTACCTTTTCAAATAAATAGGCTTTTACTTTTTCATTACTAAAATTATAGAATAACGTTCCTCTTCCAACAATTTCCGTGTCATATCGCTTTAGAACTGTATTATCATCCAAACCATATCCGTATGCTGTACGTGTACATGTCTCCAGTTCCATCCAAATGCCCGGAATCATCCCTTTTTCACGTATTTTTTCTGCAAGCTGCTGCAAGGTAATGTCTTTATAGAATTCCTTCTTAGGCTGCCAGTCTCCGTATTCGCCGGATTTGCCCTCTGCATAAACATTTTCACACCAGCCTCCATCAATACAAAACACTTCACAACCAATCTCTGCAGCACGTTCGACCAATGGCAGAATCACTTCCGGTTTTTGATTGCCCCATATACAATCCATATAATCATTGAATACCAGCGGCGGAATCCCCTGTTCAAAGTGAACAAGACTGTCTCTCCTTTTAAAGGCATTCATATTTTCAGCAGCCTCTTCAAAGCCACCTGAAGCCACACCATAAAAAACTCTCGGCGTTGTATACTCTTCTCCCGGCTTTAAATCATAATGCCAACTTCCATTCTCTTCATCGCAGCCCGATGCCTGTAACGCCAGGCTTGGGTTACTATAACCTCCATATGCATCATACTGAAGAAACCAATTATGGGAACCTTCTATTTCCATATACCAGACATTTCCATGTTTTTTATCCTCTACTACTGTCATTGGATAAAAACCGGCAGTTGACCAGCTTCCTATGGAATTGATTCTATACGAAGCCTTTTCTGCACCATGAACAGATCCGGGATACAGTCCCAACTCTGTGGGTTTATATTTTCTCCACTGACCTTCTCCCATCCATTTACTATGGCAAATATATATATACAGTTCGTTGTTGTCATACCAATTTTCTTTGCTGTCACTTGCTACATGTTCCAAAAAGCAGGACGAGAATCTCGTCAGCTTACAGTTCTTTTTTCCATAGTTTTTTATGGTACTTTTTTGTACAATCACATTTGTTTCGGGCACAAATTCCAATCTAATCGTTACATACAATTCCTGTTTTTCACAATTATAACCCAGCTCTAAGCCTTGGGTGCATTCGATAATTTTGTCGAGGAAAAAACCTTCTTTGCAAAGTACAATCCATGGATTACCCGCAAGGTTCACTTCAAAATTAGGCCGAATACTGTTACTTTCGTAATCAATGTCTTTCCATATGCTTGGATGTACCAAAAATCTTCCATTGTCATAGACTGTTAAGCACATATCCTGGTGTATATACTGTTTCACATTCAACCTCCTACTGTTCCCTAAATGTTGCAGGGGGTACCCCTACTGCCGCCTTAAATACTCTGCAAAAATAAGCATCGCTGGAAAATCCCGCCATAGCCGAAACATCCCGGACAGAAAAAGTAGTTGTAAGCAATAATTCTTTCGCGTATTCTATACGCTTTGAATTAATATATTCTGCAAAACCCACTCCGACCTGTTTCTTAAACATCCTGCTTAACGTATAACTGGACATTTTAAAAAAGTCAGCTACGCCTGTCTGCCCAATATCTACATCTCGATAATGTGCCTCTATATATGTTAAAATCTCTTGCAGTACTATTTTTTGCTTATCCTCTTTGTAATCCAAAGAAATAATTTCTTCATTAATACTTTGCTTATTATCTATAAAATTTTCTTCTGTTTTTCGCTGATTTAAACAGTCAATAAAACTGGAACGAATATCATCCAATTCATTTACAAGCTTACCAATGGAAAGTCGATAATCAACCAATAAATGTTCTTCGCACCATTTCATTAACCAGGCTGTCATTTCTTTGATGTCTGCTTCTCTTAAAAAGAAAATCAAAATACTTCTTTCTTCTCCCTGCCAGTCTGTTACAAAAAAACGTGCGTTATATTTTTCTTCAATAACAGTGGTCAATTGTTTCACTTCATTACTTAATAAAGTGTGACCATCTAAAACACAAACACAAAAATGCTGAAAAGTTGCGTCCACACCAAGACTTCCAATCTTTTTTCTTGAAATGTGTCCGCCATGAATCAAATGCTTCAAAAGCAAATCCATAATAAGCATTTCCTGCTCCAGTATCTTTACGCGGCCACTATGCAGAGCATTGGTAATTTTCTCAAATTCATCCCCTTCATACTCTTTTACTTCTGCCATAAGTCTATACACCGGCTTATATGCCATATATAAAACCAACGTACAAACCAAAAACATCGTTCCAATAATAATCCAAAGTATTGACCACATTAAACGATAAAACGCCACAACATCATTCTGCTGAGCATCATCTGTAATACACATTGCTACAGATATCGGCAAATGCTTTATATCTTTTTCATAAATCATCCTTTGGGAAATTCCTGCAAACCTTCGCTCTGTATTAAGTTCTCTTAAGCTTATACTGCTTTTGCTTGCCTCACCAATGGCCAAATACAGTTGCTCATCTTCGTCGCCTAATACGTAAAATTCTACACCGGAACTATCATATACATACCCTATGGTATCCTTATATTCATTTGGCTCAATACAATAAAAAATCAAGACCTCGTCAAATTTTTTTCCCATAGTAGTGCAATAACCAACCAGCATATAGCCATCGTTCTGCCCATTCAGATTAGTTGTGCCAATCAGCACCTCTCCCTTACGATAATTTGCCTGATCAAAATAATTCCACTTATCATCATCCGCTTTTTTTACTCCTAAATAGCGTGCAAACTCTGCAGAATTTCTTTTTCCTTCTGGGAAAATCACACTGTCCGTTTCATAGTAATAAATGCCAAACAAACCGGTACTTCCAATACTGTACTTTTCATTCAGCTCCTGCATTGCCTCAAAATACCAATATTCATTTTCAACGAAGCTTTCATTTCCTCTCCAAAATGCACTTTCTGTTTCCTTACTGCCTGCACTGATAGAGTTTGCGTGCCTGCCTAGCTCTGTAAGCTTCAAATAAAAGCTATCTGCAAAAGAAATTGCAAGCTTTTCATAATACATTTCATTATCAACATTCAGTCTTTTAAACGAACGATTCATAAAAAACAGCAATGCTACAAGAACAGGTATAAATATGCCTACAAGAATAATCGTTACTAATTTATACAAATATTTCCGATTTTTCATTCGTTATTCCCTTGTATATACTCAATCAATTCCTTACAAATTAATAAATAAGTTCCGACTGCATAGTCATTTGTTGCTTCTTGTCTTACATTTCCCGGCTTCAATGCCACAACCTGTACCCAGCCAATTCTGCCGCTTTCATCCATTGCAATATCCGTCAAAGCATCAAAGCCTTTCCAAACACATTCTAAATAGCTTGCATCCAAAATTCCTTCACGAATACCAATAATCATACCAAGTACATTCAATGCGGTTCCTGATGTCTCTGGCATATCAAATTCTTCAGGATCTAATAAACTCGTGCGCCAAAAGCCATCGGCACTCTGATATCGCCTTAGAGCCTCTGCCATTTTTACAAATACACTTCTATATTCCTCATAATATTTATGTTCCTTTGGAAGTGTTCGCAGCGTTCTCGCAAGACCACCAAGCACCCATCCGTTACCTCTAGACCAGAAAACCTTTTTGCCATTTAAGGTATGCGCCACATCTGCAAGAAATCTTTCATCACGAAACCACAGTCCTTCCTCTTCATCATAACATCCACGCTCTGCTTTAGAATTCATATACAAATTATATGCCTTATCAATCAGCCTGTCGTCATTCAAGTATAAGCCCATACGAGTATAAAAATTTAATGCCATATAGAAGGTATCTATCCACCACCAGTAATCATTCTTCTCATCCTGAGCGGTAAATTCTAATGTTTCAAGCATATGCGTCATCTTGCCTTCCACACCATATTTAGTCATCAGATCCATATAAGTTTCTCCACAACTAACGTTATCTGCATTTGTCGTGTTGTGATTTTCGTTACGATTAAAATCCCAGTCATTGGCATTAGCCCACTCAATAGCATAATCCA